>JAEEIA010000053.1 GCA_016281125.1 Oscillospiraceae bacterium | reverse complement strand
AGGCTCCGTGGAGCTTGGCGAGGGCGCAGAGCTCGTGAACGGCAGCGGCGAGAAGCTGGCGTGGATTTCCGGCAAGGGTACGACCAACGTGCTGAACCTTGTGGACGGCACCTACACGCTGCATGAGCAGACCGCACCGACCGGCTTTGCAGTCGCACAGGATATGACATTTGAGATTCAGGACAGCAAGATCGTGAAGATCAACGGCGAAACGGTTGCTGAGGGTACTGTCGTTGAGATGATCGACGAGGCGCTTGCAGACGTGAAGATTTCCAAGCAGGACGCAATCGATCACAGCGAGCTGGAAGGCGCCACGATGACGCTGACCGGTAAGGACAAGAACGGCGAAGACGTCGTGTTCCCGGCAGGCTCTGTGAAACTGGGCGAGGGCGCAAAGCTGACGACCGGCGAGGGCAAGACGCTGGAGTGGGTGTCCGGCAAGGAGAACACGCAGATCAAGAACCTCGTTGACGGTACCTACACGCTGAGCGAAACCGCGGCACCGGATGGCTACGAGGTCGCAACGGAGATTACGTTTGAGATCGAGGGCGGCAAGCTGACGAAGATCGGCAGCGAGTCTGTGGCAGAGGGCGAGAACCTGATCGTGATGTTCGATAACGCGAAGGTCACGACCACGACAACCGTTACCACGACCGAAACCACAACCACGACTGCGGCAGAGAACACCACGACCGCCAAGACAACCACAACTGCTGCGGCGACTACCACCGCAAAGGCAACGACAACACCGGCGGCTGCTACAACAACCACCACGCCGGTTACAACTACGACTACGACGACTACCACGACTACGACAACAACAACGACTACGACGACCACGACGACTACCACGACAACTACAACCACGACGACCACGACTACGACAACCACCACGACTACGACAACCACCACGACCACGACAACCACTACCACAACCACGACGACCACGACAACCACAACCACCACAACAACTACCACGACCGCTAAGGCCACAACGACCAAGGCGGCGACTACAACCGCTAAGGCAACCACAACCAAGGCGGCAACCACCACGGCAAAGGTCACCACGACCGAGGCCAAGGCGACGACCGCAAAGGTCACGACCACTTCCGTCACGACCACCGCACCGGCGACCACGGTTGTCACGACAACCACGGCGGGCGGCCCGGATGTGAAGATCGCAAAGCAGGACGCATTCGGCGGCGAAGTCAAGGGCGCGACCCTGACGCTGACCGGAACTGACAAGAACGGCGACGCGGTTGTCTTCCCGGCAGGCTCCGTTGAATTGGGCGCGGGCGCAGAGCTCGTGAACGGCAGCGGCGAAAAGCTGGTCTGGATCTCCGGCACCGGCACAACAAATGTGCTGAACCTCAAGGACGGCGCATACACGCTGCACGAGCAGACTGCACCGACCGGTTTTGCAGTCGCGCAGGATATGACCTTTGAGATCGAAAACGGCAAGATCGTGAAGATCAACGGCGAAGAGGTCGCTGAGGGCACCGTCGTCGTGATGGTTGACGAGGCACTTGCGGAAGTCAAGATCAACAAGGCGGACCAGTTCGGTGCAGAGGTCGAGGGCGCAACGCTGACGCTGACCGGAACCGATAAGAACGGCAATGCAGTTGAATTCCCGGCAGGCTCTGTCGAGCTTGGCAAGGGCGCAGTGCTGAAATCCGGCGAGGGCAAGACGCTTCAGTGGGTGTCCGGCACGGAAGCCACGAACGTCAAGAACTTCGTTGACGGTATTTACACGCTTCATGAAGAGGCGGCGCCGAACGGCTATGCGATTGCACATGACATGACCTTCGAGATTGAGAAGGGCAAGATTGTCAAGGTCAACGGCGAGGATTACACCGAGGGCAATGTGATCACCGTGATCGACGAGCGCCTGGGCGATGTGAAGATCGCAAAGAAGGACGCATTCGGCGGCGAAGTCGAGGGTGCAACCCTGACGCTGACCGGAACCGACAAGAACGGCGACGCAGTCGAATTC
The DNA here is from genome assembly GCA_016281125.1 of Oscillospiraceae bacterium. Taxonomy (GTDB): domain Bacteria; phylum Bacillota; class Clostridia; order Oscillospirales; family Ruminococcaceae; genus Firm-04. The sequence continues at coordinate 142,084 of JAEEIA010000053.1, read as the reverse complement.
CCGGCAGGCTCCGTGGAGCTTGGCGAGGGCGCAGAGCTCGTGAACGGCAGCGGCGAGAAGCTGGCGTGGATTTCCGGCAAGGGTACGACCAACGTGCTGAACCTTGTGGACGGCACCTACACGCTGCATGAGCAGACTGCACCGACCGGCTTTGCAGTCGCACAGGATATGACATTTGAGATTCAGGACAGCAAGATCGTGAAGATCAACGGCGAGACCGTTGCAGAGGGCACTGTCGTTGAGATGATCGACGAGGCGCTTGCAGACGTGAAGATTTCCAAGCAGGATGCAACCGATCACAGCGAGCTGGAAGGCGCGAGCATGACACTGACCGGTAAGGACAAGAACGGCGAGGACGTTGTGTTCCCGGCAGGCTCTGTGAAACCGGGCGAGGGCGCAAAGCTGACGACCGGCGAGGGCAAGACGCTGGAATGGGTGTCCGGCAAGGAGAACACTGAGATCAAGAACCTCGTTGACGGTACCTACACGCTGAGCGAAACGGCAGCACCGGACGGCTACGAGGTCGCAACGGATATCACATTTGTGATCGAGGGTGGCAAGCTGACGAAGATCGGCAGCGAGTCTGTGGCAGAGGGCGAGAACCTGATCGTGATGTTCGATAACGCGAAGGTCACGACCACAACGACCGTCACCGCGACCGAAACCACCACGACCACGACCACGACTGCGGAAGAAGCTACAACGACCGCAAAGACGACTACAACTGCTGCGGCGACTACCACCGCAAAGGCAACGACAACACCGGCGGCTGCTACAACCACCACCACGCCGGTTACAACTACGACGACTACTACGACCACGACTACGACAACCACGACCACCACGACAACTACGACCACGACGACCACGACTACGACAACCACGACTACGACAACCACGACTACGACAACCACCACGACCACAACAACTACCACGACCGCTAAGGCAACCACAACCAAAGCGGCGACTACGACCGCTAAGGCCACAACGACCAAGGCGGCGACTACAACCGCTAAGGCAACCACAACCAAGGCGGCAACCACCACGGCAAAGGTCACCACGACCGAGGCCAAGGCGACGACCGCAAAGGTCACGACGACCACTTCCGTCACGACCACCGCACCGGCCACCACGACGGCAGTTCGTGCGGACGTGAAGATTTCCAAGCAGGATGTCCACAGCAAGGAGATTAAGGGCGCAGAGCTCAAGCTGACCGGTAAGGACAGCAGCGGCAATCCGATTCAGTTCCCGGAGAACTCTGTTGTTCCGGGTGCAGGCGCTGAGGTCAAGAGCGGCAGCGGCGATACCCTTGTCTGGATTTCCGGCGATCAGCCGACCGACATCAAGAATCTGCCGGACGGCACCTACACGCTGCATGAGGAGGTCGCTCCGAACGGCTACAAGGTCGCAACGGACATCACCTTCGTGATCGAGAACAACAAGCTCGTGAAGATCAATGAGGCAGAGGTCGAGGCCGATACCGAGATCGTGATGATCGACGAGGCACTGGCCAATGTCAAAATCTCCAAGCAGGATGTCCACAGCAAGGAAATCAAGGGCGCTACCCTGACACTGAGCGGCAAGGACAGCGAGGGCAACAGCCTGACCTTCCCGGCAGATTCGCTCGTACCGGGTGAGGGCGCAACGCTCGTCAACGGCAGCGGCGATACCCTTGTCTGGATTTCCGGCGATCAGCCGACCGACATCAGAAACCTCGATGACGGCACCTATACGCTGCACGAGGAGGTTGCTCCGAACGGCTACAAGGTCGCAACGGACATCACCTTCGTGATCGAGGACGGCAAGCTCGTGAAGATCAATGATGCAGAGGTCGAGGCTGATACCGAGATCGTGATGATTGACGAGGCACTGGCCAATGTCAAAATCTCCAAGCAGGACGTCCACAGCAAGGAAATCAAGGGCGCAGAGCTGACGCTGACCGGTAAGGACAGCGAAGGCAATCCTGTGACATTCCATGACGGAACCGTGAAGCCGGGCAGCGGCGCTGAGGTCAAAACCGGCAGCGGCGACAAGCTGGTCTGGATTTCCGGCGACGAGGCAACGCAGATCACCAATTTGGACGACGGCACCTATACGCTGCATGAGGAGGTCGCTCCGAACGGCTATAAGGTTGCAACGGACATCACCTTCGTGATCGAGGGAGGCAAGCTCGTGAAGATCAATGATGCAGAGGTCGAGGCCGATACCGAGATTGTGATGATCGACGAGGCACTGGCGGATGTGACAATCTCCAAGCAGGATGTCCACAGCAAGGAGCTCCCCGGCGCAACCCTGACGCTGACCGGTAAGGACAGCGAAGGCAATCCTGTAACATTCCCGGAGAATTCCGTTCTGACAGGCGAAGGCGCCGAGCTGGTCAACGGCAGCGGCGAGCAGCTTGTCTGGATCTCCGGCACTGAGCCGACGCAGATTAAGAACCTCGATGACGGCGTGTATACGCTCCATGAGAAGGCTGCGCCGAACGGCTACGAGGTCGCAACGGATATCACATTTGTGATCGAGGGCGGCAAGCTCGTGAAGATCGGTGAAACGGAAGTGCATGCAGATGCTGAGATCGTCATGGTTGATGAGGCGATTGTGACAACGACCGCCGCTGTGACCACAACGACCGAGGCACCGGCAGCAACGACCACCGTAACCGAAACGACGCCTGCTCCGGAAACCACGACGACCACAACCACTACGACTACGACTACGACAACAACGACGACGACCACCACGACCACTACGACGACGACAACAACCACCACGACTACCACGACTACGACCACCACAACAACCACAACCACGACGACGGCGGTAACCACCACGGTATCGTCCGACGAGGGTCAGGCTGTTGAAACCACGGTTGTCACGACTACGACGGTGTCGGCCGAGGTGAAGATTGCAAAGCAGGATGTCCACAGCAAGGAGATCAAGGGCGCAGAGCTCAAGCTGACCGGCAAGGACAGCAGCGGCAATCAGATTCAGTTCCCGGAGAACTCTGTTGTTCCGGGCGCAGGTGCTGAGGTCAAGAGCGGCAGCGGCGATACCCTTGTCTGGATTTCCGGCGATCAGCCGACTGAGATTCAGAATCTGCCGGACGGCACCTACACGCTGCATGAGGAGGTTGCTCCGCACGGCTACAAGGTCGCAACGGACATCACCTTCGTGATCGACGGCGGCAAGCTCGTGAAGATCGGCGAGGAGGAAGTCCATGCAGATGCAACGATCATCATGATTGACGATGCAGAAGCAGTGACCACCACGACAACCTGGGTGACCGGCGAGATGGCAGAGGGTGACACCCGCACGACGACCGTCGTGACGGAAACCACGCCGGTGAGCGAAACCGATGACGAGGACGAGAGAACCAGAACCACGGAATCGGAAACGCAGACCGCCGAGGCAACCACGCAGACCTCCGGTGAAACCACCACAACCACTGTGCAGTCTGTCCCGACAGGCGGCGTGAACACCAAGACCGGCTCGGTCCGGACGGGTGAATCCGCACCGGTTGCAGTTGCAGTTGTCGGCATCCTGATGGGTGCAGTGGCATTCGCAACACGCAAGCGTCGTGACGACGATCAGTAATCCCTAAAAAACAGCCGTGCGCAAGCGCGGCTGTTTTTGCATGTTGAAAAAGGTATCGCTGCGCGATGATCTGTAATGAGGGCGCTGCCCTCAAACTCCCGCTGGGGACGTATCCCCAGACCCCATTCTGAATCCATCGGAGATACCGCTACAAAAGCAGACGCCCCGGCTTTTGCACCGGGGCGTCTGGTTGAAGAAAAAGGTATCCGCTTCGCGGATGCTATTGAAGAATGGGGACTTCTATCGCAAGTCCCCAAGCCCTCCAAGCTCTTGAACACAGGGGAGTTTCGCCCGTTGCGACGGGCGACGAGGGCTCTGCCCTCGACCCGCGAGCTTTTTGAAAAAAGCTCGACCAAAAACTTTTATTTATGGTTTTCCGCGAGTTTATCGACAGTCTGACGCCCCGGCTTTTGCACCGGGGCGTTTTACGGTATTCACTTACAATTCTATGCCGTGATTTACTGCGGCTGCCAGAGGCCGGTTCCGAAGAACACGTTGTTGAAGAACTGGCTGGTGCGCTCCGGACCAAGACACATATTGAAGATTGCGGTCGAAACGCCGGGGCTGCTGATCAGGTGATCGACGTATTCCTGTGTACCGTTGTATCTTGCGAGGCGCTCCTCAGCATTGAGATCCGGTGCGCTCATGGAAGCATCCAGCGTAATGCGGAAGCTGTCGTAGAGCATCTGGCTGATTGCGTCGTCGTCCTTGTAGGTCGAAACCTTGAACAGACCCATCGTGCGGACTTCATCGAACCAGCCCGGTGTCGGCGGCTGATCCGGGAACTGTGCGTACTTTTCGGTCAGCGGTCTGAGTGCGTCGAATGCCGGGATATTCTCGTCGCCGTTGATGCCGAGACCGTAGAACTCGATATAGGAGATCCGGCTCTCGCCCATGAACATGTAGTCCGTGGAAATCAGCGGGAGATCCTTATTGAACGGCGTCAGGACGATGGTGCTCATCTGCTGGACACCGTCGGTCTTCATAACGGACAAATTGCCGTAGCCCTCAATACGGTACTGCTGTACGTCGAAGTCAAGCGTAACCATGAAGCCGGGCGCGAGCGGTGCGGTGACGCTGATTGCGGCAAACTCGCCTGCATCCAGCGGCGTGACGGTGTAATACTGCGAAAGCATGTCGAGGATGTTCGCTGCTTCCTTGTCCATCATGTAGCTGTTGAATCTGGTGATATACTCAGCCTTGGTTTCTGAGCCTGTGCCGACTGCGTCCGCATAGGATCTGCCGTAATTGGCATTGACATTGTTTGCGTTGAGCGTGATTGTGTCCGCAATGATGACGACATTGTTCAGGTTGATATTGTTTGCCGTGATGACAACATCACCGAGCGGAGCGTAGATCAGTCCGGTCAGACTGACGTTGTTGCAGTCGATCTCAATGTTTCCGAATTCTGAATAAAGAACGGCATTGTTGAAATTGCTGACATTGCCGCTGATCAAAATATCCGAGTCTGCTCTGACAGAAGCGTTGATGTTGGCGTTGCCGCGGACGGAAACTTCCCCGGCGACATCCATGGTCTGATTCAGGTTGACATTGTGAGCAGACACTTCCAGGGTATCAACTGTTTGGGCATTCGCAAAATAACGGTTCCCGACTGCGGTGCCGGAATACGGTATCTCCAATTCGGCGTGCTCGGTTTTTTTGCCGTTCAGGTTGATCTTTTTTCCGGTCACGATGGTTCCGTTGGATGCGATACTGCCGTTGAGGCAAAAATGTTTTGCATTGACAGTCAGTGCGCCGTCTGCCTCAGAGGCGGCAAACATTGTATAGGGGAAGGCGGTGTTACCTACTGCGGTCGCACCGAGTGCAGAACATGCACCGGATGCTGTCATTGCGGTGACCAGTGCGGTCACGACAGCGGCTGTCTTTTTTTTGCTCTGCGTTTTCATAACCAAAACCCCTTTACAATGTATTTTGTTTGTATTTTTGTGGTAATCATTATCAATTACCATTCACATAATAGCATAATTTATGTAAATTGTCAACAGCTTATATTGCGTTTTTTTGTCAGATTTGGAAGTTTGTATGAATAGATAGTTTTTCTATCATAAATTGTATAAATTACACAAGATAACTTAAAATTAACAAAATAAAAACAGACAAATCAGAGGGGATTTGTCTGTTTTTCAGTATGATAAGGTTATCTTGCTGATATTACGAAACCGGAATCAGGACACTCTTGCCCTGCTCCATGCTCATGGCCTTGGCCTGGCTCATGCCGTGGTCAATGGGAATGAACATTTTTGCGGCGGAAGCATAGGAACCGGCACTGCAATGGAAGAGGCAGCCGGCAACGGTGAGCTGCACCGTCGTATTCTGAACCTGAACGGGCTGTGAGAGTGCATCCAGCATTCTGGAGGAGAATCCGGCGGTTCTGCTCTTGGGGATTTCCTTGTTGAACACGATGCAGAGCTCGTCGATATCCGTGCTGTACACCTCGCCCTGCTTTCCGAAGGTTGTGGTAATCCGCTTGGAAATGACGGATACAAATTCGTCTGCAAAGTCGCGGCCGAAGTTTTCGTTGAGACTCTTGAAGTTGTTGAAGTTGAACAGCGCAATCGAGATGTCCTCGCCCTTCAGACGTTCCCCGAGATCCTCTTCCAGCGCATAGCGGTTTTTCAGCCCGGTGACGACATTGGTGTATGCGATTTCGACAGCCTTCTGGCGGATATTCGCCGTTTTCATCTTGCTGTTTTGCAGCTTTTCGGCAAATGCAAGGTCATGCTTTTTGATTCTTGCGATGGCATACAGGCCGGTCAGCATGGTGGCCAGCAGGAACAGAATCACAAGCAGAAAGCTCTGTCCGACGCGGCAGAAGAACTTGTAGGTCGCCTCGTCCTGCTTTTCAAACAGCTTGTTCAGCGCTTCGCTTGTTTCCTCGCGCAGGCGCTCCGTATTAGTATCGCGCAGCACATCCGGTGAAGCAACCTTGCTCTTGACCGCGTTCAGATTCTCCTGAATGGTGGCGTAGTAGCTTTCTGCCTTTTTATACGTTGCTTCAAATTCTTCGGACAGTGATTTGTCAATGTTGGAGAGGTCTATCTTCCGGAACGCCTCAGCGTTGTTCACCATGTTCCGGTGATAGGTGTAAATGTTGTCAATATTGTTGGCAATGAGCTGCTGATCGTCGGGATACAGTTCAATTTTCAGAACACTCTGGTTGATGTCCTCAAAATTGCTGTCGATCTTCGCAATATAGCTCAGCGCGTCCTCTGCATGCCAGAGGCCGTAACCGGTGCGTGCGAATGCGTAGATGATAACCGCAAGATTCAGTACGGTTAAAACGGTGAACAGGAGGGAAAGCGACCGGTATACCCGGGGATTGAATCCCTCCATTACCTGATTCTGACTCGGATCTTTTTCTTTCTTTTTCATGATGGTTTCCTCCGCTTTTTTGTAAGATAGTCATGGTATTGATTCGGCTGTATTGCAGTGTACCGGCAGAGTATTTTTGCCGCAAAAGAGCTGTGGCAAAACAAATATCAGATCGCGTTTTTTGACGGTGCCGATGCTACACTGCACACCGTGCCCGTGCGATTCCCATAACGCATCATCCCTGATTCACTAAATATTCCTTTGAAGGTTGAACGGTATTAGCCATATTCGCCAATTATATTATAACACCATGACAGATAAATGTCAATACATCCCGTAAAAATCGTCTGTCAAATTTTCTGTGCCGAAAATGTGTATTTTATATAAGTATTCGCAGGGCAGTCATCCGGTTTCGGGGTTGCCTCCGCGGAGGAAAAGCAGAACCCCCGCAGTCCGTTCGGAATCTGCGGGGGTAACATTCTGTTCAGTGCTGTCATTCCCAAGGGGGGCAGCTCGCGGTGTCCTGGCGGGATGTCTGTTCAATGATGTCCGTTCCGGGGTGTCTGTGTCCGGATGTCAGTGTCTGATGTCTGTTCCGAATGTTGGTTCACAGATGTTTCTGCATCGGTGTCAATATCTGCAAATCAGCCTTTGGCTGACGGCAGTTTAGCAAGCGGGAACTGCTCATGCGGAATCTGCTTTGCAATGCAGAGGAGAATTGCGGAAATATCGTCGGAATCCAGCTGACCGCTGACGACGTTTGCGTTTTTCAGACCCTGGTCAGTGATTTGTGCTTCCACATCCTGATTCAGGAATCTTGCGAGCAGCACGGCGTCTGCGACGTCCACGGAGTTATCGCAGGTGATGTCGCCCCATTTGCTCACTCCCGGATCAACCGTGGAAACACTGCCGGGCTCCGTCGTCTGGACGGGCGGCTCTGTGGTTTCCGGCGGATCCGTCGGCGTAACGGGAACAGGAACACCCGGAACCTCATCCTGGAGGAAGGAAACGATCCACGCAAACGGCGCATTCCATTGCAGCGCGATGCCGTTGGATGCCCACGACTCGACAGAATCCGCATAGCAGCGCTCGGACTTGTTGCTGAATTCGTTCGGGACAAAACCGATTGCCCGCATGTATTCATCCATTGAACTTGCATCCGGGCCGCCGACGAGGATCCCGTCCGGTGCCTTCGGGAGCGTCTTGTCAAGCTCATAGCACCAGTATCTGTGTACCGGTTTTTCGGTGCCGTACTGACCGTATCCGGTCACAAAGGAGAATGCCATCGGGTTATTGCCGAGCAGGTAATCCATACCGGCCGAGATGCCGTTCATATACTTGGTGTCGCCGGTCAGATCATAGGCATATGCCATTGCGATCATGTTGTACACAGTCATTGCGTTGGAACCGTACTCAAAGCCGATCGGATTGTAATCGAAGGGGTCGGCCCCGGTAAAGTAGCCGTAGCCGTCATTCTCATACGGAATGCCGTAGCCCTGCGCAGCTTCCTTCTTGATGTATTCATCTGCCGTTGCACGGATTGCGTCCCCGAGCTTCTCTTTCTGTTCATTGCTGAGCAGATCCCTGTGCAGTGCCAGCGACAGGGAGCCGGCCGCTGCGGGATTGCCCATGTTGAAGCAGGTGCAGCTGCCGCCGCTGGGATTGTTATCTCCGCCGCTCACTTTTGCGGGAACATCGAACGCATAAGCGGATTCAGACAGCTCCTTGAGGTAATCCGCGGCCGCACTGTCCTCCAGTGCCTTTGCGGAAATGTAGAGCTCACAGGCTGCCCAGTAAGCATCGTCATTTATCTGGGTATCGCGTTCGCCGTAATAGCCGTAACTGAGCGGTGCATACAGGGAACCGTCCTTGACGTTTTCATCTCTGTCTGGCGTATACAGGTGCTGCTTGTATGCGGCGTAGGCCTCCTTGGCGCTCTGCATCAGCTGTGCCGCGTATTCCGCATCATAATCCGCCCAGAGTCTTGCGGCCTGTGCCGCACATGCCGCGTAATTCAGCGTTGCGGCGAAGGTCGGCGGGCTGACAATGCGGACGGTTTTCCATTCGGTTTCGTAGTCCCACGGTCTGACGGCAAGGCCGGTCCACTTGTGATCCTTGACTGCGTGATAGTAAAGACCTGCGTAATCGCCCCATGTCGGTTCGTCCTCTGCGACCTTCATCTTCTGCATGAAGTCCAGCTCATATCTGCACTCATCGAGAATGTCCGGGATCATGTTCTCGGTTTCCGGGACTACAACCGTGCCGGAGCCGTCTGCAAACTTTTCCTTTCCGTCTGCGTTCTGATATGCACGCTCGTACATATTCTGAAGTGTCCAGACGGAGATGCCGCCTTCTGTCATGTATTTGGAGTGATTCTCCGCGTTGTACCAGCCGCCGGTCACGTCGATCTTGGAGGAGCCGTATGTCGTGGTTGCTTCCTCTTTATCCAGGTATTCGCCGCGCCATGCTGTCTGCACGGTTGCGGTGTCCTTCTTATGGCCGCCCGCATGCGCAAGCTCGCTCTTTTCGCCGGAGGTGATGTAATTTTGTGTAATGTCCACGCCGGAGCGGTTCTGATAGAAGTAATTGAGCGCGTTGGTCAGCATGTCGTGATCTTTTTCCTGATAGATGTCATTACCGATCCGGAACGGGAAGGAACGCCATTCCGTGTCCTTGATCCGGAGGTAGTATTCACCCGGTGTTCTGAATTCCGAAAAGTCGATCTTATAAACACGGTCGCCGGAATCCTCGTCAGCGAAGCCTTTTCCGGTCGTGCCGGTATACACGGTCTTGCCGGACGTATTGTCAACAATTTCATAGGGATAGGTTTCTTCGGTCAGCTCGAGCGTTTCGGCATTGTGAGTGTCATCACCTGCGTTGTCGCTGAACGTCGCAATTTTGGCGAGCTGCGGGTAATAGCCGAGCTGATTCACGGAGATGAAATTGTTTTGCAGTCCGCTGTAAGCGCGGCTGGTGATGCCGTAGTAGGAAGTGTGCGGCGGTTCGTGCACCCCGCAGTCGTTGCAGGTCGTGCAGATGATCGACATATCGTCAAACCAGAGCTCATCGCCGTGCTGTGCATTGCCGCCATAGCCTTTGGAGTCCTTTGCATACTCGAAAATCCATGCCACACATTCGAGATCGCGTGTCGGCGTGAATGTTCCGGAGAAGGTCTGATATTCCGTGGTCAGTTTGACCGGGGAACCCCACTGACCGTCCATATCCGGCCCCATGTGCATACTGTTTTCGCCGTATTCACCCATGCCGTGCCCGTCGAGCTCAAAATACTCCTCCCACGGTGCGCCGGTCTGACCGATCTTGGAGCAGAGCTCCATGCCGGCACGGCTGGCCTTGACCTTGAAGCTGACCTCGTAAACATGATTCTTTTTGAAGCTCAGCCCCGGATATTTCAGCTGAAGATCCCACTTTGCCTTTTCGGCGCCTTCCGGCACAAGAATTTGGACATGCAGTGCGCCGTCCTCGAAGTTGAAGTTCTGTTTGGCCGGAGAGGCTGCTGTAAGATGCCACGGAACCATCTTGTATTCAAAGGTTCCCTCGTCCAGAACCTGTCCTGCCAGCGCAGTCAGCGGTGCTGCAAGCTGCGTGACTGCGGAAGCCGTCATCGTTGCGGCAAGCAGGCTTGCAATGATGACCTTCGTATGCTTTTGGAACATGAAATCACATCCTTTTCTGAATTGCTCCGCCGTGCGCAGGCGGGCGTATTCCGGTTTCATTATAATACAGGATTCTTCATTTGTAAAGTGTTTTTTCAGAAAAACACCGCCCCCTCTGTTGAACCCTCTGTAAACTAAGACGGCAAGCATCGGCAGCTGGTTACTATTCTCCGAAAAAATTTTTTTCGGCGCGTGAAATAGGGGCTGCTGCGTGATGATGTATCATGGGAACGCTGCTCTAAGCCCTCTGTTGGGGATGTATCCATAGATTCCATTTTTGAATAAAAAGGATGTATTATCTGAATTATCATAAAATGGGATTCTTAAGGGCTGGCAGACCTTAAGCGGGGCTTGGGGCGGAGTCCAATTATCAATCCATCGGAGATACCGCTTTGAATCCGTCGGAGATCCAGATCCCCCGGCAAACAGAACAGCCTCACCGGCCGAAATCGGTGAGGCTGTTCTGCATAAGGTGGATGTTTGGAAAAAGGCGAAATCGTATTGGGTGTGCCGGACTGTCAGGCTGTCCGGCTGCCGGTCAGTCCTCCGGAATGTAAGCACCGCTCTTGTCCGTGCGGTAACCGTCCGGCGTCACACCGTTGCGGAGGAAATCGCCGTCCGCACCGATGTAGTAGTATACCTGGTTGAGAATGTGCCAGTCATTTGGTGCAAGCGATTCTCTCACCATCGTCACAGGCGCGCCGCTGAACACGGCCTCCTCCTCAGCGGTTTCCGGCGCATATTCCCGCAGGCGCAGGATATACGGGTTCAGGGTTTCATATTCGTCCGCCGGCTGATTGAGGATCACGCGCGGATAGCCCATGGTCTGCTGACGGGTGCAGGAGGACGGATACAGCTCAAACTGACGGCTGAGGGAAATCCATGTTGTATCCTTGCCGAACGGAATGCCGCTGTAACAGCCGAAGATGCCGGCCTTTTTCAGCGTCAGGTAGGTTTGATCCTCACTGAGCTCCCAGACGTCATCTGCAATGACGTCCTCCTCAGCCCTGGAGCTGACGCCGGACATATCATACATGTACCAGCGGCCGTCGATATAAATGATGTTCAGTGCGTGCAGATTCTGACCGCAGAAGAAATTGCGGATGCCGAGTGTATCCAGCACCAGAGAGGTTGCCAGTGCAAAGCCCTCGCACTGCGTATAGGCAGGGATTTTGCCGCCGTCACCGAGCAGGAACACGGCGCTCGCGGAATTGTTGCTGCCGCGGCAGAGGTCATTGATATAATAGTCGTCGTTCAGATACAGGTCAAACTGCGGGCTGATTGTGTACACGCCGGCTGTGTTCGGTTCTTTGGAAACGCTGTAATATTCGCTGTATTCCGTTTCTCTGGCAATCTTCTTTGCGAACAGCAGTGCAGCCGAACGCTCAGTGCCGTCATAATCTTTATCCGTGACAATGTCATACACATATTTTGCGATTTTCTCTTTCGTGATGTCCGCGATGAACTGCGTGTTGTTGAACGCAGCGAGATAGCGCTTGACAAGAGCCTGCACATCCGCAGAACAATCCTTAAAGGAATGGTTGTTGAGTGTCTGCAAGCCGGTGAAATCCCGGAGCGCGTCGTCGTCGATAAAGACCAGGGAATCTGGAATGCGGATGTTATAGAGCGACTCCGGATCCAGCTGCTTTGCGAGCAGCTTGCTGAATGCGGTTGTGCCGTCTGCGAGCTCCAGGCTGTGCGTGCCGTAATTGATGATATGCTTGCGGCTGTTCGTCAGCGCATATGCGATGACCGTGGTGCTGTCGCTGTCGGTCAGATAGCAGATGCCGTCATGCACGGAATATGCGGTTTTGCTGAACGGCGTGCGTGTAAAGACAGCGTAATCCGCAAGAATCGTGTTCTGCGGCAGATAGACCGTTGTCAGCGCGGTGCAGTCCGCAAATGCATTTTTGCCGATTTTCAGGCAGGTGCTTGCGGTGACCTTGCCGTGGTTCCGGAGCGGCTCGGCCGGATTGTCCTTGCTGTGCCAGAGCGGCTGGACGTAATCCCGCATGGTGACGCTTTTCAGCTCCGTGTGGCCGCTGAATGCATTTTCCCGGATTCCCATGACCGGGAAGATGTGTCCCTTGTAGAATACCTCGGTCGGGATCACGAGATCCGGTTTGTCTTTGCCGGTGTAGGATGTGATTGTCGCGGACATGGATTCCGTGTCAATCGTGAATGTGAAATCGTTCTGCACATAGCGCATGAGCAGGCAGTAATCCTCCGGCGTGGCCATGCCGTCACCGTTGATATCCACGCGCAGCTTGCCGATGTACTGCACACGCTTTCCGTTTGTTCCGTTGTAGCCGGTTTCGGCATACAGCGTGTTGATGACGGATTCGAGATAGGACACGTCATCTGCATCGACGCCGTTAGCGCCGGTATAATCGAAGGTTTGCAGGCCGAAGGCTTCGACTGTTTCCGAAACAGCGCCGAAGTCATCGAATGCGAACGGGACGCAGGAAACTGTGTTCCAGTCAGAGCCCGCAAAAGGGTCGTTGGTCAGGGGTTCTTCCTCCGCAGAGGCGGTGATCATGCCGCTCTGCATACTCAGCAGCGCAAGGACGGCTGCGGAGAGCGAGAGGAATCTTCTTTTCGCATTTTCTTTCATAGTTACCTCCCGTAACGGTGCATTTGTATGCACAACTTCTTCCGGTATCATCAACATGTACTTATAATCTATCCGCGCGAACACGTATATTATACGGATTTGCAGACAAATGTCAATACAACATCATAATATCTTAATCTTATTCTGCAATTTTGTCCAATATTGGAACGTTGCGGGCAGAACAACTATTCAATTTGTATTGCCCGAAATTCGCTTGTAAAAGATTCGGGATCTCCGATGGATAAAAAAAGAGGGCTCTGCCCTCAAACTCCCCGCTGGGGGCGCCGCATAAAGAAAGAGGACGCCCCATTACACAGGACGTCCCCTCTTGTATGCAGAGATATATCGACCGCTGTCGAATGCTCAAACACTTTTATTTCGGGATTCTTAAGGGCTAGTAGCCCTTAAGCGGGGTATGGGGCAGAGCCCCATTATCATCATCGCGCAGCGATACCGCTTTCCGCCTCCAGTGCGCGTTCCTCGCAGAATTCGCAGACCGTGCGGCCGCCGATTTCCGTGAACTGATGCGGCAGATAATGCTCCTGCGCGGTGATGCACTTCGGGTTCACGCAGCGGAGCGAATGATCCTCCCGGCCGCGCAGCAGCGGCACCGGCTCCTCGCTTTCCAGCAGCCGCAGAATCAGCGCCATGCGGACATACATGCCGTACTGCGCCTGCTTGAAATACAGCGCACGCGAATCGTCATCGACTGCGATTTCAATTTCATCGACACGCGGCAGCGGATGCAGCACCGCAAGATCCTTCTTTGCGCGCTTCATCTTGTCCGTCGTCAGACGATAAACATCCTTCTGCGCAAGATAATCCGCCTGTGAAAGGAAGCGCTCCCGCTGGATCCGCGTCATATACAGCACATCCAGTTCCCCGATTGCATCATCCAGCGAGCTTTCCGTGCGGTATTCGCAGCCGGAATCGCGCAGCATTTTCGTGATGTACTCCGGAATCTGGAGCTCCGGCGTGGAAATCAGTATGAATTTGTTGCCCTCGTAGCAGGACAGCGCCTTGCAGAGCGAATGCACCGTTCTGCCGTAGAGCAGATCGCCGCAGAGGCCGACCGTCAGATGATCGAGGCGTCCCTTTTCCATTTTCAGCGTCAGCAGATCGGTCAGCGTCTGCGTCGGGTGCAGATGTCCGCCGTCGCCCGCATTGACAACCGGGCATTCCGCGGTCAGTGCGGCTGCCTTCGCGGTTCCCGCCAGGGGGTGCCGGATAATGAGGATATCCGAATAGGAGCTGACGACCTTTGTCGTATCCTTGATGTTCTCGCCCTTGGAAACAGAGCTGCTCATCGGATTGTCAAAGCCGATGATGCTGCCGCCCAAGCGGATCATCGCGGACTGAAAGCTCATCTGCGTGCGGGTGGACGGCTCATAAAAGAGCGTCGCCATGATCTTTCCGGCACAGGCCTGCACATAGCGCTGCGGATGTGCGTACATCGAAGCGCCGAGTGAAATGACCTTGTTCCACCATTCCACGGGATAATCATTCAGGTCGATCAGATGCGAATATTGCTGCTCGCTCATTGTTATACCTCCGGCGTGTTATTTAACAGGCGGGCTTATGCGCCCGCATTCTCTCCGAAATACACCTTGTACCACACAAGGAACATATAGACCGTCCAGATGCGGCGGCTGTTGTCCTTTTTGCCGTTCTTATGGTCGTCCAGCAGCTGAATCAGCTTCTCCGTATGGAAGAAGTGCTCTGCATCCGGCGAAACAAACGCCGTGCGCACGGTACTGTAACAGTCATCCTGTTTCAGCCACACGCGGATCGGCACCGGGAAACCGAGCTTCTTTTTCGCCGCGGTATCGGCGGTTTCCGGCGGCGTGTCGCGCTTGGCAGCAAGCCGCATCGCATATTTCGTTGTATAGGGCGTTTTGTCATCTGTCGCAACGCGGTGCGTCACGCGGAACTTCGTCGGGATCTGCTCCGCAACCCGCATGATCTCCTTGTCGAGGAACGGCACGCGCAGCTCCAGCGAATGCGCCATGCTCATTTTATCCGCCTTCAGCAGAATGTCGCCGGTCATCCACAGGTGCAGATCGAGATACTGCATTTTGGTGACCGTGTCGGCGTCTTTGACTCTGTCATAAAACGGCTTTGTCACCTCGGTCGGGGCAGGCGCATCTGTTTTGATTTTCAGCAGCGCCCTGCGCTCGGCGGGCGTAAAGATATACGCATTGCCGATAAAGCGCTCCTCAATCGTTCTGCCCTTGCGCACCAGGAAGTTGAGGCCGCGCTTTGCGGGCAGCAGGCTTGCGGCATTCGCAACGCCCCGCCGGACGATCATCGGCAGACGGTCATACCACGTCGCGCCCGGTTCGCTGTATACATTGTAGCCGCCGAAGATTTCATCGGCGCCCTCACCGGAGAGCACGACCTTGACCTGCTCCGCGGCCAGCTTGCAGACGAAATACAGCGCAATACAGGAAGGATCCGCCAGCGGCTCGTCCATCTGATACTGGATCTTCGGCAGCGCATCCCAGTATTCCTGCTGAGTGATCACATGGCTGTAATTCTCCTTGCCGATTGCGCGGGAAAAGCGCTTCGCCCAGCCGATTTCGTTGTATTTTTCGTCCGAACCGAAGCCGACCGTAAAGGTCTTGTCCACGTCCGCGACCGCGGCAACATAGCTGGAATCGACGCCGGATGACAGGAAGCTGCCGACCTCGACGTCCGCGATTTTGTGCGCGGCGACGGAATCCTGAAAGGTTTCCGAAATCGTCTTGACCCAGTCCCCAAGCAGCGGCGCGTCGTCTGCATGGAAATGCACATCCCAGTACCGCTGAACGGTCAGCTTGCCGTCCCGATAGAGAAAATAATGTGCGGCGGGCAGCTTTTTCACGCCCTTGAAAAATGTTTCTTCCGTCGGGGAATACTGAAAGGTCAGATACTGCTCCAGCACATCCGTATCCAGTTCCTTTTTGAAATGCGGATGCGGCAGGAACGCCTTGATCTCACTGCCGAAGAGGAAGCTGCCGCCCATCTGCGCGTAATACATCGGCTTGATGCCGAAGAAGTCGCGTGCGCCGAAGAGCGTCTTTTCCTTTTCGTCCCAGATCACAAAGGAAAACATGCCGCGGAGCTTGTTGAGCAGCTCCGTGCCGTATTCCTCGTAGCCGTGAATCAGCACCTCCGAGTCGGTTTCCGTCCGGAAGGTATGTCCCGCTGCAAGCAGCGCCTCCCGGATTTCCTTGTAGTTGTAGATCTCACCGTTGAAGACGAGCACCATTGATCGGTCTTCATTATAAATGGGCTGGTCGCCCTGCTCTGTGATGTCGATGATCGAAAGCCGGCGGTGTCCGAGGGCAATCTCGCCATTGAGATACCTGCCGCCTGCATCCGGTCCGCGGTGACGGATCCGATTCATCATTTCGGAAAGAACAGCCTCCGCGTTGTCGATGCGGCCTGAAAAGCCGATGATTCCACACATAAATTTAGCCTCCTGTGTGTGTCTGAACGGGAAATCAAAATTGCCTTTCCTATTATACTACTTTTCGCCCGATTATGCAAGAGGCTCTCCCGCATTTTTTCTGACGGGCGCTGCATCGGGGATTGACAAAACACGCAAAATATGCTATACTGTTCCGGTAAGCCGGCGTGATGGAATTGGCAGACGTGACGGACTCAAAATCCGTTGGTAGCGATACCGTGCGGGTTCGACCCCCGCCGCCGGCATCCTTTATGAACATATGAACCCCCGCAGATTCAAATGCGTCTGCGGGGGTGTTTTATATTGTGTCGGTCTGTTCAAGCCGAAGCAGCCAGCTCTTTCTGTCCAGACCGCCCGCGTATCCCGTCAGGCTGCCGTCTGCTCCGATCACCCTGTGACAGGGAATGATAATTGCAATCGGATTATGTCCGACCGCTCCGCCGACTGCCTGCGCTGACATACGCTGAATGCCTTGTTGCTCTGCGAGGATACCCGCAATCTCGCCATAGGTCATGGTATGCCCGTAAGGTATCGTGAGGAGTATATCATAGACAGCTTTGCGGAACGGTGTGGTGTGCAGGCTGATCGGCGGCATGAAGTCAGGTTCTTTTCCGCTGAAATATGCATCAAGCCAGTTGACGGTCTGAGTGAATACCGGCAGCTCTGCTTCGGTGCTTTCTGCTGCAAGATTATGGGGAAAGTGTTTCTGCCCGTCAAACCATAATCCCGTGAGGGCTTCGCCGTCACTGGCAAGGGTGATCTTGCCGAGCGGCGAAGTGCAGCAGTGTTTGTAAATCATATCATTCTCCGTCCATGAACCAATGCGGATTGCATGAAGCAGTCAGTTCATCATATTGGTTCCGGTCAAAACACCAGCTGCATTCATATATCCAATCAATGTTTCTGTCATCCTGATAGCAGGGGTAAGTATAGTTGATTCTCCGCCGGAATAATTCCTCTGACCAGTTTGCAGAAATCCATTCACGCCATGTATCAGAGTGAACATCATGCAGGTCAGGATCATGATACTTGATCCAGTCCTCCTCGGTATAGGCTTCAACATAAGCAATGCCGTGCGCCTTTTCTTCTTCAAAAGTTTCAATGGAATGATTGATTTTGCCTATGCGTTTCCAATAGACAAAATCTGCTGTTTTCTCCACTTCTGCGACGATAACAATACATGAAAAATCGCAGTCATCAGGACAAAGCAGCAGCGGCAGATTCACCTTATCCTGCTTGAGAAGAAACGCCATAAATCTTGCGTCGCCCTCATAATCATATTCCGCGTTCCATGCGAACGCAAGATCCTCCACAGGTGCGATTGGCTGCGGTATCTTGCCCCACCCGTTTCCCTGATACCATTTTATCAGATATTCATGGAACGGAATATCATCAATCACAATGCATTCGTTTTCATACTGATCCGATACGGGGATTGTTTTTATTGCAAGCGCGTTCATATCGCCCCTCCGATTGTGAGAATCTTTGGGCTTATTATAAAGGATTTCCCTGAAAAAGTCAATTCTCTGAAAAACCGGTTTCATGTTTATTTCACACAGCACGCACCCCTTTCAATAGAAGAAATCTGTTTTTTCTTGCGCTAATATTGACAAATAAGAGCAATCTTGTTATAATTAAAATATCCGCATGTAAAACGGACGCGGATGAATCATACTGAGAAAGGATGTTATATTATGAAACAAATTAAGAAAAAGCTGTTCAGCGCGCTCTTTGCAGGCATGCTCTGCACGGCATTCGTGCAGGGTGCCGCAGCGGCACCCGTATCCGCCGCTTCCTACAACAGCGGCGGCGTCATCTGCGACGACTGGCTCAGCGAAGGACAGATTGTTTTCTATCCCGAAAGCCTGCTCGTGCAGGATGAGGCGACCTACCCGGTTATCGTCTGGGCAAACGGTACCATGTGCGCGCCCGCACTGTATTACGGATTGCTCTCCGGGCTGGCTGAGCACGGCTACATCGTCATCGCGAACCGCGAGCTGTTCGCCGGAAACGGCAATGCGCAGCGCGCTTCAATCGACTTTATCACCGCGGAAAACGCCGACGCCGACAGCGTCTTTTACGGCAAGGCGGATCTGGAACACATCGGAGCGGCGGGACATTCGCAGGGCGGCATGAGCGCCGTCAAGGCCGCAGCCGCTGATGCACGCATCGACTGCGTTTTTACGATTGCGGGCAATGTCCAGACCGGCAGTGCCGCACAGCTGACCGTCCCGACGTTTTACGCGGCAGGCTCCTCTGACTGGATTGTTCCGGCATCGCTGTATGTCAAACCCGCGTATAACGCGACGAACTGCACGGCGGTATACGCAAGCCTGAAAAATGCCGGTCATACCAAATGCTGCACGAGCCCGGGCTCCTATACGGGCTACATGAATGCATGGTTTGACGCGTATCTGCTGGATGATGCGGACGCGGCACAGGTCTTTGCGCCAGGCGGCGCGCTCTCCCGCGACCGCAGCTGGACGGGTTATGCTGCGAAAAACCTCTGAGCAGCAAAAAGCCCCGGTGTGCCGGAGCGCAATACTATAAAAAAGCGACGACACTGTCTGCACGGGTGACAGTGTCGTCAGCTTTTTGATTCACCGCACGGCTTCCGACCTATACCATATCGGCCGCTGTGCTGTCTATGGGAGCACGGCATCGGTAGCACTTCCTTTCTTCTCAGATTTTCCTGCTGTTATCCGCCTCTTGCGAACACGCTTACCTGTACATCGGTAACACATCCTTCTGCTTGATTTTGGCATCCTGATATTGATCGACCCGATCAGTAAATGATTTTATCCGCTCATTGAACTCTGCATCGGAAACACATCCTTTTGGCTATTTGGTTCATACATTTGTTAATTGTCTCCTTCGCGGTATTCAACCGCCGCTGTACCTCTGCATCGGAAGCACATCCTTTCTTTGATTCTTGATTGCGATTTATGCTGTTAGCCCATTGGGAACGCCTCCTGTTCTGTCTGGTGTTTCTGTTCTTTTCTTGTCTGTATTATAGCACATAATTTCTGGTTTGTCAATACTTTTTGTACGATTTTGATATAAATTTATTTATTAACTTTCAATAATCCGCAATCTTTGGGCGCTTTTGTGCATTTTGACAAGAATTCCCGCCGGATACAGCAATTCTGCCGTTTCCGGGATGTGGAAAAGACCGGAAAATGCGTGTTAAAATTCGCTAAACGCTGTGATACAAAAATATGCACTTTGTTGAATCTTTACAATTTGGGCAAAAACGCTTGCAATTTTCGGAGAATAATGCTATAATGGCAGTATGTATATGTGTCCCAGTACGCAAGAGGATCGAAATCAGGCTGTACGACCCGCTTTGAACACGGATCTGTGACACATTCCGTACATAATCCATTATAACAAAGGAGAGGTTAGAATGAAATCAATTTTCAAGCGTACACTTGCAGCCGCTTCCAGTTCGATTCTCGTGCTGAGCCAGCTTTCCGCTGTCGCAGCAAACTTGAACATCAGCGCAGCGGAAGGAACAGAGTCTGAAACGAAATTCCCGATCGTTGTCGATCAGGAGCGTGTTCTGTTCGTCCCGCTGAATGAAGAAGATCCGCTGGTCGGTCTGCATTCCGACTGGAACGACAAAGCTGAAGCTGCCCTGCTGGCAGCTGGCGACAAGAGCTTCACGGTTGCTCTTGAACAGGGCAAGAAGTACGCAAAGAAAGCGATGCTGAAGTCTGACCGCATCGACTCTGCTACGGCAGACGATCTTCTCGCAGCTGTTTCCCCGGCAAAGATCACTGTCAACAGCGACGGCACCGGCAAGGCTGAATTCGAGATTGCAAACATCGGCGAGATCGCAGGCGCTCTGATCGAGCAGGAAATGCGCATCCAGAACGGCGGCAAGGAAGGCACGGTCGGCGGCAAGCCGGTCAAGGCTGACTGGACGAAGTTCAACCTGAGCTGCAAGGTTCTGGTTGATGCCAAGTTCGATGCTGAGGCAAAGACTGTTTCCTACAAGATCACCCTGACCGATGACAAGGGGAAGACCTACACCGACTACAAGGCTGTTGAGGAATATGTCCTCGCAAAGCTCGATGAGGCTGCACAGCTCCTGAAGGATGCTGCTGCAAAGAACGGCGGCAACACCGCAAAGTTCAACGATAAGCTGGACAAGTACGTCAAGAAGGCAAAGGACGGCGAGAGCTGTGTTGCTAAGATGATCGAGGCTGTGAAGGCACTGAGCGCTTCCGCATCCGATCTCGATACGCTCTACACCGACTACACCGAGAAGCTCGTTGAGGCTGCAAAGGGTGTCGGCGCTCCGGAAAAGTACGCTGATAAGGTCATCAGCAAGTTCGAGGAGAAGAAGCCGGCTACGGTTTCCCAGTTCTGGGAAGACGAGCGTGTCCAGAAGGGCTACGATAAGGCTGTCGAATTCATCAACAGCAATTACGGCGAGTATGTGAATGTTACCATTCCGCTCACCGGCAAGAATAGCATCAAGGAAATTACCGATAAGGCAACCAGCGCTGAGTATTCCATCGACGGCTACTCCGCAAAGGCAATCCTGACGCTTGAGGATGACAAGGCTGACGAAGTCGCACAGGCCATCCGCGACAAGTACGAGGCAAAATGGCTGGCAGAGGGCTACACCATTAAGGAAATCAAGTCCTCCAAGAAGCTGACTGCTTCCGCTGAGTCCGATTACGGCATGAGCGGCAGCGCATTCTTCGATGTCGAGCGTATCATCGAAGTCGTGACCGACACCACTCCGGCTGTCACCACGACCACCGCAGTAGCATCTGAGTCCACCACGACCACGGTTACGACGACCACGAATCCGGAAGACACTACCGTACCGGCAAGCGACACCACGCCGGCTGAGGGCAGTGTAACGACTCCGGTTCAGACCACTCCGCCTGAGGGCAGCGATACCACGCCGGCTCAGGGCACCTCTACCACTCCGGTGAGCGAAACCACTCCGGTGAGCGAAACCACTCCGGTGAGCGAAACCACTCCGGTGAGCGAAACCACTCCGGCTCCTGTAACCTCCACCACGCCGATCACCACACCGGAACCGACCACCACCACTGCTGCCACCTACATCTCCTTCGAGTTTGACGGTGTCAAGGATGAGGGTATGGTCTTCTGGTCCGAGGAAGAAACTGAATTCGACCTCTCCAACCTGAGCGTTTCCCTGCACTTCTATGAGGGCGGCATCGAGCAGGTTCTCAAGACCAAGGATGTCACCGACGCATTCAAGCCGGATGCTCTGAAGCCGGCTGATCTGGAAATGCCGCAGGGTACTGGCATGACCATCAAGTCTGTTTACTTCAAGCTGACCGATGAGGACGCTGTGAAGCAGGCAATCCGCGATGCAGGCTACGGCGATGAGCTCATCGAAGAAGCAGGCATCAAGAACGGTCTGGAAGCAGGCAAGTTCTCCGTTTACCTCGTTCTCCGCGGCGACTCCGACCTCGACGGTGAGGTCAGCGTTGATGACGCACAGCTCGCACTTCTCTACTACACGCACGTCAGAGTTGCAAAGAAGGATGTTGGTGACTGGTTCTTCGACATGAAGGCCATTAAGAAGGCATTTGGTGATGCCGAAAATGCAAAGGCATGCCTGCCGTTCATGCATTATGCAATGGACGTCTGGGGCGATGCGAACGGCAACAACGACGGCGAGATCACCGTTGAAGATGCACAGGGCATCCTGAAGTACTACACGCACATCACTGTTGCGATGAAGGAAGGCCTCGGCTGGGATTCTGCTGACATCTG
Organism: Oscillospiraceae bacterium; assembly: GCA_016281125.1. Classification (GTDB taxonomy): domain Bacteria; phylum Bacillota; class Clostridia; order Oscillospirales; family Ruminococcaceae; genus Firm-04. The sequence goes on along the minus strand of JAEEIA010000053.1, from coordinate 119,652 downwards.
CCGCAGAAAGGTTACCCCGCTGAAGGATCTGCACAGCGAGCCGCTCGGACGTGATGACTATGCAGCTGCTTACCGCGGAATGCTCGCACCGGCAAAGAAGGACGACTGATTTCCGGAACGGCATGACAACAGCATAACAACAAAGAGCACAGCTTCGGCTGTGCTCTTTTGTGTTTATCGAACAAGTACCTCCGGCGGCTTTATCACGGGGCGGAGCCCGTTATCATTCCATCGGAGATACCGCTTTTGGACAAGATAAGGGGACGCGCCAAAGCGCATCCCCTTTTTGCATTCTTCTCTCAGAACCGGATCGTGAAAGTCGTCTGATCGCTGTTCCAGTGGATATCGGCATCCGCAAACGGATCCTTCTCCTGCTCCGCCGGGTTGGACAGCACAGGCGGTTTGCCCTCGTCTGCCTTCGGTACCTCGATCGGCTTGACCTCGTCGATCATCGGAATATCCAGGCGAATCGTCCTTGCGGGCTTCGGTCTGCGCGGCAGCTCCGGAATGTCCGGCAGTTTGCTGACCGGCTCCTTTTTCGGCTCCGTCTGGATCGCCTCCGGCGGCAGCTGCAATTTGATCTCCTCCGGCAGCGGCTCCGCGACAGGGCGCGGCTTCTTCGGCTCCGGCGGCAGATCGGGCAGATCGTCCAGCAGCTTTGCGCGGTGACGCGCCTTGGTTTCCTCCGGCGTTTCCTTTGCGCGCAGTTTCAGCTCGCGTTCCTCCTCGGTCAGCTCCTTCTTCTTGCGGCGCTTCGGCTTTTCCGGCGCAGGTGCAGGCTCCTCCTCCAGCTCGAGCTTCGGCAGCTTGGCCTTCGGATCCGCCGTGACGGACTTCTTGCGCGCCGTTTCCAGCTCGCGCTTGATCCGCTCGGCGTAGTTCTGCTCCTCTTCCTCGTCAAAGGTGACGGTCTTGCTCCGCTTCTTCGTCGCAGACTGCTCCTCTGTGACGGGTTCTGCGGGTTTCTCAGCAGCAGCCTCCTTCGGCTGTTCGTCCGCCGCGGTCTTCTTTCCGGCAGATTTCTTCTCCGGTTGCTGATCTGCATCCGGCTTCTGCTCGGCCTGCTTCTTCGCGGGCTTTTCCTTTTCAGGCCGCTTTGCAGGCTTTTCTTCGGCAGCAGACTGTTCCGCAGCCGATTCGGCCTGCGCTGCTTCCGGAACGGCTTCCGTCTGCTGCAGTGCGGCCGCTTCGGATTCTGCCGCTGCTGGTTCCGGCTTGGGCTGCTCCCAGAGGAATGCGGGATCTGTGCTTGCCGGTACGCCGGCGGCGGCTCTCCGCTGCTCCGGCACATCCTGCTGCAACAGCTGTTCCTCGGGTTCCTCCGCAAATACGGACATATTCATCGGCACAAGCGTCATCATCATGTGATGCTGCTTGGCATAGCGCTCTGCGTAGCTGCCGGGATCCGCATGGACGCGGAACTTCGGGCATTCTGTGAATGCGTTCTCGCTGATTTCCGTCACGGAGGCGGGAATCGCAATATCCGTCAGGCGGTCGCAGTGGCTGAATGCAGACTGTCCGATGCGCGTGACACCGTCCGGAATCACGATTTTCTCAATGCCTGCATGATAAAATGCTTCATTGTCAATCTCCCGGATTGTATCCGGCAGCGTGACCGTTTTCAGTGACAGACAGCTGCTGAACATCGCGTGGCCGACCTTTTCCGGGCCGCCGCGGAACAGCACCTTTGTCAGTTTGGTGCAGCCGTGGAACATGTATCCGTCCAGGCGGCGCAGCGTCGAGGGCAGCTCAACGGTTTCCAGCTGTTCGCAGTACGAAAATGCACCGTGCTGGATATGCGTGACGCCTTCGGGAATCACGATATGTCTGGCGGGCAGCTGCGAAAACGCCGAGGGCGCAATGCAGCGGACACCGACCGGAATGTTCACCGTCGGCGTCGTGACACTTGCATGCAGCAGAATATTTGCGCCTGCGATGGTAAACGGCTCCGTGCGGCGCGTCATCCACGGCGTATATGCAAACGCATCCACGCCGATTTCCGTCACGGTTTTCGGGATCACCACATCCGTCAGGACGCCGCAGTTTGCGAACGCCTGATCGCCGATGCTGATGACGCCCTCCGGAATGACGGCCTGCCGCAGTCCGCCGCGCTCAAAGGCACGCGGGCCGATGCGGTGAACGCCGACCGGAATTGGGCTGTATCCGTCCGCTTTAATCAGGAATCTGCCGACGATATAATGACCGGCAGTCATTTTGAACAGCGGGGTATCGGCAAAGGCATTGCCGGAAACCTCAGAAACGCTGTCCGGTATAAACGCCTCCGAAAGGCTGCTGCATCCGCGGAACGCATTCTGCTGGATATAGCGCGGCCCCTCCGGAATGACGACAGTGCGCAGCGACGAGCAGCCCACGCAGACGCCTTCGCTGACGGATTCGAGGCTGGCGGAGAACCGCAGCTCGCTCAGGGACATGCAGTCACGCAGCGCCTCGTTGTCAAGCACCTTCAGCGTATCCGGCATATAGAATCTGCGCATGGTTGTGCAGCCCTGGAATGCGTTCTTTTCCACGACCTCAATCCCCTGCGGCAGGATGACCTCCAGCAGCGGGCAGTCCCGGAACGCAAACCGGCCGATTGTCCGGAGCGTGGTGGGCAGATAGACCCGCTGAAGACTGCGGCAGCCGTTGAACGCATAGCTGCTGATCTCCACAACGCCCTCCGGAATGACGACGCTGACAAGCTGACGGTTCTGCTCGAACGCGTGCTTGCCGATGCAGATGGTTCCCTCCGGCACCATGATATCCCGCACGTTGTATTCCTGCGTATATTTTTTCAGGATGCCGTATTCAATGAAAAAGGAAGGGTTGCAGCCGCGCAGCTTGGCCGCTTCCTTTTCGGTATAGCAGAAAATGCCGTTGTCGACTGCAAACTGATGTGCAGCGCTGCCCGTCACGGTCGTGATCGTCTGGATATGGTTCTCCGAGCCGAATGCATAGGGGTGGAGCTTGGTCACAGACGGCGGGATAATCACAGTCTTGAGCTCTGTACAGCCCGCAAACGCGTCCTCCGCAATTTCGGTGACGGTTTCGGGAATATAGATCGCCTTCATCGAGGAACAGCACGCAAACGCCTCGCGTCCGATGGTGCGCAGTCCCTTGGAGAGCTTCACATTCACGAGCGAGGTACACGCATAGAATGCGCGGTTGTCGATGTGCTCGACGCCGGCCGGCACAGTGATTTCCTCTAATCTGGAGCAGCCGGAGAACGCTCCGCGGGGGATCGCCTCCATTTTCTCAGAGAGCCGCAGCGACCGCAGGCCGCCGCAGTTGCAGAATGCCCATGCACCGATTGCCGTGCAGGTATCCGGCAGCTTGGCCGTGCGGAGCACATGGCAGCCGTCAAAGGCATTCGTGCCGATCTCCCGCAGGCCCTCGGAAAACTCAACATGCTGCAAATCCGCACAGAGCGCAAAGGCGCGCTCCCCGATCTGCGTGACCGAAGGCGGCAGGAAAATGCTGCTGACCTCCGTCATCGAAAACGCTTCATCCGCGATTGCCGTTACATTTTTCGGCACCGCAAGGGTTTCATCCTGCTTGCGGATGCCGAGCTTTTCCAGCGCGCTGACACCTTCATATTTCAGCAAAACGCCGTTTTTAATTTTGAATCCCATAGCCGCGCCTCCTGAAAAATGATAATGATGCCTATTGGTTGCATTATAATCATTATAGCATAGTTTCATATGATTTTCAAGTAATTAAAAAGTGTTCGGTTGTAGAATTATAGAGTACGATTTTGAGCATAATGCACATATTTCATGAAATAAAACCGAATGTTTGTCGTGAATACGAAATAAGAATCGGTCTATCATTTTTTTCAGGGTAACTGAATTGAAAATTACGCAAAAATGCAGAGCCCGGCTTTTCTGCCCCGGACTCTGCTGCTGATCCGTCACACGAATCAGGAATTTGCATCCTCAAGAAATGCGTCAACTGCGGAGCTGATTACGCCGACGGATTCACTCCACTTGACCTCTCCCTTGGCTGCGATGCGGATACTGTTTTCACTGCTGTCGAGGATCGTGGAAACGTCGCTGGAAACCGCATTGTAGAAATCGTAATGCGGATTTGCACGTGCCAGATCATGGCAGGTGTGCAGCATATCGACCATTTCCTTTGTCCAGCCGTAGTCCGTATAAAGCAGCTCGGTCGCAATTTCATCTGCGCGCTGATTTGTAATCATCATGCGCTTGCAGGCTGCGAACTTCGCAACGCCCTCCGGATTGTGGCCGCCCTTGACCATGACGTAGCCGTCCAGACCGCAGGGGATATAGTAATCCTTTGCCTCGGGATCCTTCGGCATCGGCACGAACATGGCATTCTCGCCGAAGTCCTTCTTCCACGAGTCGTTGAGCAGCGCCCAGACGCCGCACGGATAGAAGAGCTCCTTGCCCTCGCCGATGTACTCCTTATGCGTCGTCCAGCCGAAATCACCGACGCCGATTGCGACGCAGTTGCTCGTGCCGAGCTCATAGAACCAGTTCTGCACACGCTCAATCGCAGGATCTTTCAGATTGCTGACGAGCTTGCCATTCTCCATGCCGATATACGGCACGCCGGTTGTTGCGGAAAGACCGGCTTCAAACCACCAGCCGTCCAGACCGTACTGACCGTTTTCCGGATCCGCAAACTGTTTCAGCTCATCGGTGAAGGTGTTCCAGTCCCATTTGCCTTCTGCAAACAGCTTGGCCGGATCCTTCAGGCCGTTTTCCTCCACCGTTTCGCGGTTATAAATCACGACGCAGTTATCGCCGGTGACATTATTGGCAATGACATAATGCTTGCCATTCCACATGAACAGATCGGAAATCGGCTTGGTGTCCTTGAACAGCGGATCCTCAAAATCAATGTAATCGTCGATCGGCACAAAAATATCATTGATTGCGCCCTTCGGGATGCAGTCGAGATCGTTTGCCGGGAAGAAGTCAATGCCCTCATCGCCGTTGATCGAATTGGTCAGCTGATCGAAGCGGGATTCCCAGACGACCTCATGATACTCAACCTTGCCGCCGTAACGGCTCTGGAAGATCGCAAGTTCAATCGGCGTGGATTTGCCGGTTGCATCGGGATTGATGTCCCAGTTCGCCATCCATTTGATGGTTTTATTTTCCAGTTCGCCTTTCAGCCGCTCGTCCTTTGCTGCAATTTCCGCGACCTCGGCCGCGGTTGCGGAATCGAGCTGTTTTCCCGTACTGGCAGCCTCGCCGCATCCGGCCAGCAGACCCGCAGCGGATGAAGCTGCAAGCAGCAGAGCCAGCGTTTGAGCAGATCGTTTCATTTTGTTGCTCCTCCTTAAATTTTCCCCAAACAAAGCAGAAAAAACAGTGTGCGGAAACCGCAGACACCGGACTTTCCGTATTTTGTTTCCGGCGCTGTTTACCCGATACCATTTTAGCATATTTCTGCGGGGATGTCAACGACCATTTTGTAAAATCCGGTTATCAATTTCGGCATCCTTTCCGTGAATCTGTACAAATTCATTACGTTTTCAGTCAAATGTAATAATTTTGGATGCGAAACAGGGCTTTTTCAGCGCAAGAAATGACGAGCAGAAAAAGCCGCAGCAGACAGTCCCCGTCCGCTGCGGCTCTGTTATCTGAAAAGCGCCGCTTCCGGCTCCCGGACCGGAAGCTGTTCTGAGGGCGCCTGCACCGATCCTGTGCCGCCACTTCCCGTCCGTTCCGGAGCGCGGAATTGCCGCTTAACAGTATCATATGCAGTTTTTCCGATTCTGCGACCGGAAAATTATGGAACAGCCGGTTCCTGCTCCGCGGCGTATTCCCGCAGCGCGGTCAGGAAGGCCTCGCCGTACTTGTCCATCTTGTATCTGCCGACGCCGGAAATGGCGAGCATCTGCGTCTCGTCCAGCGGACGCTTGTTGCACATGTCGCGCAGCGTCGCATCCGAAAAGACGATATACGCCGGGACAAATTCCTTTGCCGCGAGCTTTTCGCGCACACGGCGGAGCTTCTGGAACAGCACCTCGTCCACGCCGTAATCCGGCATATTCGCAAGCTGCTGCTCCCGTCTGGTCTGTTTCAGGTCATGCTGCGGCAGCGCCATCTGCACGGTTTCCTGCCCGCGCAGGACGGCGTTCGCCTTCGGCGTCAGGGAAAGCGTCGCGTACTGCCCGGTATCGGTCATCAGGTAGCCGCGGGAGAGCAGAATGCTGACCATATGCTCCAGATGAATGCGGGAAATATCCCCGAGCAGCCCGTAAGTTGACAGGGTCTGATAACCGGCTTCTTTCAGCTGCTTCGTATCTTTTCCCTGGAGAATATCGCAGAGCATCTTCGTTCCGCAGCGGCGTCCGCGCTGCGCCACGCGGAATACGCAGGAGAGAATCTTCTGTGCCGGAACGGTCGCGTCCACGGTTTCGGTTTCCGCAAGGCAGCTGCCGCAGTTGCCGCAGTGCGTCGGGGACTGCTCCCCGAAATAGCCCAGAATATAATGCCGCAGGCAGTCCGTCAGCGAGCAGTACCGCACCATTGCCTGCAAGCGCTCAAAATCCTTCTGCCTGACGGCGCTGCGCTGCTCCGGCGTCAGACGGTCGTTCTCCTGCTCGGAGTTCTCAATCAGAAACGTATTCGTGCGGATGTCCTGCGGGCTGTACAGCAGTGTACACTCTGCCGGGCTCCCGTCGCGCCCGGCTCTGCCCGCCTCCTGATAGTACGCCTCCATGCTTTTCGGCATATTGTAATGCACAACAAATGACACATTGGATTTGTCAATGCCCATGCCGAACGCATTGGTCGCGGTGATGATCTGCACCTCGTCGCGGAGAAACGCCTCCTGATTGGCCGTGCGCTCCTCCGGCGACAGCCCCGCGTGATACCGCGCCGCCCGGAAGCCGTCGGCACAGAGCTTGGAGCAGATTTCCTCCGTGACACGCCGGGAAATACAATATACGATGCCGCTTTTGCCTTTGTTCCGTTTCAGGATCCGCAGCAGCGCGTCATATTTCTTTGCCGGCCGTTCGACGATCCAACGGAGATTCTTCCGGTCAAAGCCGGTGACCAGCTCCAGCGGCTCTCGGAGCCCAAGCAGTCTGCGGATGTCATCCCGCACGGACTGCGTTGCGGTCGCGGTGAACGCCGCAACGACCGGACGCCGCGGCAGCTGATCCAGAAACTCCGCAATCTGCAAATATCCCGGACGGAAATCCTGTCCCCACTGTGAAAGGCAGTGCGCCTCATCGACGGCGACCATTGCGACTGCAACCGTATCCGTCAGCGAGAGAAACGCATCGGTCAGCAGACGCTCCGGCGCCGCATAGAGCAGCCGGATCTCGCCGCGGCGCACTGCATCGAGCGTATCGAAATACGCGCGCTGATCGAGATTGCTGTGCAGACAGGCTGCCGGGAGCCCGGCGTCCTTCAGTGCCGCGACCTGATCCTGCATCAGCGAAATCAGCGGGGAAACCACAACCGTGATGCCGGTCATCAGCATGGCAGGCACCTGATAGCAGATGGATTTTCCCGCGCCGGTCGGCATGATGCCGAGCACGTCCCCGCCGGAGAGAATCTGCCGGATCAGCGCTTCCTGTCCGTCGCGGAAACGGTCGTATCCGAAATATTCCTTGAGTATGGTTTGCGGCGTCATAGACAGCAAAACTTCCTTTTCCTGCACAATAAGATCGCCTGCATCAGCACTGTGCAGGCGATCTTGGCATCTGATTTTATTCCATTCCGAGCAGCCTTGCCCATGTTTCCATCGGGCTCAGGCCGGACTCAGAAAGCGTATATTCCACGTAGAACCGCAGAATATTCTGCGCGTCCTCCACGCTGACCTCGCCGTTGTCATCGACATCCGCGTGTGCTAACTGCACATCGGTCATTTCGTCGCGCAGGCCGCTTCCGACCAGCGTGTCCACATAGATCTGGAGCGCGAGCGTCGCATCGGCCGGATCCACGGAGCCGTCCAGATTGATATCTCCGAGTTCTGCCCAGCTGACGACCTGCACCTCAATCGGGAATGCATAGCGCATTTCGCTGCTGGCTGCGGTGATGACGGCTTTTCCGTTCTGACGAACCGTCACCTTGCCGTTCTCATCGACCTGCACGATATTCGTGTCGCTGCTGCTCCAGGTAAAGCGCTTTGCATCCGGCAGGAACAGCGCAACCTTTGTGGTCTTGCGCGTCACGCGGATCGGATCCGCCGTATACACAGCGGGCAGAAGCTGCGCAGGTGCGGCACTTGCAAGCAGACGCGGCTGCAAAATTGTTGTTTGCGGTGCGGCGGTTGTCGTTGTTGTCAGAACCGTCGATGCCGCTGCGGTCGTTACAGCTGCGGTGGTTGTCGTCGCTGCCGTGGTTGCTGAGGTCGTCACAGCTGCGGTTGTCGTCGTGACAGCTGCAGCAGTAACCGGAGCAGTCGCGGTTTCGGCGGCTGTCGTGACCGGCGCGGCATTCTCCTCAGCCGGAGCCGGCGGTGCGGCATAGGAATAGGTCAGGCCGAAGCGCTTCTCATACACATCCGCATCCGGCTGGATGATATGCGTGACAGTTCTGTTCCAGCCCGTCGTGAACCGGTGTGCAAACTCCTCGTAGCTGATGGTCGATTCCGCGATTGCGCCCATTCCGTTGGCATTGCCCTCCAGAACGGTGATCGTCGTGTCGTCATATCCGAGAATGATCAGCGAATGACCTGCACTGCCGTTGAATTTGCCGGTTTCCGTATCCGTTGTCGTGCGCAGATATGCGCCCGGCATCACCTTTGCTTCGGCAAGCACCTGCGGCGTAATCTCAGCAGGCCCCTGGAGCACGGTGCGCGCCAGCAAAATATCATCGTTCCCGTTGAACGGCTGTTTCACTGAATACGAATTTCCGTTCAGAGGAAGTGCGTCAAACAGCTGGCTGTAAACGCCCTGTGAATAAATATAACACTGTTTGCCCCACTGCGACAGGCCGGTCGTGGTTCTTACGTAATATCTCTGCTGTGTGTTCAGATTGGTGCCGACTGCGAGCGGTTCCTCCGGTTCTGTCCATTCCTGATTATCCAGATACAGACCGCAGGCACCTTCTTCGATGCGCTGCACCAGAGCCGCAAGGGCGGCGGACTGCTGGTATGACACAGCACTTGCGGCGGCTGTGACGACGGCAGCAGTTTCGGCACTGGCTGTATAGCCGAAGGACGGCAGAACAGCCATGCCCGGCAGCATACACAGTGCAGCTGCCGCTGAAAGGAGCCGTTTCATTTGTTCTCTCATGGGGTGGGTGACCTTCTCTTTCCGATGGGTTGAGGTAGTGGGCGAGCACAGGCTTTCCCGGTTTTCCCTTTTTTTCTTTTGTTTTATATTTCGTCTGTATATATTCGCTTTTTGCTTCCGTTCACCCCGGCTTTGATTCCGGAGCGTATTGCTATTATAGCACGTTGTAATCACTTTGTCAACCTTTGAAGATTTCATGAAGTTTTCCTGAAGCCGATGTTCAAAGCTGTCAGGCGGCCGGAATCCGAACGTATTTTCTGATGTTTCCGCGTTTCTCTTGTGAACAACCTACAAAAACGGCACGCTTTTTTTATCAAGGCCGACAAAAATCCGGCGGCGTTCGGGATGCAAAAGGTTACAAAGCGGTTACAGAACAGACGGAATCCGATTTCAGAAAGAAGATACAATCGGACAGTTGAATGCGACGATTGCACAGTCATGGAACAAAGCGGCGCCCCCTCGGAGCAAACTCCGAAGGGGCGTCAGCGAAAAGAAACATTTGTTAAGCAAACGGCGTTCCGTCCTCGCAGAGAATTGCGAGGCGCTCCGCATGCATCATGCCGGTTCGCACTGCGGGGGCATGCTCCGGCAGCCATGCGAGGAATGCGTCAGTCAGCAGCCCCGGATTCACATTCACCGAGGTGCCCGCGGGCATCCGCAGCTTTAGCACCAGCGCTTGTTCTGCGGTCTGCACGTCCGTCACCTGCGCCTGTGCTTTGACATCAACCTGCGCGGTGCCGCGCTTGGTCTTTTTCTCCACAAGGATTTCCGGCTGTGCGTGGAACTGCTCCCAGGCTGCGCGCAGCGCCTCCGCAGAGGTTGCTGCATCCGCACAGTCCAGCCGCACGGCGTAATCCGCAAAGGCAATGTCCGTGTGTTTCCGGACAGGTGCCGCGACTGCCAGAATCTGCAAATCCGGCGGCAGCACGCTGTTCAGGCGTGTCATTGCCTCCTCCATGGACATATCGCCGTCGATGCGGAAATCCATGCATTCGCATCCGCTTTCATAGCCGAGAGAAAGCGCCAGCGGAAACATCAGATATGCATGGGGATTGAAGCCCTCCGTGAACCAGATCGGCACACCGGCGCGCCGGAACGCGCGCTGCATACAGCGCATCAGATCCAGATGCGAGATGTATTTTGCACGGCGGCGCTTTTCAAAGGTCGCTCTCACCGGTACCATAGACGACTCTCCTTTTTCGTCCGGCTCAGATTTGCTGATGCTTTTTCGGCATAAAGTTCACAAAGCGCAGTCCCTGATAGGACAGCACGCCCTTTTCACCGCGCCGGACGGATTCATAGACGCTTCCGGAAACCAGCAGCTCCAGCTTGTTGCCGGTTTTCTCCTCAAACGTCACATAGTAGAAATTGGTGTTGCAGTAGCGCTCGTCATAGGGCGCTGTGTTGATGTCGCGCCGCACATCCCGCCGCTTGTAGATGACCGTTGCATCCACAGTCGTCATGCCGTTGAGCTCGCCGCGCTTTTCCTTCTGCTTGCGGCGCACCCAGAGAATCACGAAGATCACTGCGCAGATCACGAAAATACCCAGCGGAACCATCCGCAGGATCGGGCCTACATACGTAAACGGATTTCCTCCACCTGTCATGTCATGTACCTCCAAAATGTTGTTTGTTCAGTGTGAAAATCCTCTTTCCTTATCAAAATAATAAAAATGTGTCAGAACTGCATTCTCTGCTGTTCATTTTCTGTCTGTATAAACTGATCCGGAGGGATCTGCTCCGGCATTGGCTGCCCGTACATCATCTGCGCCTGCATGACCTGATTCAGAAGCTGCTGCTCCTGAACCTGCTGAGCATAGAGCATCTGCTCGGGCGTCTGCATCCGGTTAAAACCGAGATACCGCTTTCGCTGGAAGGTCAGCTCGCCGCAGTCGCCTTCCGCCAGCATTCCGAATTCGCTGCCCTTCACCTTCAGCTCCAGACGGGAACCGTCCGGCGCCTCAAAGGTCACATAATGTGACGTGGATGTCGTGCCGCCTGTCATCATGCCGTCGGCATTCACAGAGCCGCTTGTGCCGTGAACCTCTGTGCGCTTGCTGACAATCCGTGCCGATATCTTCTGCACGGGTGCCTGACTGTTTTTTGCTTCTTCGGAGAGCTTGTGAATAATTGTGTAGAGAAAGAAAACGGCGATTGCAGCAAACATGATGAAAAACATGATGCTGAACAGCCCGCCGAAACCGAACGAAAATCCCATGACTGTTCTCCTTTCAGGTCAGAATCCTAGTTTGTCGCTGTGCCGGACGGGGCCGGTGCTGCTTTGCCGTAATCAAAGCACGGATGCCCCGTCACCTTGGTGACGCCGCAGCCCGCACATTGCAGTCGGCAATGCTTGGTGGTCTGTGCCTGTTTGGCCTTCTCGTTCTCACGGATCAGGAACGCCTTGTCCACGTAATAATCAAGATGATCCCACGGGAACACCTCGTCGTACGGCCGCGGACGGTTCGCGTAAAATTCAACGCTCAGTCCCTGCTCCGCAAAGGACTCCAGCCAACCCGGGTAACTGAAATGCTCCGACCACGCATCGAAGATGCAGCCGCGCTTCCATGCGCCGTAGACGACCTTGCAGAGCCTGCGGTCGCCCTTGGCGAGCACTGCTTCCAGAATACTGGTTTCGGGGAAGTGCCAGCTTGCACGGATGCGTTTGTGTCCGGCAACGGCCTCCTCCAGAATCTTCTGCTTGTGCGCGATCATCTCACGCGTATCCTGCGGGTGGAATTCAAACGGCGTAAAGGGCTTCGGCACAAAGGTCGCAATCGAGCAGGAGATCTGCACGGGCTTGCCCTTCGGCCTGTGCTCCATTTCGTAGAACATGTCCACGACGCGCTGCGCCAGCTCAATGATTCCGCGGATATCGTCATCCGTTTCGGTCGGCAGTCCCATCATGAAGTAGAGCTTCACGGAGGTCTGCCCCGCGTTGAATGCGATTTTGCAGGTACGCATCAGCTCCTCCTCGGTGACGTTCTTGTTGATGACGTCGCGCATCCGCTGCGTCCCGGCTTCGGGGGCGAATGTCAGGCCGCTGCTGCGGACTCTGCGCAGACGGTTCATCAGACCGGTGCTGAAATTATCGACACGCAAAGAGGGGAGGCTCAGGTTAATGTGCTCGTTGTCGGTAAAGGTGAGCAGGCCGTCCATCATCTCCTCGATCCGCGAGTGATCCGAGGTAGAGAGCGAGCACAGGGACAGCTCCTCATAGCCGGTATTGTCAATCAGCTTTTTTGCCTGATCGCAGATGGTATCCGGCGTTTTTTCACGGAACGGGCGGTATAAAAATCCCGCCTGACAGAACCGGCAGCCGCGCAGACAGCCGCGCAGCACCTCCGTGACGGCTCTGTCATGCACGATTTCCGAGAACGGCACAACAAAGCTCTCCGGCGCCGGACATTTGTCAAAGTTTTCGATGATCCGCTTGCGGACGGTCGCGGGGGCGCCGTCCTTCGGGGTGACGGCTTTCACAGTGCCGTCCTCGTTGTAGCTGACATCGTAGAGCGAGGGAACATAAACACCCTGAATCTGCGCGGCCGCTTTCAGAAACTCCGAGCGCGTCGCGCCTGCATCGCGCATTCTGACATAGAGATCCATGACCTCCAGGTCAACCTCCTCGCCCTCGCCGAGGAAGAACAGATCGACAAACTCTGCAATCGGCTCCGGGTTGCACGCGCAGGAGCCGCCCGCGCAGACAATCGGCGCAATGCTTTCGCCGCGGTCGCGCTGCCACACCGGCACGCCCGCCAGATCCAGCATATTCAGGATATTGGTATAGCAAAGCTCATATTGCAGCGTGAAGCCGATGAAATCGAAGTCTTTGACCGGCTCCAGGCTTTCCAGTGCGTAGAGCGGCAGCTTGTGCTCCCGCATCAGCGCTTCAAAGTCGGTGTCCGGCGCAAACACGCGCTCACACCAGTATTCCGGCCGCTGATTGATGACCGCGTAGAGCACCTTCATGCCGAGGTGGCTCATGCCGACGTCGTAGCGGTCGGGGAAGCAGAAGGCAAACCGCGCCTTGACCTGCGATTTGTCCTTCATGATGCTTCCGGGCTCGCCGCCGATATACCGCGCAGGCTTCTGTACCCTGAGCAGCAGCGGCTCGATTTTTTCAAAGAGGTTCATATTCAGATGTGCCTCCGGCGGATTTTGAATGGGCTTTCAGCCCAAGCCTGACCAAAGGGACGCAGTCCCTTTGGAATCCCATATTAGACAGACTGTTTGCCAAAACGGCAGCTCTGGCTGCATCAGAGCAGCATCGGCAGATATTTCGGCGGCGTTTCCGGAATCAGCAGAAAAAGAGCGATCAGTACAATCAGCGGGACGATGACTGCAATCAGCCACGCACGCTCTTTTTTGGAGAGTCCCTTCGTCGGTTCCGGCTTGCTGCCGTGCCGCACATACATGTATTCTTCTTCGGTTTCGTATGTAATGCCGTCCTTGATATACATTTTCGATCCTCCTTATAAGGTGCCTCCGGCGGATTGATCATGGGGCTCCGCCCCAAGCCCAGCCAAAGGGGCAATGCCCCTTTGGAATCCCATTTATGGAAATGTTCGTCTCCGGATGCAGCCGCTTGATGATGCTGCAAACGGTGAAGATCAGACAGGCGGCGATCCTTCGGACCAGACACTGATGATAAAAAGCAGCACGATCAGCACGCAAACGACTGCAAGCACCCGCCATATACTTTCGGCAGCTGTGCGCTTTTTCGGTTCAGTTACGTTATTCTGCTTCGCAAACTGATATTCCTGCTCAGTTTCGTATGTAATGCCGTCTTTCTGGAACATTTGTTACGCCCCCTTATTCAGCAGTCTGTTTCCGTACAAATGCCCCCGCCGGAACTTCCTGCTCACAGAGGAACGAGCAGTCCATGACCGCATGATTTGCGGCTTCGATCAGCTCGCCCTCGCCGTTCTGCAGGTCGGTGACCGTCAGGACAAGTGGCTTTTTCTGCGGCATCAGGATTTCGACTTCATCGCCCGCGAAAAAGCGGTTCCGCTGGCTGACATACAGCCGGCCGTTTTCCTGCTTCTGCACGATGCCGACGACCTCGTAATCGCGGATGTAGCCGTTTTCCTCCTGCCAGATCAGGTCTTTGCGCTGCCCGAAGGCAAACCCGACCGTATACGGGCGGTGGCTGACATTGTTCAGCTCCTGCATGACCCAGTCCGGCACTTCCCGCGGCGGGGCATCAAAGAGCGCATCCAGCGCCATGCGGTAAGCGTTCGTCACGCCCGCGACATAGTATGCCGCCTTGGCTCTGCCCTCGATCTTGACCGAATCGACGCCTGCCTCCGCAAGCTCTTTCAGATAGGGGAGCAGGCAGAGATCCTTTGCGTTTAAGATGTAGCTGCCGTCGCTGTCCTCGTCCACGGGAAAATACTGCCCCGGACGCTTTTCCTCCATGAGCGCGTATTTCCAGCGGCAGGACTGCGCACACGCGCCGCGGTTCGCATCTCTGCCTGTCAGATACTCCGAGAGCAGGCAGCGCCCCGAAACGCTCATGCACATTGCGCCGTGTACAAAGATTTCGATTTCCAGATCCTTCGGCGTTTTTGCGCGGATTTCCGCAATCTCTTCGATGGACAGCTCTCTTGCGAGCACCACGCGCTTCACGCCGAGCGCATACAGCGCATTCGCCGTCTGGTAATTGACGACGCCGGTCTGCGTGGATGCGTGGACGGTCAGCTCCGGTGCCAGCGTTCTGAGCTGCGTGATCACACCGAGGTCGGCTGCAATGACGGCATCGACGCCGCACGCGCTGACCTTTCTGACAAATGCCGGAAATGCATCCATTTCCGCATTGCGCGGCAGGACGTTCGCGGTGAGATACACCCTGACGCCCTGCCGGTGCGCCTGCTGCACCGCATCATACAGTGCACGATAATCAAAGTTTTTTGCCGCAGCGCGCATTCCGTAATGCTTTGCGCCGACATATACGGCATCCGCACCGAATTGCAGCGCGGCACCGAAGCATTCCGCGTCGCCCGCAGGGGCAAGCAGCTCCGGCTTATTCATCGCCGCCGGCATTGGCGTTCTCACCGTTTGCGGCAGCCTCCGCAGCAGCATACTGTGCATTGACCAAGGCCAGATTCTGCTTATGCTGCTCATAGGTTTCCGCGAAGTAGGTTTCGCCGGTGTCGATATTCGCGTTGAAGTAGAAGTCGTTGGTCTGATCCGGATACAGCGCCGCTTCAATGGCAGCTCTGCCGGGGTTGCAGATTGCGCCGGGCGGCAGGCCTGCACCTTCATAGGTGTTATAGGCCATGCGCATGGTCGGGTTGTCACGCTCCAGATTCGGTGCGATGACATCCTCTGCATACTTTCTGGTCGGGTCGGACTGGAGCTTCGGGAATTCTGCCGAATGCAGCAGACGGTTGTGGAAGACCGACGAAACATGCTTCATATACTTTGAGCTGCCGCCGGATTCCGCCTCGATGATGGACGCAAGCGTGATGACCTTGTCCAGATCCCAGCCGAGCTCATTCATCTTCTTATAGTCAGCGTCGGTCATTTTGGAGTTGAAGTTTGCGTAGATCTTCTGCGCAACGATATTCGGATCCTCATTGACGTAGAATTCATAGGTATCCGGGAAGCAGTAGCCCTCCATCTGCTGGAATTTCAGCGAGGACTTCTCCGGCAGGTACTGCTCGAATTTGAACATGCCGTTCTGGCCGCTGTTGAAGAAGAACAGGAAGCTCTCTGCCGTGCAGACTTCGTGCTCCTCCAGAACCTGTGCAGCCTGGAGCAGCGTATAGCCTTCCGGAATGGTCACACGGACAGGCTCGCGGCCTTCCTCCTGATAGTTCGTGCAGAGCTCGTCGATCATCGTTTCATAGGACATTGACGGCGTGAGGTGATGCTCACCGGCGATATACTTGCCGTCCATGCCGTTCATACGGGAAACAAGCCGGAAGACCTGCGGCAGCGTGATGATGCCCTCTTTTTGCAGCTGCTCCGCAATGGCCCGCGTACCGGCGCCCTCTTCGATCATGACAATCTTCTTATTATAGTCCTTGTCAATGCCGTACATTTCCTTTGCAACGGCAAGAATCAGGACGGAGAGCACCGAGGACAGCGCAAGAATCAGCGTCAGCAGCACAAGCGTGCAGGACAGCTTGCGCGTCTTTCTGCGGCGGCGCTTTTTCTTCTTTTTGATCGGTCTGCCCCAGGAATCGAATTCGGCCTCTTCTGCGGCAAGGTCGGCAAGCTCATCCTCAATGGAACGCTTGCGCGGACGCTTCTTCTTTTTCTTCGGCAGCATGCCTGCAAGCCCGCTCTTTTTTGCGGAATTCTTCTGCGCTGCCGGCTTCTTCGGCTGCGCAGGCGTTTCCGCAGAGGCTTCTTCCGCTGCGGGAGCAGCTTCCCCTTCCGGTGTGCCGAGCGCTTCCTGCACAATCGCCTCTACCTCTGCCGCGGTATCCTCCGCAGCATCGGCCGCCGCATCCGCAGACTGCTCTGCTGCCTCCGCGGTTTCCGTCAGTGCCTCCGCAGCCGCTTCGGCAGTTTCCGCAGTTTCCTGCGCGCTGCCGTCCAGCGGCTTGTTCTCATCAGCCATAAAAATCCTCCGTTTTTTGTTCCGTAACGCAGCTTGCCAGCTTTCTGTCATTATTGTCATGCGGCAGCTGCGTCATTCTGCAATCCGCATAACAAATCCCGACCGCCTGCACGGAATGTGCGGCGAGAAAACGGTCATAATATCCGCCGCCTGCGCCGAGCCGGTAGCCCTGCCCGTCAAATGCGAGCATCGGCACGATCATCAGCGTATCCTCCGACGGCACCAGCAGCCGCTCCGGCGATGCAGGCGGCACCGGAATCCGGTAAGCCCCCGCCGTCAGCTCCGAGAGCGCGTCCAGCCGGTAAAACAGCATCGTACAGGTTTCCGGCTCGCAGACCGGCAGCCCGAGCGTTTTTCCGTCCGCCAGCACGGCCTCCAGAATCGCCCTTGTCCCGACCTCATGCGGCATCGAAACATAGGCAAGCACCTGCTTTGCTGCCCTGTAAGCGGGATGCCGGAGCACGGCCTCCGCGATTGCGCGGTCAGCCTCCCGCCGGAATGCGAAGGACATCGCCCGCCGCTGCTGCATCATTGCGGCGCGCAGCTCTTTTTTCTGCGCGGTGATGCTGTTCATTTTGTATATACCATGCCCTGTGCGAGCTGCTCTGCCTTCGCCTTGCCGCAGAGCACTGCGACCAGATGAAGTGCAAAGTCCATGGCTGCGCCGGGGCCTCTGCCGGTGATGATATTGCCGTCTTGACAGACCGGCGCCGCAACGGCATTGCAGCCGGTCAGCTGCGGCTCAAAGCCCGGATAGCAGGTTGCGGTTTTTCCGCTGAGCAAGCCTCTTGCGCCGAGCACAGATGGCGCCGCGCAGATGGCCGCGATCAGGCGCTTCTGCCCGGAACAGTAGGTAAGCGCATCCTGCACCGCCTGACTCTTCCCGAGGTTGAGCGTGCCGGGCATTCCGCCGGGCAGCACGATCATCTCCAGTGCTTCATTCAGCTGTATGTCCTCCGCGGTGATATCCGCCGCCACGGGGATGCCGTGTGCGCCCATAATCACGCTGCCGCCGACGCCGACAGTCTGCACTGTCTTTCCGGCTCTGCGCAGGCAGTCCACAGGCGTCAGTGCCTCAATCTCCTCAAAGCCTTCCGCAAGAAAAACATAAATCATATCGCTGTGCCTCCTTCTGAACGGCTGAGCTTCAGCCGATGCACATAATATATCAAGTTATTATACCATGTATTCGCAGGAAAGTCAAGCACGGCCGCCGCACCTTAATAAAAGTATCATGTTTTTCGCGCCTTACCGAAATTTTCAGACCTGTTCAAAACTTTTCTCAAAAAGCTGAAATAGGTCTTGATTTTTTTGTACAAATATGCTATAATAGATACAGCAACCGGCAAAGAAGTGCCGGAGCAAAGGAGGAAATGAACTTATGAAGAAGCTGAATATTATGGCAAAAAAGATCCAGATCGGTCCGAGTTTTTCGGAATATGCAGAAAAAAAGCTGAATCAGAAGCTGGATAAATTCTTCGAGGATGAAGCAGAAGCCAAGATCACGCTCAATGAGCTCCGCGGCCAGATCGTCTGCGAGCTGACTGTCCGTGCAGGCAGCATGATCTACCGTGCAGAGCAGAGTGCCACCGACAAGAATGATGCACTCGATGCTGCAATCGACAAGATCATCCGCATGATCCGCCGCAACAAGACCAAGCTCGGCAAACGCATCAAGGAGAGCGCACTTTCGCCGGAGGCCTTCACCGATACCGTGGAGGAGCAGACTGAGTACAACCTCATCCGCAGAAAGGCGTTCCGCGTCCAGCCGATGGGCGTCGAGGAGGCCATTCTCCAGATGAACATGCTGGGGCATTCGTTCTTCGTCTTCCAGAATGCGGAAAACGGCTCGATCAACATTGTCTACCGCCGCATGGACGACGATTACGCGCTGCTGGAGCCGTCCGTCGATTGATTTTCTGACGCGGGATTTTCCGCGCTGATATGAGTTTTTTGCAAAAGCATCGGTTCTGTCCGGTGCTTTTGCCGTACTATGCCGCACAGCACCGTCTGATAACATTATATAAACAAAGGAGAAAACCGTGACACAACAAACACCTTACACAGTCGTCCCGATCGAAACGATCGGTCTGATGCAGCCGCCGCCGGAGGCGCTGAAAAAAATGAAACGAATGCAGCGCAGGGATGCCCCGCTTTTTGCGATCCTGATATTCGGGGTGCTTGGCCTGTTCGTCGTCGGACTGATCCCGCCGCCGCTTTCCTTTATCCTGCTGGTGCCGCTTGCCGGCCTCGTCGGACTCGCCACATATGTATTATACTTCGACGAGGTAAAGATCAAAGGGATCCGCACCGGCTGGGTTGTCCGTTATGATGAGATGAAGGAACAGAGCAGCACAGGTGAATACGGGGAGCCTATCTATCGTGATATTCCGCTTCTGACCGTGCTGCTGGACGGCGAAAACAATCTGGCCGCGGTCGTGCCGATCCGTGCCTCGTACTATATGAAGAAAGAGGAGCTTCCCAATTCCCATGTGGTAGTGGCCACGATTCTAAACAACAACTTTACGGTATTTCCGTACAGCGTCATGGAGAATGAATAGCCGTCTGACAAGGAGCGTATTATGGCACAACAGAATCAGCTTCGCAGCGTCCGGATCCAGGACGTTGCATTCAATCCACCCTCTGAAGAAGCCTATCAGATCATTCGGAAGGATCATATCCGCACATGGCTGGGCGGGACAATCTTTTTCGGCGTCATCCTGATACTGGGCACATATTTTACATTCCAAAGCCGGAACCCCTATGCGCTTGTCGTACTGCTGCCGCTGCTCGGACTGGAGATCTATATGTTCCGCAAAATGCTCGGGCCGTTTGAATGCGGCGTGCGGTTCGGCACGGTGATCGAGTATTGCTCAAAGCAGGTCGTCGATCCCGGCAGCGACACCGATTCCACTTATCGCTATGTCACGATCCGGCTGGACGATACCGGTGAACTCATTCACAATCTCGTCGTGACGTTGCATATTCCTGAACAAGGCATCGAGGACGTCCCTGTGATGCTCTGCCGGAAGCCGTTGCGGAAATCGAATCAGTATCATGTGTTCTCTACGGTTGTATCGGAGCACCCGTACTGGGGTGATCCGAACCGCGCGGTGCGGCTGCCCGACGCTGCGGCAGATACACAGAACCGCTTTGCGCAGGATCAAACTGAGTTTGCGCCGGCCGTGAATGAAGCGACCATCCGCGACATTCCGTTCCGCGAGCTGCCGCCGGAGCTGCATCAGCAGATCAGCAAGCGCATCGGTCAGAAGAACGGCCTTGCGCAGGCGCTCGCCATTCTGATACTGCTCCCGGTTGCGGCTGTCTTTTTCGTCATGGAACCGGAATTCTTTACAACATACTGGTACATCTCAGCGCCGATCTTTCTGATTGTTGCCGCGCTTATTGTGCTGGTATGGCGCCGCGAAAACAAAACCGGGCAGAATATGACGCTGCTGGGCGCGTTCGTCCGGATCGAGAGCTGCAAGCGGACATCGCCGCTTTGCATGACGCTGACCGCGGAGGAAACCGGTCAGACGCTTGTCGATCAGCGCATTGACATTTCTTACTGCGGCAGCAATCCGGAGGGAACCCGCGCCGTGCTTGTTCGCACCGCGCAGGATTTCATCGCAATCTATCCGGCAGACAAACCGTTCTGACTGCACTGTCATACAATCATACATACATATAAAAGAAGTCTGAATCTATGGAACAGAATACTGCAAACAATGTCGTTGCAATCGAAAACGTCACCTTTACCGATCCGGATGAAAACATCCGGAAAGCCATGTGCCGGGAAGGACGGAAGACCAATGCGGGCTGTGCATTCCTCCTCATCGGCTTTGCTGCTGTGTTCTCGCTGATTGCGGTGTTCTGGGACGATGCTCCGTTCGATCTTACCGGCGTAATTATAGCTTCACTTTTCGCCATCCCGTTTATCATCAGGGTGTTCTGCCCATCGAAGTTTCAGGTCTGTTACGGTACCGTTTTTCAGTATTTCAGAACGAGTGATACCGATTACTCCTACGACCATGTTTCGATTCGGATGGACGGTACCGGTGAGGAGGTGCGCGGGCTGCAAGTCGGTATTCACGGGAAAAGCTCGGAGATTGAAGGAAAGCATGTGATGCTTTGCAGATACGGGAAAAAGCCGCGGCAATACCGTTATGTGGTCTATCCCACAGATACACCGGAGATGATGGACTGGGCATCGGATCACGGGCGCGGCTAAATTTGATCAGACTCTTTACGGATTTGAAAAAATATGCTATACTGATAGCGGAGGTGATCTTCATATGACAGCAAAAGACTGTTTTGAATTGCTGGTCAGTCAGATTCATACGACCGTTGCCGCGACCGTGGACGAGGAGGGTCTGCCGGTAACCTGCGTCATTGATCTGATGTACGCCGATGAAAACGGACTGTATTTCATCACGTCAAAGGACAAGGATTTCTGCAAGCGGCTGAAAAAGAAGCCGTATGCGGCATTTTCCGGGTGCATGGGCAAGGATCCGCTGCACAGCACCGCCGTATCCGTGCGCGGAAAGGTGGAGGAGCTCGGACAGGACATGCTGCCGAAGCTCTTTGCGCTGAATCCGTACATGGACGAGATCTGTCCGGACGACAAGAGTAAAGAGGCGCTCACCGTTTTCCGTCTGTACGAAGGAACCGGCGAGTGGTATGACCTTACCAAAAAGCCGGTTGACCGCGGCAGCTTTGTCTTCGGGCAGAAGCAGCAGACCGAAACCGCTGCTCCGGCAGCGCAGACCGGCGGTTATGTCGTCACAGAGAACTGTATCGGCTGCGGCACCTGTGCGGATGCATGTCCGAACGGCTGCATTACGCTCGACGGCGGCAGCGCCGTTATACAGCAGGACGAATGTCTGCAATGCGGCTGCTGTGCGGATGCATGTCCGGTCAGCGCCATTGAACAGCAATAACTTGGCAGAAACAGAGTAGCCGGCGCCGGAATGTGTGCTGGCTGCTCCGCTGCTGTTTGCTTTTTATCCCGTACGGAAATTTTTTTGAAATAGGGGTTGACAAATCCGGAAGAATGTGCTATAATAGTTTCTGTTGTGAGGGTGTAGCTCAGTTGGTTAGAGTACCTGCTTGACATGCAGGGGGTCATCGGTTCAAGTCCGCTCATCCTCACCAACGAAAAACGATCATGCAGAAATGCGTGGTCGTTTTCTTTATTTGTACATGCCGGGCTGTGCGCAGTCCGGCTTTCTTATTTTCGCAATATACATACAATGAGGGAAACGCCTGCTGATAAAGCATGGCTTTTGTTAAGACAATATAGTCCTATATAACAATACAGATTGTATAGAATTTGATAAATTACATCGTAGAAAATGTAAAAATGGCGCTGAATTATTCAGGATGTAAATTATTAATAATGATGATAATTATATTTCTCCTGCGATTATGTGAAATCCAGGTTTCTTAAAATATGAAACTGCCTGTTATGCAACAAAATCGGCATTGTTTGTAGCAATATAGCACAACGATGCGCATTTTCGTTAAAGCAATATCATTTTAGATATAATAATTATTAAAATACATCTAATAATATTAACAACTGTTTCAACTTGTGGTATAGTGTAGGCACATCGCGCGATGTGTAAAAAACGAATCATGAGGTGAAGAATTATGAAATCCGCAAAACTTAAAATCGCAGCAGTAGCTATGGCAGCGATCTCCGGCGTTTGCTCCATGCAGGCAATCACTGCATCGGCAGCATTCCAGTACACTCAGACTGCGCAGGAAGTCAAGGAGCGCCAGTCTACAATGGACACCTACGTCGCAAGATGGAAGTCCGGCTGGTGGAACAACGATTATCTCCCGAACACCTACTGGAATAAAACCGTTTACAGCGGCATCATCATCGGCGGCGGCTACAACTCCTATGTCCCGGGTAGCTACCATCAGAATCAGGCGTTGACCGGCGGCATGTCTTTGGTCAGATCGCTTGCGCAGGATTATTTTGAAGGCACAACGATCTTCATGTCCTTCGGCGGCGGCAGCAAGGAATTTGCGCCCAGAATCGGTGACCAGATCTGCATCTCCAGAAACGGCTCTACCAGATACCTTTTCATCACCAAAACCGGCAGCAGCATCAAGGCTGTTGAACTGGTCAACGGCCAGATCAAGTATGACCGCACTTACGGTGTGAACAACGGCGCAATGACGTTCAACGGCGATCGCTGGACTGTCAACAACTATCTCCGTCCGATCAAGCGGGGCGATGCAAACGGCGATTCCTATGTGTATCTCAATGCTCATCACAACATCAGCGGCGACGCTGCTGTCTTCCAGAGCTATCTTACCTATGGCATTCCGGGCACCTGGAGCAACGCCATCACGGCTGCGCTGGACATGAATGGCGACCAGCAAGTCACCGAAAAAGAAGACTATAAAGTCTGGTACAACAACCTTTACTGGTACACCACTGACGGCACCATGCACGGCAGCTACGGATACCTGAAGAGCATCAACTGATTCCGTTATTTCCTTTATCCGTATTGAAACAGCACCCGCACAGCACTGTGCGGGTGTTCGTTTTGCAATATGCGCCAGGATTCCTGTTTGCATTTTGTATCAATCTGTATTCTGCGTCCAGCGTACAAATTCTGCATATTTTGCAGGATATCTTCATTTTGTACACGAGGATATGTATAGCTTCAATGTTCAATTTCTTTCGCATTTTCCTGTAAAATCTTAATATTATATATTTTTCTGATATTACATTCCGCCCAGGATCGCGGAAAGCGGCTCCGGAACCGTGCTCTCATGCATTTTCAGAACAAAAAGTATAATATTAAGTGATTTTTCAGCATAGTTGCGTAAAATTGCTATTTCGCAAGTTAATTATAAAATATGTAATTATTAAAATACAATTCATAATATTGACATTCGATTCAACATGTGGTATAATCCGGACATACGCTGCATTTCTGTATTCAGCGTAAATATTTTCATGAGGTGAAAGAAATGAAATTCACAAAGATCAAAGCAGCAGCACTCGTTATGGCCGCCGCGACAGCATTCTGTGCGGGTCAGGCAATGACCGCATCCGCCGCCGGCAACGCATTCCAGTACACAAGCGTCACGCAGACACAGGCTGAATCCCAGACCCGCATGAACACTGTCAAGAGCGCATGGAAGAACAACGGCTGGAACGGCGTGAAATTCCGGGCAAATGCAAACTGGAATCAGAACGCAACCCTCGGCGTCACGGTCGGCCCGGGCTTCAGCTCCACCACGCTCACCGGCAATCAGCAGGGCTCCACAATTTACGGTTCCGCAGCACTCGCCAGAAAGATGGCGGAGAGCTATTTTGATACCACGATCTTCATGGAATGCTATGCAAACGGCAAGTATTACAGAGAAACGCTCGGCGATCAGCTGATTCTCACGAATCCGGCAGGCACCCAGACCAGAACGGTCTTTGTGACGCAGGTTTCCGGCGGCATGAAGGTGACCGAGCTCCAGAACGGCAAGATCAAGTATGATATTCCGGTTTCCAACTCCTGCGGCACCATCATTTTCAACAACAGCGAGCAGTGGATCGCAACATATGTCATCCGTCCGATCAAGCAGGGCGATGCAAACGGCGACGGCGTGGTTCTTTGCCACACCAACTACTATGTCTGGGGCAACGACCGCACCCAGCTCGGCGATTACTGCAACAGCAACGGCAATTACACGAACAACTTCACGAACAACCCGCGCACGGATGTTCTGGTCGCTGCCTGCACGTTTGATCACGACTGGAGCCTGAACTACTATGATTATGATACGCTCACGAACGATCAGTCTGACGGCTACGGCGATTTCACCTACACGTACAGAATGAACGGCAACTTCGGTTACGTCAAAAGACTCTGGTAATTTCCGCTGAACACATAGACTATTCTGTTTATTTCCGCACCCGCCTTTCCGATGCTGCACCGGAGGGCGGGTGCGTTTCTAATGCAAAAAAATCACCCGTACAGCGTTCGTCAGCCGTGCGGGTGATTCGTTTGATTTGTGATTCAGCTTGCGTATTTAGAGTCGATCTTGAAGTATTCCTCCAGCGTCAGGCCGCTTTCGGTGATTTTCTTTGCCCAGTCCTTGCCGACATAGCGGACGTGCCAGGATTCGTACTGGTAGCCGGTGATGCTCTCCTTGCCCTGCGGATAGCGCAGGATGAAGCCGTACTTCCAGCAGTTTTCAGCCACCCACTTTGCCTCCGGCGTGTTGTCAAATGCAGAGCCGGCGCAGTTGATGTCGATGGCCATGCCCGTCTGGTGCTCGGAATGTCCGGGTCTTGCGGAATAGGTATCCGCCAGCACCTGACCGTCGCGGTTGCAGTAGTTCTTGTAGAGCTGATCCTGTGTTTCGTAGGAGCGGAAATCGGAAACCGATTTCAGGGAAAGTCCGGCCGCCGCAGCATCGCGCACCATTTCATCAAAGGCTGCCTTGGTATCTGCGGTCATGCCGCCGGGGTTGTATTCCTTCGGCAGCGGATAGCTCTTGTTGACGATCATCAGCCCCTGAATATAGGTGATGCCGTCCTTGACCTCAATGTCGGTGCGCTTGCCGTCTGCGCCGACAGCGGTCGTATAGGTCACGGCAGGCTCTGCGGTTGCACCGGATACGGTGGTTCCGGCAGCGGAAACAGTCGTCGTGACAGCCGGTGCCGCAACCTTGACCTTGACCTCCGCATAGATCTTCGGATTGCTGACCGATGTGACGCGGACAGTGCAGTTGCCGACGCCGACCGGCTTGATCCGGCCGATGTTGTCAACGGTTGCAACGGCGTTGTTGGAGGATTCCCACTTTTCGGAAACATCCTTCGCATCGGCAGGCTCCATGGTTACAAGCGGCATGACGGTGTCATCACCGACCTTCATCACGGCCTCGTAGAAGGACAGCTTGATGCCGGTGACCTTGCCGGGGGCTTCTGTCGTGACGGTCGTCACGGTTGTCTGCATCAGGGTGATGGTATCAGCGGTCGTATATGTCACCTCCGAATCGGCGGTGGTGACCGCGCCCGTCGTATCGGTCATGCTGACATCGGCTGTGGGCGGGGTGTTGCTGTTCGTGTTCAGCCCGTCCTTGCCCTTGGCGTGAATCAGCCAGATGCCGCCGCCGATTCCGGCGACTGCAAGCAGCAGCAGGCCGACAAGCGGCGCGGATACTGCGGATTTCTTCTTCCGTTTTTTCGGAGCAGGTCTGCGTCCGTTCGGTGCGGGCGCGGGTCTGCGTCCGGCATTGGGATTGCGGCTGCCGTTTGCGGGACGGCGGCCGTTCGGATTATATCTTTGCTCAGCCATTTTTGTTTCCTTTCTGTTTGATAACCGGGATATTTTGCGTACCTTTTTATTATATCACACTCTTTTCAAAAAAGCAATGGGATACCAAAATTCTTCATACTAATGTAATATATAGTATCTTCAACTTTTTGAAACTGTTTTTGCCGCATTGCGGCAATATATTCCTATTTTTTCACGGACATTCCGGGAGCAGCTCCCGGAATTATCGTATGCGGTGTGTGCGGTTTGTGTGCGCCGGATCATGCACCGGTAATCGTTCCGCCGCCCAGCAGCATCTCTCCGTCATAGCAGACGGCGGCCTGTCCTGCGGTAATGGCGCGCTGCGGCTCGTCAAAGCGGAGCACGGCGGTATCCTGTCCCGTAAAGGTCAGCAATGCGGGCTGCGCCGGGTGCCGGTAGCGGATTTTCGCCTGACAGCGCACGGGTTCTGCGGGCGGATCCCCCGCCGTCCAGCTGACGTTTTCCAGCGTACAGGTATCGGAAAACAGATCCGCATTGTCCCCGATAATGACACGGTTCCCGGGAACGTCCAGTCCGCAGACATAGGCAGGCTTGCCGACTGCGATGCCCAGACCGCGTCGCTGCCCGACCGTATAATGAATCAGTCCCTGATGCTGCCCGATGACATTGCCGTGCAGATCAACGAAATCGCCGGGCGACGGGTGCACGCCGCTCTCCCGTTCGACCACGCGCGCATAGTCGCCGTCCGGCACAAAGCAGATGTCCTGAGATTCCTGCTTATGCGCAGTGACAAAGCCCTGCTCCTCCGCGATTGCACGCACCTGCGCCTTGGTCAGTCCGCCGAGCGGCAGATACACATGCGCGAGCTGCTCTGCCGTCAGCATGTAAAGCACGTAGCTCTGATCCTTGGCGGGATCGGCGCCCCGCATCAGGCGTGCGCCTGCGGGCGTCTGCACAACCTGCGCATAATGTCCGGTCACGAGCGTATCGCAGCCGAGCTCCGCCGCACATTCCAGCAGCTTCGCAAATTTCAGATGCCGGTTGCATTCGATGCAGGGGTTCGGCGTCCTGCCGCAGAGATAGCAGTTCACAAAGCTGCCGATGACCTTTTCCCGGAACAGCTCCGTCAGGTCAAACACACGGAACGGAATCCCGAGGCGCTCTGCGACAGCACGCGCATCCGCGGTATCGTCCGGCAGACCGCTTTTGCCGTGCAGCCGCATCGTGCAGCCGATGCAGGAATACCCCGCCTGCATGGTCAGATAGGCTGCCACACTGGAATCCACGCCGCCGCTCATGGCGATCAGTGCTTTTTTCATATTTCCTCCGTTTCAGCGCTGCCTGCGCTGTTTTTTACTGCAAGCCTATTATAGCACGGATGCCGCAGGCTGTCAATGATTCCGCCGCCGAAGTGAAATTTTCTTGCGGGACTTGACAAACCGGCTTTTTTTGTGTATAATATTAGAAAATTTACATCCAAGGAGGACAATCACCATGGACAAAAGCACTATTTTCAAAGTATGCAACATTATTGCAATCGTCATCGGCGGACTGAATGTTCTGGTCTGTCTGATTCTGCTCGGTTCCTTATTCCTCGCAACCAGCGGAATGGATTCGATCACGCAGGGCGGCATCACATTTTTCTCAACGTTGGTTCTGCTCTATCCGATCATTGTGGGCGTGATTTCCATTCTGGCCGGCAAGGCAGGGATCCAGGGCGACCCCTATCTCTGTAAAAAGTTCGCCCGGATCAGCCTGATCGTCATGATAGTCTCACTGCTCAGCGCAATCCGGCATCACTACAACCTGTTTTTCCCGATTCTGGAAACGGCCTTCTATGCGATCTATACTTACCTCGCATATACCGAATTTTATTGATTTCAAAGATAACCAGCCGCATCTCTGTTCCGGAGATGCGGCTGGTTGTTTCCTGATACATATGAACAGAGAAGCGGCAGGTTTTCATCTGCATTTATGCTTTATACAGAATTTTCACAATATAAATCAATAACAGGTGTGCAGGGTAAAAGAAGTAGAAGAAATACTTTGACAATTTTGGAAAGTGTCCTTTTTTTCCGTTGTAAAACAGTGTGATGATGATGATCGGCAAACTGAAAACCATAAACAGCAACCAATGAAATCCAAATATCGAGAACCCGCTCATGTAGAGCACATAGACCAGCATTAGTGATTCATAGGCTGCAAAACGAATCCATGGACGCTCTCTGAAAATATATAACAATAGTATGAAGAGAACACCCCAAAAAGACCATTCAGTGAAATAGCCCGCTGAACAGCAAAGAAGAATGCCAACTACTTTTAGCACCGGATGTTTTGAACTATCCCAAATGGCAATGGACACAAATCCAAGAAGAAGTGTTGCGATCACATTCCAATTTGTCAGAAACATCAGAAAATCAAATGATATTGTATGGTTCTGGTCATATGTGTGAAATAGAACATACGGGATCTGGGTGACAAGTGTCATAACAAGCAGCCGGATGAAATAATTCTTTTTGGAGTGCGTATAACGATATCCTTCTGAAATAAAAAAGAAAAAGACAGGCGGTGCAATGTATTCCATCATTATGAAAAATTTAAAGATGAAACCGTGTAATCCGAAATAATGGAATTCTTCAAAAGTATACAGTAGAAAATGACCGATTCCCATGAAAAACAATGCGATCCATTTCAGCAGATCTCGGTTTATGCATTTCAGCTTATCCAAATATGATGCTTTTGGCATAACTATTATGTCCTCCGTTTTCACATGATGGTATTATTATACACTATGCTGCCTGAAAAGTAAAGGCGTTTTTATCTGATTCTTGAAATGCAAACGGCAGCCGGCGGAATATGACCGCTGCTGCAAACCGGTATATGACCCCGAAGGACAGTACACAAAGCCCCGCCGCAAAAACAGCAAACAGCCGCATTCACTGACGGAGATGCGGCTGTTTGTATATTGATTTGTTCGCTTCGGATAAAGTGTCCGCGCTTAGTAGTCCATGCCGCCTGCGGGCATCGGCGGAGCGGGCGGGAGCGGCTCCTTGATGTCCGTGACAAGGCTCTCGGTGGTCAGCACCATGGCTGCGACGGATGCCGCATTCTCCAGTGCGGAACGGGTCACCTTGGTCGGATCGACAATACCGGCCGGGATCATATCAACATATTCCTCGGTGTATGCGTTGAAGCCGTAGCCGGTCTTGTTTGCGCGCTTGATGTTCTCGATGATGACAGAGCCTTCCAGACCTGCGTTTGCAGCGATCTGACGGATCGGCTCCTCCAGTGCGCGGAGAATGATCTTTGCGCCGGTCTTCTCATCGCCCTCCAGCGAATCAACCTGCTTGGAAACCGCATCTGCTGCGTTCAGCAGTGCGACGCCGCCGCCTGCGACGATGCCTTCCTCGACAGCAGCCTTCGTTGCTGCGAGTGCATCCTCAACACGGAGCTTCTTCTCCTTCATTTCAATCTCAGTCGGAGCGCCGACCTTGATGACAGCAACGCCGCCGACCAGCTTTGCCAGTCTTTCCTGGAGCTTCTCGCGGTCGAAATCAGAGGTGGAGTTCTCAATCTCTGCACGGATCTGTGCAACTCTTGCCTTGATTGCCTCAGAATCGCCTGCGCCGTCCACGATGATCGTGTTCTCCTTGGAGATGACGACCTGACGTGCGCGGCCGAGCTGCGTGATCTGCGTATCCTTGAGCTCGAGGCCGAGATCTGCGGTGATGACCTCACCGCCGGTCAGCGTTGCGATGTCCTTCAGCATTTCCTTGCGGCGGTCACCGAAGCCCGGTGCCTTGACCGCTGCGCACTTGAATGTGCCGCGGAGATTGTTCAGAATCAGCGTGGTCAGAGCCTCGCCCTCAACGTCCTCTGCAATGATGACCAGACGCTTGCCGCTCTGGACGATCTGCTCGAGCAGCGGCAGGATTTCCTGAATGCTGGAAATCTTCTTGTCCGTGATGAGCAGGAATGCGTCGTCATAGACAGCTTCCATCTTGTCGGTATCCGTGACCATGTACGGGCTGACATAGCCGCGGTCGAACTGCATGCCTTCCACGACCTCGCTGTACGTTTCAGCGGTCTTGGACTCCTCGATGGTGATGACGCCGTCTTTGGAAACCTTCTCCATCGCCTCGGCAATCAGCTTGCCGATGGTTTCATCCGCGGAAGAAATGGTTGCAACTCTTGCGATATCCGCAGAGCCGTCCACTGCCTTGGAGTTTGCCTTGACGGTTTCGACTGCGGTGTTCACAGCCTTATCCAGACCCTTTTTCAGGATCATCGGGTTTGCACCTGCCGCGATGTTCTTCATGCCCTCGCGGACGATTGCCTGTGCAAGCAGCGTTGCGGTGGTGGTGCCGTCGCCTGCTGCGTCGTTCGTCTTAACGGAAACTTCCTTGACGAGCTGTGCGCCCATGTTCTCGAACGGATCGGAAAGCTCGATTTCCTTTGCGATGGTCACGCCGTCATTCGTGATGAGCGGTGCGCCGAACTTTTTATCCAGAACCACGTTTCTGCCCTTCGGGCCGAGCGTGATCTTCACAGTATCTGCCAGCTTGTCAATACCGGCCTGAAGCGCCTTTCTTGCTTCCTCGCCGTACTTCAGATCCTTTGCCATAATGAATTAGCTCCTTTCATAAACCCGGCTGCCTGCCGGAACGGTATCACCGTGAATCAGCTCCCTGCGGATGCTGCTCACTCAACGATTGCAAGAATATCGTTCTGCTTGACGATTGTGAACTCTTCGCCGTCCAGCTTGACCTCAGTGCCTGCATACTTGCTCAGCAGCACCTTGTCGCCGACCTTGACGTGCATGGTGATCTCCTTGCCGTCCACAACGCCGCCGGGACCGACTGCAACGACCTCTGCGACCTGCGGCTTTTCCTGTGCGGAAGCGGTCAGAATGATGCCGCCCTTTGTGGTTTCCTCAGCCTCCGTCATGCGGATGACGACTCTGTCAGCCAAAGGTTTGATAGTCATGATAGGTTCCTCCTGTTCTATATTCGGGGACGGAACGCGCCGTCACCGTAATTTTGGCACTCTCCTGCGGAGAACTTAGCACTCTGTTTCTTTGAGTGCTAAATCTATTGTACCATGTTTTGGAAAAAAATCAAGGGTTTTCTTTATCTTTTCACATTCTTTGTATATCTGCACAGTTTTACGTTTGATAACCGGAAAATGTTGTGCAGTCAGAAGCGGCTGTTTCCGCAGAAACCGGCTCCACAGGGATATATATGCGCGCGGCCGGAAAAATATGCCGTCTGTACGGTTGACTTTGCCGGGCGGAGCATGTATAATAGTATACAGTTCAGCGGGATAAAATTCAGAACGAAACGGGGTTGAAAATCAAACATGTGGACGAAGGTATTTCTTTTGGCAGCGGCGCTTGCGCTCATCGGCATCATTTATCTTGTGGACCGGTTTCACCGGTTCTACGTTCTGGAACAGCTTGCGAAAAAGCAGAAGCGGCTTTCATGGCTGCTGGCTGCACTGCTGGTCACCGGCATTCTGAGCAGCGGACTTGTCTTCAACTGGTACACCATGGCCTTGATCATCATTCATCTTGTGCTGATCTGGCTCCTTTGTGATCTGGTCGGATGGATCATCCGGAAGTACCGCAAAAAAGAGCGCACCTTCAATTACACGGGCGGCGCAGCGCTTTTGCTGACACTGATGCTCCTCATCGGCGGCTGGGTCAGCATGCATCATGTTTTCCGGACATCGTATTCCTTCCGTTCGGACAAGCTGACACCGGATGACCATCTGCGGGCGGTTCTGCTGACAGATACGCATCTCAGCAACACACTTGACGGCGATAAATTCACGGCGCTCTGCGAACGGATCCAGAAGGAGGAGCCCGATCTGGTGCTGCTCTGCGGCGATTATGTCGATGACGACAGCAAGAAAAAGGATCTGATTGCTGCAAGCCGTGCGCTCGGTCAGATTCAATCGACATACGGCACATATTTTGCCTACGGAAATCACGATCCGTTTGTCGATTACCGCAGCTTCAGCGACGACGATCTGATCGACTCACTGCTCGACAACGGCGTGACGATCCTGATAGACGAAACCAAGGAAATCGGAGATCGGTTTTATCTCTGCGGACGCCGCGACTTTTACGATCAGCGGAAATCCGCTCAGGATCTGACCGCTCCCCTGGACAAGTCAAAGTATATTATCATGCTGGATCATCAGCCGAAGGACTTTGATGCGGAAGCGGAAGCAGGTGCGGATCTTGTACTGGCCGGACATACACACGGCGGGCATGTGTTCCCGGCCGGACAGCTCGGCGTCGTGCTCGGTGAAACCGATCGCTTATACGGTGATGAAAAGCGCGAAGACACGGAGTTTCTTGTATCATCCGGCGCGTCCGGGTGGGAAATCCCGTTCAAGACCGGCTGCATCAGCGAATACTGCGTCATCGACATTGCAGGGGAATAAAGCGCCCTCCGGCGGACGCCGCAGGAATACATTTGCGCGCGGAGCGTGCTGACGGAATCAAATCAAAAAGGACGGAAATGAACTATGTGGGTGACTATTTTTATTGTGGTGGCGGTGCTTGCCCTCATCGGCATCATTTATCTTGTGAGCCGGTTTCACCGGTTCCGCTGTCTGGAACAGCTCGGGCAGAAGCATAAGCTGCTGTCATGGATAATCGCCGCACTGCTGGCTGCGGGCATTCTCAGCACCGCGTTCCTGTTCAACCGGTACACCATGCCTGTGCTCATCATCTACTTCATGGTGATCTGGATTTTCTGCGATCTGATTGCATGGATTATCCGGAAAATCCGGAAAAAGGAACGCACGCGCAATTATGCGGGCGGCGCAGCGCTCCTGCTGACGTTTGCCGTCCTCGGTGCAGGCTGGTATTTTGCACATCACATTTACCGGACAGCGTATTCTGTCCGTTCGGACAAGCTGGCGCCGGACGCGCATCTGCGTGCGGTCATGCTCGCAGACACGCATCTCGGCCTGACGCTCGACGGCGAAAAATTCACCGCGCTTTGCAGCCGGATTCAGCAGGAGAAGCCCGATCTGGTGCTGATCTGCGGCGACTTCGTTGATGACGAAAGTGAAAAAGCGGATATGCTTGCCGCATGCAAAGCGCTCGGGCAGCTCAGCACGGGATACGGCGTGTTTTATGTTTACGGCAATCACGACCGCGGTTATTTCCATTACCGTGACTTCACCGATGACGAGCTGGCCGCCGCTCTGACGGAAAACGGCGTGAGGATTCTGTATGACGAAACGGCCGAGATTGCGGACGGATATTATGTCTGCGGGCGGCGCGACGGTTACGATGCAGACCGGAAAACCGCGCAGGAACTGACAGAACCGCTGGATCAGTCCAGATACATCATTATGCTGGATCACCAGCCGAACGACTATGATGCAGAGGCGGCAGCGGGTGCGGATCTTGTGCTGTCCGGACATACGCACGGCGGGCATCTGTTCCCGGCCGGACTGATCGGGCTGGCAATCGGTGCGAACGACCGCGTTTACGGAACGGAAATGCGCGGAAACACGCAGTTTATCGTGACATCCGGTGCCTCGGGCTGGGCGATCCCGTTCAAGACCGGCTGCATCAGCGAATACTGCGTGATCGACATTGCGGGGGAATAGGGATCTCCGATGGATTGATAATGGGGCAGCGCCCCCATTTCGGATCCGTCGGAGACACTTTTTCTACAAGCAGAGGCGGCAGTGCCGCCCGCCATATTAACACTCATGCAGTAAAACGAAAGGATTATTTCCACTTCGCCCATTGCACTTTTTAGTATTATATGCTATAATAAGAGTATTCGCAAAAGCCGCACATCAAACAAAGGAGAATCAACATGCAGTTAGATGCCAAAACACTGGATACCCTTGCATGGCTTTCCAGACTGGACATTCCCGAAGACGAAACAGAGGCGCTCTCCGGCAGCATTGCCGAGATGCTGACCTTTTTCCAGCAGCTTTCCGCACTCGATACCGAGGGCGTGGAGCCGACCGCGCATATCGCGCCGCTTGAAAACGTCCTGCGCGAGGACGAGCCGTTTGCGCCGCGCCTTGACCGTGACCTGCTGCTCTCCGGCACGCAGTCCGAGGACGGCCTGATCACGCTGCCGAAGGTCATCGGCTGAAAGGAGCGCAGGATATGAGATACCGTGAAATGGACGTTGCAGCGCTCTCTGAACTGCTGCAAAACAAACAGGTCACCGCAAAAGAGCTTGCCGCGGATGCATTGCAGGCGATTGCGGAAACGGACGGCACCGTCGGGGCATATCTGACTGTGGCCGAGGAAGAAGCATATCGGCAGGCCGAAGCTGCGGACAAAATGCTCGCAGATGGCACCGCAGGCCCGCTGACCGGCATCCCCTTTGCCATGAAGGACAACATCTGCACCAAGGGCGTGCGCACGACCTGTGCCTCAAAAATGCTTGAACACTGGCTGCCTGTCTATGACGCATGCGTCACGGAGCAGCTCAAAAAGGCGGGCGCGGTCATGCTCGGCAAGACCAACATGGACGAGTTTGCGATGGGCAGCTCCTCGGAAAACTCCGCATTGCAGCTGACGCGCAATCCCGCGGCGCCGGACTATGTGCCGGGCGGCTCGTCGGGCGGCTCTGCGGCGGCTGTCGCGGCAAATGAGTGCGCCTTTGCAATCGGCTCCGATACCGGCGGCTCGATCCGTCAGCCGGCATCGTTCTGCGGCGTGGTCGGTATGAAGCCGACCTACGGCACCGTTTCGCGTTACGGCCTTGTCGCGTATGCATCCAGCTTTGACCAGATCGGCCCGCTGACAAAAACGGTTGCGGATAACGCAAAGGTGCTGGAGGCAATCTCCTGCCATGACCGCCGCGACTCGACCTCGCTGCCGGAGTTTGATACGAATTATTCCGCACTGATCGGCAAGGATCTTTCCGGTATGCGCATCGGTCTGCCGAAGGAGTATTTCGGCGAGGGCATCAATGCGGATGTGGCCGCGCTCGTGCGGAACGCCGCAAAGGCGCTCGAAGGCGCTGGCGCAAAGATCGAAGAATGCTCGCTCCCGGCAGTCAGCTATGCGCTGCCTGCATATTATGTGCTCTGCTGTGCGGAGGCGTCCTCGAATCTTGCAAGATTCGACGGCATCCGCTACGGCTACCGCGCAGAGGGCGTTGAGGATCTCGACCGCCTCTACCGCAAGACCCGTACTGAGGGCTTCGGCCGCGAGGTGCGCCGCAGAATTCTGCTCGGCAACTACGTGCTTTCTGCGGGCTATTACGATGCGTACTATAAGAAGGCGCAGCAGGCCAGAACGCTGCTGATCCGCGCATTCAAGGAGCTGTTTTCGCAGAATGACATGCTGCTGGCTCCGGTCGCACCGACACCGGCGTACAAAATCGGGGAGAAGTCCAGCGACCCGATGGAAATGGCGCTCGGTGATATCTGCACCGTGCCGGTGAACCTCGGCGGTCTGCCCGCGATTTCCGTTCCCTGCGGTACCGTCGCGCAGGACGGCGCAAATCTCCCCGTCGGATTCCAGCTCATCGGCCCTGCTTTCTCCGAGGCGAAGCTCTATCAGGCTGCGGCGGCGTATGAGAGCGGTGTTTGATTGATAATGAGGGCTCCGCCCTCAAACATGAAGAAACTTGTTTCTTCATGTTGACCTGCCAAAGGGACACTGTCCCTTTGGAATCCCGCTTTATCGGAGGACAGTATGAATTTTGGAGATTGGATCCGGCTTCAGCTGCTCGGCGATAACAGCAGCGATCTGGTCGGGCAGTACGGTGAGGATCTGACTGCCCGTTCGCTGAAATGGTCAAAGCTGTTCGGTTACAGCGGACTGATGCTCCGGAATGTCTATATTCCTGCCGGGATCGGAGAAACAACTGAAATAGATCTGATTTACATTACACAAAAAGGCTTGTTTGTGATTGAGAGCAAAAACTTCTCCGGCTGGATTTTCGGGCGGGAGAAGGATCAATACTGGACTCAATCCATGCCGGACAAATCCAAATTTCGTTTTTTCAATCCGATCTGGCAAAACCGCGGCCATATTAAGTGGTTGAAAGCATTTTTGAAAGACGATGCGATTCCTTGCTTTTCTCTGATTGTATTTTCAGAACGCTGTGAACTGAAACAGCTGCAATTTTACGATGAACACTGCAAGGTGATTCATCGCGGCGATCTGTTCCTGACCGTGCGTTCTATGTGGAAACGGCTTCCGGATGTTTTGGATGAAAAGCAGAAGAAAAGTATTTATGATACACTCTCTATTCTGCAAAATGCGGATGAGGCGATGAAGCAGGCTCATGTTGAACGGATACAATCACAGTATTCTGCAAACAGAAGAACGGAGAGCAGTCCGGCTGAAATGCAGCCGGAAGAGATACAGTCTGCTCCGGAAGAACCCGCACAGAATCATGCGGAAGGAACTGACAAAAAGTGTCCTCGCTGCGGCGCTGTACTGATTCTGCGTACTTCAAAAAAAGGTGAAACCGCCGGAAAGCAGTTCTACGGCTGCTCGGCGTTCCCCAAATGCAGATACATGAGCGACACGGATGAAACGGAATCGGAGCCTGTTCCGGATGAAACGACAGCGCCTGTACAGGAGCAGCCCCCCGTGACAGAGCCCGAACCGGAACCCGCAAAGCAGGAAGATACTGAGCGAAAATGCCCCCTCTGCGGTGCTGCATTGGTGCTGCGGACAGTGAAAAAAGGCGATCATGCCGGAAAGCAGTTTTACGGCTGCTCTGCATTCCCGAAATGCAGATACATGAGCGGCTCAGATGAAACGGAATCGGAGCCTGTTCCGGATGAAACATCAGCGTCTGTACAGGAGCAGCCACCCGTAAAAGAACCCGAGCCGGAACCCGTAAAGCAGGAAGATACTGAACGAAAGTGCCCCCGCTGCGGCGCGGCACTGGTATTGCGAACAGTGAAAAAAGGCGATCATGCCGGAAAGCAGTTTTACGGCTGCTCTGCATTCCCGAAATGCAGATACATGAGCGGCTCAGATGAAACGGAATCGGAGCCTGTTCCGGATGAAACATCAGCGCCTGTACAGGAGCAACCACCCGTGAAAGAACCCGAGCCGGAACCCGTAAAGCAGGAAGATACTGAACGGAAGTGCCCCCGCTGCGGCGCGGTACTGGTTCTGCGCACTGCGAAAAAAGGCGATAATGCCGGAAAACAGTTTTACGGCTGCTCAGCGTTTCCGAAATGCCGCTATATGACGCAGTCAGGGGAAACAGAATAACGCTATGGCAATCAGCGCGAAATCCAAGCGAAAGCTGAACTATCAGGGCAAAACCTATTTTTGGTACATCGCGCCGGAATATGACGAAATGTATCTGACGGGAAAGATGCTGCGGCTGCATATCATTGCAGAGGACAGTTCATGGAGCGGCTGCTTTCCGCTGGATTCCTGTGTGCGTTCCGGAGAACAGTTTGCCGTTTATAAGGCGCCGGTTCCGCTGCCGGATGCCGTCACGCCGGAAACTGTCCGGCAGCTGATCGCGTATTATTTATCCGAAAATGAATCAAGGAGCAAATAAATATGGCAAAATACGAATGTGTCATCGGTCTGGAAGTGCATATTGAGCTGCGTACCAAGACCAAAATTTTCTGCGACTGCCCCGCAGACCACGGCGGTGATCCCAACACCCGCTGCTGTCCTGTCTGCATGGGCATGCCGGGCACCCTGCCGGTGCTGAATAAGCAGGTCGTCGATTTTGCGGCGCGCGCGGGCATGATGCTGAACTGTGAAATCGCGCACTTCTCCAAAATGGACAGAAAAAATTATTTCTATCCCGATCTGCCGAAGGCA
Source organism: Oscillospiraceae bacterium (assembly GCA_016281125.1). Classification (GTDB taxonomy): domain Bacteria; phylum Bacillota; class Clostridia; order Oscillospirales; family Ruminococcaceae; genus Firm-04. The sequence goes on along the minus strand of JAEEIA010000053.1, from coordinate 81,772 downwards.
TATCAGATTTCCCAGCTCGATCACCCGCTCTGCGAGCACGGTTATATTGACGTGAACGTGAACGGCGAGGAAAAGCGCATCGGTATCACGCGCATCCACATTGAGGAGGATGCGGGCAAGCTGGTGCATACCGACTACGGCTCCGGCGCGGACTGCAACCGCTGCGGCGTGCCGCTGATCGAGATTGTTTCCGAGCCGGATATCCGCACGGCCGCACAGGCGAGAGCCTATCTGGAGCGCCTGCGCGAGCTGATCCGCTGGGTCGGCGTATCCGACTGCCAGATGGAAACCGGCTCCATGCGCTGCGACGTCAATCTGTCGATCCGTCCGGTCGGGGATACGAAGCTGTATACCCGTACCGAGATCAAGAACCTCAACAGCTTAAAGCATATCGTTGCGGCGATTGATGCGGAAAAGGCGCGGCAGATCGACGAAACCGAGGCGGGCCGGGAGCTTGTGCAGGAAACCCGCCGCTACGATCCCGAAAAGGACAAGACCTATTCGATGCGCGTCAAGGAAAATGCGAACGATTACCGCTATTTCCCGGATCCCGATCTTGTGCCGATCATCCTGACCGACGAGGATCATGCACGTCTGCGGGCAATGATTCCGGATCTGCCGGAGGAGCGTCTTGCGAAGTATATCAACGAGTACAAGCTGCCGGAGGCAACGGCAAAGACGCTCTGCGACGAGCCGAAGCTCGCAAATCTGTATCAGGCGGCAGCCGATACTGTAAAACAGCCGAAGTTGCTTGCAAATCTGATGCTTGCGGATGCCGATGCGGGCAGCATTCCGGCCGAGGTCTGGGCAGAGCTGACAAATCTCTGCGCGGATGGCAAAATCAACCGCAGCGCACCGGCAAAGCTGCTGGAAGCATACCGCGAAAAGGGCGGCGAGATCGCAGTGCTGGTCAAAGAGCTCGGGCTGGAGCAGGTGCAGGATACCGGCCTGCTGAATGCCGTTGCGGATGAGGTCATCGCGGCAAATCCGAAGGCTGTTGCGGACTATAAGGCCGGCAAGGAGGCCGCGATCAAGGCACTCATGGGACAGGTCATGAAGCGTACCAAGGGTGCGGCGAATCCGCAGGAGGCCACCGAGCTGCTCAAGGAAAAGCTCGCAAAGCTGTAAGCAGTAAGCGGTATCACTGCGCGATGATTGATAATGGGCTCCGCCCAAACCCGCCAAAGGGACTTGTCCCTTTGGAATCCCGAAATGAGAAGAAAACAGGCGTTGACCTCAAACGGTCGGCGCCTGTTTTCACAATAATAAAAGTTTACGGGTTTTCAAAGGGCGGGTACTTACATTTCAAGCGCGATCAGAAGATCCATGATCCCGTCAATATCCGCGTCCTTTCCGAACACCGCCTGATATTCAAGCCCGCTGAGTACAAACGGGTCAAATCCTGCCGCGTAATACGTGATCCGCAGGCTGTCATCATAGGCATCCGGCGTAAGGACATAAAAGGTTCTCCCGCGGTACTCCATCTGCTCCGCGCGCGGATCGCCGTCCGAACCGCGCATTCTGTCCCGGTCTGTCAGCGTGATCTGCCCGCCGGAAAATTCGTATGTCACGGACAGACAGAATGAGCCGTCCGCATGAACATCGCCGTTCCGGCTGACGATTCCGGCTTTGTACCGCAGAAAATCAGCGCTGCTGCACGGCTGAATCGGATGTCCGAATAATTCCTTTGCTTCTTCATAGCTTACGGTCATGCTTGTGAATACCGCGCCCGGCGTGCCGGGGATGCCGGGATCTGCCTGCGCTTTTGTTGTCTGCGGCGCGGGCGGCTTCGCCGTTTCTGCGGCGGCCGGGGTTGTCGCGGGCGGGATTGTCTGCGCAGATACGGTGGTTTGCGGCAGCATCGCAGCAGTCACCGGCGGCTCTGTCTGCCGGAGCGGCGCAGCTTCGGTGCCGGATGCGGGCACATCTTCTGAAACAGTCTGCGTTCCCTGCGATTCTGCCGGTTCGGTCTGCTGCGCGGATTCTGCCGGATCGGCAGGCGCGGTCAGGCTGCTTTGCGGGCGCGCAGTCTGACGGAAAACGGCCTCTGTCCCTGCGGCAGAAGCAGTTGTTACAGGCGGCTCCTCCGGCATCTGCTGCACCGGAATCTCCGGCGGCTCCGTGAAATGCGTTCGCCAGACGAACCCGGATACGGCGGCACAGCCGAATCCGGCCAGCACCGGAACCGTCCGCCGGAGGGTACGCAGCCGCTGCCGTTTTTTTGCCTGATACGTCTGAAACCGCATCAGCAGGCTCTGATACATCTCCTCATCATTCTTCATATTCAAATCCGCTCCTTTCCAGTTCGTTTTTCAGCGCTTTTTTTGCGTGATACAGCAAATCCCGGATCTGCCTGTCCGATTTGTGCATCACAAGTGCGAGCTCCGCATTGCGGAAGCCCTCAAAATAGCTGAGATACAGCACCTGCCGGTATTCCGGCTTCAGCCTGTGCAGCGCCTGATGCACCATCCGCTTCTGTTCGGTCCGGATGCAGATGCGCTCCAGGCTCTGCGCGTCAGCCAGATGCTCCTGCGATTCCAGCGGCACAATCCGGAGCTTTGCGTGCTTCCGGAGATACTTTGCCGTGACATGGTAGCCGATTGCATAGAGCCATGTTCTGAACGTGCTTTTCCCGGAAAAATCCGGGCGCTTTTTCATCAGCTCAAAAAATGTATCCTCTGCCAGCTCCTCCGCCGTGTGTATATTCTGGACAAAGCTGTTCAGATATAAGATCAGTCCCGCACGGTAGGCGCAGACGATCTCGCGCAGTCCTTCATTGTCGCCCGCAAGAAATCTGCGGTAGCTGCCCGCACCGCTGTCCATGGGCAATCCCTCCTTCCGGGAAAGATTTTCTGTTTCCTTACTTCTTAGTACCGTTATTTCGGAAAATGTCGAAGCGGCTGCGCAGATTTTTTCTGCGATGCCGAAGCGATCCGGCAGAGGCGCTGTCAGGGCAGTCATTCTACATTTTCCGCGCAGCTTTTGCGGTATAATATGACGGCATAGACATATACCGCAAAAGAGAGGAATGGTTTTTATGATCGAATGGAGCGAACTGCGCGCGGATCCCCGCGTCCGCTATGCAGCAAAGGTGACCGGCAGCGGGGCTGCGGCCTGTCTGCTGGCGACCGTACAGCTCAACGGCATGTCCCTGCCGCTGAATACGGCACTGGCGGCTGCGGTGTCCCCGGCCTGCGGCGCTGCCGTACTCGCCGGGAGCGCCGCATCCTACGCGCTGACCGGAATGCTGCAAAAGCAGCCTGCGCTGCTCTGCGCCGTCGCTGTGACCGCCGTGCTCCGCTGGATTCTCGGGATTCAGCCGGGGTCAAAGGCATCCGCGATGCTCGCTGCGGGGAGCACGCTGATTTCCGCCGTGATTTTTGCGCTCGCCGGACTGATCAACGGGACAGGCTGGATTCCCTGGATCTGCGGGAGCATTCTGGCAGGCGTGCTCGCCTACTGTATCCGCGAGGTGCTCGTGCGGATCGGCACGGGGCTGCCGGTGCGTCTGCACGATGCGGACAGGCTGACCTTTTCCGCCTGCTATGTGTTCTGCATTGCGGCGCTCTGCGCGGTGCGGCTGATGAGCGTCGGATTCGGGGAGATGGCCGCGGCCTTTGTCACACTGACCGCCGCGCGCCGGTACCGCATCAGCGGGGGCATGGCCTGCGGGACGCTCTCCGCACTGGCACTCATGCTGGCAGATACCGGAACGGCAGGCTATGCCGCCATGCTCCCGGCGGCAGGATTTGCGGCTGGGTGCCTCGCGGGACATTCCGCGGGCTTTCTGTATCTGGTTTTTCAGGCGGTCTGTGCGCTCGGGCTGATTCTGTCGCAGCAGACCGCGGGCATTGCGGGCGCATGGGTCGGCGGCATGATCGGAGGACTGGCATTCCTGATTGACCCTGCGCCGCAGCTCGCAGAGCAGCTTTTGCAGTGGAACGATTCCGAGGCGGATCTTGCCGCGCTGACCAATGCGCGGATGCAGTTTCTCTCGCAGTCGATTGCCGGGGTGCGCGGCGCGGCAGAGCAGATAGCCGGGCTGATGTCCGGCAGCGAGGACGGCTGCGACGCTGCTGACCGCGTCTGTGAGCAGATTTGCAGCAGCTGCAAAAGCCGGACACTCTGCTGGGAAAGCGGCGACGATGAAGTGAAGCGCTGCTTCCGCAGGCTGGCACAGGAGCCGCCCTCCGCAAGGCTGAAAGCGCCGTTCAACTGTGTGCAGGCGGCGCGCGTGACCGCGGAGTTCGCCCGGATTAAGCGGCAGGCACTGACCGCCCGTGCGCTGAATGCAAGACTGCGCGAATCGCAGAAGCTGCTGTTTTCGCAGATGCAGATTACCGAATCGCTGCTCACACGCGCCGCACAGCCGCCGCAGAAAACCTATCACCGGGAGCTGACGCGCTTTGTTTCGGATGTGCTGGAGCGCTTCGGCATTCCCGTAAAGGCTGCGGCCGTATCGACCGGAGAGGATCAGCGGATGCTGATTGAGCTGTATGCGCCGAAGGATGACGAGCCGGATCCGGAGCTGATTGAGGATTGTCTGTCCGAGGCGCTGCAAAAGCCGCTGGCCTTCTGCGGCACGGAAATTGCCGGGAATGTGCGGCGGCTCCTGCTGCGCTCTGCCGGCGGATTCTGCGTATCGGCTGCTGCGGCACAGTGCGCGGTGCATGAGGACGAGCCCTGCGGCGACTGCTGGGATACCTTCACGGACGGCGACGGTGCGTATTATCTTGCGGTTTCGGACGGCATGGGATCAGGGCGGCGCGCCGCGCTGGATGCGAGGATCGTGCTGTCCGATTTCCGGCAGCTTGTGCAGTCCGGCGTGGAGTGCAGAGAGGCCGCGAAGATCATCAATGCACTCATGATGACGCGTTCCGGGGAGGAGCGGTTTGCGACGCTCGACATTGCGAAAATCTGCACGGATACGGCAACGGTCACGCTGTACAAATACGGTGCGGGGCCGACCTTCATCCGGCATGCCGGGCGCATTACGCTGTTTCAGGCCGCGACCAATCCGATCGGCATTCTGCCGGATGCGGAGCCGTTCACGGCGGTCATGCAGCTGGAGCGCGGGGACATGCTCTGCCTGCTGACGGACGGGCTCGACGAGCAGCTGTTCCCGTACATCCGGAAAACGATGCAGCAGGGCGGGGATCTGCAAACGCTCGCACACGCTGTCTGCAACAAGGCGCAGCGCAGTGCAAAGGGCGATCCGCGGGACGATATGACCGTGCTGGCGGCGGCTGTTTCGGCGGCAGTCGCAGACGACTGATATTCGCCGGCTTAACAGCATGTATAATTCGAATGATATTTTACAAAAGCTGCGTTTGCGGCCTGAGAGCGGCAATTCCGGATTATAAAAAAATTGCTTGCAGATTTGTGCAGCATGTCGGAAAACTGACGGCGCACAAATCCGACATTCCCGTTCATATTGTTCTACTCAGAAAACAATTCGGTTATTATTTTCAGATTTTTTCATAGTTCGGCACGAAGTGTTGTCATTATGCACAAAAGATCGTTCTGAAATTGGCCGAATCTCCGAAATTTCCCTTAAATTGCAAAAACACTTGCAGTTTGGGCAATTCTATGGTAAAATGTATATACGGCGAGATGCCGCATAAGGCAATTTTTGCGCAAAGTGTACGAGGTGCATCAGCAAACAAATGCCTTTCGTCAGTATCGGAGAAACGTCCGGCAGCCGCTGCCGGAGCCGTTTTTAGGAGGAACACATGAACACGGAACAGAAACGACAGAACGCGGGTCAGAACCCGAATGCGTTTCCGCTGCACCTCTTTTTTGAGGGCAGGAATTATGAAGCGCAGCGCTTCTTCGGTGCGCATACCGAGGTGCGGGACGGCGCCGAGAAAACCGTCTTCCGCGTCTGGGCGCCGAATGCAATAGATGTTTCAGTCGTCGGTGATTTCAATGCGTGGGACCGCAAGGCCAATACCATGCTGCCGGTCGCAGACGGAATCTGGGAGGCTGCCATCGACAGGCTTCCGCCGTTCACGATCTATAAATACAGCATCCTGACCAAGTCCGGTGAGGTGCTGCTGAAGAATGACCCCTACGGCACCCATTTTGAAACGGCGCCGCAGAATGCGACCAAGCTGTTTGAGTCATCCTATCGCTGGAAGGATGCAAAATGGCAGAAGCAGAAGGCGCAGACGAACATCTATAAATCCCCGATGAACATTTACGAGGTTCACTTCGATTCGTGGCGCACCTATGAGGATGGAAATCCGTTCAGCTACGAGGAATTTGCGAAGCAGATGATCCCGTATATGCAGGAGCTTTCCTATACGCACATCGAATTCATGCCGCTGACGGAGTATCCGTTTGACGGTTCCTGGGGCTATCAGGTCACGGGTTATTTTGCGCCGACCTCCCGCTTCGGCACGCCGGATGACTTCCGGAAGATGATCGACCTGTTCCATCAGGCGGGCATCGGCGTCATTCTGGACTGGGTACCGGCGCATTTCCCGAAGGACGAGCAGGGGCTTTACGAGTTCGACGGCGCATGCCTGTACGAATACACCGATCCGCTCAAGCGCGAGCACAAGGGCTGGGGTACCAGAGTATTCGATTACGGCCGGCCGGAGATCCGCTCGTTCCTGATTTCCTCGGCCTGCTGGTGGCTGGATTCGTTCCACATCGACGGCCTGCGCGTGGATGCCGTCGCGTCCATGCTGTATCTCGACTATGACCGCAGGGACGGCGAGTGGCGTCCGAATATCAACGGCGGCCGGGAGAACCTTGAGGCAGTCGCATTCTTAAAGCAGCTCAATGAGGCGGTCTTTGCACGGCACCCCGATGTGCTGATGATTGCGGAAGAATCGACCGCATGGCCGCTGGTCACCAAGCCGACCGACATCGGCGGCCTGGGCTTTAACTTCAAAGTGAACATGGGCTGGATGAACGACATGCTCACATATATGTCTATGGATCCGCTGTACCGCGCATTCAATCATGACAAGCTGACATTCTCGTTCTTTTACTGCTTTTCTGAGAACTACGTGCTGCCGATTTCCCATGATGAGATCGTTCACGGCAAATGCTCGATGATCGAGAAGATGCCCGGCACGGATGAGCAGAAATTCGCGTCTTACCGCGCGTTCCTGTGCTATATGTTCGCACATCCCGGCAAAAAGCTGCTCTTTATGGGACAGGAATTCGGGCAGCGCAGGGAATGGAATTACAAATCCGAGCTGGAATGGTTCATGCTGGATTATCCGAACCATAAATCTCTGCTGGAATTTTCCAAAGCGCTCAATAAGCTCTACCGCGATACCCCCGCGCTCTGGGAGAATGACGATTCGTGGAAGGGCTTCAGCTGGATTTCCAATGACGATTACCGGCAGAGCGTGATTGCGTTCCGCCGCATCGACGACAGCGGCAATGAGATCATTGCGGTCTGCAACTTTGTGCCGGTCGGCAGAGAGGATTACAAAATCGGCGTGCCGTTCCCCGGAACCTACACGCTGGTATTCGATTCCGACGCCGTCACATTCGGCGGCAGCGGCACGGCGCTGAAAAAAGTGAAGTCGGAGGAATACCCGATGCACGGCTTTGACCAGTCCGCCGCGCTGACGCTCCCGCCGCTTTCGGTGCAGTATTACAAATACACACCGACGAAGCCGCGCGTTAAGGCGGAGGAGGCCGCGCCGGTCACTGAGGAAAAGCCGAAGCGTACCCGCGCAAAGAAGGCAGAGGCCGCGCCGGTCACCGAGGAAAAGCCGAAGCGCACCCGCGCAAAGAAGGCAGAAGCCGCGCCGGTCACCGAGGAAAAGCCGAAGCGCACCCGCGCAAAGAAGGCAGAAGCCGCGCCGGTCATCGAGGAGAAGCCGAAGCGCACCCGCGCAAAGAAGGCAGAAGCCGCACCGGCCGCTGAGGAAAAGCCGAAGCGCACCCGCACCAGAAAAGCGACTGCGAAGGGCGGCAAAGAATAACTGAAGGAGGCGTTTACCCTATGAATACAAAAAAAGAGGTCGTAGCAATGCTCCTCGCAGGCGGACAGGGCAGCAGACTCTATGCACTGACAAAGGATATGGCGAAACCGGCTGTGCCGTTCGGCGGAAAATACCGGCTGATCGACTTTCCGCTTTCCAACTGCACCAATTCCGGCATTGACACGGTCGGCGTGCTGACGCAGTATCAGCCGCTCGTGCTGAATGAGTATATCGGCAACGGCGAGCCGTGGGATCTGGACCGCATGAACGGCGGCGTCCATGTGCTCCCGCCTTACGAGAGCAACTCCGGTGCATCGTGGTACGAGGGTACTGCGAACGCGATTTATCAGAACATCAGCTTCATCGAGCGCTATGATCCGGAATATGTTGTCGTGCTGGGCGGCGACCATATCTACAAAATGGATTACGCAAAGATGGTCGATTTCCATAAGGCGCAGAAAGCCGATCTGACGATTGCCGTGCTGGACGTCCCGCGCTCGGAAGCATCGCGCATGGGCATCATGATCTGCGATGATGAAATGCGCGTTACGGACTTTGAGGAAAAGCCCGCAGAGCCGAAATCCACGCTGGCCTCCATGGGCATTTATGTGTTCACATGGTCGAAGCTGAAAAAGTATCTGATCGAAAATGAGAATGCCAACACCGGCTCAAAGGACTTCGGCAAGGACATCATTCCCGCCATGCTCAATAATGGCGAGCGCCTCTACGCCTACACCTTTGAGGGCTACTGGAAGGACGTCGGCACGCTGGATTCGCTCTGGGATGCGAACATGGATCTGCTCGCTCCGGCAGAGCCGCTGAACCTGTACGACAAATCCTGGCGCATTTATTCGCGGCACAGCAATCTGCCGCCGCAGTATATCGGTGATACCGCACAGATCGAAAATGCGATGATTACCGAAGGCTCCGTCATCAACGGCAAGGTTGATTTCTCCGTCATCTTCGGCGGTGTGACAATCGAGGAGGGCGCGCAGGTGCAGTACAGTGTTGTGATGCCCGGAACCGTGATCAAGGCGGGCGCCGTCGTGGAATATGCAATCGTCGGCGAGGACTGCGTGATCGGGGAGAACGCCCATGTCGGCAGAGATCCCGCGGAGTTTATCGGCAGTGAACGCGATAACTGGGGCATTGCCGTGACAGGACACCGGATCACCGTCGGCGCGGGCAAGGAAGTCGCACCGAAGCAGATCCTTTCGGAATCCATTTGAGCGCGGCAAAAAACGGAGGTTTAGCAATGGGAATCAATCAGAATGTTCTGGGGCTGGTGTTTGCCAGCATCCATGATGAAGCGATCTTCGATCTGACCAAGAACCGCACAATGGGTTCCGTTCCGTTCGGCGGCAGATACCGTCTGATCGACTTTCCGCTTTCCAATTTCGTCAATTCCGGCATTTCACAGGTCGGCGTGATCACCAAAAGCAATTACGGCTCGCTGCTCGATCACGTCGGCTCCGGCAGAGAATGGGATCTCGCCCGCAAAAAGGGCGGCCTGCACCTGCTCCCGCCGTACAGCCACACCAGCTCGACCATTTATCACGGAAAAATGGACGCGCTCGGCAATGTGTGGAGCTTTGTGGAGCATTCCAATGCGGATTACGTTGTGCTGTCGGACTGCAATGTCGTCACCAACATCGACTTCCGCCCGGCTGTTGCAGCACATATTCAGGCAGGCGCGGACATTACCGTGATCTATGCCAAGGGATACTATGACCATACGGACGGCACCGCTGCAACAATCTTCGGTATCGGCGGCGACGGCTTTGTCAATGACGTCATGATCAACCCGCCGATGACCGGAAGCTGCAATCTCGGGCTGGATATGTATATCATGAGCCGGGACTTCCTGCGGAAGATCGTCAAGGAGTCGATCAGCCGCAACCGCACCAGCCTGCGCAGGGACATCCTGCTCGACCGGAATGCGGGCTATAAGATTCTCGCCTATGAGCATAAGCAGTATTACTCGAAGATTGTTTCGCTCGCGTCCTATTTCAACGCGAATCTGGCGCTGCTGGATACCGAAAAGCGGAACGCGCTCTTTGCCAAGAACGCACCGATCCTGACGAAGACCAAGGATAACGCGCCGGTTCACTTCGGACTGGAATCGCATATCAAAAACTCGCTGATCGCAGACGGCTGCGTCATTGAGGGCAAGGTCGAGAACTGTGTGCTGTTCCGCGGCGTCCGGATCGGAAAGGGCTCCATGGTCAGGGACAGCATCATTACGCAGGCAGGTGTCATCGGAGAGCGCTGCTCCATCCGCAATGTCATCACGGACAAGAATGTGATCATCGCGGACGAGCGCGTGCTGACCGGTTCTGCCGGCTATCCGCTGTTTATCGGAAAGGGCGCGGAGATCTGAGAAACGGAGGGCGAACCATGAATATTTTATATGCAGCAAGCGAAGCAAGACCTTATGTTGCATCCGGCGGGCTGGCGGACGTCGCCGGCGCACTGCCGCTCGCACTGAACCGGAAGGGGCATGACTGCCGCGTCGTGATCCCGCTGTACAAGTCCATCGGCGAGGACATGCGGAAGGACATGACTTTCATCACCTCGATCACGGTCGATGTGGCGTGGAGAAAGCAGTACTGCGGCATCTTCACCTCGGTGTATCAGGGCGTGACCTATTACTTCATCGACAATGAGTATTATTTCAAGCGGGACGGCATCTACGGCTTCTATGACGACTGCGAGCGCTTTGTGTTTTTCAGCCGTGCAATCCTGGAGATGCTCCGCGTGATCGACTTCAAGCCTGCCGTCATCAACTGCAACGACTGGCAGACTGCACTGACGCCCGTTTACTACCAGATCTTTTACAAGTATCAGGAGGGCTTCGACAAGATCCATACCGTGTTCACGATCCACAACATCGCCTATCAGGGCAAGTACGGCACGGAGGTGCTGAACGAGCTCATGGGCATCCCGATGTATCATGCGAATCTGCTGGAATATGACGGCAATGTCAACATGATGAAGGGCGCGATTGAAACCGCGGATAAGATCACAACGGTTTCTCCGAGCTATGCATGGGAGATTCTCGATCCGTGGTATTCGCACGGACTGGACAGGGCATTGACAAACAAGCAGTATAAGCTGACAGGCTTCCTGAACGGCATTGACACGGACAGCTACGATCCGGAAACGGATGAGGCACTGACGCCGCCCTATGCGCATTACGGCATCGGGGATGCGGCGGGCAAGCTGGCGTGCAAGCGCGCGCTCCAGCAGGAGCTCGGGCTGCCGGAGGACGACCAGCCGCTGATCGGCATCTGCTCGCGCTTTGTCGCGCACAAGGGCATCGACCTGATCCGCTACGTCTTTGAGGAAATGGTGCAGAACGGCTTCCATTTTGCCGTGCTCGGCAGCGGTGAACGCATTTACGAGGACTTCTTCAAGGAAATGGCGTGGCGCTATCCGAAGGCAGTCAGCGTGACGCTCGGGTTCTATCCGCAGCTTTCCCGCAGACTGTACGCGGGCTGCGACATGTTCCTGATGCCCTCGCAGAGCGAGCCCTGCGGCCTGGCACAGATGTATGCGATGCGCTACGGCACCATGCCGATTGTCCGCGAAACCGGCGGCCTGCGCGATTCCGTCCGGGATGCGGGCGGCGAGAACGGCACCGGCTTCACGTTCAAGACCTACAATGCGCATGATATGCTCGGTGCATGCCTGCGTGCAAAGGGCGCTTACGAGAACAAGCCGTTCTGGGAGGAAATCCGCAAAAATGCGATGTCGCAGGATTTCAGCTGGGCATCCTCCGCAGAGTTGTATCTCGGCCTTTACAGAGAACTGGAAAGCTGGGATTCCTGAGCGGGCATTTCCCGTTTCGATTGATCTGAAATAAGCCGCGGGCGCTTCCGGAATCAGGAAGCGCCCGTTAGTTTGCCGGAGATACCTCTTTAACAATCTGCCGTTGCATTTTTCTGCGCGGTGTGATATAATAAAAACAGATCTGAAAAAGGGGGAATATGATGCCGCGAATCAAATGGGTCGGAATCATCCGCGACATTGACATTTATCAGACCGGCGTGCTGCCGAAACATGCGATTCAGCTGCGGATGCCGCGCGACCTGAACGGCATGATGACAACCGCACTGCCGTTCGTCCTGCCGCCTGCGCTGCTCTGCTGCGGCTCGGTTTTCCTGAAAACGCTGCTGATGCATCACCGGCAGATCCGGCCGCTCTGGATTGCTGTCGGCGCAGTCATCGGCCTGCTGCTGATGTTTCTGCATGAGCTGCTGCACGCAATCGTGTACCCGAAGGACGCCTATGTGTACATCGGTATTGTGCCAGGTGCGTTTGCAGCTGTTGCGCTGGCCTCGCATCCGATGCGGCGCGGACGCTTTCTGCTGATGACGCTGCTCCCCGCCGTGCTGGGGATCATTCCGCTGGTGCTGTTCTGGCTGCTGCCGAAGGATACGGTCGTGCTGAACAGCATTGTGTTCGGCATTGCGGTCATGGGTCTGGTGATGCCGTATACGGATTATTATACCGCGTATCAGGTGCTCCGGCAGACGCCGAAGGTCTGCTTTGTGCAGAACGAAAAGGACGACGTGTATTATTTTGAGTGAGGCCGTCACGCATCCGGCGCTGCCCTCAGACAGATTCCGATATCAAAAACTGCCCCGAAGCACAAGCTGCTTCGGGGCAGTCTGTTTGTCGAAAAAAGGATTGCTGCGCGATGAATCGGAATGGAGCCTCCGTGCCTGGGTCCGTTTTTCATCCGCCGGAGATACCGCTTTTTTATGTTACTGACCGTTTTCCAGGTAGTTGATCGCCCAGTCAAGCTCATAGTCTTCCTTATCACGGAAAATTGCCATTGCCGCGTCAAGATCCAGCGGAATGCGCTCCTCGACCGGGTTCCGGCTGATGCGGTCTGCGCGGGTATCGACATTCGGGACGCCGGTTTCATCCATGACGAGGCCGACCGGATAACCGACTGTGACAACGCCGCCGGACAGCACGCATATTCCGCCGGTTTCCTGATTGCAGCCGCTCGGATCCGTGATGCCCGCAAGGGTGACGTTCGGCAGCTTGGAGAGATAGAGCGAGGTTCCGTCGCCCGCGCTGGCACAGTTGTAATTCGTCAGTGCCACGACCGACAGATCCTTGAATTCGCCGGTGCCGTGAACGCCGTGATCGGAAACGCAGGTATACTGCCCGTTTTTGCGGATGCCGAGCCCCTGTCCGTACCAATCCCGGTCGGTCAGCAGGTCGCAGAGCGCGCAGCCGATTTCGTCTAAGCCGCCCATGTTGTTGCGCAGATCGACGACCAGATACTCCATGCCCTGTGCTTTCAGCTCATTGAGCCGCGTGCGGAAAATTTCTCTTGCGTATTTCTGATCACCCGTCAGGTAGCCGGTGATATTTTTCAGTCCCATTAAATCTGAGGACAGCGTTTCTGCGTTCAGGATGAGATAGCCGCATTTGTCATCCAGCATTTTTGCACTGAAATTCTGCTCCAGAAATGCCTGATAATCCTCCGGCGATTCCATTTTCGGAGCGTGAGAAAACGCATCCATCGCTTCATGCGCCGTCCGGCAATCGCCGAGATCAGAGAGCGTGACGGTCTTTTCACTGCCGGATTTGTCAAGGAACGCGACATCGACGGTATCACCGCCCAGTGCAGAGAGATACAGCGGCGCAAGCCGGTCTGCGTTGGCCTTCACGGGGATGCCGTAATCGGGTACATCCTCCGCAGCCGCCTGCAAAACAGGCTTGCCGTTCCATTGCGTGATGACGGTGCCGTCCTCGATGCCGAGCTTGTTCACTTCCTCCGACGTGCAGACCGCGATCACCTCGCCGCTGTCAAGCTGCACCATCGCAAGGCCGTATTCACGCTGGTGAAATGCGGACTGCTTTTCTTCTTCCTTGCCGATCTGACAGTCTGCATAGATATGGCCGTCGTGCAGTTCATTGGTGAATTCCTGCACGGCATTCATGAATTTTACCGCATCCTGTTCCTGCTCGGCGGTCTGAACTGCGGGCAGATATTTTGCTTCGAGCGCCGCAAAATCGGCCCCTTTCCACTCTTTCAGGACATAGGTCTTGTCCATGTGCTGCACAAGCGAGCGGAAGGATTCCGTATAGCTTTTCTGCGATTCATTGAAAAGATTCGGAGCCGTGCCGCAGAAATAGAAGCCGCAGAGTGCTGTCAGCAGACCGGTCAGAAATGCCGTGATGCAGTAGCCGATCTTCCGCTTTGCAAACAGCATCGGAATCAGCGCCAGAACGGCAATGGCGTACAGCGGGATAAACATGCTGAGCGCCAACGGAAATCCGCGGACATAGAGCCATGCGTGTACCGCGCAGATCAGCAGCGGAATCAGACAGAGCAGCCGCCATCTGCCGAGTTTCTGCCAATCCTCCCGCCATTTATGATGCAGCACTGCAAGAAGCAGCATACTCAGTAGAACCGCACCGCACCAGATCATCTGCGTTTTGTTTGCCATGGCAAAGACATGCCGCAGAGAACCGAAAAGAGTATCCAGAGTATCCATTGTATAGCCTCCCAATCGTTGAATGTATTATTATTATACAGCAGATAGGGCATTTTGTCAATCTGCGGCAATGCAGGGAGAAGCGGCGGGGACGCTGTGCAGAAAACAGAGCGCCGACCCGAAGGCCAGCGCTCTGTTTTGAATATATCGAAAATACCGTGATCGGCTTATTCGTACATCGGGGTGGAGAGATAACGCTCACCGGTATCCGGCAGCAGCGCCACAATGGTCTTGCCCTTGTTTTCCGGACGCTTGGCCAGCTGGAGTGCTGCCCAGAGTGCCGCGCCGGAGGAAATACCGACCAGGAAGCCTTCGGCTCTGGCAACAGCCTTGCCGGTTGCATAGGCATCCTCATTCGTCACGGTGATAATCTCATCATAGATCTGCGTGTTCAGCGTTTCCGGCACAAAGCCTGCACCGATACCCTGAATGCCGTGCTTGCCTGCGACACCCTCGGAAAGCACCGGGGAGCCCTTCGGCTCGACTGCAACGACCTTCACATTCGGGTTCTGCGACTTCAGATATGCGCCGACGCCGCTGATCGTGCCGCCTGTGCCGACACCGGACACGAAAATATCAACCTTACCCTCGGTGTCATTCCAGATCTCGACACCGGTCGTCCGCTGATGGATCGCGGGGTTCGCCGGGTTCGTGAACTGCGACGGAATGAAGCTGCCCGAAATCTCGGAAGCCAGCTCCTCCGCCTTGGCGATGGCACCCTTCATACCCTTGGAGCCTTCGGTGAGAACCAGCTCTGCGCCGTAAGCCTTCATCAGATTGCGGCGCTCGATGCTCATGGTTTCCGGCATGGTGATGATCAGACGGTAGCCGCGGGACGCCGCGACAGAGGCCAGACCGATGCCCGTATTGCCCGAGGTCGGCTCAATGATGACGCTGCCCGGCTTCAGAAGTCCCTTTTCTTCTGCGTCGTCAATCATTGCAGCAGCAACTCTGTCCTTGACCGAACCGGCCGGATTGAAATACTCCAGCTTGCCCAGAACGGTCGCTTCCAGCTGATTCGCCTTTTCGATGCGCGTCAGCTCCAGCAGCGGCGTACCGCCGATCAGATCCGTGATATTCTTATAAATGCTCATGAGAATACGCTCCTTTTCAAATATATATATAATATTATTATGGGTTTCCGGTTATCATTTGCGGGGGAGGGTCTGCACAGTCCTCCGCTGTCAACATCGTTTCATCGCCTATACGCCTCCTATGTTTACCCATATATCCTATCTGTTTGGTATGATATTATTATAGCAGACAAAAACGGATTTGTCAACCCCTTTTTGAAAAAAATTTTTTGCAGACTGTATCTGCCGCTGCGGGCGCCAACCGGAAATGATCAGCGCCCGCTTCTGTCGTATTGTATGCAAACAGGCGCCGACGGTTTCCGCCGGCGCCTGTTCCGAGCATTTGATTCGGATTGCCCGGCAGACTGCTTTCTCAGTTGCTCCGGACAATAACAACCTGATGCGTGGTTGCATAAACATTGGTGAACAGCACATGCTCCTTGCGTTCGTCCGTCACGGAAAGACCCGCAACACCGACATCCGCGATGCCGTTTTCCACATTCGGAATGACCGCTTCAAAGGCCAGATCCGAAATCTGGAGCTCGTAGCCGAGATAATCGCAGACCGCGTTCATCATGTCCACGTCAAAGCCGACGATGTCCTCACCCTCACGCCACTCATAGGGCGGGAATTCTGCATTGGTTGCCATGTACAGCTTGCCCTTATCTCTTTTGACATCCGTCTTCGGCACATACGGGTGCTGCCCCTTTTCGTCACCCTCGTAGTTGCTCTTGATCGTACCGAGCGTGCCGTCCACGAACAGCTGCATCAGTGCGCTGTTGAGTTCCTTCTGGAGCTCTGTGTTATTCTTGCCGACTGCGATTGCATATTCTTCTTCTGCGAACGCCTCGTCCAGAATACGGATGCCCGGGTGTGTTTCCAGGAATGTATTGGCGGTTTCCAGATCCGCGATGACGGCATCAATGACGCCTTGCTCCAGTGCCTGCACGCCGTCAGCAGCCTTGACATAGCGCTGCGGTTCTGCATTTTCAATGTCGCCTGCGAGCGTATCTGCTGTTGTGCCTTTTTGTACGCCGATTTTTTTTCCGTTCAGGTCTGCGATGCTGTTGACCGTGTTCGCGGGGATTTTGGAACCGCAGCCTGTCATCAGCACGCTGCAAAGTGCGAGTACAGACAGTACGGCTGTGCATTTTTTCGTCATCATGTTCTAGCAACCTCCCATTCAATGTCCGCCTCAAAGACGGATAACTGCACTTATTATAACATATCCCAACAGAATAATCAATAGCTTTCACGATTTTGTAGATAAATGAACAAAACGAAGCAAAATGATGACATTGCTTTCCGGAATATGAAGAAATGCGAAAGAATGTCTGAAAAAACGGAAAAAGGCCTTGTTTTTTTCAGCCCGCCGTGATATGATACAGGCAGAAACGGAGCTGCCGCAGATCTTACAGGAGGGATGCAGGCAAATGGAACTGAATATGCCTGTCATCACAGACCTCATCGTGATGCTCTGCGTATATGTGCTTGTGCTGTTTCCGCGCTGGAAAAAACAGGGTGCGGATATGCTTGCAGTCAGGACGCTGATGTATGTGCATCTGGGGCTGGTGCTGTATGTGACGCTGATGCCGCTGCTGGTTTCGGTTCCGTTCTGGAGAGAGATGCCGTACACCCCGATGAACAGTCAGCCGTTCATTGACGTGAAGCTGCGCAGGGGCGATTATCTGCGGCAGATCGGGCTGAATACGCTGCTGCTCATGCCCTACGGCTTTCTCCGGCCGCTGACAAAAAAGGGATACTGCTTTTTCGGAACAGTCATCCTGACATTCTTTTTCAGTCTGACGATCGAGCTGCTTCAACCGTTCACCGGGCGGACATCCGACGTCACCGACCTCATTACGAATACCGCAGGCGGCGCTGCGGGCTGTATCATTTCCGCATGGCTGCGCCCGCTGACCGGTGCAGTCTTACAGAAAATCAATAAGGAGCGTGGATTCAAATGACAACAAACGAGTGGGATCTGAGGAATTTGATTTCGGAGGGCGCATTCTCGCACAAACGCCTGCTGATGCTGGTGATCGGCGGACTGGCTGCCGGAATTCTGACAACAGCATGCGGGGCATACGGGTACGGCTTTCTGAGCGATGCCATCGGCCAGGTCAGCCAGGGGCTGTTCCTCTGGGCAGTGATCTGCACCCTGATTTCGGTTTCCGCAAAAACGCCGCTGCATGCGGCTGCCGGTGTGGTCTGCTATCTGATTTCCATGCTGCTGGGCTGCGTGCTTGCGGGCAGCGTGGGCGGCTGCTATGTCTGGGAAATGCTGCTGTTTGTCCGGATGCTTGCGCTGATTCCGGCGGGCATCCTCGGACTGTGCGCGTGGTATCTCCGCCGTCTGGAGGCACTGCGCGTCGCAGCGCTGGTCGCAGGCATCGTGCTGCCGCTGCTGGACATCATGTTCCTCTCGGACACATCCCTGCCGGTGCTGGCCGCTGAGGGCGGGCTGTTCCTTGCGTTCTTCACAGTGCTCCGGCATCTCGGAGAGGATCAGCGGGAGCAGATTCTCTACCGCAGAAACTTTATGGGAAGCTGCGAACCGCTGAACCGGTTCTGAGCAGCATCACATACCGCAGTATGACCGGCAGGACGGATCCGCAGAACGTCCTGCCGGTATCCTGCCGTTTCTGCGCACAGGAGTATGCAAATGAAAAGCATCAGCAGGAAAAAGGCCTGCATTCTCGGCTGCACGGCCGCGGCGGCAGTCCTCGCGGTGCTGCTGCTGACTGCGCTGCATTTCACCTCCGCCGGAAGGTACATCCGCAGTGAAATTGCAGCGCAAAATGCGGCAGATCCGGCCTTTTCCGGGCTCCGGAAAACCGTACAGCATACGCGGAATGTCAGCGTCTATCAGTCGGAGCTGGACAGCGAAACCGGAACAATTCTGCTCTGCGCGCAGACGGAAACCCTTGCGGATACCGTCCGTGCAGTGCAGAATATACATGCGTATCTTGCGGACACAGCAGATGCGCCGGAGCGTGCGTATAAAATCAAGCTCGACTTTCATCTTCAGGATGACAGCATTCCGCAGAATGTGCGGTACTATAACTATCATGCAGGCGATGATGCGCCCGCGATGACACTGTTCCGCTGTGAGATTGAGCACAACCTGAGCACATCCGAAACCGAATCGCTGAGCAGCCTGACCTTTCTGAAATCGCTGGATATTCAGCGGAGCATTCCGCCGGAGGCACTGCATACGCTGGATTCGCTGACTGCGCTGACAGAACTGCGGATCCGGTGTGACGCGGGCATTCCGCCTGAAACCGCCGCGCATCTGAAAGAGATGCATCCGGACTGCCGCATCACGGTCAACGGACTGAGCACAGCAGGAGATTTTACGTAAAAAGAGAGCGCCGACCTTTGCGTCGGCGCTCTCAGCTTTTCGATAAAGCGGTATCAGTAAAGAGGTATCTCCGATGGATTCAGAATGGGCTCCGCCCAAACCTGCCAAAGGGATCAATCCCTTGGGAATCCTACGATATGAGAAATGAAGTATACAAAATGGGTTCTGGGGATACGTCCCCAGCGGGAGTTTGAGGGCAGCGTCCTCATTACAAATCATCGCGCAGCGATACCTTTTCACGCCTGCGTGTAGTTGTCGATGCGTTCAAAGCCGTCCAGGAGGACATCTCTGCGGCGGAAGGCCTGTTCTGTTCCGCGCGCGACGCAGGTCAGCGGATCCTTTGCCGTGCGGCACGGCACGCCGAGCATTCTCGTCAGATACGGCTCCAGTCCGCCGAGCAGCGCGCCGCCGCCCGTCAGCAGAATGCCGCTCTGACAGATATCCCCGACCAGCTCCGGCGGAGTTTCCTCCAGCACGCGGCGGATCGTTTCCCCGATCTCGTTGATGTCGTCCTCCAGTGCCTCAAACAGCTCCGCCTCAGAAAGGTCGCACTGATCCGGCAGCCCGCGGGAAATATTCCGTCCCTTGACCTGCGCGATGCGCTCTTCGCCGGGATTATACAGATTGCAGAGCGAAATCTTCACCTGCTCCGCAGATTTCGGGCCGAGCAGAATCTGATACTTATTCTGCACATAGCGGATGATCGACTGGTCGAACTTGTTTCCGGCGGTTTTGAGCGAACGCGCCGTCACGATGCCGTTCATCGAAACCACGGCCACATCCGTTGTGCCGCCGCCGATATCCACGACCATATTTCCGACCGGCCGGTTGATGGCGATGCCTGCGCCGAGCAGCGCCGCCAGCGGCTCCTGAATCAGATGCACCTTGCGGGAGCCGGTGCTCATGGCCGCATCGAGGATTGCGCGCTTTTCGACGTCCGTAATCAGGGACGGCACGCAGATGACGATGCGCGGCCGGATGATGTGCGCACCCGAAACCACGTCAATCAGCTCGCGGATCAGTGCCTGCGTCAGAATGTCGTCCGAAATGACGCCGTCCTGGAGCGGATGCACGACCGCAATATACGAGGGCGAGCGCCCCTCCATTTTATATGCTTCCTCGCCGACGGCGACCACACGCTCCGTGCGCTTGTTGAATGCAATCACGGACGGCTCATTGAGCACAACACCGTGCCGCCGCCGCGTGATGATGATATTCGCCGTTCCGAGGTCGATTCCGATATCCATTTGGTTGCTTCCTTTCTTGCCGGCAGTATCCGCCGCCGTTCTGCTTCGCCTTTCACTGCGGATGATTGTTTTCTGTATCGGTCATTGTTCTGAATCCGTAAACCTGTATACCATAATGTATTCTTCGCCGGTTTCTGCTGCGGTCTGAAAACCGAGCTCCCGGTACAGATTGACGGCTTTATTCTGTTTCTGCACACTGAGGGAAACCTGCCTGTATCCTGTCTGTGCCAGATGCATCAGCATCGTTTGCATCAGCGCCGTGCCGATCTTTTGCCCGCGGAATGCGGGAAAGAGCGAGATTGCAAGCGAGGGCGTGTCATCATCAATATGTCCGTAGTCCTGCATGATGCGAACCCAGACCGCGCCGACAATGCTTCCGCCGACTTCTGCAACAAATCCCGCGTCGCCCTGCTTTTCCCCGAATTTTTCGGTATAGACCTGCAATTCCGGTCGGTTAATGATCTCACGCGGCGGTGCGGGTACACCCTCCGGTACAAAAATCGCATTGTACAGAAAATCGTTCAGAAGCGCATATTCATCGGGCGCAATTTCTCTGATTGTATATTTGGCAACCGCATAGCAAATCTCGCCGTCCGGTGTTTCCCCGGCTCTGCGGAAGCGCTCGACAGTCGCTGTCCGGCGCATGACGGATTTTTGCAGCACGCGCCCGGATTTCGGGTTTGCCGCGCGGTGATAGGCCTCCAGCCGACGGAACCCTGTCTGGTCAAATGTCCATTCGATCACGGCGCCGAGGGCTTCTCCGGCATAGCCGTGCCCCCAGAAATCCGCACCGATGCAGTATTCGATTTCGGCGGTTTCGCAGTCCTCCCAGACCTTGCAGAATGCAATCATCCCGATGTTCTGCCCGCTTTTCCGTTCTTCGATTGCCCAGCGGTAAAAATCCGGCCGCGCATAGCCCGCAAGATACTGCAAAAGCAGTCCGCGGACGGCCTCCGCCGTTTCATAGACCGGCTCGCCGTATTCATGCTGCACATCCGGATCCGCTGCCCAGTTCCGCAGCATATCCGGCGCGTCAGCTTCTGAAAAGCGCCGCAGAATCAGGCGCTCCGTCCGGATTGTCTGTGCCCCCGCGTGCTTCATTCCGGGAACCATTCCATTTCTGTGAATTTGCTGTGCCTGACGGTAAAGCCGAGCTTTTCGTAGATGCCCTTGCCCATGTCGCTCGCGGAGAGCGTCACGGTGTCGAGCGCAAGGCGCTTGGCCTCTGCAAGAATCTGCGTCATGATCTGCGTCGCAAGCCCCTGTCCGCGGTAAGCCGGTTCCGTGAACACACCGAGGACATAGCCGCTTCGTCCGCACGGAAAGGTCGGATTTGCTGGCTTTTCGATGATAGTCAGCAGCGCGTTGGAAACCAGCGTGCCGTCCTCTGCCTCAGCGACGACTGCAATGCAGTCCTGGCCGAGATGCTGCGAAAAATAAAGAGGCAGGTGCGTTTTGATTGCGGCAGTTTTGTCTGCGGGGAGCGTACCGAATTCCTCGTCAAAATAAGCGAGCCGCAGTCTGCAAAGCTGCGGAATATCCGCAGGCACGGCAAGCCGGATCTGATTGTGCATGATACTGCTCCTTTCGTAGAGAATGGCATACAACAGTATTATAGCATATTATCACGAAAAGTGCAATGGGAGAAGTATGCGAAAAATGATAGTTTTGCAAATTGGGCGTTAAAATGGAGGGCGGCACTGCCGCCTTATAGCATATTATCACGAAAAGTGCAATGAGAGAAGTATGCGAAAAATGATAGTTTTGCAAATTGGGCGTTAAAATGGAGGGCGGCACTGCCGCCTTATAGTATATTATTACGAAAAGTGTAATGGGAGAAGTACAAAAAAGCGGCCATAGTGTAAAACGGGCGCAAAAACGGAGCCGGGTGCTGACCGTTTCCGGCCAGCACCCGTTCTCAATCATTACAAAGCGATTTCTCATTCCGCCGAAGGCTTCGCCTTTTTCTTCCCGAGCGGAATCTCTGTGCCTGCGCGGATGCGCTTGATATTCGGGATATGCTTCACAATCATAATGACCCCGAGCACTGCCAGCACGGAAAACTCCAGCCAGTCCTTCGTCCGGATCAGATGCCACACCGGCACCAGCACGGCACAGCTGACCGTCGCCAGCGCGATATACCGCGTTGTGAACAGCAGCACACCCAGCAGCGCAATACATGCCAGAAACATGCGCCAGTCCACCGCAAGTGAAAGTCCCAGCAGCGATGCAAATCCTTTTCCGCCGCGGAACTGCATCCAGAACGGGTACATGTGGCCGAGAATCACAGCCACGCCCGTCAGCACCGGTACATGCGCGCATTCCGGCGGCAGCTGGATCACATGCAGCAGCAGCCAGACCGGCACGAATGCCTTGAGAATATCGACCAGCGCGGATGTCACCGCCGCGCCCTTGCCCATCGTCACAAGCGCATTGGATGCGCCTGCATTGCCGGAGCCCTTCTTCCGGATATCAAAGCCCTTGCACCGCGCGATAATCGCGGCCGTATTCAGATTGCCCAGCAGATACCCCGCCGGAATCCAGAGCCAGTGTAAACTCATTGGTTGATCGCCACCTTACTTTCTCCGCCGGTATGGACACAGTGCGAGGGATCCGCCGCGAAATGCAGCGGCTTGGCGCTCTGCATCGTCACATCCAGATCGGAATCCAGCACCAGCAGATCCGCGTCTGACTCGTAGCTGCCGAAGTCCATTGTGCGCATACCCTCTGCGCGGATTTCCGCCTTGCAGTGCCGCAGACTGATTTTCGGCGCGGAATCGCCGGAGCCCGCAATCATGATGTTCTGTCCGGTCAGCTCCGCCGTAATCATCGTATCGCGCAGGAAAATCTCGCCGCCGCCGGTATGCGAACCGATACAGCAGACGGAATTGCCCGAGCCGCGGAAGCTGAGGCTTGCCGTATTGCAGCGGACATTTGCAAAGCCCTCGTCCGTGCCGACCGCGACACAGTTTGCCATTCGCAGCGTGAAATCCGCCTCGCAGCCGGACAGTGCAATATCCGCAGTGCCGTCCAGCGCGCCGATGCTGACGCCGGTTTTGCCGCTCATCTCAAAGAACAGCTTTGTTCCGACAACGACAATGTGCTGCTCCTTGCCGATGCCGGAGCCGATGCCGACACACTGATTGCCGTTGGAAATGATGTTCAGGCAGCCTGCCATGTCGATTGTGATATTTCCGCAGGCGAAATCGGGATCATTGCCGATGACAAATGCCTTCGTATCGTCCGCACGGATGCTGAGATTGCCCTGACCGGTCAGGTGCAGCGAGCTGGATTCCGGCACAAGAATGCCGCCCGTATCCATGCGGTTATCCCCGACAAATTCCAGCGTGACATGCGAATTCTTGCCGAGCGTAATCGCCGGCGAAACAATCTGCTGCGGCGCACAGAAGCGCGTCGTCCGCAGGATGATATGACAGTCGGTATTGTCGCGGATTTTGATATGGATGCCGCTGGCCTCGTTGAAATCGCCGATGATTTCCAGCTCCGGCTGCGACACGAACAGATCGGTATAATGCTCCGAATCCAGCCGCGGCAGATGCACGATCTCCTCACCGGAGAGCATATAGGTCTTCTGAATGATCTGCTTTGCGGCGCTCGCGCTGAACTTGACAATCATCGCCGCAATGCGGTCGGGGATTGCGTCCAGCGGTGCGGCATTCGGCACAGAGGTGAAGTTGCCCTGAATCAGATCCGCACCGAAGCGGATGACCGCACGCAGCTCCTCTGCGGTTTCCACGCCCTCCGCCAGCGCCATAAAGCCATTGGCATGGGCGAATTCGATGATATTGGTCACGAAATGCTGCTTTTTCGGCTCCTCGTGAATATTCGCAATCAGACCGCGGTCAATCTTGACGTAATTCGGGGAGTATTTCAGCAGATTCGTCACATTGGAATAGCCGGTGCCGTAATCGTCAACGGCAATGTCCATGCCGTTTTGCTGACACCGCTGCTGAATCATGCGGAGCTCCTCGCCCTCTGTTTCTGCCTGCTCGGTGAATTCCACCACGAGCTGCGGAAGCAGGTCGCCGTACTTTTCGCACAGCTTGGAAAAGTCCGCGTCATTGAGGAAATGCCCCGGAATGCTGTTGATGAAAATATGCCGCCCCTGGAACTTGTCACGGGATGCATCCGCATATTTCAGCACATTGTTATAGGTCAGCCACTCGATTTCGTAGAGGCGGTTTGTCGCAGTCGCATGTGCGAGCAGCGCCAGCGGTGACACCTTCAGCCCGCCGCTGGTACGCATGAGCGCCTCGTAAGCGACGATCTGGCCGTTCTTCGCACTGACGATCGGCTGGAAAAAGTAGCTCAGCAGATTCTCATTGATAATGCGGTCGAGCTGGGCAGCATCCGCCTCCGTCACGGCAGGCGGCTCCGCCATCTGCGTGTGATTGTGCATCCGCTGCTCATCCTTGTTGGTAATCGCCTCATTGAGCAGCGTATCCAAAGACATGCGTTCACTGATTTCCGCAGAAACCTTGCCGACTGAAATCTCCAGCGTATAGCTCTTGCCGGAAACCTGATTATAGCTCATCATACGGCGCCGGAGCACGCTGATCAGCGCCTCCGCCGTATTCATATGGGTATCGGAATGGAACAGCGAAATCAGGAATTCATCCCCGCTGACTCTCGCAGCCAGCGCATCGCTGTCGATACTGTCCGTAATGGCGTTTGCGAGGCTCAGCAGTGCCTGATCGCCCTCGCTCCGGCCGAAAATGCTGTTGATCTGCCGCAGACGGTTCAGCCCGATCACAATCATGATCAGACGTTCGCCGGCGTGATTTTCTTCGCGGATGCGCTCTCCGAGCATCTTCATGACGCCGTGGAGATTGAGCATACCGGTCAGCGAATCACGGATGCGCGCAGCCATGAGCTTTTCGTTCATAGCCTGCAAGCGGGACGTGGAAAGGCTGCATCCGATGACGTTGCCTGCGGTGTGAATAAACTTCGGGAGCCGGAAGCTCTCCTCTGCAATGGCAGTGCCGTGGTAGGCGTAATAGCCGTATACCTCGCCCTGCATATAAATCGAATTGACATACACCGCGCGTCCTTCCGCGATCACCTGATCCAGATCGGGAATCAGGCCGGAACGCGGAATAATCGCAAACTGCTTATCGCGGCGCTTGTGCATGACGGCGCTCATCAGCTCGGAGGGATCGGCAAACTGCTGAAGGCTGCTGTCGGTCAGCTCCGCACAGAGCGAATCGCGCAGACAGAGGAATGCGTCCTCCGGAATGCGCCCGGACATGACGTCCAGATAGTCGATGACGGTCGGGGATTTGCGGTCCAGCATGTCGCCGAGCAGCCAGTGCTCCTCAGACTCCTCATCGACACAGACCTGAAGCCGGTGCCAGAGGCTGCGGATTGCCTCGTTCTGGTCGCGGTGCTCGGTCACGCGGCAGCCGCAGGATTCGGAAATCCGGAGAATCGGCGCAACCCGGATCTGCTCGTTCACGCTCTCTCCGCCGAGAATCAGCTCCGCGGTATCAAGAGCGGCCGCGCTGAGCCGCGGATAATCCTTGACGCAGGTCGTTAGCCGCGGGGAGTACATCTGCTCCTGAACAATGCCGTCCATGCCGGTCACGATGACGTCCTCCGGCACGCGCAGACCGTGTCTGCGGAGGACGGAACAGACTGCAAGCGCCATTTCGTCACCGGCGCAGATAATCGCCTCAGGGGTATCATATGCAAGGAAGCGCTCCGCCGCCTCGGCAGCGGTTTTCTCGCTGAATTCGCCGTAGCTCAGGCGGCTTTCCTCAAACGGAATGCCGTATTTGCGCAGAATATCGTTATAGGACATGACCATGCTCTCAGAGCCGTAATGTCCGCGGATGCCGGTCATCAGATCGACGCGGCGGCAGTGATGCTCTCCGAAAATATGCTCCAGCAGACTGCCGAAGGCCTGGCTCGGGTAGGAATACACAGAGGGAATGCCCTCCATGCAGCCGTCATAGCTGAACAGCGGGACACGGTGCTCCTTGGCAGCCGCGGAGATCATATCCGAAACGATGCGGCTGTCAATAGTTTCATGCATCACAGCAACGGCATCCACATACTGATACGGGATCAGATCAAACACGCTGGCACAGCTTGCCTCGGTTGTCGGGCTGGTCTGTGCATTGGCATCCAGACCGGAATTGAACACGAGCACACCGTAACCGCGGGAATGTGCCTCCCGCACAAATGCATTGACGCTTTCCAGAATCTCCGGATTCTGAATCCGGGATGTACAGAGCGCAAGCAGCAGGCGGTCATTCAGCATCGGTATCCCCCCTCTCTCCTATATGTAGCGAAACATAGTCTGCATACTGATAGTTATATTTATTTTATCATAGTCAATCGTTTTTGTCAATGGGAAAACCGTGATTCTTGCCGAAAAAACCGCATGATTTTGGATACGGTTCCGTAAATTCGTCATTTTGCACGATGAGGATCTGTCAGACCATGGGATTTATACACGGTTTCTGTCCATAAATGCCTTATAAATCGTTGACATTTTCGTTTTTGTGTGATACAATAAGAAATAGTAGAATGTTGACTTGCGGGACTTTGCAGAGGGGAGGTGCCGCCGTACAATGAATTATTATGTGGATATTCATGCGAACCTGCTGCCCGGGCTTGCCGGTCTGGGCGGCGGAGCATTGACGGAAAGTGAAGCCGATGCGCGCATTTCCGTCTTCAAGGAGAGCAATGTCAAGCTGGCGGTTGCCGCGCCGTACTTTGATCCCGCAGCATATACGCCGGAGGAATTTCTTGCAGTGCGGGACGAAAAAATCGCAGCGCTGACGGAAACTGCCGCACCGATGCGCATTGTCGGCGGCGCAGTTCTGCCGTATCAGTTCTGCATGGAACAGCCGCGGATGCTCCGGCCGCTGGCCATCGGCGCGTCCGGATACTTCCTTGTGGATCTGCCGCATGAGCCGGTTTCGGCGGAACTCTGCGAGCAGCTTTCCAGGCTGAAAATCGTCAGCGGCATGTGCCCGATTGCAGCGGACGCCGACCGGCTGTATGACATCTGGTCGCCGGAGGACTGGATTGCGGTGCGTCAGGCGGGGATTCTGCTCCAGATTTCTGTGAACGGACTGCTCCGCCCGGAAAACCGGAAGCTGACGCTGTATCTGCTGGCAAACCAGTACGCGCACCTGATTGCGACCGGCTCGCGTGACATTGCGGAGCCGCTCGGTTTTGCGGAAACCATGCGGATTGTGCAGCGCAGTCTGCCCGCGCAGTATTACCGCAGAGTGAAGAACAATGCCGGAATGGTGCTCTCTGACGCAGAGCCCTCTGCTTTTTTGCAGGCGTGAACGGAATCTTGGCGTAATGAAAGAGAATGGCGGCGCTGCCCCATTATCAATCCATCGGAGATACTTCTTTATCGACAAACTGAAATCCCCTGAGATCGGAATCTCAGGGGATTCATATTTCTGTGTGTGCAATCAGAGCTCAACGATTTTTGCAATCGCTTTGAGCACCATAATCAGGTCGCCCTCCGCGACGCCCTTGACGTCGTCCACGTCGGCATTTGCCATGCCCTGATCCGTGATCTTTGCGTTTCTGTCCTCCGCAAGGTATCTTGCGATAAGCACAGCATCCGAAATATCGACCGTACCGTCGCAGGTCATGTCGCCCCGCTTGACCGGGCCGGCGATGATGCCGCTCGTCGTGACATCTGCCTGCGTTGTCACAGCGGGCTCTGTCGTGGTGGTTTTCGTCGTGGTGGTTTCCGCCTTGGTGGTTTCCGGTCTTGCGGTGGTTTCCGGCAGCGGCGTGTACTCGATGCCGTCAATGATCGAATCAAAGCAGGGCTTTGCGGTGTAATCCTCATTGAACAGCAGCGGCAGTCCCTCGACACGCCAGCTCTGGTCATCAGTCGTGCCCCAGAATACGACTGCGGAAATCTGATCCTTGTACTTGACAATGACATCCATGATGTCGCTGTAATACTTTGCCTGCGTCTTGAAGCCTGCTTCGTTGAGGCAGGACTTATCGAGCGTTGCGTCCAGCTCGGTGACCTGGAGGTCGAGGTTCAGCTCCTTGGCGAGATCTGCATAGACCTTCATGCCGGTTGCGTAATGACTTGCGGACGGGAATGCATCGGAGCCAGTTCTGACATCGAGGTGCGACTGCATGCCGATGCCGTCGATCAGGCCGTCAGCTGCCAGCTCTCTGACCAGCTTGACGATGCCCTCCTGCTTGGCGGTCATGTACTCGTTGTAGTCGTTGTAATAGAGCTTGGTTTCCTTCGGCGCATATTCTCTTGCATACTGGAATGCGTACTTGATGAAGGAGTTGTCACCGAAGACCTTAACCCATGCGGAATCGCCGCGGTAGTCCTCGTAGACGCCGGGATCACGCGGGCCGCCGCCTTCGCTGAACGCCTCGTTCACGACGTCCCATGCGTAGAAGTCGATGTCGGCATATTCTGCCTCAATCGCTGCGAATACGCCCTTGATGTAATTTTCCATGCGCTTGATCATAACATCCTTGGTGACCCATTTGCCGTCCATGGTGTAGTCATCCTTGAAGAACCATGTCGGCGTCTGGCTGTGCCACACAAGCGTATGGCCGCGCACCGGAATATTGTGCTTCAGCGCAAAGTCCAGAATCATCTTTGCAGAGCCCTGCAATCTGACCTGCGGAACGGTGTTGTCATCGGTTTCCTTCAGGTACTTCTGGCAGGCCTTCTGGTCAAGCATGTTTTCCGGCTTGAGCTCATTGCCGAGCGTCAGCGAATTGAAGTGCTTGAGGATCAGCTCCTTGGTCGCATTCGGTGCCAGCTCGGAAGCGGTGACCGCCGTACCGATTTTGAAGTAGCTGCCGTACACATCCTTCAGCGACGGAATGTCCTTCTGGATGCTGTAAGACGGCCCCTCGGTCAGCTTGAAGTCGTCCACATAGAGATCGACCTTGTCGTTGCTCTCGATGTAGATCTGGACGTCCTTCATGTCAGCGGAAAAGCTGAACTTCGTTTCCGGAATCTTGACCCATTCGCCCTGGCTGATAGCCTTGGACAGGTTGCTGTAATGCTGCTCGCCGTCCGCATCGGTATACTGGAGGCTGAGCTTGCATTCGTTGTACCACTGGGTTTTGACCCATGCGCTTGCGATGTAGCGGACGCCGGCCTCACAGCCGAGCTCGGACAGCTTGAGCGCCGGGCCGTTCCAGCCCTCGGATCGCTCCGTCACGGACATGCAGGCGTCACCGGAATGCGGATCCTTCGTGCTTTTTTCGATGACGGATGTGTCGTCATCACCGCGCTTGGTGAATTTGGATGCGCCGTCGTCCTCGAACCCTGTGACGAGGATTTCCTTGCCTGCCTCTGCGGCCTGGGTCATGCCGGTGGTCAGCGGCATTCCCTGCAGTGCAAGCACCGCGCTGACGGCAGCGGCGGTTACCTTGTGAATACGTTTCAAATCGGACTCCCCCTTGATAATATGTTCAGCCGAATATCCGGCCATTCTCATTATAGCATATTCCCGCATAGAATGCAAGCGGCAGCGTATAGGGTTTTTCGCATAGCCAGTATAACCGGAAACAGATACCATGCTGAAATTGCGGCAAAAAAGGCCGCCGCGCAGGCGCAGCACACCAGCAGAAGGATCAGACCGTCCTGTTTCTGACCCGCATTCAGAAGCGCAGCGGTATTTTCTGTTGACAGTACAGTGGGGATGTGTTATAATTGTTGCTGCTGAAAACCGGAGCGGAAGGAGCTGGGATCTATGGAGATTGCATTCAGGAAAGCGGAGATTGCAGATGCAGAATTGCTGATAGAGATTTATAATTCTGCGTTTTACAGTGATTATATAACATACGGTGAATGTCCTGCGTATGGAAAGACAAAAGAAATGATGGAACAATCCATTCTCAATTATCCGAAGTTCGTGATTCTGTTTCATGACAAGCCGGTTGGCTGCGTTTCGTGCAAACAGGCGGAAGCGGGAATCTATGAAGTCGGCTGTTTGTGCGTGATTCCCGCGTATCAGGGAAGAGGTATCGGAACACAGGCAATCAGATTTGTAACGTCGTACTACAAGGATTGGGACAAATTTACGTTAATCACACCGATAGACAAAAAAGAAAATGTAAGATTCTATACGGAAAAATGCGGATTTGAGATCGTGTCTGCCGAAATGGACGGAAATGTGAAGGTCGCAAGATTCGTTTTGAAAAGGTAACAGAAAAACAATGCCCCGAAGCGCCTGATAACGCTTCGGGGCAAAACTGCTGTATGGGTATCTGCCTGAACTGCGGCAGCCTCTTATGTATGCTTTTTCGGTTAATCCTTTCCGCGGAACAGCTCACGGAGCATCATGGCGCCGCCTGCGAAAGTCAGCGCAAACATGACGAAGAACATCCAGCCGCTGGAGGTGCGCCACCGCACGCTGACGCTCATAATGACCGCCGCGATGATGATGACGAAGCCGACCGCAATGAACAGCCAGCCCCAGAGCTTTCTGTCGCACAGGAAGAGCAGGGCAATGCCGATCAGCAGCGGAATCATGATCGTGCCGTTCGGGATGCCGTAGCCGCCGATGCGGAACACGGAGCCCATGCCCCAGCTGCTTTCCACAACCAGGTTCTGGAAGATCATGAACATGCCTGCGCCGAACAGCAGCATGCCGCCGAAGAAACGCAGCAGTTCATTCTGCTCCTTGGTTGCTTTGCTTGCATTTGCCTCAGCCTGTGCAGCAAGATTTCTCTGTTCGAGTTTTGCGTTCTGTTCAATCTCTGCATACAGCTTGTCGAGGTTTGCTTCGGGTTTTGTTTGCTTCTCACTCATGTCAGTATCCTTTCCCAATCAAAAATCCTCTTGGGCAAGTGCCCGCGGGCGCAATTTTCCTTTTGCGCCGGAAATAATTATACCATAATTTGTGAAAAAAGTCAAGTATCTGATAATAAATGATAGACCGGTTCCGGTCAAGAGAACCGACAAAACCAACAAAAAACGGCACCCTGTTTTGTGCATCCCGACGGGAACGCCTTCCCGCCGTTCGTCCGTGACGAACGGCGAAAAGAACGGAGCTCCGGCATTTCGTCGCCGTATTCGGCATTTCGTCGCCGTATATGGCACTTCATCCTGAAAATCCGGCATTCTGTCGTAATATATTGCTATTTTGAGATAATTGTGCTATAATAATATTGCGCACAAAAAATGCGCAAATATATATTTATTTTACAGAAGGAGCATTATCATGAAACACATCAAATCAAGAATCGCAGCAGCTGTCTTTGCGGCTGCAACCGCACTCTGCACCATGCAGTCCGTCACGGCCTCTGCACTCGGCTTCACGCTGACATCACAGGATCAGCGTGAATACGGCATGTACTTCGCACATGATCTCTACTGGATCCAGCAGCAGCATCAGGAAGGCTCGCCTTTCAACCAGTCGGTCATGAGCGGCCCGGTTTACGGCAACGGCTTCACCTACTCAAATTACAGCGGAAACCAGTGGGGAACCACACTGACCGGCCAGGAAGCATGGACCCGGTATCTGGCCAACCGTTTCTACACCCCGGATGTCATTTATATGGAGCACGCGAACAGTGTGATCAACTGCTACGGTGACGCCCGCGATCTGAAGCAGGGCGACCAGCTTGTTCTGAAGCGGAACGGTGTCCGCACCTATGTGTTCGTTACGGGCACTTCCACCGGCAACATCATTTGCAGCGAGATGATCAACAATAACGGGCTGAAGGTACACTGGGGTTCTGAATTCTCCAGAAACAACGGCACAATGACACGCCTTTCCAACGGCCAGCAGTATACGCTGGAATATGTTGTCCGTCCGGTCAAGCAGGGCGACGCCAACGGCGATTCGATCGTCAGCTTCGGCGATGTCACCTGGGTGAATAACAACACCGGCTGGACCGGCGCTTCGGGTGTGGCCGGAACGGTCCGGATCGCAGCAGCCGATGTCAACAAAAACGGACAGATCGACTCCGGCGACTGCATGGAAATCTATAACCATTATGGCTACGGCAGAATGTCCGGCGAATACGGTTACGTCACATACACCACCAGCGGTTTTGAGTTTACAACCTGATCAGTGAAATCCTGATTACAAAGAGGCCTCCCCGGTTTTGGGGAGGCCTCAGCTTGTCGAAAAAGGTATTGCTGTGCGATGATTTATAATGGGGCTCTCGCCCGCTTTGCTATGAGTTTGCACCGCAAACTCACCAAACCCGCCAAAGGGACATTGTCCCTTTGGAATCCAAAAACAAGAAAAAACAAAGTAAATACACGATTTCCATCAGAATGGGATTCTTAAGGGCTAGCAGCCCTTAAGCGGGGTTTGGGGCAGCGCCCCATGATCAATCCATCGGAGATACCGCTTATTTGGAGAGCTGTTCCTTTGCAGCGGTCAGGGTATTGCGCATCAGAATTGCGCGCGTCATCGGGCCGACACCGCCCGGCACCGGGGTAATTGCGGAGGCCTTGGCTGCAACCTCGTCATAGCAGACGTCGCCGCAGAGCTTGCCCTCTGCATTGCGGTTCATGCCGACGTCGATGACCACGGCGCCGTCCTTGACCATATCCGCCGTGACAAACCCGGCCTTGCCGACTGCCGCGACCAGAATATCCGCCTGACGGGTGATCTCCGGCAGGTTCTGCGTGCGGGAGTGGCAGATCGTGACCGTGCCGCTGCGGTGGAGCAGGAGCATGCCCATCGGCTTGCCGACAATGTTGCTTCTGCCGATGACGACGCAGTGCTTGCCGCTGATGTCAATCTTCATGGCATCGAGCATCTCAATGACGCCTGCCGGGGTGCAGGGCAGAAAGCTGTAATCACCGATCATGATTCTGCCGACGTTTTCCGGGTGGAATGCATCGACGTCCTTGGCCGGGGAGATTGCGTGCAGAATCGTCTGCTCACAGATCTGCTTCGGCAGCGGAAGCTGCACCAGAATGCCGTTGACCTTTTCGTCAGCGTTCAGCTGTGCGACCAGCTCCAGCAGCTGCGCCTCTGTGGTTTCCTCCGGCAGTGCGTATTCATAGGACTTGAAGCCGCATTCCGCGCAGTCCTTTTCCTTGTTGGATACATAGACGCGGGAGGCCGGATTGTTGCCGACCAGCACGACGGCCAGTCCCGGATCTGCGCCCTGTGCGCGGAGGTTTTCGACCTCTGCGCGTACCTCTGCCTTCACGTTTGCGGCAATCTGCTTGCCGTCAATGATTTGTGCCATGATAGATTCCTCCTGATATTTTAATTAACAAATGTTATTCTACCGCCTGGTCTGCTGCGTCTGCAATCGCCTCTGCGGCTTCTTTGGCTGCATCTGTTCCTGCCTCCGCAGCTGTTTCTGCGGTTTCTTTGACCGTTTCAGCGGCCTCCTTTACGGCATCGGCAGCCTGTTCCGCCGCGGATTCCGCCTTTTCCTTCAGTTCGTCAAGGATTGCATCGACCCTGGCGTCTTTTTCTGCCTTGACGGCTGCATCCTCCTCCGGAATCAGCACATGCGTGGATTCCTCATCCGGGGTGATCGGCTTTTTGCTGTGCTTTTCCAGCCACTCCTGCTCTTTGGCGTCGCTTTCTGCAAGCAGCTGCTTTGATTCCTCGGTTTCATAGTAGAGCTGATAATCCGTGCCGAGGCGCTTGGTGCGTCCAAAGCCGATCAGCAGCAGCACGAGCGCGGTCACAACGGAGATCACCGCAACGACCTGCGAGATTTTCAGTGTGCCGGCATACAGGCTGTCCGTGCGCAGTCCCTCGATGAAGAACCGGCCGGTGCCGTACCAGATCACATACATCAGGAAGATCTGTCCGTCGAATTTGCGCCATTTCTTCGAGATGATATGCAGCAGAATGAAGCCGAGCAGGCACCACATGGATTCGTAGAAGAAGCAGGGGTGTACCGGCTGCGTTGAAACCAGCGAGCCGTCGGCATAATTGCGCTCAATCCAGGACTGAATCCTGCCGCTCGTCATGCCGAAGATGCTGTCCGTGTTGCAGCCGAACGCCTCATGGTTCATAAAGTTGCCCCAGCGGCCGATGCACTGGCCGATCAGGAAGCCGAGCGATACAATGTCGTACATCGGGAGCAGACGCACCTTGCGCAGCTTGCAGACCACCGAGCCGACAATCAATGCGCCGATGATACCGCCGTAGATCGCAAGGCCGCCGTTCCGGATGTTGAAGATCGTTTTCCAGTCGCCGGAATAGCTCTCCCAGTGGAAGATGACGTAATACAGTCTTGCGCCGATGATACCGCCGATGACGCCGCCGATGATGCCGTCCAGTGCGCGGTCGGCATCCAGACCGAAGCTGCGCATTCTGCGGAAGGCATAGAACATGGCGAGCATCATGCCGACCGTGATCAGGATGCCGTACCATGTGACGGAAAAGCCGAACAGGGTAAAGGCGGTGCTCCGAACGGTCAGCTCCAGCCCGAGCTTCGGGAAGCTGATGCGGTTCGGATCCGCTGCGCAGATAGCAGAGTAAATCATAATTCAGATTCTTCCTTTCCGAGTGATTCCGGTTCGATGACCGAAAGACAAATACTGTCTGTGCAGAAGCGTGTTTCCAGACAGCCGCGGACATCGTCCGCGGTGAGCTGGGAGAGCACCTCTGTCCGTGCGAACGGCGGGATGCCGTCCCAGATAAAGGAATCGAGCATGGCCGTGCAGACCGCCTCCGGATGATTCATGCCGATGACAGTGTCGCCGTAGGCGGCACGCTTGAGCGTGTCAAAGAGCGCGCGGTCAGCGCCCTCGTGCTTCACGCGTTCGATCTCCCCGCAGAGCGCATCGAGCACGGCCTCCGGGTCGTCCGATTCACCCTCCGCTAAGACGGTGAACCATCCGCTGCCCGCAAAGCAGTCGGTCGAAAACGTGTCGTTGATCAGCCCGTCCGCGAGCATCTTCTGATAGAGCGGTGAGGAGGAGCCGGTCAGCAGCTCTGCCGTCAGGGACGCGAGCAGCGATTCCCGCAGGCGCGTGATGCCGGATTCCGGTCTGCTCCGGAACCCGACGGAAAACTGTGTTTTTCCGACAGGCATCCGCTTTTTCCGGATCAGACGCCCCGTCGGCGGCTGCGCAGGATAGCGGAACAGCTCCGCAGGCACCGGCGCCCGCTTCTGAATCAGACGGTCAGCCAGCCGGAGAATTTTCTCCGCCTGCACATTGCCCGCGCAGCAGAGCACCATGTTCTGCGGATGATAAAACAGGTCATGGCAGGTATAGAGCATCTCCGGGGTGATCTGCATGATGCTCTCCTCTGTCCCGAGTACGTCCGTGTGTACCGGATGCTCCGGATACAGTCCGCCGAGCAGCTGGAAAAAGACCTGATCGGCAGGATCGTCCAGACATTCCCGCAGCTCCTGTGCAATGATGCTGCGCTCCTTTTCGACGCTTTCCTTTGTGAAATAGGGCTGCTGGACGAATTCCAGCAGGAGCGCCAGCGCCTCGTAAAAATGCTGCTGCGTCTGGAAATAATAGACCGTGCGGTCAAAATCGGTATAGGCATTGTCCCGCGCGCCGAGGCTGCTGAACGCTGCCGAGATGCTGCTTTCGGGATTTTCAAACAGCTTGTGCTCCAGATAATGCGCGATTCCGGCGGGCATCTCCGTGAAATCGGCATCGCCCGTGCAGCGGAATGCTCTGTGAACCGAGCCGAACCGGATTCCGAACTGCGCATAGGATGTGCTGAATTCCGGCATCTCCATGACACGGATCTCCAGTCCGCTGTCATGCAGCATCCGGATGCAGACGTCCCCGGTGCAGGGATCGGTCAGGCGGGTGATTTCAGCCGGCATCCGGCACCGCCTCCTCTCCGTCCTCTGCCCGCAGCAGACAGACCGTATGCAGTTTGAGCTGCTTTGTGGCCTCCGCGATCTGTCCGCGGGTGACCTGCCGCATCGCTTCTGCGAGCATAGCGGGCGTGCGCGGATCGTTTCTTCTGTGCATCGCCGCAGCCGATGCCGCCAGAGAATCCGGCGCATCCTGTATCGCTGCCGCGTGATATTTGTATTGCAGCACCGCCTGCTGCATCATCTCCGCCGGAAAGCTGCCCGTTTGCAGCGTGCGGATCTGTTCAGCGGCAGCGGCCTGCACCGCCTCGGCCTGTTCCGCGTCAATGCCGCAGTCAATCGTCAGCGTATGCTTGAAGCCCGAGCTTTGCAGCGCACAGTAATAGCAGAGCCCCTGCTTTTCCCGCAGGTTCAGGAACAGCAGGGATTCTGAGATTCCGCCGAGGACGCCGCAGAGCACGGCAAGCACCTCCCGCGGAATGTCGTCATAGCGGTATACCAGCACGAGCTTGCTCTGCTCCAGCGGCATGAATGCCGTCTTGCAGACGGGCTCTGTCCGCGGCTGTACCGGTGCTGCAAAGGAGAAAACTTCCGGCTCCCTGCGGATGCTGTTCAGTGCGTTCAGCACAGCATCCCGGATTTCCGGCTTCGGCTCCGGCATTACGCAGACAATGTCCGCAAAGGATGTCCGCAGGATTTCCTGCCAGACCTGATACGCCTGCTCCGGCGTGATGCGTTCGGCATATTCCCGGCTGCCGTGGACGGAAATGGCCGCGGGCGTTCCGCTGTAAGCCGCTTCCGCCGCCTGCTGCAAGGCGTATTCGCGCTTGTCGTTGCAGGCGCAGTCAATGTCATCGAGCAGATTCTGCTTGCAGATCCGGAAGGCCGGATCCAGAAATGCGCCGTCTGCCGCATTCGGGTGCAGCAGACAGCCGAGCACAAGCTCCAGCATCTGCGCGGTGATCTGCTCGCCGTCCAGCGCATAGCGGTCATCGAGCCACGAGGCCGTAAAGACCAGCGCGGCGTCGTCCCCGCAGAGCGTCAGCTTGGCTGAAAGATCCGCCGCGTACAGCGATTCCAGCCGCAGCGAAAGCGCCGCGTGATCCGGATATGCTTCAGACGAGGCCGTCAGCAGATCGGTCAGCAGCGCATGCACCGGCGCTGTTTCCGGCGTTCTGTGTACATAGAAATGCAGCGTCAGCAGACAGCTGCGGAATTTCGGGCTGCAAAGCCCGGTATATCGGATCCCGTTTCCGGTGTATTCCGGACAGTCCGGAACGGGATATGCAGTCTTATTCATCGTCATGCGGATTATCCGGCTCCGTTTCGTCATCATTCTGCGCATCCGGCGCATCGCTCTGCAAGGCGCAGATCTGCCATGTTCCGTGATCCTGCTGCATGGTAAACACCGGATTCCGGACGACCGGCGCACCGGTTTGATACCATGCGGGCTGTTCCGGCCTGCAAACGGCGCTGATCGTATATAGCCCGTTCTGCTCCGTGCAGCTGATGACCTCCGGCAGATTGGCGAAATAACGCGGATCCGCCGGCAGCAGATAGCTGTCCTGATCCGCATCGTAATAAAACCGCAGCGCATCGGTAAAACCGATCGTGCGGTACTGCGGCTTCCTTGCGGTGCCGAATCTGGCATTGCCCGCCGCTGCAATCTCCGCAGCAGGGACGGTGCAGAGGTTCGTGTCCGTCGGATGCTCGCTGAGTCTGCCGTCTGTGATATACGCCCAGACGGCCGCTGTCAGGAACTGCTCGTCGGTCAGCTCCTCCGGGGACGAAAAGGACGGCATATCCATGATGCAGAGCGGCAGGATGCACTGTGTCAGCGCTGTATTTTTTTCAGCTTTGTGTGCCTTTGCCGCTTTGGATGCAGCGGAGATCAGCGAAGCTGCGCCGATGCACGCAAGAATCAGCAGCACCAGTCCGACCGCAGCATCCCGCATCCTTATGCTGCGCAGCAGATCCGTTTTTTTCGCGGGCGCCGCTGCTGCCTGCGGTGCTGGTGCCGGTTCCTCCGGTGCGGGCTGCGCCGGGACGTCATAGATGCGGCGTACACGTTTTGCGGCATCGGCAGACTGACGCCGCACCGGAACCGGCTTTGCAGCCTGCTTTCCGGCAGCGCGTCTGCGCTGCTGCCTCCGGACGGCAACAGAAACCGGCACCGGCTGTCTTTCCGGTGCGGTTTCCGGTTTTTTTTCATGCCGGAGCTGGTCGAGCATCTCGTTCAGCTCCCGATCCGAAAGTGCCATTTGTCAGCGGATCTGGCCGTCGCCGTTGATCAGATACTTCACAGATGTCAGCTCGTAAAGCCCCATCGGGCCGCGGGCATGGAGCTTCTGCGTGGAAATGCCGATCTCCGCGCCGAAGCCGAATTCTCCGCCGTCCGTAAAGCGGGTGGATGCGTTGACGTACACCGCCGCTGCATCGACCTCCCGCTGGAATTTCTCCGCGTGATCGAGCGACTTTGTCACGATGCATTCGCTGTGATTTGTGCCGTATTTCGAGATATGCGCGATGGCTTCATCCACACTGTCCACAATCTTCACTGCAAGCTGATAATCCAGGTATTCCGTTGCCCAGTCCTCGTCATTTGCGGGAATGACGCATTCACCGAGCACCGCCTGCGTTCCGGCATCGCCGTGCAGCGTGACGTTATGCGCATCCAGTCTGGCCTTCATCATCGGCAGGAACTTTGCCGCGGCATCGCGGTGAATCAGCACGGTTTCAATCGCATTGCACACAGAGGGGCGCTGCGTCTTGCCGTTGTCCACGATATTGACCGCCATTTCCAGATCTGCGGAATCGTCCACATAGACATGGCAGTTGCCGACGCCGGTCTTGATGACCGGAACGGTCGCGTTTTCCGCAACGGCATTGATGAGCCCTGCGCCGCCGCGGGGAATCAGCACGTCAAGATACTCCGACAGCTTCATCAGCTGGTTGGAGGACTCGCGGGAGGTATCCGGCACAAGCTGGATCACATCCGCGGGCAGTCCGGCGGATGCGACCGCATCGCGCATGATGTCCGTCAGGCAGACGTTGGAGGAGAATGCCTCCTTGCCGCCGCGCAGAATCACGCAGTTGCCTGCCTTCATGCAGAGCGTTGCAGCATCGACCGTCACGTTCGGGCGGCTCTCAAAGATAATGCCGATGACGCCGAGCGGTACTCTGGTTTTCTGAATGCGCAGACCGTTCGGGCGGACATATCCCGCCTCGACCTGTCCGACGACCTCCTCCAGCGAAATGAGCTTGCGCACGCCGTCCGCAATGCCCCAGATCCGGTCTGCATTCAGGAGCAGTCTGTCCTGAAGCGCCTTCGACATATTGTTTTTGACTGCGTTTTCAAGGTCGGTCCTGTTGGCCGCAATGATTTCGTCTGTGCGGGCGGTCAGAGCGTCCGCAATGGCCGCGAGCGCGTCGTTTTTCTGTTTGGGTGATGCAGCAGCAAGCACCGCCGCGACGGCCTTTGCACGCGCGCCGAGCTGCTGAACGGTCAGCTGTTCCATATTATGATCCTCCGTGATCTGATTTGCGGTTACTTCTTTGCGACAAAACGTGTTCCGACCGGCTCGTCATTGAGCAGCAGGTCGTACAGACGCTCCGGCTTTTCGCCGTTCATGATGACCATGTCAATCCCTGCTTCCGCAGCGATTTTCGCCGCGGAGATTTTTGTCGTCATGCCGCCGCGGGCATTCGGCGTTCCTGCGCCGCCTGCGACTGCCTCAATTTCCGGCGTAATCTCATGCACAACCGGAATCAGCTCTGCATTTGCATCCTTGTGCGGATCTGCGGAATACAGTCCTTCAATATCACTCATCAGCACGAGCGTATCCGCATGGACAAGTCCCGCCACAATCGCCGCCAGCGAATCGTTTTCGCCGATTTCAAGCTCCAGCTCGTCGATTGCGACTGTATCGTTCTCATTGACGATCGGGATGACGCCGAGCTCCAGCAGCCGCTCCATGCAGTTGCCCGCATTGACGCCGCCGTTGGAATTCAGGATGGCCTTTGTCAGCAGCACCTGTGCGACATTGACGCTGTAATTGCCGAACTGCCGGTCATAGAGATACATCAGCTCACACTGACCGACCGCAGCACAGGCCTGCTTGGTCGGGGTATCGGTCGGGCGTTCGCGCAGGCCGAGCTGTCCGACGCCGAGGCCGACTGCACCGGACGAAACAAGGATCAGCTGTTTTCCGGCGTTGGAAAGATCGGCAAGCACACGCACGAGATTGTGGAACCGGCGCAGGTTCATTCTGCCGGTGCGGTGCGTCAGCGTTGAGGTGCCGACCTTGACAACAATGCGCTTGCTCTCCGAGAGCGGGCGCAGGGTATTATGCGTTTCCAAATGATAACTTCCTTTCATCGGCGGGGGGTGTTCCGCCGTGTACCGTTTATTCTGTCTGCGCGGCTGTGACGCCGTTGACGACATGCTGCGGGTTTCCGCCGAGCCAGCCGCGGAGATTATCCTCGGTAATATCGAGCAGGCGCTTTCTGGTATCGAGCGGCGTCCAGCCGATATGCGGCGTGATGGTGCAGTTTTTCGCATTTTTCAGCGGGGTATCTGCGCTCATCGGCTCCTTTTCCAGCACGTCGAGATACGCCGCTGCGAGCATGTCGTGATTGAGTGCATCCGCAAGATCCTGCTCGACGACCGTGCCGCCGCGCGAGGTATTGATGAGAATTGCGGATTCCTTCATCAGCGCCAGCGAGCGCTTGCAGATCAGCCCCTGTGTCTGCTCGGTGAGCGGGCAGTGCAGCGTCAGCACGTCGGCGCGGCGGAAAACCTCCTCCGCGGTCACGACCGGATACGGGCAGTTTTCCGGCAGCGTTCTGGTCGCAATCAGCACGGACATGCCGAACGCATCCGCGATTTTCGCAACCTGTTTGCCGATATTGCCGTAACCGATGATGCCGAGCGTCTTGCCGCGCAGCTCTCCGGTCGGATACGGGAAATAGGAAAAGGTCGGGGATTTTTCCCAGCCGCCGAGCCGCACCTCCATGGCATAGAGCGCGACACGCTGGAAATAGTCAAAGATGTACGCAAACACGAGCTGCGCGACCGCGTCCGTGGAATAGCTGCCTGCATTGCAGACCGGAATGCCCCTTGCCGCGGCGGCCGCCGTATCGACGTTGTTATAGCCGGTTGCGAGAATGCCGATGTACTTGACATTCGGGCAGGCGTCCAGCACCTCTTTCGTGATGAGCACCTTGTTGCAGATGACCACATCCGCATCCCCGATATGCTCAGCGGTTTCCTCCGGTTTGGTCTGCGGATAGATGTCCACATGCGCAGCCAGCGAGGCGAAGCGGCGGGCATTCAGTTCATCGCGGTGAAAGGCCATCGTGTCCCAGTCGAGAATAACGATTCGATCCGCGCGCATAATCAGCCCTCCGCACCGGCTGCTGCCTGCTTCAGCTTCTCTGCCTTTTTGTCACGGCTGTTCTGGACAATGCTCAGGATGAATGCGAGCACCAGCAGCACAGCCTCTGCAATGCCGACGCCGTAGAACACCGTGTTGTTTTCCGGCGCGACATAGACGACCAGCGAAAGCGGCACGGCAATCGCAAGAATCAGCTGATAGATCCGCTTGGTGCGGATGAATTGCAGCAGAAAGAAAACGGTTGCAACCGCACAGAAAATGATGTGCTTTTCCATTGTGATCGGGAACAGGGTCCTATCCATAATAATATGCTCCTTTGAAATAATAAAATATCATTCAGACGCGGGCGGCAGCTTACTGTGCGGCCTCCGCATCATAGAATACGCGGTATTTTTTCCGGTTATGGGAATATGCGCTGATCACCAGACCGATACAGAGATACATCGAAAGCATCGCCGTACCGCCGGCACTGAAAAACGGCAGCGGGATACCGATAACCGGCATCACCTTCAGCACCATGCCGAGGTTCATCAGGTCATGCGTAAAGAGAATTGCAAATACGCCCATGCAGAGCGTTCTGCCCATGGCGTCCTTTGCGGCGCGGCTGTCGCGGAAGATCCGCAGGCAGATTGCCGCCAGCAGCACAATCACGGCAATAGCGCCGACAAAGCCGAACGCCTCTCCGATAAACGAGAAGATGAAGTCATTGTGCATTTCCGGCACGGAAACATAGCCCTCTCCGTTCAGCCCGAGCCCGAACAGTCCGCCGCGGCGGATTGCTTTCAGGCCGAGGTTCTGCTGATATTCCAGACCGAGCGGATCGGTGCCGGGATTGAGCAGCACGCGGATGCGGTTCCGGTGGACGTCCCCGAAGGCATACGTCCAGACGAACCAGATCAGCAGCGGCATCAGCGCGGCGCCGCCGAGCATATACCAGAGCGAGAGCCCGGCCGTGAACAGCATAAACACCGTCATGGCCGCGAAGATAATCGCCGTGCCGTAGTCGCCCTGCAATGCCACAATACCCATCGGGATTCCGGCGTGCATCAGCAGCAGAAAGAGCTGAAACGGCTGATTCAGCCTGTCGCCGACCTTTGATATGTGATACGCAAAGGTCAGCAGAAAGACCAGCTTTAAGATTTCCGAGGGCTGCACCTGCACGAAGCCGAAGTCGATCCAGTTGCGGTCGTCGGCGCCCTCGCGTCCGTAGCCTAAACTCGTAAAGGTCAGCGCGACCAGACCGAGCGCAACCGGCGCGTATAAAAACCAGAATTTCGCCAGCTTGTGATAGTCGATTGCCGAAACAACCAGACATCCGACCAGCCCGATTCCCATGGAAATGAGCTGCACGATCCAGTCGTTTGCATCGACCTCATCCGTGATCTGCTGCGTCCAGAGTGTCCGGAGCAGCACGACGCTCGTGCCGGCGCAGAGCGTCACGAGCAGCAGCAGCAGCCTGTCGATGCGCTTGAAAAAGCCGCCGCGCGCTGTCTCGGTTGAGATGTTTCGCTTCAATTTTGTTTTCTCCTGTATTCTCTTTTATTATAATGTATCTCCGATGGATTGATCATGGGCTTTCAGCCCAAATCTGACCAAAGGGACAGTGTCCCTTTGGCGTTGTATGATATGTCAGTCTATTTCTCTGAGGTCTGCCAGTATTTGCGGTCAAGCGTGCGGTACTGCACTGCCTCTGCAATGTGCTGCGCGTCGATGACCTCACTCTGCTGCATGTCAGCTGCGGTTCTTGCGACCTTGAGCAGCCGGTCGTAGGCGCGGGCGGACAGCCCCATTTTTTCAAAGACCGCTTTCAGCCGTGCCTTGGCTTTGTCCGTCATCGGACAGAATTTCGCCAGCTTGTCCGGCGTGATCCGCGCATTGCAGGTGATGCCGGTACCCTCAAAGCGGGCATTCTGGATCGCCCTTGCCGCGACCACGCGCTTCCGGATTTCCGCGCTGGATTCCTCCGGCTGCTGCGAGGAGAGGTCGTCAAAGGTGACGGGCGCCGCCTCGATATGCAGGTCAAAGCGGTCGAGCAGCG
This sequence comes from Oscillospiraceae bacterium, assembly GCA_016281125.1. Classification (GTDB taxonomy): domain Bacteria; phylum Bacillota; class Clostridia; order Oscillospirales; family Ruminococcaceae; genus Firm-04. The sequence goes on along the minus strand of JAEEIA010000053.1, from coordinate 38,413 downwards.
GGCCGGAGATCCGGTTCAGATACTGCGCTGCGGCACGCTGTCCGCAGGTACACGGTCTCGTCGGATGCCCGAGGTATCCGCATGGGCATGGGTTCATGGCCGCAATCAGCATAATCGAGCAGGGGTATCGGATTGTACCCGCCGCACGGGAAATCGTGACTTCTCTGTCCTCCAGCGGCTGCCGCAGGATTTCCAGCGTCCGGCGGTCAAATTCTGCAAGCTCGTCGAGGAACAGCAGACCGTTATGCGCAAGCGAAATTTCGCCCGGATGCGGAATTGTTCCGCCGCCTGCAAGTCCCGCAGAGGAGATGGTATGGTGCGGCGAACGGAACGGCCGCACGGTTACAAGCGGGTGATCTGCATCCAGCAGCCCCGCCACGGAATGAATCATCGTGGTTTCAATGGATTCTGCAAAGGTCAGCTCCGGCAGAATCCCCGGCATCCGCTTGGCAAGCATGCTTTTACCGCTGCCCGGCGGGCCGATCAGCAGGGCGTTGTGTCCGCCTGCCGCAGCCAGCTCCAGCGCGTGCTTGGCGGCTGTCTGTCCGTGAACATCGGCAAAATCCGGAATCGGCGGCATCCCCGCCTGTTCCAGCCCGATATGCGCGACCGGACTGAGGGGCTCATCCCCCTCCAGATGCGCAAGCAGCTGCTTTGCATTCGCAATGCCGTAGACGGTCATGCCTTCCACGACGGCTGCTTCCTTGGCGTTTTCCTGCGGCACATACATTGTGGTGATGCCGCGGCTTTTGGCGGTCAGCGTCATCGGCAGAACGCCGTTCACCGGCCGGATGTCGCCGTTCAGTGAAACCTCTCCGATGATGGCCGCCTCCGCAGGCACCTGCACTCTGCCGAGTGCAGCGAGGATTGCCATAAAGATTGCGAGGTCATGCATACTGCCGTTTTTGCGCTTATCCGCCGGTGCAAGGTTGACAATGCAGTTTGAGGTCGGGAACACAATCCCGCAGGTATACAGTGCAGACTTGATGCGCTCGCGGCTCTCCTGCACGGCGGTATCCGCAAGCCCGACGATTTCAAAGCGCGGGAGCCCCTTGTTCACGGAAATCTCCACATCGACGGGAAACGCATTCAGTCCGAACAGCCCGAGGCTGCTTACTTTTGCAAACAATCAGCTCACCGCCTCTGTCAGTTGAATTCTTCTGCCGGAGGGACGCATCAGCTCAGCGGATGTTCCTCTCTGGCCTTTTTCATCGCTGCCATGCGCGCCCGCACCTCTGCGGGATCCGGCAGCTGGGACACGTCGCCCTTGACGGTTGCATGGGACGGCGCGGCTGTCATATCCATGAGCAGATCCGCAGCGGAAACCTGCGGCAGCGCGTCAATGCCCTTCTCCCTGACGCCGCTTTCTGCCTCAGAAAAGCCCTCCAGCGTCACGTCGCCGGTGATTTCCGGCACGGGCAGCGGCGCACGGGCGGTGCCGAGGTCGGCCTCCAGACCGAATGCGGATGCATCCACCTCCGGCAGACGCACCTCCTCCGGAAATCTGATTGCATACGGATCCGGCTGCGCGGGCGCCTCCGGCACCGGCATTTCCGATGCGGAAGGCACTGCCGGCCCGCCGATTGTATCCATATTCTGAGATGCCTTTGCCCTGGCCGCGATGACGTCCTTGGGCAGCTCATATCTTGCGGGCTGGGATGCCTCCGGCGAGAACAGCGGATAGCCCGGTTCATCCTTCAATGCATCCTCCGTGTGGAAAATCACCTGCGCCCAGATATTCAGACCGATTCCGGACAGCAGGAAGAAGATATTGAATGCCGCAAAGCTCTGGCTCAGATGCAGGCCAAAGTAGAGCGCGAACAAAAAGCACAGGATGATATAGAGAATGCCCGGAATCCGCACCTCGCGGTAATTCAGCCAGCCGACCAGTGCGGTGGCAATGCCGAGCAGAATTTGAAAGACGCCCGACGTGAACGCGACATAAAAGATCGCGGAGCCGTGCATTTGATCCTTTAACGCGGATGCGGCACCTGCCATAAAGGACGTGCCGAATATGATTGCGCCGAGAATGAAAAGTGCCCAGAAGCAGCGTCTGCGGTTGGTGTCGTTTTCCGCTTTTTTCAAGCGGTTCGATTCAAAACGCGCCTCCATTTCTCTTGACATGGCCATAGTTGTTCTCCTTTTGTTTCCGTATCCGCATTATCTGCGCTTTTTCTTGCCGCCGCTGCGGGGCTGCTGTTTTGCAGCTGCATTCTGCGGCTTCGGAGCAGCCTGTTCCGCCGGTGCGGCTGCCGCTGCATCGGATTTGAGTGCATTGGCCTTTGCGACCGCTTCTTCCAGGAGCGCCTTTGCTTTGGCCTCTGCCTGCGCGAGAATCTCATCGGGGGTTTCCGCCGCTGCGGATGCATCGGCAGAAGGTGCGGCATCGGCGGTCAGATCGCTCATTTCCGGAGCAGGCGCAGCTGCCTGTTCTGCAGGCGCCTCCGCGGCCGGAGCCTGCTGCTCCTGTGCGGCCTTCTCCTGATTCTGCACCTTTCCGATCTGCTTTTGCAGTTCAGCTGCCAGTGCAAGACCGGCCTCGCCGTCTGATTCCGGAGAATCCTCCGGATTCTTTTTCAGCTTGCGGAGCGAATAGTCCGCGGAGAGCTTCTTCTTTTTCTTGCTGAAGCGATCCCCCTTGTGCGCCATGAGCGTCTGCACCACAAAATCCGAATTGGACATATCCAGCTTCTCGTGGAATTCCGGATAGCCCTCCATCTGCGCGAGGGATTCCTCATGCGAAAGCTCGCGGATGGAGAAGAAATAGAACACAATGCCGACTGCGCCGATCAGGCCGGTGATATAGTCCAGGCGGACAATGCCGACAATCGTGACAACGACATACCACATTTCCAGAATGATATTCAGAGAACGGAAATTTGCCCATGCAAGATAACCGAGAAGGATAATCACCATAGCCGTGATGATCTGGAAGATACCGTCGGAAAGCACGGCCATGGACTCATTGATCCCGGCCGCACCGGAAAAGCTCAGCCAGTCAAAGCCGCCGATATACACACGGAATACTGACAGCAGACATACAAAAATGCAGAGCGCCAGATTACAGAAGAATGTCCGGCGGTGAACATGCTCAATATCATGCATCTGCATCCGGCAGTATTCGTAGTGGGATTCGTCCTTTTCAAAATGAACGATCTTCGGTTTTTCTTCTTCAAAGGGATTCATAGTCTGATTTGCCATTGTGGTCGCCGTCCTTTCATACTATAATAATAAACTGTCCGTTCGGAGCGTTCAGAGCTCCTCCATTTTTCCGGGCTCGCCGGAGCTGCTGGCCGGTGCCTGAAAGCTGCCGACTGCCTGATCGCTGCGTTCGTGATAGCCGTGCAGCGCTGCGGTCAGCACCGGTGTATTCTCGCGCTCGTCGAGCAGGTCGCCCATCGCGCCGTGTACTTCCGCGTCGGCAGGTCTGCGGGCGCCGCTCAGCTCCGCGCGGATGCGGGTTTTCCGCTCCGCATTGACCCTGCGCTCGGCCATCTCGGAATAGGGAATGCGGAACAGCGGGAAGCCCTCTTCATCCTCCAGCTTGCTCCAGAAAAATGCGCCGATTGCGGCGGGAATCAGGAGAAAGCAGAAGATGATGATGCCCGGGCTCCGGCCGATGAATGACAGCAGGATCAGGACGCCTGCCGCTGCGAGGATGTATTTCAGATTTCTGCTGTATGCCGAGAATGCCGTAATTGCGGCAGCGGCCAGCGTCAGCAGCGTTCCGAGAAGTTCTCCGTATCCGGAGCCGGTCATGATATCACGCGCCGCGTAGAGAATGGATATCAGAGCAAAGATGAAAATACAGATTGCAATCAGCGCGGGAACCCCGCACAGATAATCACAGCGGCGCTTTTTTTTGCGCAGCGCAATATACCGCCGTTCGCGTTCATCGTCTGTCAGACAGCTTGCCATAAGCATCCCTCCGTTTCCGGCAGCAAGCTCAAAATATAAATACTCCATTCTATTATATCACACTTTTCGGAAAATGTAAATGCCGCAGACAGATTTTTTCATCGGAATCCGGCACGTTTTGCACGGGAGCAGCCGCGGGCGGCAGGCAAAGCGGAATGGGAAGCGCAGACAGCGGCGTTTTGCCGTAAAATACCCCTTGTCATGTGCGGAAAATCGTGCTATAATAGGCGTGATCCCGGAAACCGCGGCGCACATCTGCATGCAGCCTGTGTACCGGATGAAATCAGCGATTTTCCGGCAAAATATCAAACGAAAGGATCCTTTTGCCATGATTTTTTATTTTACTGGAACCGGCAATTCCCTTGCCGCTGCAAAAGCACTCGCGGAGGACGGCGAGCAGCTTGTCAGCATTGCGGAGGCCAACAAGACCCGTGCATATTCCTACACATTCAAAAAGGGCGAGCGCCTCGGCATTGTGTTCCCGGAATACTGCTCCACGGTGGGCAAGCCCGTGCTGGACTTCGTGCGCAGTCTGGAAATCAAAGGCCATCCGTACTGCTTTGCGGTGATCACCTGCGGCGGCGTGGTCAGCTTTGCGGCCGGTCTGCTCCGGCATGAGCTGGCGGAACGCGGCATCCGCCTGCATTACGCAACCTTTGTCCGGATGCCGAACAACGCCATCACCTACATGGAAACACCGCCCGAGGACAAGCGTCAGCGGCTGCTTGCAAAGGCGGAGGTGCGCTTTGCCGAATTGAAGGAAAAGCTGAAAAAGCATCCCGTGAAGCCGGTGCGCGGCGGTCTGCTTGCGACGGCGTTCCAGCCTGCGCTCCGCAAATCCAGCTCCACGGTGCCGTTCCGCGCAGAGGACAGCTGCACCGGCTGCGGCGCCTGCGCAAAGCGATGTCCCGAGGACGCAATCCGTATGGAGAACGGCAGACCGGTCTGGGTGAAGGCGACCTGCGCCATGTGTACCGCGTGCCTGAACCGCTGTCCGGCCGGTGCGATCGAATACGGTGACAAGTCAGCGGGCAGGGCGCGCTATGTGCATCCGGATCTTCGTTAAAGCAGGCGCCGGACATCCTGCGCCGAATCGCCCGGATGCACTGTTTATTATGACAAAACACGCTTAACTAAAATGATATTGCGCCTGAAATCCGCCTGTCAGCTTCTTAATTCTGAATGTTATTTGAGGAAACATGAAGATTTTATGAAGCTACTTGTATTTTCAAGTTGAATATGTTATGATATGCAATGGTAAATCAGAAAAGAATCAGCAGAATATCTGCCGGAGCAATCCGGCAAATGAGGATCGCATGAACCGAATACGTTTCCGGAGCGCGGGGATTCCCCTGCTCTCCAGCCTGACAGTTTTTGCACTGTTTCTGATCTTCAACGCCGTGTACGGCATTTTTCCGTGCGGCAGCAATACCGTCGTCTGGTGCGATATGGAGCAGCAGGCCGTTCCGCTTCTGATGCAGCTGAAACAGCAGCTCATGAGGGGCGAGGGGATAAGCTATTCCGCGCTGGATGCAGGCGGTATGCAGTTTTACGGCGTATTCTTCTTTTTCCTCAGCAATCCGCTTTCCTTTCTCATTCTGCTGACGGATCTGCCTGCTGACAGGCTCGCAGTTCTGCTCGTGATTGTCAAGCTGTCGCTCTCCGCGGGAACGGCGGCGGTCTGGTTCCGGTACCGCATTGCCAAGCTGCCGGATGTGATGCAGCTGCTGCTCGCCGTGATGTACGGCTGTTCCGGCTACGGTCTGTTCTACTATCAGAATCTGATGTGGCTGGACATCATGCTGACGGCGCCGCTTCTGCTCTGTGCGCTCCGGCACCTGCTGAAAACGGGAAAGGCGCTGCCCTATGCGGCGGTGCTCTCCGTGACGGTAATCCTGTGCTTTTACCTCGGCTGGATGACTGTGCTGTTCGTGCTGCTGTATACGGCGCTCTCCGTGCGGTTTACGGTTCCGGCGGAGCGGCGCGGGAAAACGGCGGCGCGCTTTTTCGGTGCAAGCATCCTTGCTGCCTGCGCGACGGCCTTTGTCTGGCTGCCCTGTCTGCTGCAAATCATGCATTCAGGACGCAGCGGCAAGCTGCTGGATGATCTGATGCAGCCGGAGCTGCTGCGTCATCTGTCTGACAAGATCTGCGTGCTCGGTGCGGCGTGCATCGGATTTGCGGTGCTCCCGCTGATCTGGATTCCGCTGAAACCCTGTACGCCCGAAACACGCCGGAACAGAAGGCTCTTTCTTCTGCTGGCGGCAGCGGCGCTGCTGGATCCGGTCAATCAGATCTGGCACGGCGGCAGCTATCAGGCGTTTCCGCTGCGGTGGGGCATGTATCCGATTCTGCTGATGCTGACGCTCGCGGGTGAACAGCTCTCGGAGGACGCATGCATTCCCGGCGATACCCGCAAGACGCTGCATCCGCTTTTGCCGGTGACCGGTATTCTGCTCGCAGCGGCGGCGGCTTTCGTGCTGCATGTGTATGCGGGCGGCTTTCTGCGCTCCTATGTTTCAAGCCTGTGGGTCAGTCCGGAGCACGCACTCTGTATGCTCTGCTGGTGCTTTCTTGCGACCGTGCTCTATTGCTGGGCTGTCACGGCCTATCAGCAGCGAACCTTTTCTCTCCGCGGCTGCGCGGGCTTTTTTTCGGTGTTGTTCCTGCTGGAGTTTTCGCTGAGCTACGGTGCTTATTTCGGCAGCACAGCCGACAGCGGCGATGTCATTGCACAGACTGCTGCTGTGGCTGACAGCTTTATCCCGGAGGAGCCTGCGGCAAGGCTGAAGCTGACGCGCAAGTATACCCACGCCAACATGCTCGGTGCGGTCGGATATCCGACGACGGCGCATTACACATCTCTGACGCGCGCAGATTATCTGCAAGGCATGAAGCGGTTCGGTTACAGCTCCTACTGGATGGAGGTTCCGTCCACCGGCGGCACGCTGCTTTCCGATGCGCTCTGGAATATCCGGTATCTGCTCGGCAGTCCCTATGATTTTCCGCCGTGGACAGAGCCCGTCTGCACAGAGGGCGCGTTTTCCGTGGTAAAAAGCCGGATGACGCTGCCGTCTGCATTCCTGACGGATGCTGCGCCGGAGGAGATCGCGGAGCTGCCCGACGGAAGCCGCATGGCTGTGCAGCAGTATCTGGCTGAGCGGTTTCTCGGCGTCCGGGATGCGGTGGTTCCCTACGAACCGACTGCGCTGAACGGCGTGACGCTCAATGCATCGGAAACCGGCGCTGTCTGTGAACCGGAGGATACGGAACGCGGCGGCGAAATCCGGTACGCGCTCTTTCTGCGGGAGCAGCAGGCGCTGTACTTTGACATCTATACCGATCACGGTACGGCACTGCATGACCCGAACAGCGGCGCCTGCGACATCACAGTCAACGGTGTGACCGTGCAGACGGAGCATCCGCAGAACAATCACAACGGGCTTGTGTTTCTCGGCGCGTGCGAGGGTATGACCGTTGTCAGCATTACGGTTCACAAGGCGTTTTCCTGCGAGAGCTTCGGGCTTTTCGGCATGAAAACCGCACCGCTCGCCGAAGCGATGAAGCAGGCAGACGGGGCTGCGCTGCAATACTGCAAAGGCGTTTATTCCGCGGAATGCGATTGCGATGTGCCGAAAACGCTGATCCTTTCAGCCGCTTTTGACGAGGGCTTTACGGCGGAGGTCAACGGGCAGCCTGCGAAGGTGTACCGTGTGAACAGCTGTCAGACGGCCGTCCGTGTGCCGGAAGGACACAGCCGGGTTGAGATGCGCTTTCGTGTGCGGGGACTGCATGCGGGGATTCTGCTCGGCCTTTGCGGGATGACCGGGCTGATTCTGTATCTGCTGCTGCGGAGGCATCTGCCGGATGCGGTCTGCACGGCGGGATACCGTTTGTGTGCAATTCTGCTTCAGCTGAGTTATGCGGCGATTCTGCTGCTGGTTTATCTGCTCCCGACGGCAATTTGTATCATTCAAAGCGTTTTGGTATAATAATGCCACCCGATTAAGATTATATTTAGAAATCCATTCATTTTCATGTATATTATTTTGTTTTCCTTTTTGTCTTTTACATAATATTCACATTTTGTTCACAGAATACACACATTTATAACTTATAATTGTAAATGTAAAAAAGCATTGTATTCATTTGCTTTTTCGCGTTTCGTTCACAATACAGCCGGACGTTGTACCAATTCGGCGTGAACTGAAACGCTGCAATACGGAGGAGGAATTTGTATATGGAAACCAAAGGAATCAGCAAGCTCGATCTCAAGCGCAGAAACAGAAAGCAGATTCTGCTCGCAATCCGTCAGGCGGGAATGCTCGCCCGTGTGGATATTGCAGCACAGCTTTCTCTGACCCGCGCGGCGGTGACGATCATCACCAACCAGATGATCACCCAGAACATTCTGGAGGACATGAACGGTCCGCTGCCCGAGGATCAGAACGCCCCGAAGAAAAAGGGCAGAAAAAAGACCATGATCCGCATTAACCCGACATTCAAGTATGTTCTGGGTGCTGCGATCAACGAAAATGACATCAGCGTCGGCCTTGCGAATCTCGCAAACGAGCCGATCGATCACAAGTATCTGGAGATCGGTGAGGAAACCGAGCCGGACGAGATCATCTCGTTCATTGTCACCAGCTGCCGTGAGCTGATGAAGAAGCATTCCCTGAGCACCAAGCAGATGCTCGGCCTTGGTATCGGCGTCATTCCCGCACGCTGGGAGCAGCTGCGCGGAGAGCTGAAAGGCCCGATCATCACCTTTGACAAGCTCGTCTACCTGCTTGAAATGGAGCTGAGCATTCCGGTTCTGGCAGACACCGCAATCAATCTCTATGCACTCGCCAACATTGATTACGCGAATCCGGAAAGCGCAAATCAGCTGCTGCTGTACTCCGGTCAGGCGTATAATTCCGTCCCGGTTGTCGGTCAGGAGCTGCTCGGCGGATTCCTTGCGGATTCCGATTCCGTCAGCCACATGATCGCCGAGGTCGGCGGCACCCCCTGCGAGGGCTATCCGGACGGCTCTGTTTATGCGGAGCTCACCCGCCCGGCGATGCTGCGGAAGGCTTCCGCACTGAAGGGCAAGCAGTTGACCGTCAGCGATATCAACGAGGCATATGCAGCAGGCGATAAGGACATTGTCAAACTGGTGAATAAATATATTGACCAGTTCTGCTTACTGCTGTATAACGCTACGACCGGTCACCATGTCCGCCGCGTTGTTATGCACGGCTTCAAGTTCAGCGAGCAGATCTTCCAGCTCATCTGCGACAAGCTGGAGGTGCTCGGCAGCAACAGACCGGTCAAGCTGACTTACAGCCGCATCGACGGGGAAAACAGCTTCCTTGCCGGCTCTGCACTGACCATTGAGCGTCAGTTCTACGAGATGGGCGGCATGCTTCCGGGTGAAACTGCAAACTGAATCTCAGCAAGCGCGATATCTTACTGAATGGGGAATTTATAATTGGTACGCACACGGGAATCTGTCCGGCCGACAGATTCCCGTTATTATTTTTTCTGCGGACTGCACGAAAACAGCCCGCTGAATCGTTTTATAGGTGAAGGGCGGAGAGAGAACGTCCCTCACGGCGGCGCGCGCCGAATCGGAAAAGGAGGTGATCCTGCATGGAACCGATCAGCTTTGAGGAGCTGATGCTCAGACATTATAATACACTGCTGCGGCTTTCTGTTCAGCATACCGGCAGCCGTGCCGAAGCAGAGGACATTGTGCAGGACACGTTCTTAAAGCTGCTCGAATCCGGAAAAACCTTCCGCGATGACGGGCAGGCAAAGGCATTCCTGATCCGGGCGGCGATCAATCGCTGCAATGACTATTACAGATCCGCTCGCAGAACCCGCACGGTCGCGCTCAGTGATACGGCGGAGAATATGCTCCCCGCGGACAGCGGCGGGTTCGCAGACGATACGGCGCAGATGATACTCAATGCGGTGCAGCAGCTCCGGCCGGATTTCCGGAATGTGATCTACCTTTACTATTACGAAGAATATTCGATCAGGGAGATCGCTGCAATTCTGCACAGAAGCAGCAACACGGTCAGCTCATGGCTGACAAGGGCGAAGAATCAGCTGAAAGGAGTTTTGCAGAATGAACAGAACGACTTATCAAAGAGCGATGCAGCAGATTTCCGTACCGGAGGAGGAGATCCGCATGAAAACACGGCAAATTCAGGCGCAGTTTGAGGAACAGCCTGCGCAGGGCATCAGAACACACACCGGCAGAAGGATGATCGGCGTGATCGGCGCTGCGGCAGCAGCAATCATGATCGGCGGCACGGTCACGGTCGGGGCGGTGAACAACTGGGACTATTCGGCTGTTTTCAGCCGGTATTTCGCAGAGAAATCCGGTGAACAGGTCAGCTATGACTTCACCGGCATGGGGCTGGATATTGGAGAGAAAATCGAAGGTGACGGCTTTACAATGACGGTGCAGTCGGTCATGGCAGATGCAAGCAATGTCTATATTGCTTATGATGTGGAGCTGAGCGACGAGTTCAATGCAATTTTTACAGCGTATGATGACGCTGAGCTGTCTGTCAATATGGCTTCACTGATTGAAATTCCGGGTGACGAAGAAGGCAGGAACAATGAATTCCTGAACCGCGGCGGGGCAGCCCCGCGGCCTGTGTGCGACGAAGAAGGCGTATGGCACTGCATGGAAGTCATCGCAATGGACTTCGGAACCGGTCTGAACGGAACCCGGCTTCGCCTCGCCCCGATAGATGAAGGGGAGCCGCTCTGTATCGGCTATGGCTATTCAGAGGAAGGCAAAGGCCAATGGATGAAACTTTCCGCACCCGATTTTGAACTGTGCTACGATCTTTCCGGCATCACGGTTCAGCCGGGCATGACCGCACATTACGGCGGCACACTGCCGAACGATGCCAACGAAAACATCTTTGATGATCTGATTTTGACGCCGTTTTTGCTGAAATTTGTTGCGTCCGGACACGTCGGAGTCTTTGACACAGTACCGAAATGGGGCGTGGTCTGGGGCGACGGGCAGGTTCCTGTCAGCTTCACGGCTGTTTATGCGGACGGAACCGAGCGTGCGCTGATCCAGAACACCGGTGCCGGCAGCGGCGGTGGTATGAGCTGCCCCAACCCTGACGGCGGCTATGACTGGGAACTCAGACGGGAATACTATATTGCGACCCCGTTCACGCTGGACGGTCTGACCGCAATCCGCATCAACGGTGCAGAAATCTCCCTGACCTGACAGACCGATAAAAAACGCCCGCATCCCCGAATGAGGATGCGGACGTTTCCGCACAAAAAAACCGCCGCCTTCTGTAAACAGAAAGCGGCGGCATTTTGTTTGCATCGTTGATCCGATCAGCTTGCCTTGTTCAGGAGCTTCATCAACTGTGACTTCTTTCTTGCGGCATTGTTCTTGTGCAGGATGCCCTTTGCACATGCCTGATCCACGCGCTTGATTGCGTAACGGATCACAGCAACGCGGTCGGTACCGCCGACATATGCCTTCTTGATCGCGGTCTTCAGAGCGGACTTGGTCGCCTTGTTCCGCGCAGCACGGATCTTGTTGGTCTTATCTCTTTTTTCCGGTGTCGGGCGCTTCTTCGGCCCAGCATTCTTTGCAGCTGCCATTTTCTGGTACTCCTTTTCTTGTCTGCCAATTTGCAGAATTTCTGAATAATTCTCGGAAAGCGGCACACAGTAGATGCAGAACGATTATGGCGGGATCATTCTGCCGGCGCGGGTGGGGACCGCATACGTTACATGCTGCCAAACCAAGTATTATTATATCAGGTTCGGCAGAAAAATGCAATAGGGCAAACTGCGGATTTTTGCCGGTATTTCGCGGGCTGTTTCGGCGGAATGCACAACTTCCGCAGCGGGGAGGGACAATATGCAGCAGCAGACAGGGCACAGCCGCACGGATCTGGCTTTGGAGCAGGCCGCGACGGTGGGGTACAGCACGGGTATTACGGTCCGGGAGCGCGGAAAAGCGTTCCGCATCACCGAAATCACGATTGCTTCGGATGCGGACGGCGCAGCAATCGGACGGGGCAAAGGACGGTATCTGACGCTGGAATCTGCCGACCTGCACCGCACAACGCCGCAGCTCAGGGAACAGGCAGAGGAGCTTGCAGACGAGCTGCGTCCGTTTATTCCGGCTGGGGCGGTGCTGGTGGCCGGGCTCGGAAATGCGGACATCACGCCGGACGCCGTCGGCCCGGAAACGGCGGGGCGCGTTCTTGCGACGCGGCATCTGCGGCAGGAGCTGAAAGACAATGCGCCGGATACGGATTTTCTGCGGGCGCTGCGGCCGGTCAGCGTGCTGGCTAACGGTGTGCTCGGCCAGACCGGCATTGAAACCGCCGAGCTGATTGCGGCCTTAAAGCAGACCGTGGCGCCGTCCTGCGTCATTGCGGTGGATGCGCTGGCCTGCTCGGATCTGCGGCGGCTCGGCACCACGGTGCAGATCTCCGACGCGGGGATTTCCCCGGGCAGCGGCGTCCGGAATGCGCGTGCGGAATTGAGTCAGCGGACGCTCGGCGTCCCGGTGATCGCGGTCGGGGTGCCGACGGTTGTCGATCTGCACACGGTCGTGCGGCAGGCAGCGGAACAGGCGGATCTGGATACCGTCCCGAATATGATGGTCACGCCGCGGAATATTGACGAGCTGCTGCACCATGCGGCAAGGCTGCTCGCACTGTCCCTGAATCTCGCGCTGCATCCGCAGTTAAGCTATGCGGATGCGGAGGCGCTCTGAACCGGAAGGAGTATGCGATGCTTGTCAGCTTTCTGCGTGTGCTGATTCTGTATCCGATTGTCGTATTCGGCATCCGACTCATGGGCAAGCGGCAGCTCGGCGAATTGCAGCCGACGGAGCTGGTTGTCACGATTCTGATTTCCAACATTGCGACGCTCCCGCTGGAGGATCAGAACCTCCCGCTGCTGATGAGCATTGTGCCGATGCTGCTGCTGGTCTGCTTTGAGGTGCTGCTCTCATGGGGCGTGCTGAAAAGCAGGCGGCTGCGGCATCTGCTTTCGGGAGCGCCGCAGGTCGTGATCCGCGGCGGTCAGATCGACCAGCGGGTTATGCGGGCGCTGCGCTTCACGCTCGATGACCTGATGACCGCGCTCCGGGGCAGCGGGGTCTTTGACATTGCGGAGGTGCAGCTGGCCGTTGTGGAAACGAACGGCAGGGTTTCGGTTTATCAGAAGGCGGATGCGCGGACGGTGACCTGCGCAGATATCAAGCTGCATCCGGAATCCGCAGATCCGCCGGAGGTGCTGATTGCGGACGGGTGCATCAGCAGGGAGGGCATGCGTGCGGCAGGCTGGACAGAGGAGCGGCTGCTGCATTCGCTCCGGGCGCAGCAGCTTTCGGCAGAGCAGGTGTATCTTCTGACTGCGGATGCATCCGGTGTCCGCTGCCTTGTAAAGAGGGAGGCGCAGATATGAACAGGCGGATCTGCACGGCGCTTGCGGTGCTCAGCATGGTCATTCTGCTGATGACCGGCTCGGTGCTGACAGTGCAGCACTGCTGCGGACGGCTGCTCCGGCAGACAGAGCGCGTTGCAACGTCGCTCGGCACGGAGCAGACTGCCGCAGAAATCAAGGCACTGGAGGCGCAGTGGCGGCGGTACAGCATCCCGCTGCATCTGTTCGTCCCGAATCAGCCGCTGACCGACCTGAATGAAACGGTCTTCCGGCTGGATGCGCTGAACACCGACCGCTGCGATGAGCTGCGCGCGGAGCTTGCTGCGGTCAGGGCGGATCTGGAGTGGATCCGCGGGCAGGAGCTATCGCTGTTCTGAACCTTGAAAGAAGCGCCGGGATGATCTCATCCCGGCGCTGTGTATGTGTATCAAATGATTATTATGTAGGTTAAGCCGGAGTGATCGAGAGGTAGTAGTAGTCGGAATTGGCGCAGACCTGCTTCTGACCGCTGCCGAAATTGCGGGTTTCAAACGTAACAAGGTATTGCTTTCCGCCGACCGTGATGTTCTGCGTTTTCTGGCTCAAATCAAGAACCTCACCGCCGATTCTGACTGCAAAATAGCAGGAACCGGAGAGATACTGCGGAAGCGTACTCTGATTTGCAATCTGTGAGAGCGTGCAGGTGGAACCGACCGCAGGTTTGATCACTGCATTGTAGTTGATGAACTTGCAGGAGGTGTTGTTCTTGTCATAGACTTCAACTTTCAGATTGCCGCCGGCATTGTTGATTACCTTTACGAAGGAATTGCAGCCTCTGAACTGGTTGTCAGAGAGCATACTTGCGGAGAACGGAACAGCATTGCTGTCGACCTGATTGAGGGTGGTGGAGGTTCCGTAGCAGTACATGTTGGAAAACTGTACGTTTTCGTAACCCTTGGTTCTCATAAAGACCGGATCATCGCGCTTAGCGACACAGTCGATGATGTAATAGCCTTCGCTTGCAGATAAACGGACTGCGTTCAGAGCATGGCCAGGTACGCCGACACAAACGACCTCAGAGGCTGAAGGGTTATCCGTGATGGTAAATCCGCTGGCGCGGCACAGCATCTCAAATGCATGTGCAAAGCTGCCGCAGACGCCGCTGTTCAGTGCAAGCGCACTCAGTGCCGAACCGCTCAGTTTACTCATACGGGTTCCGGCCGTATCATAAATGGCGGAGTAGCGCTCGTGCGAAACGAGATAATTGTAGATCATCTGCAATCTCCGCTGCTTGGAAACAGCGGTGGAATTGAATTTGTTTTCCTCTGCGATTGCCGTTGCAAATTTAAAACCGACCTTCTTGGAATACGGAGATACGGCGATTGCATTCAGGAATGTTAGCTTACCGTCCAGAGCGGAGCTGTTGATCTGGAACAGATCACCTGCAAGTGCCGTATACTGGGCGTCAACCACGCCGTAGTATTTTTTAAAGTTCTCCACTGTTCCGGCGGTGACGTATGTTTTCTTGCTGGAATCATACGCGTAGAGATTCTGGACAGTGCAGTTGGAGCCGAATGCACTTTCGCCGCAATTCTTCAGGCTGTTCAGGTTGACATACAGGTCGGTCAGCGCCGGAAGATCATTATAATAAAGTGCCTTGTTATTGATCTTTTCAACCTGCTTCGGCAGCGTGATCGAGGATACGCGGGTCTGACTTGCATTTTTGCTGCGAATGATTGCCTGATTTTGGGCGCCCAGTTCTTTGATGACATAATTCGTTCCTGGGATCTTGTCCGGAATGGTAAGTTCTGGTGTTGTCGTAAGATCTGTGTTGCTGTCTGCATCACTGATCCGTTTCAGAATGCAGGAATTTGCATCCTTGACAATATAACAGTACTTCAGGCCGCCATAGGTTTTGAACTGCTCATTTGCGTCCGCACTTACGTGCAGTACGGGCATTGCACTCAATAATCCCGCTGCCAGCATTGCGCCGGACAAAAGGGATGCCGTAAATCGTTTTGCGTTCTTGTGTTTCATAATGTTTGACCTCCTGGATGATGTGATGATTGTTTTGTGTGCACACAGGGCGGATGCGTTTTCCGTCCTGTTATTATAGACTGGAAATATCTGATTTTTGTTTCAGTCTTTTTTGCTGCTATCATATTTTATTAAAAGCAATATAATTGTGAAAAAATACAAGAAACGCAAGAAATTCCTGTAATCTACAAAGATTCTAATGATGAAAAAATCTTTTCACACGCGAAATAAATAAACGATAAATTTTTCTCTTCACATAAAAAAACAGCGCCGGGAACAATATCCCGGCGCTGTTTCGGTATCAGATTGCCGTGCGCAGGCCTGCCGCTGAACGGATCGCGGACTGTGTCAGCCGATATTGTCAGCGATGCCGACGGAGATATATCCCTGCATGACCGCCTGAAAATCGGTGCCGTCCTCGGCGTCCTCGTTGTAGTCGCCCTCGACCATGAGCCGCAGACCGCCCTCGGGCAGTTGTTCGATGACATTGTAATGGTCACGGTAGATCATTCCGTGCGAAACGGTTCTGTCAAAGAGAATGCCGCCGCATTCTTCGGGCGGGCAGCCGGGAAAATTGACGTTCAGAATCTGCCCGTGCCCCAGCTTCTGATCCAGCAGCTCCGTGAGGATGTCATGCAGAAAGGCGTCCGTGACCGCGTGGCAGCCGCAGGCTTCCTCGGAGAGCGCAATCGCGTGATAGCCCTGAAACGCCGCCTCAAACGCGGCGCCCGCCGTCGCGGAATACTGGATATCCGATGCGACGTTGTAGCCGTGATTGATGCCGGAGAGCACAACATCGGGGCGGCGCGGCATCAGGTTCGGGCAGATGCGCACGCAGTCGGCGGGGGTGCCGCTGCATGAGAACGCCCGGACACCCGCGACCGGAAAATCATGCGGAAAAACGTCAATGTGGCTGTGCAGCGTGATGCTGTGCGAGGCGGCGCTGCGCTGATTATCCGGCGCAATTACCCAGACCTCCCCGAAGTCCTGTGCGGCCTTTGCCAGACGGATCAGGCCGTCTGCACAGATGCCGTCGTCATTGGTGATGAGAATGGTGCGCGTCATGCGGGAACCTCCTTGCTGTCCAGTTTCAGGTCTGAGGACGGATGCAGCCCGGCCAGGATTTCGGTCAGCATTTTCACATCAGAGAGAAAATACATGAAAGCCTTCTGCTGCTTGTCGATTTTCCATGCCTTGATATTATACACAAAATAAAACCATCCCAGCAAAAACAGGATGCTGACACAAGTCGCAAAGATATTCTGCAATAAGGGCATAATCGCTGTGAGATTGTCATAATTGTCCATGATGCCGGTCAAAACGGCAGGCACCACCGCAAGTGTGCTTGCAAGAATTCCACCCCAGAGCACCTGTTCTGCATTGTGCCGATATTTCTGACTTTGCCCTGACAACTCCTGACTGTACTGCTCCGCATCGTGCAGAATCATCTGAAACTGTTCCTTTGTTGAGAAACGGAACTTGCAGTGAAATTCTCTGCCCAGCTCGGCGGCATGATCCAGCGCTTCAAAATACGGGATATTCAGAAAATACAAGCCCACTCTCCATTTTTTGTTCCGTCTGCTTATGACCGTTACCAGCATAAACCAAAGAATCAGGAAAACGGAAAAGACGATTCTCCAGAACGGTGTTTGCGATGTAACGGCCGGAAACAGTGTAATCAACCATAATGCGGACAGAGCAACATAAACTGTCATCATCCGTCGGAACGAAAGGCTCTTTGGGTCAGCGGGATTCTCCCCGTCCTCGGTTTCTTTCCATGCACGGAGAAAGCCGGAGGCCTTCTTCCCGCCGGTATTCTCCTTTTTCCGCTCCTGCATCTGCTTATATGTTTCATAGTAATCCTGAATCATGTGCAATTCCTCCGTTTTATCGTTATCCGACCGCTTTCACCTTAATCCCGTTTTTCTGCGCAAACCGGTACGCTGCGGAATCGGCGGGCGCCAGAACGGTCAGCTCCGGGCAGTCGGCAAAGCAGGTATCCGCAATGCGCGTCAGACTGCCGGGCAGCTCTGCGGTGCGCAGCGAACGGCAGTCGGCAAAGGCGTAATCCCCGAGCGCGGTGATTCCTTCCCCGAGCTTCACGGTCCGCAGATCCTCGCAGTCCGCAAAGCACTGTGCGCCGACGGTGCCGGTGCAGTCCGTGAACGTGACGTCCCGGAGGCCGGAGCTCTGGAACGTGTGTGCGCCCAGCGAAACCGTCCCGCCGGAGAAAGCCGCCTCCCGGAGCGCGGGACAGCGCCGGAAGCAGGATTCGCCGGTCGTCAGGCTGCCCTGCAATGTGACCTGCTTTAGCTTGGACAGATTCTGGAAGCAGTGATCGGCAAGCCGGAGCACGGCGTTCTCCGCCGTGACCGTCACAATGCCGCTCTGCTCAAAGCAGTAATCCCCGAAGGTATACTCCCGGTCGGCAAAGCGGACGGTTTCCAGTGCGCGGCAGTCGGCCAGGGCGTGCGCCCCGACGGTCAGTGCCGAATCCGGCACAAATGCAAATTCTTTCAGCGCAGAGCCGTTGAACGCGTAATCGCCCATGCGCCGGACAGTTCCCGGCAGCACGACATTTGCAGCATAGCGCGCCGAATAAAATCCGTATTCGGCAACCGCGGTGACCGGCAGCCCGCCGAGCTCTGCCGGAACGGTCAGCGGTGCCGCGGGCGCGTTCTTCAGGCGGTAGCCGATGACGGCGGCTTCGCCTGCGTCAGCTTCAAAATCTGGATCCGGAACCGGTACCGTTTCCTGCGGCAGTTCCTCCTGCGGTGTATCCGAAACGGTTGTTTCTGCGGCGTCCGGTGCATCTGTATCCGCAGCGGTGACGGTCGTCTGTGCGGGCTGCGGGGGCGCAGTTGTTTCCGGTGCTGCGGTCGTTTCCGGGGTATCGTCCGCTTCTTCCTCCTGCTGCCGGGAGATGTCGTTTTCGTCTGCGGGATCCGGCACGGAATCTTCTTCCGCATCCCCGTAATCCCGTCTGAGCGAGGTATCGTCCATCAGGGACTCGCTCGCAATCACATCTTCCGCCTGCTGCATTGCTTCCTCATACAGTTCGTCGAACGTCACTGAATTCCCGTCCGGACCGGATGAGCCGCAGCCTGCCAGCAGAAGCAGTCCGCAGCAGAGCACTGCGGGAAAGAATCTGTGTTTCACGGCGCCTTCTCCTTTCTGCACGGCGGGGACTTGCAAACCCTGCCGGTTTGTGATATAATCAGAGTGCGGAACCGAATTGGCTCCGCACTCTATTATAACATATTATACTGTTTTTTTCAACGGATAAACGTCTGTGCGGAAAAACACCGTATAAAGTCGAAACGCGGCTGATGATCAGTCAGCCGCGTTCCGGGAAGAAGTAGAGAGGTATTATTTATCATGTTCATTTATCATGGCTTTATTATACCACGGTTCCGCGGGAATTGCTTGCACTTTTTTTCAACTTTCCGTGAACAAGTTATGAACCGGAATGAACAAGATATGAACGCGGGAAAAGGAGCATAAAACATGCAGGCAGATTTGTGCATTTTTGATAGTCACACCCACTATACAGATGCGGCCTTCGATCCCGACCGCGACGCGCTGCTCCGGACGTTCCCGGAAAAGGGCGTCACCGGCTGCATGGTCTGCGGCACGGATCTGCCGATCTCCGCGGCCTGCATCCGTCTGGCGGAGCAGTATCCGGCGCTGATGATCGCGGCAGTCGGCGTTCACCCGGAATGCCCGGTGCCGCCCGCGGATTATTTGCAGACGCTGGAGCAGCTTGCAGCCTCGGAAACCGTTCATGCAATCGGGGAGATCGGGCTGGATTACCATTATGAGGGCTATGATAAGGAACAGCAGCAGCGCATTCTGAGAGAGCAGCTTCTGCTTGCAAAAAAGCTGAACCTGCCGGTTATTCTGCACTGCCGCGATGCCACCGGCGATATGATGGGGATTCTGCGGGAATTTGCACCGCTGGACGGCGTGATGCACTGCTTTCCCGGCTCTGCGGAAACTGCGCGGGAGGTGCTGCAAATGGGACTGTATATCGGCTTCACGGGCGTCATTACCTTTAAGAACGCAAAAAAGCCGCTGGAAGCCCTGCGGAGTATCCCGGCTGACCGCCTGCTGATCGAAACGGACTGCCCTTATATGGCGCCGGTGCCGTTCCGCGGCAAGCGGTGCGACAGCACCATGCTGACCGAAACCGCTGCTGTCATGGCGCGGGAAAAGGGCGTGACGACAGAAGAAATCTGCCGCATCACAGCGGAGAATGCCGCGAGGCTGTTTCATGCGGAGCATCTGCTCCGGTGAGAAAGCGGAGGTGTACAGATAAAAAATTTATAGCATTTGTTGACTGATCCGCGCAAATGCCTCTTGCTTTTTTCGGCAGTTTGTGCTATACTGATAGTACGGCATGAGCCGGTGTGAAATATAACAAGAAAGGATGGGATTTCCGGTGCTTTTTTTGCATGAGTTTGAACGGATCGAGGCGGAAGCGTTTCTGACGCTTGCTTCTGAAATGATCGAGGAGGACGGCGTCGTGACAGCAGAGGAAGACGCACTGCTCAGCGACTATGCAGAGGCGCTCGGTGTGCGCGGATTTACCTATGACGCTGCGGCAGCCGCTGCTGCACGCGATACAATGGCGCAGCTGAATGAGGTCAGCAAGCGCAAGGTCTATATGGAGCTGTATTCCTTTGCGATCTGTGACGAATTTGAGGATCCCGCAGAGCGCAGAGCGCTCAACGAGCTGCGCGAAGCCCTCGGACTGGATGCCCATATCTGCAATAAGCTGGAGGCCTGTGCGCAGGATCTGTTCAGCGTCTATGCAGCGATTGAGGATGCGCTCAACGCAGAGCCTTCCCCGATTGTCGTGGAACAATAAAAACTGAAACGAGCCGCCCCCGCCGGAATGCTCCGCTGACCGGAACATCTGCGGGGGCGCTTGGCTTTTGAAGGAGGCCGGAGTCATGGAGGAGCATCAGCCGCGGAATGCGTTTGATATCCCGAAGGTGTTTTATTTTGAGGTCGGCAATGTGCATTCCGGCAGCCGGAAGCATCTGCGCTACCGCGTGGAGCCCGCGGACGGTATGCTGCATATTGACGTCTGGCGGCAGGATCTCTGCTTTGAGATCGTGCAGGAGCGCGGCGAGCTGGAAGGTCACGCGGACTTTCAGATCTCGGAGGAGGGCTTTCAGCAGATGCTGGACTATTTGCAGGCCGAATACGATAAGCCGTTCCCGCAGGAACCGAAGAACGAAGGAGCATAAGCATGTTTGATGCAGAACAGTATATCGCAGAATTTCAGGCGATGGAGCACGGCGCGCCGCGCCTGCGCGCGATCCAGAAGGCCTACCGTGCTGCGGATGCCGCACACGATGATGAATGGAGCTTCCGGTTCCGGGAGCGCTGCCTGAACGAATCCACATTTGAATGCGACGACGTCGATGCGATGATCATTTTTCCGGAGATGATTGCGCTCTACGACCGCAATGAGGAATTGCAGGCCGATGACGAAAACTTTGAGCGCCTGATGTGGTGCTTCAAGCATATGATTGAAAATGCGCCGAAGTTCCACCATATCTCTCTGGCGCAGATTGATTCGTATTTTGCAGAGTTCCGGCGCCGTCTGGAGGCAGCGGGCAAATCACTGCGCACCTATTATTTCAAGCGCGAGGATGTTTCCGAGCTGACCGGCAACCATCTGCCGGATGAAGAATACGGTCAGTACCGTGACCTGCCCGCAGATGAGCTGAAGGACTGCAACGCCTGCGAGCTTTCCCATGACGTGCGCATTGCGCTGCTCCGGGAGCGTCCGGAGGAGGCGCGGGAAATCGGCAAACCGATCTTCTCCGGTGAAATGCACTGCGGCGAGGTGCCGGAAACGACCTATGCCGCATGGATCCGCTATGATATCCGGCACGGCGACTATACCGATGCGAATAAGCTCGGCAAGCGCCTCTGGCCGATGGTGCGGCACCGGATGGATATGCTTTATGAAATCGGAACGCTGATGCATCTGTACAGCCTGACCAACCGGCAGACCGGAATCAATATCTTCCGGCACTCCGTCCGCGATTACGCAAACTGCCGCAATCACTGGATGCGGATGCAGTTCGCAATGGGCGCATACAGACTGTTCTCCCGCGTGGAGGTCGAATCCTTCCACATGGTGATGCCGCGGGAATGTCCGCTCTGGAGTGCGGAAAACCGCTATGAGGCAGCGGCAATGCGCGATTATTTCTATGCAGAGGCGAAAGAGCTCGCCGAGAAATTTGATGCCCGTAACGGCAATACCGTCTGCACAGATGCGCTGAACGCAGAGGATGCTCCCTATGACGAGGAAGCAGTCGATCTGATCGGCTGCTTTGCGGAGCAGACGCCGTCGGTCATCGGTGCAGTCTGCACCGCGCTGCCTGATGTGCTCACCGCGGAAAGCATCAGCGAAGCACTGGACGCCGACGGCCGCTTCAAGGTTGTGATGCGCGCCGCCGAGGAAACGCAGGGCGTCATCGCGGTGGAAATCGCCGAGGGCGACGGCTCTGCCAATATTCACCGGGTTCTTTTTGTGTGCCAGGAGGTTCCGCCGCCGGAGGATTTCCGTCCGGCAAGCCCGATTCCGGACGGTCTGCTCGATCAGATCAAGCAGGCAGAGGGCATGGTGCTCTGCATCACGCAGTTTGAGGATATGCAGCCGGATCTGGCGCTGCATTTCCAGCTCCGCCTGCTGAACCTGCTCTGCCCGGATGCAGCGGCGTTCCTGGACTTCTCCCGCATGAAGCTGCTGCCCGCAGGCTGGGTGGCGCTGGCCGCGAAGAGCGATGTGCCGCCGCTGGTCGATTATCTGTATAATCTTCAGCTTCGCGGACTGCCGGATTCCGATTACCTCTGGATCTCCACGCAGGGACTGCGCTGCTGCGGCCTTCGGGAGCTTGAGATTCTGGACGCGACCAAGGAAAACTTCCCGCGGTACTGCGATATGCTCTGCTTTGCTGCGGAGCGCATTCTGCTGCGCGGAGAGGCCGCCAATGCCGGTGAGCCGTTCGCGGTCGTCCGGATGACGGATGATACGGATTTCCGCTGCCTGTGGCAGCCTGCTTCGGAGGCGGAGAAGGATTATCCGGAGAGCGATCCCGCGGGCTGGGCTGTGCGTCAGGCACATGTCGGTGACGATGCCGATTCATGCAGCGGCAATGCCGTGCTGTATCTGGCGGGCAATGAAAACCCGGACGGCACCTGCAAACGGGAGCGGCTGGTCATTTCCGAGGAGGAATTCAACCGGTTCATGTACGGCAATTACATTGTGACGGCACGCAAGACGGCGGCGCTGGCACAGGAGCGCTATCCGATTTTTGCCGCGCTGTTCGATAAGGCGCCGGAGAATGCATATGTCTGTGTCCGCGATAAAAACGGGGATGACAACGAGCTCTGGATGAAGGTGACGGCAGCGGAGGATCATAAGATTACCGGTTTGCTTGCAGCGGCGTGTGCGGCAGGCAAGGAGGGCGATCCGTATGAAGCGTCGCCGGAGCAGCTGCTGGACTTCTCTGTCCGTCTGGACGAGAATCTGGTTGTTCACCCCAATACCGCATACATCGCGCTGGAGATTGAATAAGTGATTGCTTTGCCCCGGAACATAATATGCAGTCGGGGCAGATTCGCGGTATCATAAGGGCGGTATCCGGAATCCAAACAGAAAGGGTGTATCAGATGAATCAAAAAACACAGCTCACATCGCAGGAAATCGCATGCTCCGTCTGCGAAACCGGAACAGTCACGCCTGACCGCGTCCTGGATTTCGACATCGTTGTCGTCGGCGCGGGCGCAGCGGGTGTCCCGGCCGCGGGCTGGGCAGCAGAGCTCGGTGCAAAGACCGCGCTGCTCCAGAAGGAAGCTGGCGTCGTTTCGCAGGGCAACTGCGGCTCCGCGATTATCCGCTCCCGCTCGACAGAGGCAGGCATCGCAAAATGGATCCACCACACGAACAGCCTCTGCGGCTGGCGCGCGGATACAAAGCAGCTCCGTGCATATGCCGAGCACTCCGAAGAGGCTATGATCTGGCTGCTGAACCGTGCCGGTCTGACCGCTGAAACGGAATACGGCGACGGCAGCCGCGTGGACAACAACGCCGAGAGCGCAAAGCTGCTCAATGACGGCGACAGGCTCTGCGCATTCCGCAGCACAAGCGGCGATTTCACCGGGCTGTGGCAGGATCGCGGCAATACCTACGATTACGGCAGCGACCACTGCTATTTCTGGGCGCCGTGGATCGGACCGAAGCCGCTGAATGTCGGCCATGCACTGCGCAAGGTCGTGGACAGGGTACGCGCAGAGCATCCGAATCTTGAGGTATTCTTTCATACGCCTGCCGTGCAGCTTGTCACCGAAAACGGACGCGTCACCGGCGTCATCGGGCGGCAGTCCGACGGCAGTCATACGCTGTTCCGCGCAGCCAGGGCCGTGATTCTGGCGACCGGCGATTATACGAACAATCCGGCAATGGTTGCGCGCTGGTGTCCGGATATTGCGGATTTTGATAAAAAGCAGTTCGGCAAAACCGGTGACGGTCATGTGCTGGCGGTCAGTGCCGGTGCGGAGATGGAGCCGGTCGGGCATACCAAAATGATGCATGATTTTGACTCCGCGCTGATGTTTGAGGAGCCGTTCCTGTATCTGAATATGCGCGGCGAGCGCTTTACGAATGAATATACCGGGTTTGTGTATATGGGCAATCTGCTGCGCGATCAGCCTGCCTATAAAGGCAGTATGCTGGACGCGGATCATCCGGACGGGTCAAAGGGCTGGTACTGCACGCTGTATGACAGCAGCTATATGGAATGGGATCCGGATTCCTTTGTGGACGGCCCCGTGCCGCCGTTTGTGATGGAGAAGTTTATTCCGGGCGCGGTGGAGAATCCGCAGGGCGTATTCAAAAACCTGATTGACCTGCACAGATGCGATACGCTGGAGCAGCTTGCGGCGGAGCTGGATCTGCCGTGCGATGCGGTGCTCCGGTCGGTTGCACGTTATAATGAACTCTGTGCGCAGGGCTGCGATACCGATTTCGGCAAGCCGGCGAAATATCTGCATCCGATTGTGAAGCCGCCGTTCTGGGGCGCGCGCAAGCATATCCGTGTTTCTGCGGGTGTTTCCGGTATTCGGATCAATGAGAATGCACAGGCGCTTTCCGCGGACGGCACGCCGATTCCGGGGCTGTACTGCGCGGGCAATCTGGGCGGCCCGTTTTTCGGCGGCAGCGATTATCCGTTCCATCAGACCGGCCTGTCACTCGGCCGCTGCTATACATTCGGCATGATTGCCGCCCGGCACGCGCTCGGGCAGCTGTAAGCGAGATCGCTTTGCTGTGATTCAGAACGTGACTTTATATAGTATAATATTATAATAGTATAAACAGGGCGCTGACCTCAAAGTGAAGGTCGGCGCCCTGTTAATCAGTATTGTATAAGATTCTGTCTGCTCAGATGCAGTAATCATTCCCGGCATTGCCTGCGTTCCGGTCAAGGATATCCTGAATCGTCACGCTGTCGAGGTAACTCTCCACAGCCTTTTGCAGGCCCTGCCAGACATACAGCGTCGCACAGCTTTCCGCACGGGGACAGTCGTTGACCTCATATTCCAGGCAGGCCACCGGCGCGAGGCTTCCCTCCGTTGCGCGCAGCACATCCCCGACGGTGCATTCCCGCGGTGATTTCGCCAGCATATATCCGCCCTTGTTTCCGCGGTTTGTCCGCAGAATGCCGTTCTTGTTAAGCATAGGAACAATCTGCTCCAGATACTTCTTTGAGATTCCCTGATGCTCTGAGATTTCCTTCAGGGACATAAAGCCCTCTTCCTGATGCGCAGCCAGCTCGATCAGCATGCGCAGCGCATATCTTCCTTTTGTCGAAATCTTCATGGAAATACTCCTTTCTGCCCCGTGAAATCATGTTTATTATACCACAGATTTCATGTGTATGCAAGCGCGTGCGGTTCGTCGGAATCACGTTTTTTCGGGCACCTGGAGGTGCGTTCCTCTGCACTTCATACAAAATCCGTATGAAAATAGGAAAAAGCGGCATCTCCGATGGATTCAAAATGGGGCGGCGCTCCCATGATGAATCCGCTGGAGGCACATGATGTATAAATGAAGCGCTGCACCCTCTCGTGAGAATGCAGCGCCTGATTCTTTCTTCTGCTTATTCAGCCTTCCATGTGAGCACATAGACTCTGGAAACATAGCCGCTCTGCTCTGTGCCGTTCACATTGACGCTGACCGGACACCAGACGGTTGCATCGTCCGGATCAAAGTTGCCGTCCACGCTGACGAATGTACCGGCCGGGAGCGATGCGATGATATTGGATGCATAGCTCATGCCGGCACGGAGATAGGCGCTGTCAGCATTTGCACTGATGACGCCGTACATGCAGTCGGGCTTGGCGAGCGAGAAGTCATCGTTATAGGTGCCTGCGCGGTTCCGCAGTGCTGCGAGGTCGCCCTGCGCATTGGCCGTGACCTCCGGGAGCGACGAGAGGTCGCCTGCCGGGAAGCCTGCCGCCGCCGTGATGGCTGCGAGGTCTGCCGGGATCGCATAGACGCTGTCCGCATTGCAGGTGCCGCCCGAAAGCTCCGTGGATGCGCCTGCGGCAGTCTGACGGTAGATGTGGTACTCCGCCTTGACTGCACCGTTCTCCTCGGTGTACTGTACGCGCATCCAGATGTTGTCGCCGGTGTTCGGATTGAATGCGCCCATGATCTTGTTGTTGCTGCCCTGGCTCTCATAGAACGCATAGTTCGTGCCGCCCGTATTCTTGCGGAATGTGAAGTCTGCGCCGGTCTTCCAGGGGTTCTCGTCGCCGGTGCCGCCGAGCCGCACGGTTGACGCGCTCTGGTCGGACTTGCAGACAGCCCGGTAGCCGTTCTGGTTGCCGATGACGACGGTCGGCAGATCGTTTCCTGCCGGTTCAAAGTAATATGCTCTGCCGTTCTGTGCGCCTGCGCCGAGATATACGGCAAGCAGCTGGTTGTAAATCACCTGCGCAGAGGAAGGCGGCGTGACGTTGGACGGTGCCGGCGTGGTCTGCGGCGGCTGCGTTGCAGTCTGTGTATGCGTGGTATGCGGCGACGCTGTGGTATGTGTTCCCGCCTGCTGGGAAGCGGTCGTCGCATGATTCTGCGCGCCGGTCGTACCGTTCTGGCCGTTCGGCTTTTTGCTCACCGTTGTGGTCGTCGTGGTCTTTTTATGGGTTGCGTTTGTTTTCGCAGTTGTCAGCTTGATAAAGACAGCGGCCTGCGTCACGAGCTTTTTGGTGACGGGCTGGGTTGCGGTCGTCGTGATGTCGGAAAGCGTCAGGGTCCTTCTGGTCGGTGTCGTATCGCTTCCGGCGAGGACGTCCTCCCACATGCCCAGTCCGGTGGCTTCCGTGACCGGTGCGGTGGTTTCCGCCTCACTGTCTACCTGCGCGATATCAAACTGTGAATTCTGCTCATTGGTCGGATCCTGGCCGAAACGGTCTTTCAGCAGCAGGACGGTCCATGTAACCAGAACGGCACAGACAGCAAGCACAGCGACCATAATGATCATCTGTTTCTTCTGCGACATTTTCTTTTTTTCTGCGTTGCTCATGCTGTATAGCTCCTTTCTCCGAACCTGATCGGATACTCTTCTATTGTTATCATACCAGAAAAATTGAAAAAAAGAAAGCTCCCGATGCATTTTCTGTCGGAGTATACAAAATCCGCGGCCGTACAGCCCGTTTTCTGACTGTATGCACATGCATTTTTCCTGTGATACCCTGAAAAAAAGGCAGCCCGAGACCGAATTTCAGGCGGTCTCAGGCTCAAGCAAAAGGAAGTATTAAGGAAGTATTACAATATAGAGGAAAGCATGTTATGAACTGCCGGCTGCCTCTTACTTGTCGCGGATAGCGTCGATCGGACGCTTTTTGGCGATCCGGCGAACCGGAAGGAAGCTGGCGACGGCTGCGACGGCAAGGCTGACAAGCAGCAGCAGAATAATCTGGCGGATGCCGAAATGCAGCACGGTAATGAGAACGTGAAGATGATTTCTGACGACAAAGTTGATCAGGATGACCGCCGCCGCGCAGAAGATTGCGGAGAGCGCAAAGTTGATCATTGCGATGAGGAAGCTCTCCGAGAAGAAGATACGGAACACATCCGCCGAGCGCGAGCCGATCGCACGGAGAATGCCGATCTCCTGCCGCTTGTAATGGATACTGGTTGAAATGAAGTTCGCCATGAGCAGTGCGGCAAAGAGAGCGAAGAACAGGCCGATCCAGAAGAAGACCTTTGCGAGCCCCTTGAGAACGGCGTTCACGGTATCAAGCTCCGTGGTGACCGCATTGTTCATCTGATAGCGTACCGTGACGTCCTTGCCGTCGCGGTAGCAGAAGCGGACAAAGCTCTCGATGCCGGCTCTGTCCTCGGGCATGGCGCTGAGGATGCTGTCATAGATGCCGTCCGGATCCCGCACCAGAATCGAGAAATACTTCTGCGGGATAACGCTGGCATTTTCATAAGCGCTGTCCGGTCTGACAACGCCGACGATCTTTGCGTTGTTGTCCTCCGTGCTCTGGTAATTGCCCCACTCGTCCTGGTATCCGTTGTAGAGCGTCCATTTGCCGCCGTTCAGCGTATCCAGCACGGCTTTGAATGCTTCTGATGTCAGCTCTGTTTTGCCGGAAACGATGTCATCGAGCATTTTCTGTCCTTCCGGCACACTGTTGCTGTCATCATAGATGCTGAAGTACCGGAGTGAAACAATGATTTCATTGTCCGCAAGGGCGGTCTGCGGCTTGTCAAGCCAGACGATGTCCTCTGCCGGAATCTTGTCCAGCAGCGTGCAGGAATCAACCCATGCATTTGCCCAGAGCTTTGCGCTGCGGTTTTCGTAGGAAAGGCTCAGGTTGCCGTTTCCTCTGCCGCATTCGTAGATCTGCGGCTGGTCGGCAATCATTTTTGCGAGCCTTCCCTTGCCGATCATGGCGCAGCCGCTCATGCTGTAATTGGCTTCGACCGAGAACTCCTCATTCAGCAAATAAGCGACCAGTTCTTCGTCTTTGCCGAGGCGCTCACTGTTTTCACGCAGCTTTTCAAAGCGCGTCAGATCCATGCCGGTGTCCACGACGCCGGTCACGGTATAATCAGTGCCCATCAGGCGGATGACCTTGCCGACCATTTCCAGCGGCGAGGTGATCTTCTGATATTTCAGCGGCGTATGAAGCTCCTTGCGCTCGTCGTCTGTGAGCGGCGCATGGTAGCCTGCGCGCTGGAAGGTGTCGCAGAGTGCGGCGCTGATTGCGATTTCGTCCTTGCTGCCGTCCGGCAGGTCGCCGCAGACCAGCTTATAGTTCAGGCGGTTCATGACCTCGTCGTCGATTTCTGCAAAGCCGCAGAAATGCTCCATGTTGGGACTGAACATACCCTTGGTGAACTCATAGGAGCTGTCGAACTGATCGTCAAAGCGCAGATTGGCGTTCGGCGGAATGTAAAGACCCGCAGCGTCCAGTCCGGTTTCCGTTTTGAACTGCTCCAGCTCATCCGGTGTAACCTTGAGGCCGTCGGTCATCCACCACTCGTTCATGAGTCCGCCGCCCATCTTGTGCGCCTTGTTCGCGGAGATGTAGCGGATGCCGCTGTCAAGCAGCGAATCCGTGCAGGCTCGGATGTGGTCGTAGGAGCTGAACGTATCGACCAGTGCGAATAATGTAAATGCCGCGACGGAAAGCAGAATCGTCATGACCAGGCGGAAGCGCTTATGCTTTAAGCTGCTTGCGCCGATCTTGAATGCGCTTTTCATCGGCAGCACGGATTTAATCAGGCTGAAATCAGAACCGTCCTGCACCGGGATTTTTTCGGTGTCGGTATCCTGAAAGCGCTGCGAGGTACTCGGCAGCGTGACCGTGGCACCGGTGCGGAGCTGATCCAGATATTCGTTGATCCGGATGCGGTCCTCCTCCGTCAGGTGATAATCCGGCGGGATCTCGATGCTCGCGGGACGGAAGATCAGCGCCTTTTCGGCATTGTCCGCATCCTGCACGGCTTCGACATCGCGGATGACCTTGCCGTCCGCCAGTTCAATGATGCGGTCGGCGTACTGCTCTGCATATTCGCGGTCATGCGAAACAACGATGACCAGCTTTTCTGCGGAGAGCTTTTTCAGTGTATCGAGCACCTGGCGTCCGGTGTTGGAATCGAGCGCGCCGGTCGGTTCGTCTGCCATGATGATCTCCGGCTTCTTGACCAGCGCTCTTGCGATTGCGACGCGCTGCTTCTGGCCGCCGGAGAGCTCATTCGGCTTGCGGTCGCCGAAGCCTTCCAGATCCACAGCCCTGAGGATCTCGTTCAGCTCGGCGTCAGTCGCCGTTTTGCCCTGAAGCTCCAGCGCGAGCGCGATGTTTGCGCCGACAGTGAATTCCTCCAGCACATTGTATTCCTGGAAGATGAAGCCGACGTAGGTATTGCGGTAGCTGTCAAAACGCTGCTGCGTAAAATCCTTGGATGAAATGCCCTTGATGATGATCTCGCCGTCGTCATACTGATCGAGTCCGCCCAGAAGATTGAGCATTGTCGATTTGCCGGAGCCGGATTTGCCCAGCAGGAAGACCATGCCCTTTTCCGGAAAGCGAAGAGAAATGTGATCTACCGCAAGAACCGGTACGCCTTTTTTCGGCTTGTAGGTTTTGCAGAGATTCCTGGTTTCAAGCATCTTCGGGCTCCTTTCACTGCGCAGTCAGGGGGTGCGCAAAGTTCTGAATGTAGCTACATTATAGCAAAATCTTTATGAAGAAACAAGATGCAAAATGATTAAGATTTTCTAAAGATGGCCGCGAAAGCACGGTTTTGTTTCCAAATTGTAAGCAGATTGTTGGAAAATCGGATTGAATTCGACGCGCTTCTGTGGTATAATGGGGAAAAACGGGTGGGGGAAACTGTGCCCCCTGCCGCAAGGTGTCCGATTTGAAAATAAGGAGGACAGTATGGAGTATATCGAGGTCTTTCAGGCAATGCTGGCAGATATGCGATCCGATCTGCGGCACTGGCTGCGCGGAAATACTGCGGAATACATGTATCATGAAACGTCCGGCGGAAAGGATGCCAATGCAGCCGCACGCCTGCGGCTCTGCTATGCGCTGGCCTATGCTGACCGGGCGGAAGCTGCGCGTGAGCAGATTGTGCGCACGCTGTTTGACGAGGAATGCAGGGCAGCTGAAAACGGCGCTGCCTCCGGCACGGCCATGAAGCTGCTGACTGCCATGCTGAAGGAATACGAGCCTGCGGATTCTCCGCTGTTTGCGCGCGCAGAGGGCTGCGATCCCGCCGGGTGCGAGGTCCGGCGGCTGGAGCAGTATTCGCTGGAGGACTGCATGGAGGCTGCTTCGGAAACCGGCATGCACTCCTATCTCTTTACGCTGATGGTCTGTGCTTCACGGCTCTGCGGCGAGGATGCGCTGTGCCGTTTGCAGGAGCGCTTCGGCAGCAGACGGGGCTGAAAGGCTGCATCCGTCATATGATAATGAAACAGAACGGCTGTACCGCTTTGTGCGGTGCGGCCGCTTTTTTATGCAAAAGTGTACCGCAGGCGTTTTTGTTTCTTCCGGAAAACAAAATTCCGAGGCGCGTTCCCTGGTTGCTCTCAGCGTTATTTCTTCTGAAAATATTACCTTGAGTATATATGCAATAAAATTCTACTGGTTATAGAGTTGTATTTGTTTGCATATATTTGTAATTATTAACCGTAAAATGAAACAATATATAAAAATAACGTAAATACGTGAATTCCGACTAATGCGTAGCGTTCTTGGCGTTTTGCTCAAAAGCAGACATGTTTATTTGTACCATGTGTAGAAATAGTGCAAAATGCATATAATCTTTCCGGAACGCTCTTGACTTTTTCATACTGCAAAGGTATAATATAGAAAAGGTCAGGACGATAATGCTCCGTATTATACACTCCGGCAACCCGGAGAATACGGTATCATTAAATATTATGACCGGATTTGGAGTGCCGGACATGCGGATGCATGTACCGGTCAAAATGTTCTCCGGCTCCTCAGCGGACAGCTGAAGGCCGCCGGATCCGGAATTTATGACAGAAAGGGAGGATCAGGCTATGAGAAAGACATGGAAGCACCGCATGCTCAGCGGTGTGACCTCGGCCGTAATGACGGCGGTGTATCTGCTGCCGCCCGGGATCAGGCTCACGGACGGAATCGGCGGGATGACCGTCCATGCTGAAACTGTGGAAAACCTTGCCGGCAACGTGCAGACGGACGACATCACATTGCTGATCGGCACGCCGCTGAACGGAGGCGTCAACCCGCTCCGCGGCGATACGCTGGAAGAAACGATCATGAACTACGAAAATGCGTATGCGCTCGGTATTGCGTCGCAGTTCTCCGTGTTCATGCATCACTGCTTCATCCCGCATGATTCCGACTCCGAGGGACGTACCGCAGTCGGCGGCAACTTCGATGCGCAGACCGGCTGGCAGTATGAGATCGCAAAGGGCGATTACAACAGCAATATCCGCCTGGAGGAGCTGGTCGGCAGCAAGGATTTCGCGCACATCATCTGGGGCGCGAATCCGACCGAGAAAACACCGAATCCGCTGCTGAACAACATCGCCGTGGATACGACGTACAGCTCGCAGAACATTTATAATTCTCCGAAGAATATCGTTGTGGAGGATTATGTTCCGGACGGCGTGAGCTACGGCGAGAATTATGTCAGAGAGAATTACTCCGGCAAGCTGAATCTGTTCTATCAGGCAAATCTGATCGACTTCGATGAAACATTCAGTATGCTCCGCGAGCGTTCCCTCATGCTGGCAGAAAAACCGAATGAGTTTCAGATCATCACGAACGGCGAAACCATGCGGCTCATCTACGAGGGCGAGCAGAAGGATACCGTCTACTGCCACCTGACACCGGAGCAGTTCGAGGAATTCCGGATGAATGTGACGAACATTGAGTTCGAGAATATTCCGGAGCTTGAAACGCCGCGTTACGAGATGCCGTCCGATGGCGGCGACCCTGTGGAGTGGAAGTACGCATTCATCGTCATCACGGTGGACGGCGGTACCAATGTGCAGAAGGAAGGCGACGCGTACATCGAAAGCGGTGCGCTGCGTGCTTCCGATCTGGAATATGACGAAGCAAACGGCATTGATCCGATGTACGATTATCACCTCGGTGTTTCTTCGCACTACGGCGGTGAGAAGTACACATGGATCAACGGCGTGTCTGTTTCCAAGGACAAGTGCGACAAGGGCGCTGACAGCAATTACCGCGCCAACAACGATCCGGGCGTCACCTCGCTGCTGTACAACTTCTCGGATGCAAAGCAGATCGTGCTGTCCGGTGCATTCCAGGGCACCATTCTGGCGCCGGATGCACATATTACAGACGAATGCTTCATCGGCAATTCCGAATCTCACCCGCATCTGTCCGGTGCGATGATCGCAAAGTGCTTTGAGGGTACCGTGGAATACGGCTACCGCCCGTTTGAAGGCCCGAGCTCGATCGTCGGCGTCAAGACCGGATATTATGTGGAAGCCTCCAAGTTCAAGGGCAACGGCACGGATTATCTGCCTGGCGCAACGCTCGGACTGTACCGCCTGACACCGGTATACGGTGAGGACGGCATCACGGTCGAAAGCTGGAAGGAACAGCTGATCGACTCCGAGGTGACCGGGGATGAGGATATCAAGCTGTGGTTTTCCAGACCGGGACAGTACTGCATCAAGGAGATTGCAGCGCCGCCCGGCTATCAGCTGAGCAATGCGGTCTATTACTTTGAGGTCAATGAGGGCGAGAAGAATTCCGCTCAGTATGATACCGGAAAGACAAAGCCGGAGCTCGGCAGCAAGATCGAATATGACTATGCGGATATTTCTGCGGAGGTCGGCGGCAAGACATTTGACCGGATTCCGGGCTCGTCGTTCTACACCTTTGAGGATCTTTACGACACGGTAAAGCCGGTGGAGAGCGATTCCGGAAAGACGATCACCGACAACCGCGAGGCTGCGATGAACGATCCTTCCAAATTCCTGTATGACCAGAATTCGTTCTATTTCTATACATCGGACGGCGTGACGCCGAATGCCGTGACCTTCGTGCTGGATCAGCCCGCGCTGAAACATACGGAATACCTGAGCGGCAAGGAAACCGTGACGGTCAACAAAGTGACCTACGAGTTCAACGATGACGGTTCGCCGAAGGGCGTCACCATGTACGATACCTATAACCAGCAGGACGAACTGCTTCCGGACAGCGGCGGTCCGGTCGGCGAATACGATATTCAGACAAGCAAGATCGTAAAGGCAGTGCTGAATATTTCCGGCGGGCCGGGTACCGTGGACATCGCAGAACGCTACAATCCGTCGAATATCATCGAACAAAAAGAGGTCGAGGCAGGAGATACGGAAATCGTACTCTACGAGGGCGACGCAGGCGGCTTCGGGGGCTATCAGCGATATATCCCGAGCGAGGGCGTGACGGTCGAATCCATTACCGTTTACGGTGCGGAAAGCGACCCGCTGCTCGTCAAGGAGTTCAATTATTCGTATGAGAAGGAAACGACCTTCGACCGCGAAACCTTTACACTGACACCGACGACCGATACGAACGGCAATGCCTGCTTCCGGATTCCGG
Organism: Oscillospiraceae bacterium; assembly: GCA_016281125.1. Taxonomy (GTDB): domain Bacteria; phylum Bacillota; class Clostridia; order Oscillospirales; family Ruminococcaceae; genus Firm-04. The sequence goes on along the minus strand of JAEEIA010000053.1, from coordinate 4,384 downwards.
ATCAGGCGGTTGGCACAAACGGATTCCAGATCAGTGCGATTCCGTTCAACGGCAGCAACGGCAAGGTCGTAAAGATTCTGCTGGATCTGACCGTCGCGGACGGCACGGAGAACGGCACCGTCGCAGCGGGACGCAAGGACTGGTCGGCCATGAGCGCCCAGCGCACCGGCATCACCGCTTCCGATCCGGCCTATCCGTACTTCGACAGCACCGTGGAGCTGGATCCTGCCGAATATCAGTATTATAAGGTACTGAATGTGACAGAGGAAGGCCGCGAGCACGAGCGCTATCCCACGACCATGATGCCGGTTTACCAGCGCGTGGAGTACAAGGAGCCGACCGTGACGTATTACGGCGAGGACAGCACCTTCACGACGCCGGTCGGAACAGTCAAGACCTGTTCGCCGCTTGACGTGGAAAAGAATGCCTATCTCATCGAGGATGATGAGGGCACAGAGCATCACTACACCTTTGAAACCGAAGGCGATACGATTGTCAGGATTTACCGCGACGGCGAGGAAGTAACCGAGGACGGCTTTGCACTGCATAAGCTGTATGACAAGTCGGGCGCGGAAATGCCGTATTACTGGCTGGTCAAGGATGAGAAAGCCGTTCAGCCTGCGGTTGACATGACGCCTTCCGCGCCGACGCCGTTCAAATTCCTGAACAGCGAGGCAATTACCCTGCGCAAGATCGCACGCGGCGACGAGGACAAGGAGCCGCTCGCAGGCGCAGGCATGGCGATTGCGGAGTACGAGGCAACGCTGAGCAATCCGCGCACGCTGACCGCAGTCGGCACTGCACGCGGATTCACCACGCAGACCGACAAGGAATTCACCGCAGCCGTTGCGGACGCGACCGACCTGACGGGCGAGCACGGCGCAGAAATTCAGAAGGCAGAGGTTTCCGGCGGAAAGGTACTGCACATCTATAAGATGAGCGAAACCAAAAAGCCGTCGGGCTATGTTGATGCAACAACCGAAACCTACTTCTTCATCTTCGGCGATGTGCTGTATCAGAGGGAAGTCACGATCGGAACCAATCTGGTCGTACCGTTCCGGGCGACCGGTGAGATTGATCCCATTCAGGCAAATGCCTGGAGCAAGCTGACGCTTTCCGAAAGCACACCGGCACAGCGGCTCATCACGCTCGCGGACGACGAGGAAAAGAAGTTCAACCTCCGCAAGACCGATGCGGCGACCGGCCAGCTGATTACCGGCGCAACGCTCCAGCTCATCCGCATCACGGATCCGGATGCACTGGACGGCAAGACGCTCTATTCTGAGCTGGATGCCTCCGCATACGAGGTTGTCGCAGCGAATATCCGCTCCGGCACCGTCTATCAGAGAACCAAAGCACTGGGCGAAGGCACCTATGCAGTTGTTGAAACGGCGATGACCAACCGGCCTTATTCGCACGATGCGGTGGATAAGCTCAATGTGTTCACCGTGGACAGCGACGGCATCGCAGTACCTGGAACAGTCTGTGTGACCGGCTTCACGGTGGAAACCAATGCAGAGAGCAAGGCTGTAACGGTCACGCTGCCGAACGCCAAGACCGGCGATAAGGTTGTGTTCAGCAAGGTCAATGAAAAGGGCGAGATCCTGAGCATTGCCAACACCGCGGATCTGGAAAGCCTGAACATCCGGCTGACCGATTATACCGGTTCGGAACTGAACGCGCTGACCGCAAACATCGTCAGTGATCTGCTCGGCACTCCGGCAACGGCACTTAGCATCAATCTCCCTGCAGACGCAGGTGGGGCGGGTACGCTGCTGCGTACCGTAACAGAGGATACCCTGAACAGCGACCTTGCGGCCGAACAGCAGAGCCCGATCCCAGGCAGGCCGGCATCGAAGGACAGCGTTGTGTATCACATCTACTGCTTCAGCGAGGAGGCTGTCCCTGCCGGTTACAGCAGGGCAAAGCCGATCTACTTCTACTTCACGTATCCGCGCTACGGCGACGAGGGATTGAAGCTCTACGTTCTGGATATGAACGACGAAGCAAATGCGGCACTCGCAGAGGATGCCTATACCGATCTTGACAATTTCAAGCAGGCAGAGGGCGTCCAGAAGACAGAACCGAACGGCAGTACCTATGACGAATTCCAGTTCAGCATGACGGATGCGCCGCAGTCCAACAGCATCTCGTTCTATAAGCAGGACAACAAGCGCAAGCTGAACGATACAAAGGACGGTACGGTTGAGGATCCGGATCCTGTCATCGGTGCAGAGATGCAGCTGACGCTGGTCAGAGCGTATGCATCCAATCATACCCTGGCGGATGTGAACATCGAACCGGCGGGTGCAGCGGAACTCAGCAGCGACGGCATGACTTTGACATGGACGACCGACGGCACGGAAGTCGTGTTCAAAAACCTCCCGGACGGCGAATACGAAATGACGGAGCTCAGCGCACCGGTAGGTTACAGAAATGCAGGTGCTTATCAGTTCATTTCCGCGGACGGAAAGATCGAGTATCTGAACGGCGGTAACCGCGATTATGTGCGCACGAACTCCGGGAATGACACAGATCCTGACAGAATCGTCGCAACGGACGAACTAATCACGTTCAACCTCCGTAAGACCAGACCGCTGACCGGTGTGACAGGCGAAACCGATACGCCGGTGCCGGGCGCAAAGATGCGGCTGACCGGAAAGACGGCATCGGGAGATGCAATTGATCTTTCCAATGTCAGAATGCGTGACGTTCAGCTCTATGTGACGGCGGATTCGGCGGACGGCCTCAGCACGGTTGACAAGGGCGACGACGGCCGGACGCTCGGCAACGTCGGTAACCTCGTCCGGACGAATATCATTCCGGATGAGAACACCGATCCGAATATCATCGAGTGGACGACCATCGGAAACGGCGTCATCTTTGAGCAGCTGCCGGACGGCGAGTATACGGTCGAGGAGCTGGAGGCACCGGAAGGCTATGCCAAGGCGGCTCCGCGCACGATCACCGTTGAGAACGGCGCAATCAAGGAAACCGGCGCAACGAGCGCGACTGTTTCCGATGAAAAGATCCTGAACATCGGCAAGGAAGGCATGGGCGGAACGGTCGCGGCGAATAACCGTGCAAAGTTTACGCTCCAGCCTGCCGAGGGCGGCACCATTGAGGGCGTGACCGTGAACGGTGCGCCGCTCGCCGCAGACGGCAAATTCGACGGCAACAGCGCTGACTTTATCGGACTGAAGCCGGGCGAATATACGCTGACAGAGGTCACGGCACCGAACGGCTTTACCAAGGTGACATCCGAATTCCGGTTCCGTGTCTATGAGGAGCGCATCGCGGAAGATGCGAACAATCCGGAGAATTACAGATATGTCCAGAAGATTGCGATGCTCGGCAGTGCGACCGACGGCTTTACGCTCAAGGGCGAGGATGACGAGCTGATCATCACAGACAATGTATCGAAGCTCCGGCTTGCAAAGCTGGATCCGGACGGCGCACTGCTTGCAGGTGCTGAGATGAAGCTGACGTTCAGCAGTCTGGCAACCGGCAAGACGTATCAGAAGGTTACGGACGATACGCTGGCACCCAAGGCGTCGGTCACATGGGTGACGGACGAAACAAACAATCCGAAGGAATTTGTCGGCCTGATGGACGGCCTGTACACACTCTCCGAAGTGAAAGCGCCGGACGGCTATACCGTTGCAGAGCCCATCACCTTTGAGGTGCGGGACGGCGTGATCATCGAGGATGAAACCGAAGGCGAAGACGGCACCATGGTGGCCGTGACAGGAACAGGCGTGACCATGGTCAATGAGCGCGCAGCTGTCACAACGACCACCGCACCGGCACCGACCGCGGATGTGAAGATCAACAAGGCGGATCAGTTCGGCGACGAGGTCAAGGGTGCGATGCTGAAGCTGACGGGCGAGGATGCAGGCGGCAAGGGCATTGTCTTTGCAGCAGGCAGCCTGGAGCTCGGCGCGGAGGCAAAGCTGGTGAACGGCAGCGGCGACGCACTGGTCTGGTACTCGGGCATTGAGCCAACCGATGTGAAGAACCTGCCGGACGGCAAGTACACACTCCACGAGGAGGTCACACCGGGCGAATACGAAACCGCGCACGACATGACGTTTGAGATTTCCGGCGGCAAGCTGGTGAAGATCAACGGCGAGGACGTCGAGGGCGACAAGGTTATCGAAATGGTCGATGAAAAGATCATCACCATAACGACGACGACCGTTACTACGACAACCACTACGACCACTACCACGACAACTGCGAAGGTTACGACTACGACGGTCACCACGACCGCACCGGAAGTTACCACGACCGTGACGACCACAACCCCGGCACCGACCGCGAATGTGAAGATCAACAAGGCGGATCAGTTCGGCGCAGAAGTCAAGGGCGCTAGCCTGACGCT
>JAEEIA010000052.1 GCA_016281125.1 Oscillospiraceae bacterium | reverse complement strand
GAACTGCAGCTATGCGTTCTTCATTTGTTAGCTTACTTCCTCTTGTCACAAAATAACCCCCTTAGAGTTTTCACACTTTTGTTTTTTGTGTGTCTACTCTAAGGGGATTATATCAAACAAGCAGAGGGGCGATTTCAGCGATAAATCAAGCAAAAACGGATTTACGGCAGGGAAAACAGATAAACACGGCATAAAACAGCGGTAGACGACGATCCTTCCCAAGGTGGATCGCCAGTTTTTTCAAATTGAGGGCAGCAAATTTTAAGCCTGACCCATTTCGTGACCTGAGCCAAACCTCTGTACGGCGTATAACGCATCCCATGCTTTTCTTTGGCATCCGCAAAGACACGCGCAACCGTTTCTTTTCGCTGCGCATATAACGCCTGATTTTCTGGAATATGATAATAGTCCTCAACTTGTTCCATGTAGTCTTCCCAGATATGCCGCGTGACAGGCACTGTATTTTTCAGAACGCCCACCTGTTTTGTCAGGGCAGCGTAAGCACCAACTACCCCCAGCCCTCCACAGATGAATCAAAAAGGCGTTATACTGTTTCATACAGTTGCATACAGTTCGCGTTACACTGATACGCTTCGGGCCGAGGATTTCCCCCGGCTCTTTTGTTCATCGTGATGGCTGCGTTTGGTTGGCGTTTACGTTTCTCATCGTTTTGCACAAAAAAGCTCAAAAAAAGTGGTTTTCCACATTGACAAAATTGTATTCTGGCTATATAATATTGACCATCTGGCCGCCGATCGAACCGGCCTGGCGGGAGGTCAGGTCGCCGTTGTAGCCCTTGTTCAGTGTCACGCCGACCTCACTTGCAGACTCCATCTTGAACCGGTCAAGAGCCTCTCTGCCCTTCTGTGTTATTTCACCCTTCATGGTAAACCTCTCCTTTTCTTGCGCAAATGCGCATGAGGCAGCCGGAATCGGAACGGCTGCCCTGTTGCAGACATTCCGTTTGTTTGCTTCCGTGATACTATGTTGCGCACAGTTTGTGAAAATATCAGCGGAAAGATCCGGTATTTCGCACTGCAAAAAATGGCAGGCAAATCAGAAAAAGAGATTTTCCGCTTTGTCAGTTCCGTGAACCGTATGCGCATGGAATCCGGTGTTTCACCTTTGCATATGCCTGTTCTTTATTGACGAATAATATAGATATTTAGCATTGACAAGTGCCCTGAAATACATTATAATGAAAACAGACAGTGCCGGACGAACACCGCTTCAGTCAGATATGAAAACGAAACGGAGGGATGACGTATGCAGGAGCTGCTTGAACGCCAAAAAGGCTTTCACAGAACGATACTCATTGTCGATGATGAATTCATCGAACGGGAAATGCTCGGCGCGATGCTTCAGGATCTGTATGAAGTCATCTACGCCGAAAACGGTGCTGTCGCACTGGATCTGATCCGGAAGGAGAAGATGCGGCTTTCTCTTGTGATTCTGGATCTGCACATGCCGGAGCTGGACGGTTACAGCCTTCTGAAAATCATCCGCGCGGACAGTGAACTGCGGCGCATTCCGGTCATTGTGCTGACTTCGGAAAAGGAAGCTGAGGTCACCAGCTTGCAGCTCGGCGCCGCAGATTTTATCACAAAGCCGTATGATGTACCGGATGTGATCCGTGCCAGAGTACGGCACTCGATTGAGCTGGCAGAGGACAGCATCATCATTCACGAAACGGAACGGGATGAGCTGACAGGTCTGTTTAACAAGGAATTCTTTTTTCAGTACGGCAAGCGGCTGGATCAGCAGAACGACCAGCTCCCGATGGATGCGCTGGTATTTGACATCAACCGGTTCCATATCATCAACGAGCTCTACGGAAAAGCCTTCGGAAACTCGATTCTGAAAGAGATCGGCACGCGCGTCCATGAGATCGTCAGCCGAACCGGCGGACTGGCCTGCCGTCTGAGCAATAACTGCTTCGGAATCTATCTGCCGCATGTGGAATATCTGCATGAAAAGCTGCCGCAGTACATCACCGGACTTTCCGGCAGTCTGGGCGACTGCAAGATCAGCATTCGCATGGGCATTTATTCCGACGACGGCAGCGGACTGGACATGGAACAGCGCTTTGACCGTGCGGCGCTGACCTGTCAGAAGCTCCGCAACAGCTATACGACCTGCTTTGCATTCTATAACGCGGAGCTGCACAGCAAAGAGCTGTATTCGGAACGGCTGCTCGAGGATATGGACAAGGCGCTTGCGGAGGGGCAGTTCCGGGTGTTCTATCAGCCGAAATACTGCATCTGCGACGGAACACCGAGGCTTGTCAGCGCGGAGGCACTGACGCGGTGGCATCACCCGGAATACGGCGCAATCGGGCCGGATGTGTTTATTCCGCTGTTTGAGAACAACGGCCTCATCCAGAAGCTGGACAGATATGTGTGGAATTATGCGGCTGCACAGATCCGGCAGTGGAAAACGGAATACGGTGTTGATATTCCGGTATCGGTCAATGTTTCGAGAGTGGATGCCTTTAATCCGATGCTCGGAAAGATTCTGAGCGAAATCACAAGCAGAAACGGGCTTGAAAATGAAAAGCTCCTGCTGGAAATCACAGAGTCTGCATACACGGATGATTCCAGACAGATCATTGACACGGTCATCCGACTGCGCGAGCAGGGCTATAAGATCGAGATGGATGATTTCGGCAGCGGCTACTCCTCGCTCAATATGCTGACGTCGCTGCCGATTGACGCACTGAAGCTGGACATGCATTTTATCAGGAACATCTGCGGGAACAAAAAGGACTGCCGCCTGGTCGGAATCATGATTGAGATTGCAAGGCTGCTGAACGTGCCGGTCATTGCGGAAGGTGTCGAAACGAAGGAGCAGATGGAGCTGCTGAAAGAACTGGGCTGCGATATTATTCAGGGATACTATTTTTCAAAGCCGCTGTCCGCGGAAGATTTTTCCGCGCTGATCAGAACAGAGATCGGAGTGTGAGCGCATGATGACTGTTGAAACACTGCGGGCGTTCGGTGCAGACGTGGATGACGGGCTTGCACGCTGCATGAACAAGGAGGACTTCTACCTGATGCTCGTCAGAAAGGCGTCAGAGGATCACAGGCTTTCGCTGCTTTCAGAGCAGCTTGCAGCAAAGGATTACGCCGCAGCATTTGAAACTGCCCATGCACTGAAGGGCATGTATGCAAACCTCTCGCTGACGCCGCTGACAAAGCCGGTCAGCGAAATGACAGAGCTTCTTCGCAGCAGGACAGACACGGATTATTCTGCGCTCATGGAGGAGGCGGCTGCGCAGTTTGCGCGGCTCTGCGGCCTGTGAGCTGCAAGGAAACGCAAAAAGATAATAACGGATACGGATTCCCGGACCATTGACAGATCAGGACGTTGCAAATCGTGCAGCCGGATCGTCTGCGGCTGCCTGGGGATCCGTTTGTTTTTTCGGGAAACAGACTGCTGTGCAGCTGCGGAAACGGAGGTCAATATGGTTTTCGGAGAAGAATTCGCACTGAATGCGCAAACCATCGAAGTTGTCAAGGAGCTGGGGCAGTATATGCCCGGCGGCTTCCTGATCTGCCGGCGGGACGGGGATAATTCCCTGCTCTATGCCAATGCCGAGGTGTGCAAGATCTTTGGCTGTGCAACAGCGGAGGAGCTGGAACGCCTGACCGGAAACACTGTGCGCGGCATGATCCACCCGGATGATTATGCCGCAGTCGCTGCGGCCGTTTCCTCACAGACAAAAAGCAGCGAGGACGGCCTTGCTTACGCGAAATACCGCATCATCCGCAAGGACGGCGTCGTTCGCTGGGTGGATATCCACACGCATTTCAGCGAAACGGCATTCTACGGCGGGCTCTACTATGTCTTTATCTCGGACATTACCGAAAAGCGGCTTCAGGCGGAGCGCGTCAGTGCGGTCCGCGATGCCGTCATTGATACGCTGACCAATTCCTACAACACGGTCTGGCTGATCAACGACGTGGAAACAGAGCGCTGCTCGCTCTATCACGGCGACCTCAGCGGCGAGAGCGTTCATGCGGAACCGATCATGAACGCGCTGAACCGCGCCACCTATACGGAAACGCAGGTGGAGTACATCCGGACAGTGGTCGCGCCGGAGGATCAGGAACGCCTGATGGAGGAAATCTCTCTGCCGCGCATTGTCCGTGAGCTTCAGGAAAAGGAGCAGTATTCCGTGACCTTCCTGCGGCAGTTTGAAAATGAAAAGCGGTATTACCGGATCGACTTCGGAAAGATCAGAATGCCGGAGAACCGCATGGGCGTTATGCTCGGCTTCCGGGATATTGACGGGGAGGTCCGCGCACGTCAGCGGGAAACGGAGGACCGGAACGCGCTTCAGGAGCAGCTCTTGCAGGAAGAGAGCCAGCGGGAGCAGCAGGACAGAATGATCACGGCGCTTGCTTCGGATTACCGCAGTGTTTACCACATTGACCTGGATGCCGATGACGGCGTCTGCTACCGCGCCGATCATTCGGATCCGGAGCAAACCGCAGAGGGCGTGCATTTTCCGTATCTGGAACGGTTCCGCTGGTATGCGGAGCACTCCGTGGACAAGGATTACCGCGAAGGCTTCCTGCGGTTCATCGACCCAGAGAATATCCGCAGAGGGCTCGCAGAACGCCCGATCATTGCCTACCGGTATCTCGTACACCGCGGCGGAAAGGATTACTATGAAATGATCCGCCTAGCCGGTGTGCGCCATGCCCAGGACCGCGATGACGGGATTGTCCATGCGGTCGGCCTCGGTCTGACTGATATTGACAGCGAGTTCCGTGAAGCCATGATGCGGAATCAGGCACTGCGCGAGGCGCTCCGCGCAGCAGAGGAAGCCAACAATGCCAAGACGGTATTCCTCTCAAACATGAGCCATGAGATCCGCACGCCGATGAATGCGATCATCGGGCTGGACAGCCTTGCACTGCGAAAGGGCGGGCTGGATCCCGAAACGAAGGAATACCTGGAGCAGATCGGGAGCAGCGCTAGGCACCTGCTTCTGCTCATCAATGACATTCTGGATATGAGCCGCATCGAATCCGGCAGAATGGTGCTGCGGAAGGAAGAGTTTTCCTTCCGCGCCATGCTGGAGCAGATCAATGTCATGGTCAAAACGCAGTGCAGTGACAAGGGGCTGGACTATGAATGCCGCGTGATCGGCGGCGTTTCCGATTACTATATCGGCGATGACATGAAGCTCAAGCAGGTGCTGATCAACATTCTCAGCAATGCGGTGAAGTTTACCGACGCGCCCGGCAGCATCACACTTGCGGTGGAGCGCACAGCGGCATTTGCCGACCAGTCCACGATCCGCTTCACGATCCGGGATACCGGCATCGGCATGGATGCGGCGTTCCTGCCGAAAATCTTTGATACCTTTGCGCAGGAAAACAGCAGCCGCAGCAGCAAGTACGGCAGCACCGGTCTTGGCATGGCCATTGCAAAGAGCATTCTTGATCTGATGAACGGTACAATTTCCGTCAAGTCTGAGAAGGGTGTCGGCACAGAATTCACTGTTGTCGTGACGCTGAAAAACTGTCAGCACAGCTATACGGAGGGTGTTGTGATTGACCCGAAGGATCTGCGCGTACTGGTCGTGGACGACGATACGGTCGCAGCAGAGCATGCAAGGCTCGTGCTGGAGGAGGCTGGAATTCATGCCGATATCTGTCTGAGCGGAGAAGAAGCGCTCCGTCTGCTGGAGGAACGGCAGCAATGCTCCGATCCCTACCATCTTGTGCTGCTGGACTGGAAGATGCCTGACAAGGACGGCATTGCGCTCGCGCAGGAGATCCGCAGCCGGTTCAGCAATGAAACGATCATCATTATTCTGACCGCCTTCAACTGGGACGACATCATGGACGATGCCCCGAAGGCCGGCGTGGACGGCTTTCTGGCCAAACCGCTGTTCGCCTCCAATGTGATTGACGAATTTGAGCGGATCGCCCGCAGAAACAATCTTCAGTTTGCAAAGGATAAGCAGCGGGCGGATCTGCACGGCAGACATATCCTGCTGGCGGAGGATGTGCTGATCAATGCAGAGATCATGCGGGAGCTGCTCCGGCTGATGGGTGCAGAAACCGATCATGCCGAAAACGGCAGAATCGCGCTGGAAAAATACTCGGAATCACCTGCGGGATATTATGATGCGGTGCTCATGGACGTGCGGATGCCGGAGATGGACGGTCTGGCGGCAGCGGCGGCGATCCGTGCGCTTGACAGAACTGACGCCAAAACGGTTCCGATCATCGCCATGACAGCGAATGCCTTTGACGAGGACGTACAGCGCTCGCTCCAGGTCGGCATGAATGCGCATCTTTCCAAGCCGGTGGAGCCGGAGCGGCTCAGCCGGACACTGGAGGAGCTGATCTGGGAAGCAGAGCAGAACCGGTGAAAGGAGATGACAGAATATGAAGAATCCAACAGGCACGGCAGCGGCAAAGCCGTATCTTTCACAGCTGGATGTCTGGGCGATGGCATTCGGCTGCATGGTCGGATGGGGCGCGTTTGTCATGCCTGGCACGACGTTCCTGCCTGTCGCAGGCCCTGCGGGTACAATTATCGCAATGACGGCCGGCACGCTGGTCATGCTGGTGATCGGCTTTAACTTTGCCTTTCTGATGCAGCGGAGCCCCGGGCCGGGCGGCGTTTATTCCTACACAAAGGAGGTCTTCGGGCGCGACCATGCTTTCATCAGCTCATGGTTTCTCTGTCTTTCCTACCTCACAATCGTTTTTCTGAACGGCACGGCGATGTTTGTCGTGCTGCGCACCATACTCGGCGATTCCGTCCAGACGGGCATTGCCTACACGGTTTCCGGCAACAGGATCGACATCGGGGAGATTCTTGTGTCCGTCAGCGCGCTGGCAGGCATCGGTCTGCTGTTCATATTTGCCCGGCGGATTCTGCACAAAATTCACACGGTACTCGCCGTCATCATGGTAATCGGGATTTTTATCACAGCGCTGCTCTGCATCCCGCACGCCGTTTCCGCACATGCGCTCGGCGATTTCGGCACACAGAACATCTCCCCCCTCTACGGCATATACAGCATCGTCTTTCTGGCGCCCTGGGCATTTGTCGGCTTTGACGTGACCGCCTTTGATACCGTCAACTTCCGGTTTCCCATCGGGAAAACCCGGCGCATTCTGTTCATTGCGATCATTGTTGCCGCACTTGCCTACACATCCATGGCGATTGTCGGCGTTTCCTCCGTTCCGGACGGCTACGCGAGCTGGCAGGACTATATTTCCTCGCTCGGGCAGCTGTCCTACACAGAGGCCGTCCCGACCTTTTATGCCGCGCGCACAATCATGGGGCAGCCGGGATTGATGCTGATCGGCATTACGGCACTGGCAGGCGTTCTCACCGGCATCATCGGCGGGTACCGCGCCACGATCCGTGTGCTGTCAGCCATGGCAGAGGACAGAATCCTGACCGATCTGTTTTCCAAGACGGCATACAGCACGCTGTTCATCATGATCTTTTCGATCACGCTGGCGCTCTTCGGAAGAAACACGCTGAGCTGGTTTGTCGATCTGACCTCATTCGGCGCAATTGTCGGCTTCGGCTATACCTCAGCGGCTGCCTGTAAAATCGCAAGAAAAGAGAACATCCGGAAGGTGCAGCTCACCGGGTTTGCCGGCACTGCGGTTTCCGTCGTTTTCGTGATCGTGCAGCTTGTTCCAAGACTGACTGCGATGGAGGCAATGGGCAGCGAGGCGTTTCTGCTGCTCTCATTCTGGTGCCTGCTCGGATTCGTTTTTTACTGGCGGACGATCACGCGCAGCACGATCATCGAATACAGCGGCATCGTGACCTCCGGCGTCGTGCTCTTCGCGCTGCTGCTCTATTCCGCTTTTCTGTGGCTCGCCAAGCGCATTGCTGCAAAGAACAGCATTGAAGAAGCGCATCATTCGCTCGCCGCGGGCGGCATCGTCCTGCTGGCGATTGTGTTCACGGGACTGATCATTATGATCTATGTGCAGAATCTCGTGCGGAAAAATCAGGAAGCGGCCGAACACGAAAAAATCCGTGCGCTGGAGGGCAACAAAGCCAAGAGCCGATTCCTGTTCAATATGTCGCATGATATCCGCACGCCGATGAATGCGATTATCGGCTACACGAAGCTGGCACTGAAGGAGCCTGCGTCTGCGGAGCTGCACAATTATCTTGTCAAGATCGACCGTTCAAACCAGCATCTGCTCACACTGATCAACGATATTCTGGAGATGAGCCGGATCGAGAACGGAAGAATGGAGCTGGAGATCATCCCGGCGGATCTCTGCGGCATTTTCCGGGATCTCTATGATCTGTTTGAGGCGCAGATGAATCAGAAGAACATGCAGTTTGAGATTCAGACCGGTCAGATCAGAGACCGTTATGTGCTGTGTGATGTAAAAAACCTGAACCGCGTTCTGATCAATCTGCTGAACAACGCCTACAAATTCACACCGGAGGGCGGCCGCATCACCGCTTCGGCCGTGCAGACGGAATGCGCGGACAGCGGCACCGGCGCCTATGAGATCCGGATTGCGGATACCGGCATCGGCATGTCAAAGGAGTTTGCGGAGAAGATGTTCCGCCCCTTTGAACGTGAGCGGAATTCCACGGTCAGCGGAATCGAGGGAACCGGGCTCGGACTTTCCATTTCCAAAAGCATCATCGAGCTCATGGACGGTACGATTGAGGTGCTGACAGAGCCGGACTGCGGCACGGAGATCATACTGCGCCTCCGTTTTCAGCTTGCAGATGCATCCGATCTGGAACAGGCGGACGCGAATGCGGATGAAGCGGAAGAACCGTTTGACACATCCGGAAAGCGCCTGCTGCTTGTTGAGGACAATGCGATCAATATGGAAATCGTGAATATGATTCTGACGCAGGCGGGTTACGCGGTGGAAACTGCCGAAAACGGACAGATTGCACTTGACATGGTTTCCGGTTCCGCAGACGGATATTATGACGCAGTGCTCATGGATATTCAGATGCCGGTGATGGACGGCTATACGGCGGCCGGGAAAATCCGGGCTCTCGAAAACAAAGCACTTGCAGAGGTGCCGATTCTGGCCATGACAGCCAATGCGTTCAAGGAGGATGCGGATGCAGCAATCGCAGCAGGAATGCAGGCGCATATCGCAAAGCCCATTGACGCGGAGCTGCTGCTGAAAACACTTGCGGGGATTCTGTCACGCAAATGAATCCGCCGGAGGAACGTTTTGAATGATAAACTGAGGGGACGCCCTGCGACAGAGGGCGTCCCCTTGTTTGTATTTACAGATAAAGCGGTATCACGCTGTCGGGGATCCCTTTTTCTGCTTGGAAGAATCCGGCTCCGGTTTCGCGCCGTAATATCCGTAGTCATTTCCGCTGCTTTTCTTGTAGTAATACCGGCCGCTCCGCTGATTTCGGGAATAATACCCTTTGCGCTGTTTATGCTTCATGCCGTTCAGGATAAAGCCGAGCATATTCATCTTGGCAGCCTCGATTCTCTTGCCTGCCGTTGTCAGGTCATCATCCGTGGTAACACCGTAGCGCACAACCAAAATGATACCGGAAACACACTTTGCAAGCTCCAGTGCATCGGTCACGACATTGACAGGCGGCGTATCCATGATGATGATGCTGTATTGGCTGCTCAGTTCGTTCAGCAGAACTGCCATCTGCTCGGAGCCGAGCAGCTCAGAGGGATTGGGCGGAACGGGGCCTGCCGTCATAACGTCCAGGTTTTCCAACACATTTTTCTGAATGCATTTATCCGGCTGCTTCATTTTTCCAAGCACTGCGGACAGACCTTCCCGGTTCTTCAGCCCGAAAATTTCATGCTGGATTGACTGGCGCATATCCGCATCAATCAGGAGTACCTTGCTGCCGCTCTGTGCCATTGCAATGGCAATATTGGCAGTGGCTGTGGATACACCTTCGCCGGGATTTGCAGATGATACGGCAAAAACCGACTTCTCGTTTGTGGAAAGAGAAAACGTCACATTGGTTCTGATGGACTTATAGCTTTCTACGATATTGAACGGAATGTCCCGGTCTGTCAGCTTGAAATGCGCTGTTCCGCCGGAATTCTTCCGCTTTTTCTTTTCATCCGTTTCAAATTGCTGAATTTCACCGATGATTGCCTTCTGATACTTATTTTTCAGCGTTTCGGAATCCTTGACCGTGTTGTCAAAGAAGTCAATCATGAAAATGCAGCATACGATCAGCAGGAAGCCGGCTGCACCGCCGGTCACAGTGTTCTTGGAAATGTGCGGCGCGACAGGGCTGTGATTCGTTTTCGCGGTACCGATCGTATTGATGGAACCGACGCCGACTGCTTCCATCATATACTCCGGTGCAACCTTTGTGAGCGAATTGCAGATAAAGGCGGCGACCTCCGGATTATTGGCGACTGCTGTCACCTTAATGGCGGACGTATCCGCGACAGAAGAAATGGAAAGACAGTTCCGGATCGAAGCGGATGCGATTTTGCCGTCACCGCTGAGGACGAAATTCTCTGCAAGTGTGCTCCGGTCAAACTGCCCGGCAAGCTGTTCGCCGACTGCATCAATGACCGTATCATCCTTCAGCACTTCGATGTAGGTGTTCACAAGCTGCTTGGCATAGCTGATATTTTTGATATAGTCTTCATTCTCTGAAATATCGGTATAGCTCTGCACATACATCGTGATATGAGAAGCGTATTTCAGCGGAAGAACATACTTTGAAATGCCGTATCCGGCTGCCGCACCGAGAATCGAGAAAACAATAATCAGGCAGATATGATTCATCAGAAGCGTGATAATATCCCTGACAGAATAGTTTTCGTTCATGAGGGTATGGATCCTTTCTGATTGTTCGTCAACCGTTCTGCTCTGCCGGAGCAGATCCGGTTCAGGTTTAACAGAATTATAACATACCCCGATTGCTGCGGTCAAGTGGCCGCAGCAGATTTCATCCGATGTCCTGCGGTTTTTGTTGCATTGATGCATTTCAGTCAAATGGAACTGCTTTTTTTGGATATAATTCCGCGGATAAAAAAACGAATTTAACATACTTTGTCCCGGCACGGCGCAGATTACGGCACACCCGTGCCTGTAAATGTCGGTTCTCCCACGCGGATGGCATCCGCGTTCGTGTTATATTGCACAAATCCATCATAACAGCACGGATGAAAATATCTATTCTATGAATTCTAAAAAAAACGCTTGACTTCTCTTCTATAATGTGCTAGAATGTAAAAGCGGTTTTGTACTTCTTCATAATTTTTGGAAGTAAATTGCAATTATATTTGACTTATAGGGGAAATGGGAAGGAGCATATTTATGAGCAGAATGGCAGTTCCTGCAATGGAAGTTGTCCGCTTCAAGGAAGACGATATTATCGTTGCGAGCGGCTTTGAAGGCATCCTGTTGGCCGGCTTCAATAACGGGACCAAAGAGGATGCAACGGTGAACGGCTATCATATCCTTGACTATGTGAACATCTACAAGCTGATTCACGGCCACACCGAGGTGTATTTCCGTTACAACGGAAACGCGGCAGTGAAAGCGGAAGATCTTCTCGATCATGAGGAGAACGAAAGTCTGCTGGACGGCATCTATACCGGAGCTTATGACAATAACGGCAACGCGGTATGGACCTGGCAGTCGCAGTAATATAAATTGATTATGCTTTGAATCATGCTGCCGGCAGTTGTGAGTTCGACTCACAGCTGCCCGTTTTTTGGGTAGAAGGGTATAAAAGATGAAACTTGCGGTTGAAATGGCGGTCATGGAGCTGGACGGGGAAATCAGCGCGGTGGCTGTCGGAGAGGACAGTGCGAAATTTCACGGGATGCTGCGCCTGAACGAACCGGCGGCAGCCATCATCAGAATGCTGACGGAGGACACCACGCCTGAGCAGATCCATAAGACGCTCTGCGAAACATATGCCGATTCCGCGCCGGAAGAAATTGCGGGACTCCTTGCGGATTTTCTGGCGCAGCTGAAAGCGGAAGGACTGCTTTTGGAATGACGGCAGTTTCTTATGAAAGCGAACTGAAACGAACCGGCAGGATTGCGATTACGATAAAGGGCAACAGTATGCGCCCGCTTTTCCGTTCGGACAGCGACGCCATTATCGTGCAGAAATGCGATGCCGGTACGCTGAAAAATCTGGATATTGTGCTTTTCAGGAGAACAGGCGTGAGCGGTGAGCAGTACGTTCTGCACCGCATTGTCGGCAGACGGCAGGACGGGAATTACATCATTGCAGGGGATAACTGCACCGGCGCGGATATCGTCCCGCCGCAGAATATTCTCGGCAGCATCGTTTCTGCGCAGCGCGGAAACAGCCCCATCCCTCTGACGGGACTGCGTTATGCTGTGTATAAAAGGCTCTGGTGCGCGCCGTATCCGATCCGTTTCAGGGTGCTTCGCATCAGGGATACGCTTTACAGGGCTGCCAATAAAATCATTTCCCGCCGGAGAAAACAGCATGGAATTTAAAATACGTCTTGCGGGCGTCAATATTGCTGTCAGCAGCATTTACGATGAAGTGTTCCGGCTTTGCCGCGATTATCTCACGGACGGCGTGCCCGACTGCTGCATTTCACCCGCGCCTGCCGATATTGCGCTTGAGCGGGTAAAAAATATGCGTGAAGCCGAAACGGAGGGTATCGCCCCCGTTGAATATCCCGCCCCGTATCTCGAAACGCTTGCTGTATACCGCCGGATCGCGGCGCAGATGCTGGAACGCGATACGCTTCTGCTGCACGGTGCGGCCGTTGCGGTAAAGGACCGCGCATGGCTCTTCACTGCGCCCTCGGGCACGGGAAAGACCACGCATATCCGGCTTTGGCTCGATCAGATCGAGGGCAGCTATGTCGTGAACGGCGACAAGCCGCTGATTCACATCGGCGAAGATGTGACCGTGTACGGCACGCCGTGGGCGGGCAAGGAAGGCATGCAGAAGAATGTCGGCGTGAAGCTCTGCGGGATTGTCTTTCTGGAACGAGGCGCGGAAAACCGCATCGGGCGCACAACATTATTGCAGTCGCTCCCCCTGCTCATTCAGCAGAGCTATCGCCCGAACGACAAAAGCGGTACGGAAAAAGCACTTGCACTGATCGGGAAGCTCGGCAGCCGGGTTCCGTTATACCGTCTGCAATGCAATATGCGCCCCGAAGCGGCATGGACGGCTTACCGGAAACTCAGTACGGATACGGATTGATATATGGGTGAGAAAAAAGAAAAGGAAATCGTTTATACGGGGATTAACAAGCTGTTCCGGAACGACAATGTGCAGATCCTGCGGGACAGCCTGCACGACGGCACAATCAGGGAATTTCTCGATGACTGGAAATGGATTTTCAGCTATTCAAAGAAATACCGCTGGATTGTCGTATTCTACACGGTCATCGGCATCGCAGGCTCGACCGTGTCGATCGGCACGGCATATGTCAGCCGCATACTGATCAACATTATCGTCGGGCATCAGCAGGAAAAGCTGTGGCTGCTGGTGACGGCCATGGCGGGCATGCTGCTGCTCTCTCTGGTGTTTTCCAGCCTGAACAGCTACATCAACGCACGCATATCCATTTACGTCAACAACGATATTCAGGCGGGAATCTTCGACCGCATCATGGATGCGCGGTGGAAAGAGCTCAGCAGTTATCCGAGCGGAGATCTGCTCAACCGCTTCAACGGCGATGTCGGCACCATCGCGTCCAATGCGATAAACTGGATCCCGAACCTGATTATTAACATCTATACGTTTGCTGCCACGTTTATCGTGCTCTGGAAAATGGATTATATGATGGCGCTGATCGCGTTTCTGTCGGCGCCGGTGCTGCTGGGGCTCAGCCGTTTCATCATGCGGCGCATGAAGGAATACCGCAAGCGCGTTCTGGAACTCAATTCCAAAATGATGGGATTTGAGGTCGAAACATTCTTCAATTTCGACATGATAAAGTCCTTCGGCGTTTTCGGGTACTATTCCAATAAGCTCCGCGAATGGCAGCAGAGATACAAGCAATACAGCCTTGATTACAACCGCTTTGAAATCAAGTCCAATATCCTGCTGACGCTTCTGTCCAGTGCTGTTTCGATGTCTGCATTTGCGTACTGTCTGTACAGACTGTGGACAGGACAGATCATGTACGGCGATATGGCGTTTTTCTTGCAGCAGCGGGCTGCGCTGTCAGGCCGGTTCAACACCCTCGTCGGAACAATCCCCGGAATGCTCAATTCATCAGTATCCGCGCACAGAATCAGAGAGCTTATGGATCTTCCGCGCGAAGCACATGATCCGGAAAAGGCAGACCTGCTCCAGAAGCAGGCCGGCAGCGGAATCACGGTCAGTATGCGCGGCGTTACCTTCGGCTATGACGAAGGCAAGCATGTGTACAGCAGCTCCGATTTCCAGGTGCGCTCCGGAGAGATCGCTGCCGTCATGGCGGAATCCGGCGGCGGCAAAACCACGCTGATCCGCCTGCTGCTCGGCATGCTTGACCCGCAGGAGGGAACCGTCACCCTGAAAAGCGGTTCGGGGGACGAATTCCCCATGAATGCGGATCTGCGGCGGTTCTTCGCGTATGTGCCGCAGGGAAATGCGCTGTTTTCCGGAACGATTGCTGAAAATATGCGCATTGTCAATGAAAGCGCTTCGGATGAGGAGATTGTTGCTGCGCTGAAAACCGCCTGCGCATGGGATTTTGTTGCGCAGATGCCGAAAGGGATCAACAGTGTGCTCGGCGAACGCGGAAGAGGGCTGTCCGAGGGGCAGGCACAGCGCATCTCCATTGCGAGAGCCCTGCTTCGCAATGCGCCCGTGCTTCTGCTCGACGAGGCGACCAGTGCGCTTGATCGCGAAACCGAGGAACGCGTGCTGCATCAGATTATGGAAAGCTGCCCGGACAGACTGATCATTCTCTCCACGCACCGTCCCGCAGCGCTGAAGCTGTGTGACCGCATTTACCGGATCGGTGACGGAAAAATCTGTGAAATCACACCGGAAGAAGCAATGGCGGTCCATGCGCGCATTACCCCGCAGCAAACGCAGACAAACCGCGGGCTTTCTCTGCCGAAGCTGCGTATGCCGATGGCGCCTCCCCTGAAAGAGAAGCATGATTCCGACGAAGGTTGGTGGAACGGTTGAATAAAGAAGGATATTATGAGCCGGAATTCGGTGAGGCAATCAAAACCGAATCGCAGATAGAGCGATTTTACGAACACGGATACCGGAACTGCGGAGCGGCCTATCTTCGGTTTATCCTGATGGCGTTTGTCTGCTTCTGGAATTTCGGTTTCCCGGAACCCACGGCGATTGTTTCGACCCTCAGCGGCTTTGCGGCCCCCTGCTTTTATATTCTCTCGGGCTATTTCATCCTGCCGAAGGACGATGCATCCGGCCTTGAAAAAACAAAGCGCAAGATGAAAAGATCGTTTTTGTGCTTTGCGTTCATGTTCGTGATCTATCTGCTGATCAATATCCTGGTATGCATCATTCATCATATCCCGGCCGCCGTATCGCTGCGCTCCGTGTTCAATTTTCTGGTGCTGAATCTGTGGCCGCTTTCGGTCGGCAGCAATATTTGGTTTATTCAGGCGATGCTCATGGCCTACGTCGCAATTTTCATTGCGTTCAAGTTGAAGCTCATGCGATTCTATAAAGTGATTCTGGTTGTTTCACTGATTGTCATGCTGCTTTCGGGAGAATTCGCCGGGATCATCCATCTGGACCGGATCGGATATCAATGCATCCCGGGCAACTGGTTCACCCGGGCGATTCCGTATATCCTGCTCGGTAAATTTCTCCGCGAAAAAGAAGACCGTTTCCTGCGGACAGCCGCATGGAAGTATATCGCTGTCTGGCTTGCCGGCGCCGTGCTGTCACTGGCTGAGCTCTTTATTCTCGGAAAAACAGGGCTGCTCGTCTATAAGGGACACCTCATCGGATACGGGATCATGGCCTTCGCAGCCTGCGGTCTGGCGATATCCAATCCGCTTGGCTCCGAAAGTCCGGTCACAGCTTTTTTAACACGGTTTGATCCCAGATTGCCGAATGTGATTTATATGCTGATGGATCCGATTTTTTATATGATCATACTTGCTTCCGGCAGCAGTCATCTGGGGATCGCCACGCGCTTCGGCGGCCTGGCCGCGTATGCGATCAGCATGCTGCTTGCCCTGCTGCTGAAAAACACCAGGCTGATTAAAATGATCAATTCCTGACAGACGGTGATCATGACAGATATGACTGACGGTATAGAAAAAACTGATATGTTATAGTTAAACACAGACAGATAACAATAAAAAATATGATTGTGAAAACATACAAAGTTTCCTGCCGGGAATGATGAATGCGGATGCATCCGCTTGACGGCACCTGTGATTTATGCTATAATTACGTGGCTGCGTCCTCTTTTCGTCATTCTCAGGAGCCAAAGACTGTTCATGCAGCGGCTCCTTCCGGCTGAAAACACATCCGGTATTCCAGTACATATTTTCGCACTCCGCCAAATCAGATTGAAGCTATCGCATTACTCAAAGTGAGAATACGTGATTGCTCTGATGAGAGCGGATTTTTTGTTGCACCATTCTGATTGCATGATGAAAAAGAAGCCGCAGAGGAGTAATGGTTTATGGATGATTCGCAAATGATTTCCGCAAAAGAATCATTCAGATTTCTGCAAAGGCACAGTCAGCGCATCGGACTTGCTTTGTTTGCTGCCTATTGCCTGTTCATTGTCTATTATACATTGCTGTGCAGAACGGCCGGAGCTGAACACAAAGCCGATCTGCGCCTGATGTGGGCATACAGAGAAATGCTGATTCTGTATCCGGGATGGAAGGAAGATGTGGGGTATAACCTGAAAAATATTCTGTTCTTTGTTCCGTTCGGGTTCTGGTTTCCGAAGAACATCATACGTCCTTCTTTTTTCAAAAAAAGACAGTGGCTCACAATACTGACATCAGGAATGCTGTTTTCCGTCATCATCGAGGTCACGCAGTATATCACCTGCCGGGGATTATGTGAACTTGATGACGTTCTCTGCAACGGATTCGGCGCTTTGACAGGGTTCTGGCTATGCCTTGCATCGGGGAAAATGCTGGCAGCTATTATAAAATCAAAAAAATTCAGGAGTTAAGCGGGAAAAGTGGTAAGGGTCTTGTTGAAAATCACAGCGTTCATCATTGCATTGGCTGTGCTTATGTCTGTGTTTGCTTTTATCGGTGAGCGGATTTATGAGATAAAATATAAGGATGCAGCGTTCTTCCGGAAGCCGACCGGAATCTATGAGCGCTTTGTCAAGCGGCCGCTGGACTGTTTTATGGCCTGCTGTGCTGCGATCATCCTGTCGCCTGTGCTGTTGTATCTGATCATTGCAGGCGCTGTGCATATGAAGGGAAATCCGTTCTTTACGCAGGAGCGTCCCGGAAGAATTGATCCGTGCAGCGGGCGGGAACGGGTATTCAGGCTCATCAAGTTCCGGTCGATGACAAATGAAAAGGATGCAGACGGAAATCTGCTCCCGGATGATCAGCGGCTGCATCAGTACGGAAAGTGCCTCAGAGCCTCCAGCCTGGATGAACTGGGAGAGCTTCTCAACATCATCAAGGGCGATATGGCTGTGGTAGGCCCCAGACCGCAGCTTGTGCGGGATATGGTGTTCATGACAGCGGATCAGCGCAAACGGCATCAGGTTCGTCAGGGATTGACCGGCCTTGCACAGTGCAACGGCAGAAACGGTCTGTCATGGGAAAACAAGCTCCAGTATGATATTGATTATATCGAGCACGGCATCACCTTTGCGGAGGATATCCGGATTATTTTCAAAACGGTGGGAAAGGCCTTCAAAAAAGAGGGCATAACACAGGATAATATGGCGACTGCTGCGGATTACGGGGATTATCTGCTGAGCGAGGACAAAGTCAACCGGGAAGAATACGACCGCAAACAAAGAGAAGCAAAAGAATATATCATGAATAAAGCAGGGTGATAAAGTTGGGGTATAATCCTATTGATTTTTCAGTATCTATGTGCGTATACGGCGGCGACGATCCGGCTCATTTTGATATTGCGCTGGAGAGCGTTGTGAATCAGACTGTGAAGCCGGCAGAAATTGTTCTGGTGGTTGACGGCCCCGTTCCGGACGATACAGATTCTGTGATTGAGAAATATCAGAAAATCAGTCAGTCGCACAGAATCGGGTTTTCTGTGTACCGGCTGGAGCAGAACATGGGACACGGTGCGGCACGCAGACTGAGCCTCGACAAATGCACGCATGAATACATCGCTTTGATGGATGCGGATGATATTTCGGTTCCGGATCGCTTTGAAAAGCAGATTGCATATATGAATACGCATCCGAACATCTCGGTCGTAGGCGGCAATATTACAGAGTTCATCAACCAGCGCAACGGCAGGGATATTTCCCGGAAGGCCGGATGCAGAATCGTGCCGGAAACAGACGGCGCAATCAAGGAATATATGAAAAAGCGCTGCCCGATGAATCAGGTCACTGTGATGTTCAACCGGAATGCCGTCAGGAAGGCCGGCGGCTATATTGACTGGTACTGCGAAGAGGATTATTATTTGTGGATCCGGCTGGCACTGAATAAATATGAATTTGCAAATCTGAATCACAATCTTGTAAATGTGCGCGTCGGGGAAGAAATGTACCGGCGGCGCGGCGGCATCCGGTATTTCAGGAGCGAAGAGAAGCTGCACAGATTCATGTACGGCAAACGGATGATCAGCTTCCGCAGATATATGATGAATGTCAGCGAAAGGCTGGTTGTTCAGGTTCTCATGCCGAACAGAGTCCGCGGCTGGATATTCAGAAAGCTGGCACGCCAGTAAGACTTACGGGAAGGGCAAACAATGAAAAAGTATAAGATCGGCTATACGACGGGTGTTTTTGATATGTTTCATGTCGGGCATCTGAATATTCTTGCGCGAGCAAAGCAATTATGCGATTATCTGGTTGTCGGGGTTACAACAGACGAATTATGCTATCAGAGAAAGCAGAAGTATCCGGTGATTCCGCAGGAAGACCGGGTCAGGATTGTGTCTGCAATCCGGTATGTGGATGAAGTCATCCTGCAGGAAAACATGAATAAAATAGAGCAGGTAAAGAAAAAAAACGTGGATGTTGTTTTTGTCGGTTCAGACTGGAAGGGAACAGAGGCATGGCAGAATTATGAAAAGGAATTTGCCGCGGTGGGCTGCTCTGTTGTGTATCTGGATCATACAAACGGGATCTCTTCCTCCGAATTAAGAGAGAGAATTATGGAAAAAGAGGGGTAAATCGTGAACAGGGATCAAACCGTAAAGGATGTCCAGATGAAAATTCTGGAAATCATGAAATTCATTGATCAGCTCTGCCGGGAAAACCATATCGAATACTGTATTATGGGCGGAACTGCTTTGGGTGCGGTCAGACACGGGGGCTTTATTCCCTGGGATGATGATCTGGATATTTTTATGAAGCCGGATCAGTACAGAAAGTTCAAAAAGGTATTTCACAAGGCCGCGCAGGATCGGTTTGTCATTCAGGAATGGAAAACAACAGAACGCTATGTTGAATATGCAAAGGTTCGGATGAACGGCACAACCTTCATTGAAAAGAATTTTGTGAACAACAAAACGATGCATCAGGGAATCTATGTGGATATCATGATGCTCCACAAAATTCCGCAGAATCCTCTGATTCAGAGAATCGTCTATCTCGAATCGAAGTTTGTCGTTCTGTACGCGCTGTCACAGAGAAACTGGAAACCGAAAAACCGTTTCCAGAAGGCGGCGCTGCTGCTGCTGAACATTCTTCCGTGCCGGCTGATGGCGAAAACAGCCTACCGGCATATTTACAGATATGACAATATGACTGACAATTACATGTATTGCTATTGGCTGACACCCGCAAAATTCAGAAACGGGTTGTTCCACAGATCCTTTTTTGACAGAACAAAAGATATTCCGTTTGAGGATACGGTTCTGCTGTGCCCTGAAAAAATCAGGGAATATCTGCAATACAGATACGGAGATTATATGAAGCTGCCCTCTGAGGAACAGCGGAAAGCCGCTGTGCATGCTTATATATACGATACCCAAAAAGACTATACCGAATATATCAGATAAGCAGGCGGGCGTTGCAAACGATCATGAGAAGCGGGAGCTGCAAGTGCGGGAATGGTTCAGATGGATATGTATGATTCAAATGTAATCAGGAATCAGGACAGAGAAAAAAATACGTTTGCATTTTGGTTTGTATTCAGCCTGATTCTGAACGGATATGCAACCGGAATTCCCGGGGTATCACTCGGGAGCTTTGTGCTGATTCTCATTGTGCTGATCACTTTGATCAACACACCGAAAGAGAAAAAGATCCGGATCGAAGCAAAGCCGCTTGTGTTTGGCGCTGTGATTACTGTAACCTCATTTTTCGGCATGGTTGTTCTGATTTTCTCAGATCCGCTGATGCAGCTCGGAATGGGGAGCCAGATGATCGGGCTGGCGAAATTCTGGCTCTGGGTTCTGATGGGTTCACTGGTTGCAGCACGGCTGTATGACAAAGAGGCCTTTACAAAATGGATGGTGCGGTTTGCCGTGATTCTCACCGTCTATCTGATGATCCAGTGTGCGGCCTTTTATCTTGCCAAAATTTACCTTCCCAATATATTCCGGATCGGTCCGCTGAAGCCGTATGCTGACGGATATGCGGATTATGAAAACCTGGGAAATTCCTCTATTCTGCGGCCGGGCTCCCTGCTGTCGGAATCCTCGTTCTACGGCAATTTTATTCTGTGTACAACGGCATTATACCTGGAACAGTGCATGGATGTGCTGTACGGGAAAAAATTACTGTTCATTCTGTTTGTATCCGCAGGAATTGTATTATCCGGCTCCACATCCGCCATTATTATGGAGGGTATCATCCTTCTGATGTATTTCAGACGCATCAAGGCGAGTGTGAAAAAACAGGTGTTCTTTGCTGCCGTTCTGATCGGAACGGTATTCGTCATCATGTGGTTCAACGGGTTGGCGGACTCATCCGTCGGAAACTCACTGAAATATTCGTTTGATAAGTTTTCATATCTGGACAGGTCAACCCGGTTCGGAAAGAGCTACGGATACCTGGAGCTGATCCCGAAAAGCGTGCTGTATCTGGGTGCAGGCATCGGAAATGATTTCAGCCTGATCAAACAGCTCACGGGAAAGGATTCCGTCTATTTCAACTCCATGACCGCACTGATTATTCAGTCGGGGCTGCTTGGCCTGATCTGCTTTTTCGTATATGTCCGGCGGGTATATCAGGACGCGAGAGCGCTGAAAAGCACAACATCCATCGTTTTGCTGCTCGTATACGTGGTCAAGGGCTTTGCAAGCGGAATCTATTTTTCCACATACGGAATCCTGTTTACAGTCATTATCATCGGGCAGATTGCTGCTGAGAGGAATGAGATATGCCAAAAAACAAAGTCGCAATAAATACGATCGCAAATCTTGCCAGCAGAGCCTGGACAATGGCGGCAAACTATCTGTTTGTTCCGGTTTATATTTCCATCCTCGGCGAGGAAGCATACGGGCTGATTACTTTTTTTGCCACGCTGCAAACCGCACTCAATCTGCTGGGGCTCGGCCTCTCCAAGACGTTACGGCGCGAATTTGCAGCCGATGCTTCTTCCGGAAAGGATACCTTATATAAATATCAGATCCTCAGAACGGTTGAAACGATCTATTTTCTCATTTCGATTGCGATTGTTCTCATATGCTTTTTCGGCGCAGAGTTTATTTCAGAAAAGTATCTGGTGATAGAACAGCTCCCGTTATCGACTGTCATTCTGACCATCAGACTGATGGGATGCTCCATTGCGGCGCAGCTGCTCGCAAATCTGTATCTGGGCTGCTTGTTCGGCCAGCAGCGGCAGGTTCTTGCTGACTGCATTCAGATCATCTGGTCTGTGATCAAGAATGCCGGCGTGGTTGCCGTTGTCATGTTTGTTTCGGCCTCTGTTTCATCCTTTTACATCTGGCATGTGCTGATTGATTTCATATATCTGGCTACTTTGCGGGCGGTTGTTGTGTTCAGCCTGAAAAAGGAAACAGACAACCTGTTCTGGACAGTCAAAGATATGAAAAACATCAAAGAGATCTGGCGATTTGCCGCCGGAATTATGATCATCTCCATCGGCTATGCGATCAATACGCAGGCGGATAAGCTGATTATCAGCGGCAGCTTTCAGATGACAACCGTCGGCGCATATAATTCCGCCTATAACCTGGGTTTTGCCGCTTCCGTATTTGTTGCGGCCATGGGCATTGCAGTCTTTCCGAAATTTACAAATTTCTATACGGCCCAAAAGCAGGACGAACTGAAGCAGGAGTATGTCCGAAGCAATCGGATTGCAAATGCGGTTACGGTTTCCATCGGTATTTTTGTCGCTGTGTTCTCCTATGAACTGCTCCTTTTGTGGACCGGCAGCAGCGTCATTGCGCAGACGATGCAGATTGCCGCAGTCCCGCTGATTCTCGGCACCATGCTGAACGCACTTCAGGAGATACCGTATAATTATTATCTGGCGAACGGGATCACCGTTGTCAACAATGTGATGACGGTTTGCTCCATCATATATGTGATCACCGTGACGCCCTTGATGATCCGATCCTTCGGCATCCTCGGCGCGGCGCTTTCCTGGTTTATACAGATGCTCGCGTTTACGACTGCGTATCTTGTGCTGTTTTATCTTCGCTTTTTCAGGGAATCGTTCATGAAGAGAATGGTGACCGAAACGGTTCTGCCCATGCTTCTGACAAGCACATTTGCCTGTCTTGTCAGAACCGGAATCCGGCTGCTGACGGACAGAACGGTCATCATTGTGATGACCGCAATCATCGCGGGCGCTGCAAACCTCATCGTTTTGGCGCGTATATGCTGCAAAACAGAATTCAGAAGCCTTTTGCACAGGAATAAGGGATAGATTGGCCGGCCGGTTTTCCGGCGGTGATAGAAACCATTGGGAGTGTGTCTGATGTATTTACTGAGTGTTGTGATTCCGACGAAAAACAGATATGAGTATCTGAAGGAATGCCTGAAAAGTCTGGTGGAACTGGGAAGTGATAAGATTGAAATTATCGTCCAGGATAACACACTTCAAAATGATGAGATCATTTCTTTTATTGAGGCGCTGAACTGGAAACATATAAAATATTATCACAGTACCGCCGAATTATCTCAGACGGAAAACAGTGATCTGGCGGTTTGCCACGCGACCGGTGAATACTGCACATACC
Organism: Oscillospiraceae bacterium; assembly: GCA_016281125.1. Taxonomy (GTDB): domain Bacteria; phylum Bacillota; class Clostridia; order Oscillospirales; family Ruminococcaceae; genus Firm-04. Next base: position 84,093 of record JAEEIA010000052.1, on the reverse strand, counting down.
TCGGCGATGATGATGCGCTTTGTCAGTCTGCGCTGGATGCGGCGGAATATCTGAAACGGAATCACATTCCCGCATGTGTCAATGACGTTGCAACGTATCACTGGCCGGACGTTGTTTTTGCGCACGGCACCAAGCCTGCACTGTCGTTTGACAACGGAAGCTGTGTTGTCCGGGAGCTGAATCCCCAAAAGATCATGGATGATTTTCTCAGCTGGGGCTGTCAGGATATTAAATTTCTCCCTCGGATCTACCACGGCATCATTCACCGGAGTGTGCTTGAAAAAATCAGGGAGCGAACCGGCAGCTATTTCCCCGGCCCCAGTCCGGATATGGCAAATGCCGTTTCAGCGCTCCTGCTTGTTCAAAAGTATGTATATATCTCGCTGCCGCTGATTCTGAGCGGATACAGCTATAAAAGTGCCGGCGGAATGGGGCTGCGCGGCGCGCACAGCGGAAGCCTGAGTGCAGTCAGGCAGCTTCCTGCCAATGCGGAGGCGGAATGGAGCCCCAGAATTCCGAAGGTGTGGCTCGGATATACGGTATGGCCGGAGTCGGCGGAAAAAGCATTGATCCGCATGAACCGGGCAGAGCTCATTGACAGAATCAACTATCATGCGATGTATGCGAAAATCTTTCTGAAATATCCGGACTATCGCAAAATGGTGCTGAAACAGACAAAGGGAATATCCGGCTTCTTTCATTTTGTATTTGAGTGCCTCCGGTTTATGAAACGATGGTACGGCGAAAGAAATGATCTGAAAAGCAGGAAGGCAAGCGGCCGTCAGTATATCATAAAAGAAAACATTTCGCTTTTGCAGGCATGCAGGACTGTTGACGAGTGCTATCGGCAGAGGAAAAAGAATATTGGAGATGAATAAACTGAACGCCCCGTTGGTCAGTGTGATTATTCCGGTATATAACGTGAAGCCCTATCTGAGAGAAGCGCTGGACAGTGTGGTGCATCAGACATACCGGAATCTGGAAATCATCATTATCAATGACGGATCGACAGACGGTTCCGGAAAACTGTGCGATGCATACCGGCGCACCGATGACAGAATCACAGTGATCCATCAAAAAAACAGAGGCCTGAGTGCGGCACGCAATACCGGATTGGATGCGATGCACGGCGAGATTGTGGCGTTTCTCGATTCAGATGATGCTTATTCCCGTGATTTTTTTGAGATTATGGTAAAATCCATGCTGAAACAGAATGCCGATATTGCTGTCTGCGGGTTTTATACCTGTTACACCACGCAAAACATGCAGTGCTGTCCGCACAGAAAAATCCGGTACAGACTGGAAAGCGGCTGCTGCTCCGCAGCGGAGGCGCTGAGAAGCCTGGCGGACAAAAAAATGAACCCTGCCGTGTGGAATAAAATCTACCGGGCGGAGCTGTTTGATGCACTGCGGTTTCCTGTGGAGCACAACTATGAAGATGTGATTCTGATTCCGTTTCTGCTGGAAAAAGCGAAGTCGGTTCTGACCGTTGACCGGCCGCTGATGTATTACCGCAAACGTCCGGACAGCATTACCGTGACGCCGTCGGAAAAGAACATCCGGGATTATGTCCACTTTATTCATTTCAGAGCGGATTACATCGCAAGGCATACGCCCGCCGTGTTTTCAGAGAAGCAAAACCTTCAAAACACGGATACCAGCTTAAAATCCTGTATTGTCCTGTATGCGGAACGGGTGCTGCTCAGCGGCTCCGGCCGAGCGAAAAAAATACTGCGGACGGAAATTCAGAAAGAAAGCGCCCGGATTCATCAATGCAGCATGACAACAAAAATACTGTATTATTCATACAGGCTGAACCCCTATATCTGTCATGCGCTGATTCGCTGCCACCGGCCTGTCGGATTATTCATAAAGACCGTAAAATCGTTCTTTCCGGGCGGAAGTCTGCATCACTGACTGCGGACAGAGCGGGATCATACCGCATGACGGATTCTTCCCGGGCAGATTGCGCAGTCTGTCCGTTTCTGCTGCATTTGAAGGGAGGGAATATATGATAGAACAAGCACAGCAGGTGCTTCTGGACGCGATCAAGGCATCTTTATTCGGGTTCCCGTTCACATACCCCGATGATACCGACTGGGATGCTGTGATCAGGGAAGCAAAATCGCAGACTGTAACAGGGCTGATCGGCGCCGTGATTCCCGTTGAAACAAAAAGCACGGATCAGTGCCAGGCACACTATGTACGGCTTCTGTACGAGCAGAACAAGCTGCTGAAGCTGCTTGAGGCGCATCATATTCCCTGTGTGATTCTGAAGGGCTGCGCTGCCGCGGTATACTACCCCAAGCCTTCTCTGCGGGCAATGGGCGATGTGGATTTTCTGGTTCCGCATGCGCAGTTTGACGAAGCGGCGCGGCTCATGGAAGCAAACGGATATGCGTATCTGAGCGGAAAAAGTGATGACGGAGAAAAGACCTCCAGACCCCGTCACTTCGGATATTATAAAAACGGAATCGAATTTGAGCTGCACCACCATTTCAGCTCCAAAGGCTTCAACATAGATGATATGCTGGAAAAGGCCATTGCGCGGAGAGAATACAGAGAGCTGGGCGGATACAGGTTCCCTGTGCTCCCGGAAAAAGAGAACGGCCTGGTGCTTCTCGGGCATATCCATCAGCATCTGCATATGGATCATCTCGGGCTCAGACAGATCATCGACTGGGCAATGTATGTTCACACTGTCCTGAACAGCGAACAGCAGGAAACGGAATTCGCCCACGCAGCAGAAGAAGCCGGATTATTCAAGCTGGCTGTCAATGTCACGGAAATGTGCAGGAAATATTTCGGGCTTTCTGAAACGCTCGGACACGGTGAGCCCGTGAACGCGGAGATTGCGGATCAAATGCTGGAAAGCCTTCTGGCCTACGGAAACTTCGGGAGAAAGCAGCAGTCCTCACCGGAGGATTCCGGGGAGCGGATCCGGACGGTGATCGGAGATATCAGGAACAAGGGGCTCTTTTCCTATTTTCAGGACAACGGGCTGGAAACATGGAAGCTCTGCAAAAAGCATCCCGTGTTCAAGCCGTTCGCATTTATATACGGATTCTTCCGGTTTCTCGTCAGAGGAACAGCGGGCATTTTGAAAACGGGGGAACTGAAAAAGCAGGTACGATATGTCCGGCAGAGGGAGAAATTTGAACGGGATCTCGGAATCAGTGTCAAAGAAACAAGAAAATAAAAATGAAACACCGCTGAATCAGCGGAACCGGACGCAGCACAGCTGCATGAGAATGAGGAGGATCATATGACCGAGCGTTTAAGAAACAGATGCGAGCTGTTTGAACGGAACCGTTCTGCCGTTTCCGGGAAGTTCCTGTTTGAAAACAATTTGATGTGTACAGCGGCCGGGCTGATCTTTACCGGAGCAGACCGGGAGGCAGATCCGGAAAGGATGAAAGAATGCCGCAGGATTCTCAAACAGCATACAGGCGTGTTCTCTGAATACAGAGATACGATCAGATTAGCGCTGCTCAGTGAAATGGCACTGTCCGAAGATCCGGAACAGTACATCGAAGATGTCAAGGCCGTGTACCGGAAGATCCATAAGGGACATTTTAAGGATAATTCGTATATGGTTCTTGCCGCGATGCTGATCTGTGATTTCGGGAAACAGGAGCATGCCGATGAGATCATTGAAAAGTATCACGAAATCATGCAGAGCATGGAGAAGCAGCACCCGATTCTCACTGACGCTGAGGATATTTCTTATGTGATTCTCCTTGCGCTCTCTGACAGGCCGGTTGATGCGATTCTCAGCGATATGGATGCATGCGCGGATTATCTGAAAGCCGCTTTCAAGCATAAGGTCGGGGCAGATTCGATTCAGGGACTCAGCGAGTTCCTTGCACTGACGGACGGCGATGCGCAGGAAAAATGTGACAGGGTCATCCGGCTGTTTGAAGCATTAAAGGAACGCAAAGCGGATATCGGCGGCGGAAATGTGTTTATCTCGCTCGGCACGCTGACCGGCATGAATGAAACTGCAGAAGACATTGCCGATGAAATCATGGAGGCGGAGGCGTTTCTGAAAAACTGCAAGGGCTTCGATGAGAAGTCGATGGACAGAAAGGACAGGCTGATGTTTGCCGTCCTGCTTGCGGCGGCAAGCTGCGGTACAGACGCTTCTATGATCAACAATACATTTATCAACAGTGCGTTGGGAATCATCAGAGCAAAGCACATTGCAGCGATGATCACGGTGATATCGAATGTTCTGCCGTCTGTGATCGGCGCTGTTACAAGCGAGGATGATACAGAAACGGACAGCGGCGAAGCGGAGAAGCAGGAAAAAACGGAGGCCGAAAGCGATCACGCAGACGCCGCGGAATGACAGGGATGCTCCTTTTGCCGGAGAGAAGAATCAGAAAGAGGCACTGCCCCTTGAACGGGCAGTGCCTCAGTTTGTAGAACAAGGGTTACGACCCTTTGGCGGGTTTGGTGCGTTTGCGGTGCAAACGCATAGCGAAGCGGGCGAGAGCCCCATTATCAATCCATCGGAGATACCGCTTAATCGAATGACAGAATCTTCTTGGCGATGTATTGCAGAATCTTCGCGCTGTCCTGCGCATCCACATTGCCGTCATGCGTAACGTCTGCGTTCTGCCTGCCCTGATCGGTGAAGGTTGCCTCTCTGTCCTCCGCTGCAAATCTTGCAATGAGCACAGCGTCTGATACATCGGTGATCCCGTCGCAGTTCGCATCTCCGGCGCGGAATACAGGATCGCTTGCTGCTGTGCTGCTGCCGGATACAATCACCGGCTTTTCGATCCGGAAGGAACCGTACATGATTTCGTGCTGCTCTTCACCGGCCGTGCTGACCGGTTCGATCACATCCACACTCACCTGAACGGAATCCAGCGCCTCCGGTGCGACAGTCACACCGATGCCCTCCCATGCGCGGATATGCTGATCCAGTGAAACCGTACCCTGATACACAGCCTTTTCACCAGCGCGGAACGGATTGTCCCGCCGGATACTCCAGACCATCCGGTAATCGCCGGAATGCAGCTGATCCTCTGCCGGCAGCCGGAAACCATAATAAAGGTCATACAGCACCCCGTCGATCTCAACTGTATCCTTCGGTGCAATGTTTTCAAATTCCCGTTCCCCGTTCCAGCCTTCTATAATCTGGAAATAGACCGGAAGTGCATCCTCTTCGGCAGGTTCCTTTGTGAAGCCTGCCAGACCGTAAGTGCATTTTCCCTTCGCTTCGATCTCCGCCTCATAGGAAACTGTGATCTGCTCTGCCTGCGCGGCCGGTGCCGTACCCTCCGGGAATCTGATTCCGTTCCGGAAAAAGGCGGAGGAAAAACCGTTCCAGGTGCCGGTCAGGCTGCCGTCCGGATGATCCTGATAATCCATATAGGTGCGGGCGGCTTTTCTCCAGACCTCCTGATACGTTCCGTCTGCATCTGTCCGCAGATAATTCTCCATGGAAACATTTTTTGCAGGCTTTTTCGGGTTTTCTTCGATCTCCAATGTGATCCCTGACGCCTTGCACGTACCTGTCATATTAATATCGGGTAATATCCCGCCGTAGGACTCTGTATAGAAGGAAATATCTGAAATGAGGGTTTCGTCCAGATCTCCACCGGCTTCATTCCATGCGCGAAGATGCTCCGCGACTGAAATCATACCGCTGCATGTATTCTTTTCGCCTTCCCTGAATGGATTTTCCGTCCTGACGCTCCAGTACTGGGTTATCATTGTATTATAATCTGAGAACGCCCTTCTGGCGGATTTGTACAGGTCATATTGAACGCCGTTGATCTCAACGGGCTCAACCGTCATTTTTCCCTGGCCTCCCGGCGGCCGCCAGCTGCCCCAGCCTTCTATCACATAAAATTCCGTGCGGCTGCGGGGAGCCCGTCCGTATACGCCGTAGAACTGAATACCGGTCGCTTCGATCTCCGCATTGTAGGTGAGATCAGCCTTACCGAACACCCACCCTTCCTTCGGAGGATCAAACTGTTTGCCGTACATACTGTAACAATCATAGATACCGTCCCAGGAAGTGAAAAAGCCGCCGTCCGCATTTTCAGTCATTTCATAGCTGCCCCGTTCATGCTGGTTCCAGCCCTCCAGAAAGCTGCCGTCATCGTACTGCTTTATAAAACTGTAATCTGCGGCGGAAACACTGAGCGCGGGTAACGATACTGCTGCAACAGCGGCGGCGATCAGCATACACATCAGTCTTTTTTTCATACGGATACTCCTTTCTGTCAAAACATGTTTTGCGGATCAGGGCTGCATTGCAGAAAAAATGCAGCCGGATACCCCGGGCGTTATGCCGGATCATCGCTTGCAGAATCACTGCGGACAATGTATAATTGATTATCATTATACCATACCGCAATGATTTTGGCTATGCACGGATTGCGGCGCGGCGGTGCCGTATGCGCAATAAATGACGAAAACGGGCAATCAATTCCGGCGCGCACAGATATTGACATTCTGTGCGGGATGCTTTATAATAGAAGCAATCGTCAGTCATCAGAAAGGAGCGCACAGATATGCATCATCTGTTTTATCTCATGGGAAAGAGCGCGTCGGGCAAGGATTCGCTCTATAAACTGCTGCTGGAACGGCTGCCGCTGCTGCCGCTCGTGCTCTGCACCACAAGGCCGCAGCGTGCGCATGAGCAGGACGGCACCGACTATCACTTCATCGGAGAGGCGGCGCTTTCCGCACTGCGCAAAGACGGCCTGCTGATCGAGGAGCGCACGTATCACACCGTCATGGGGGACTGGACATACTGCACCGCCCGGAACTCTGTGCCGCTGGAGCAGGGTGACTGCCTCGGCATCGGAACGCTGGAATCCTATGAAAAGCTCCGTGCATATTTTGGTTCGGAGGCTGTCGTGCCGCTGTATATTGAGGTGGAGGACGGTCTGCGGCTTCAGCGGGCGCTCGACCGTGAGCGCGCACAGGAGGCGCCGAATTATGCGGAGCTCTGCCGCCGCTTTCTGACGGATACCGCGGACTTTTCTGAGGAGAAGCTGGCAGCAGCCGGAATCAGCCGACGCTTCCGGAATGTGGATCTGCATGTCTGCGCGGATGAGCTGGCCGCAGCCATCACAGCGCTGACCGATACCGAGTGAAAAAGGTATCTCCGATGGATTCAAAATGAGGGCTCCGCCCTCAAACTCCCGCCAAAGGGACACTGTCCCTTTGGAATCCCGTAATAAGAAAAATAAAGTAAATGCACATTTTTCATCATGATGGGATTCTTAAGGGCTAGCAGCCCTTAAGCGGGGTTTGAGGCAGAGCCCCAATATAAATCCATCGGAGATACTGCTTTATCGACAAGCAAAAATCCCCTGTTCGGTGTGAACAGGGGATTCTGTCTGTCATATGCTTACTCGTTGAACGCGAATTCAGATCCGCCGTCGTCGCCCATGCTGCTGAACGCAGTGTAGAACGACATCATCATGCTGAGCTGCGGGTCACATTTCCACTCGCCGTTCAGCTTGATAATCGGCATGTCGATGTCGACATTGATGTCATAGGAGCCGCTGAAGGCCACATCAAGATCCATGCCTTCGCTCTCCGCAGAAATGCTGGAGCTTTCGATATCGCCTGCTGCGCCTGCCTTGAGGCGGACAGAATAGGCATCCTCGACCTTAAACTTATCAGCGATCTTGCTTCCCTGCTGCTCGTCCAGTGTCTTGAAGAACTCGTTATACTCCTCTGCATAGCCCGATTCCTTCTCCGGCTTGCTGACCGTGTAATCGGCGCTGTCAGAGCAGAGGGACTTGACGTATTCAATCTGTGCATCGCGGTCGGGCATCTCGCCGTCCGAGATATAGCACATCAGCTCTGCGTCCGTGATGTCTACCAGGGTGTCATAGTCTTTATTCTTTATCGCCTTAAAGTACGTATCTGCGAGATACTGTACGGTTGCAAGCTCATCGCTTGCAGGCGGCTTCTCGCCGTATGAAAGCTGCTCCGCTGCATCGGATGTACCCTCGTCCGCAGAAGAACCGGAGTCCGCCGGCGCAGTGGTTTCAGCCGGTGCATCGCTCTCCGATGCTGCGGAGAGCTCCTGGCTGCCGGTATCGGCCGGATTGTCATCCGACCCGCATGCGCAGAGAGAAGCGGTCATCATAAGTGCGAGGAGTGCTGCTGTCGTTTTCTTCATCATAATACAAATCCTTTCATCCATGCTGCGGTCTTTTCACACAGCGGCGGTTATCGTTCGTGATTGCCCGGTATCATCCGGCAGGCACTGCCGTGCGCCGTACATGCACGGTTCAGCCTGCCGGAGCGGGGCTGCGGTCAGTATCCATAGCTGTCATTGCGCGGTGTCACAGCATTGCTGTCGGTGCCCTTCTGTCTGTCATGATGTCTGTGTGTGGCAGTGTGAATTGTCATTCAGAAGTGTCAGTCTGTGATGCTGCTGTGTGATGTCCGTGTTCTGTGTCAGAATTTGTTGCCGGAGCATGATGTCTGCGTCGGCTGTCGTTCGTGATGCTGTACGTCTGTGTCAGTTCGGCTGTCATATCCATGCTGTCAGATTTTGGTGTCGATGCTGATTGTCGGGGCATGTTGTCGGCTGTCAGATCCCTGCTGTCGTACCAGTTGTCTTTTCTTGCTGTCCGTGATGTCTGTCAGTGCCGGGTGTCGCTGCCTGATGTCTGTGCCGGTTGTCAGTCCGTGCGGTCGTTTCAGATTGTCAGAGAAGATTGCGTCTTTCACAAAATGTCAGTACCTGCTGTCAGAATCAAATGTCCTTCCGTGATGTCTGCCCGGCAGCCGGTGTGGTTGTCCGGCTGCGCTTGCTGCCCCCGATGGTTGTATTATAGCACAGGTTCCGCCCGCAGGCAAACCCCGAGAAAATGCCGTCAGATTTTAAAAATGAATTTTTGCAGAGATTGCTCCTGATTTCTCCGTTTTTCTAAGTTTTTCATCACTGGTCAATTTTTTCATATTCCGACGTGAAACAAAATGAAATGCAAGTATCTGCAAAGAAAATATTTTCAAAAAACGGTGGATGCTTCTCACTTCAAGCGGAACGGTTCTATCACAGACAAAACCGCCCGTATGCTGTGTGCATACGGGCGGCTCTGCATGAAGCGGAGGAAGTATTTGTTGAAAGGGGTATTACATCGGGCGGGTATACAGCGTGATTTCCAGGGTGTCGCCGTCCGGCTCCGGCAGATAGGATCCGCAGGCCTCCGGCGCGCAGTAGCCCTCCGGTGCGGTGGCATACAGCATGGTCAGGGTATGCCCGGTTTCCGCGCCGTACTGGCTGTTTTTCATGGGGATTTCGTAATCCTGCACCGGCAGTGTCAGGTGCAGTGTTTCATGCTCCTCTCCGGATCCCGTGGACGTGATGTGATCCAGATCCACAATGCAGCCCGGAACCTCCTCGCCGGTTTCGGCATTCAGCACCCTGACGCTGATTTTTGCCGTGCCCTGACGGTACGGCTTCGGCACGTCACCGACGATATAGAACGGCGCATCGCCGAACAGGTAGCCCGGGGAGCAGAGCGCTGCAAGGAAATCGTCTTTCAGCATCGTTTCTTCTTCCCAGTGCCACTTCCCGTCCGTGCCGCGGACTGCGCCGCTGACAGGCTGCTCCTCGCCGTCGGCGGTCATTTCGCAGATGCTGTCATAATAGCATTCCCGGTCAATCTGCACGCGGCTGACGTGATCGATCGCGTTATTCGGAACGTAAATCGTCAGCAGATTATCATGCGCGGGCACATCGGCCTGGGGCAGCGGGCGGTATTCCGCAATCGTCAGGTTCAGCACGTCGCCCTCGATTTCTGCGTGTTTGACGGCGTATTCGCTGTAAAAGCCGCCTGCATCCGAAGCGGGCGTCCGGATAAACAGTTCCATATACCGGATACTGCCCTGTTCGTTTTGCGGGAGCTGATTGTCCTGCACCGGACGACAGTTGCAGTACAGCAGATACCAGTTGTCTGTTTCATCCAGCTGCTGCTGAATTTCCGGCGTGATAAACCGTTCTTCCGGGGTGGACAATCCGGAGGTCAGAAGCGAGAAGCAAAAGATTCCCTCCGGATCCTCCGCAGGAATGATCCCGATTTCGCACAGCGTGTCCTGCGGCTGCGGACGGCCGACAAAGTCCTCGATTTCCCATCTGACCGGCAGGGTTTCCGGCAGTGTGCCGTGCGGAACGGTCACCCGGAGCCACACCATACGTTTCTTCGTGTAAACCGTTTCCTGCTGATCCGGACGGCAGCTCCGCGCATCAATCCGAAGGACGCCGTCCTTCTGTAACGTCAGGCTCCGGATGACGACATTCCTCCACTCCGGATGTCCGAGCCAGTCAATATCCAGCACGGCAAAATCCCAGGTGTCGGCCTCCTCGCCGGGCGTACAGACGGAAAGGTTCAGGGGCTCCGCCGTATTCTCGGCAGCTTCATACAGGCTGTCGGCGCTGTCATAGCCAAATGTCTGCGCCATGGCAGCAAGTGTTTCCGGATCCACAGTGTCTGCGGGGCATTCTGTGCTGAGGATCTGGATACCGTCCTCATTGTCCGGTGCAAGCGGAATATAGCGCACATCCGGTACATACGGCGGCATGTCCTCTCTGCGGTTCATGAACCAGAATGCCTCTGTTTCCGCGGGCAGCGCGCCGTGCGGCACCGTGACCGCAAGCATCGAAAAGCTGTCCTGCGTGCAGTCATTTGTGTAATCCGCCCGGATGGCCAGCGTTCCTCTTGGCGAGAGCATCAGATCCGTGAGATTCCAGTCGCCAATGCCGTTTTCATAATCGGCATCCCAGCGGGCAAAATACCATGTATCGGTATCCTCGCCGGGAATCATGCGGGTTCGCTGTGCAAAATCATATGTGAACATCTCCGTACCGAATACGGCTTCACCGGCCTCAATCCCGTACTGCGCAGTGTGAATCACCGGCACAGTTCCGGCGGGCACCCGGTTTTCGTAGGCGACTGCTGCAACATGATACAGCACGTCGTTGACATCCGAGGAATCCACGCTGTCGTCATTGTTCAGGTCGGCCAGTGCCCTGCCGAGATCGGTCATATTCGCTTTGGAATCTCCGGCCATGTAGCGGGAAATCAGCACGGCATCCGCCACATCCACGGACTGATCCAGATTGGCGTCGCCCGCGGACGTATACGGCAGAATGTTCTCGGGGGAAAGCGTACCCGTCATCTCCGGCTGCGGATCGCCGAGGGAACCGCCGGTGGTAAACAGCGGAAGTTCCGTATAAATGCCGCATCTGCCGCATTCGTGCTGCCCGAACAGAACCGTGCATCCGAGGCTGCCGGGCGAGCTGCTGTGGAAGGTTTCATCGCAGAGGAAGGTCAGCGGATAGGAGCTCGGCTCCGGTACCAGGCGAACCTGCTGGGTTGCCCTGTCATAGTCGGTTTTGTTGGTATACATCGGCCGGAAGCGCGACAGCGGCGAAAAGAACTGCCCGCGGAACCGATCCGTGCGGTCAGTGATATGGCCGTCGCGGACGGACTCTGCCGTCTGCGTATCAAAATGCAGCGTCACTGAAAGCGAACTGTTGTCCGAGGCTGTCATATGCTGCTCAGCCGGTGTCCGGGAAACGATTGTTCCGTAGTCCTTTTCGTACCAGATATTCTTTTTGACATGGTGCAGCAGCGTGAATGTATCAAATTCATACTGGTAAACGTCCGCGGTGCTTGCCTGAATTGTGTAAGCCGTTTCCGCACGGGCGGGCACCGGCATCGCGGTACCGGTGATCTGTGTCAGCATGGCAGCACTGAGAATTCCTGTTGTCAGCTTGCTCGTCTGTTTCATATCAGTTGTCCTTCTCTCCGAATCCGGTTGCATAGATGCAGACATCCTCCGCCAGCGATTCCGTGAATTCGGAATAGCGCAGCAAACCGGTTTCTTCTGTTTCAATAAAGTATTCCAGCTTCAGTTCTGTTTTCCTGACAGCCGGGAGCGCGCCTGCCTGATACAGCAGGCCGATTTCAAAGACATAGGGCGCATCGTCGGCGGGATCCCCGTCTGCGTACATGGCAGCGGCGATATGCAGCACACCGTCTGCTGTCACCTCCGCACGCTGAATACCGGCTGCGCTGAACCGGTGATCCGGCATCATCCAGCGAATCAGCAGCATTTCCGGATCGGCCAGAATTGCATCGCGGACGGCTTCGGATTTGTGTCCGGTGCCGAGTATGACAGGCGGCTCTGTTCTGTTCAGAAACGCGCGGATCCCTGCCTGATCGGTGATCACAACCGGAACCGCCTGTGCGGCCGCGGGAATCTGCTCTGAAAACAGACTGCCGCTGCCGTCCGACGTTGCAGCCAAAGCGGGGACTTCCGGCTGCTGTACGGATTCGGACGGTGAAGCGGATTCAGCCGCGGCGGTCGTTACTTCGGATACAGCATCGGTATCCTCCGGCGCGGTTGTTGTGTCTGTACCGGTTTCCTCCGGCAAGGTTTCAGCTGCCGTGGATGTCTGTACACCGGGCGCTGTTTCCGCCGCCGTGAAGCCGCCTGTGATGAGATCATCTCCGCCCTGCACGGGTTCGGTCATGCTGCCTGCCGGCATCTGCGTCTGTACGGGAGATGCAGTTGTCAGCGCGGCGTTTTGTGTGACCGTTCCTGCATCGGACGGTGTCACCGGGAAGTCCGCACGGCTGCGGAAAAAGATACCTGCTGCCAGAATGAGCACGATGCACGCTGCAACCGCTGCCCATCCCCCGACGGCATAACGGCGGCCGGCCGCGGGATCGGACAAAGGCGGCAGCTGCGTTCCGGATATGCTCTCTGCGGCTCCGTCTGTCCGGTACAGCCGGATATGCGGTACTGCCATATCGCCCCCGGCAGCGCGGTACGCAGCTTCGATATCGCACGGGTCAATTCGGCTCATTGCCCGCAGCAAATCCATTGCATTCACAGCTGTTCCCCTTCCAGATAGACTCGCAGTGCTGCCCGTGAGCGGTGCAGCGACACCTTGACCTTGCTGATTCCCATGCGGTACCGTTCGGCGATCTCACGCACCGGCATCATGTAGACATACCGCAGAATAAAAATATTCCTGGCGTCCTCCGACAGCGTTTTGACAAACCGCCGGATCATTTCACCGGTTTCCGCCTCATCGACCTGCGCCTCCACGTCATCCGGTGCGGGCAGGCAGTTTTCCAGTTCCTCAAGGATCAGCGCAGTCTGTGCGCCGCCGCGCTTGGCAGCGTGCAGCTTTTCATAGAGCGTCAGAGCGGTATTTCTCATAAGCGTCACCAGATATGCGGCAAAATAGCAAGGTTTTTCCGGCGGAATCGAATTCCACGCTTTCAGCAGGACATCATTCCAGCATTCTTCTGCATCCTGTATATTTCCGAGAATCTGCCTGCCGGTTGAACAGCATAAGCCGCGGTATTTCTGTTCTGTTTCCGCCAAAGCATTTTCATCCCGCGCAAAATACAGCGCAAGGATCTGTGCATCTTCCACGCGGAACGCCTCCTCTCTGAACGCCTCTGCCATTTTAGACTGGAACTGACCTGTTTTGGTTACACAAATCTGAAAAAATATTTTTTGAGCGTGTAATCCGGTGCGGAAAACACGTCGCTCCTGCGCGAAGGTATCGCTGCGGCGGGCGGCTCCCATGCGGCTTCACAAAAAAACGGACGCTCCCGCAAAAGGAGCGCCCGTCAGGCTGTAAAGGAAGTGATACCTTATGAGATTGCGGCATAGCGCTCGCTGTCGAGAATCCGGTTCATGACGATCTCCGGCGAGGCTTCGCCGCCGATCACCATGTCGAACACCGCCGGGGATGCGCCGGATACCAGCGCCGCACCGGTCTGCGAACGGGAAACCGGAATGTTCTGGTGCCGGCTTGCGACATTCCAGAACACAACCTCGGGCAGCTTGTAGCCGTGTGCCGCGTAGTTGTTCCGCATCGCATCAAACAGCGTCTGCTGATTGCCGCAGCGGACAGCCGCATCAAATTCCATGTCGGAAATGATGTACAGCTTTGCGGGCAGCTCGGACTGCGGGAGATGCGCGGTGACCGCCGTCCGCAGGATCAGGTCAAAGACCGCCATCAGATCGGTGTTTGCCACATCGTTGTAGGATGCGCAGAAGTGTACCTTCTCCGCAATATCCCGTCCCTTGATCTTTACGAGCTTCGGTCTTGCAGAAAACGTGATGAAGTGCCCGGCGAAGGCGCCCCGGGTGTGCTCCGCGAAGTAGATGCCCAGCGACAGCGCCGCGTCGATCGGACGGGGCGATACGCCGTTCATGTACATGGAGCCGGAGCCGTCCACGACCGCCAGCGCATTTTCCGCATTGTCACCGAACACCGGCAGCGCGTTCCATGCCGCGTCCAGCGACCGGCGCTCCTCTGCCGTCAGCACGGACAGATCCCCGAAGCCGGCCCAGCCGTATGCGTCTGAACCGCCGCAGGCACGGACGATATCGTAGGGGTACAGCGCGTCCGCGTGCAGGATTGCCTCACCGCGCTCAACTGCGCCCAGATATGCCTGATAGCGCTCGCCGTCGTTCCGGATGAACGCCTTGCGGTACTTGAACATCGCGCGGGATGCCTGCTTGGCGTAATCAAAGGTATAGTCACGCACACGCAGCCGGTTCTCGATGATGTCGGTGTACTTCCGCAGCGCCGCCAGCGTCTGCCGGTACTGCTTTTCCGTCAGGCTGAGCGCCGCCGCGACCTTCCGGCCGTTTGCGCGGGTTCCCGCCGCAGAGGCATTGACCGACGGCAGCCACTTTGCCAGCAGCGAAACCGGCTCACCGCGCTCCATTCCGGCGCGGTCGGCATCCAGCTGCGCGCGGATGACCGTCAGTGCGTCCGGCTCACATGCCGTTCCCAGCAGCGCACACAGATCGTCGTAACGGCCGTATTCCGCAAACATCGGGATATTCCGGCGGACAGCCTCCGGCTCGTTCTTGGCAAGCGTCTGCATTGCAATCCGGAAGAACCGGCGCTCGCCGAGGCCGCCGCGGACATCGCGGATATAAAACAGGATCTTCATCGTCCGGACCGGATCCTCCGTGTAGGCGCGGAGCACGGTTCCGGCAATGTCGGTTTCCGAAGCGGCGCGCATACCGCCCGCACGGAAGAACAGATCCAGACATTCCGTTCCGGAGGATGTATGTGTCAGCGCACCGTTTTCGGTGCAGGTCAGATCAGCTTCCCGCTGTAATGCAGTCAGAAATTCCATTGTGCTCCTCCTTTGTTTGTATCGGATGCCCTTTACACGGCACACTCGTTTCACTTAAAAGGTGATGATAAATTGCTGTTTGTGCCGTCGGGGCTGCTTTTTTGATACGCGGTGCGCTTTGGGAGTTGAACCCGCCTTTTCAGGCTGCCTGAGATTGCTGTATGCACCGCAGTTCATCTTTGCAGGCGCCGGACAGCAAATGACCGGAGCCTGCGAAAATACACAAGACAGCATGGAAACGATACCGGCCTGCACCGGCACGGCAGGATTCGAACCTGCGTTGACCGCTTTTTCAAAAAAGGGTTGCTGTTGCTGTCTTTCGCCGGGGGTGTCCGTATCTCGGTTCCGGAAACTGCACAGCGCGGATGCGCTGCCGTAATTTCATGACAGTAAATCACTGCTGTACGAACCGAACGGAAAAACCTCACAAGGCACGTTCCGTAATAATCCTTCATTATCCTGATAGAATTGCTGTTCGTGCCTTTCATGCTTTGATTTTACCGCATTGCGGCGGAAAAATCATGTAAATTTTTCTGCGAGGACTGTTTCAGCCCTTCACAACGCCGACCGTGAACATCCGCTTGACCGGCTCGACCAGATCGGTCTGCTGTGCCATAACCTGATCAATATCCTTGTAGGCAAGGCGGTATTCCTCTGCAACGTCCTGCTTGCTGTGCTTTGCAAGAACGACGTTCTTCTCATGCAGATCGGTCATGACCTCCTGCACGGGATAATTCTGCACGGCAGCGGTTCTGGAGCAGGCACGTCCTGCGCCGTGGGACGAGGACATGAAGCTCTCAGGGTTGCCCTTGCCGCGGACAATGTAGCTGTAAGAGCCCATTGCGCCCGGGATGATCGCAAGCTCACCCTCGCGTGCGCGGATTGCGCCCTTCCGGTGAACCCAGACGTCCCTGCCGAAATGATGCTCCAGCGCCGCGTAGTTGTGGTGGCAGTTGATTTCGCCGGAGAAAACCGGTTCCAGTCCGGTATACTTCTGCACATGCTTTGCAAAGATGTCCTGCACCTTTTGCAGCATAATGGCGCGGTTTTCGTATGCGAAATCCATGGAAAGCTGCATCCATTCCAGATAGCGCTGTCCCTCGTCGGTATCAACCGGCAGGAACGACAGGTTCCATGCGGGATCGACTGCGGAATGCCACTTTGCGTTCAGTTCCGCAGCAATCTTCTTGAAATACTGCCCGACGATGTTGCCGAAGTGCCGGCTGCCGGAATGCAGCATGATGCAGCAGAGGCCGTTTTCGTCCTCCTGCAATTCGATGAAGTGGTTGCCGCCGCCGAGCGTACCCGCCTGGAAATAGCCCTCATCCAGCTGCGGAAGCAGCTGCGCATCCGCCTCATATTTCTGCATTTCTTCCTTGGCACGGTCAAGCACGGCAGATGCCTGCGGCTTCTGATAATGCGAAAAGCCGGTCGGGATATTCCGCAGGATATCCCCGCAGACGGTCTGCACCAGATCACCGCTGCCGGTGACGGTTTCCCGCAGGACGGAAACAGGGATATTCGTCTGCACAAAGCCCATGCCGCAGCCGATGTCCACACCGACCGCATTCGGAACGACCGCATTCTCACATGCAATGACGCCGCCGATCGGCATGCCCATGCCCGCGTGGGTATCGGGCATCAGTGCGATCCACTTGTACGCGAACGGCAGCTGCGAAAGATGCTGTGCCTGCTCTAAGCATTTTGCGTCAAGCACCTCCGCACCGCTCTGCCAGATCTTTACCGGTCTTGCATGGTTTTCCGAGATCACAAACATCTTTCTCAGCTCCTTTCGTGATATTCCGGAAGCCCTGTGCTTCCGCTGTGCTTGTTTCTCCTGTTCATGTGCCCAGTATACCACAGCCAAACAGGAAAATCATGTAAATTTTTCTGCGCAGTGAAATCTGACGCTGCCGGAAGCGCCCTGATTTTTCTGCGCCGGTGCCTCTTGCATCTTGCCTTATTTTCTGGTAAAATAGGAATAACAGGAATTCATCGGAAGGCGGTGATGAGATGGCAGGCTTTTCTGAGCTGATCAAAACCTTTGAAAAAACGCGGGACTACATCCGCGATTTCTTCATCTACGGCTGCAAGGCGCGCAGCGAATTCACGCGCAGAAGCAGCCGCACCTACGACGACGAAAAACGGCGCGTCGAAAGCTGGCTCGGGGATGCCGTCCGCTATGACGACTCCGTCCGCGGGCGGCAGGTTTCCATTTCCGTGGACAGCGGGCATATCCCTGAAAATCCGCTGTATCAGGCCTACGACGCCAGGAGCTTCACGGATAACGATATCCGGCTGCACTTTCTCCTGCTCGATCTGCTCGCGGACGGACAGCCGAAAGATCTCCGCACGCTGACCGACAGCCTCAGCAGCGAATACGGCGCCGTGTTCGACGAGCAGACGGTCCGCAATAAGCTGCGGGAATATGCCGCTGAGGGCCTGCTAATCGCCGAAAAGCCCGGAAAAACTGCGTATTACCGCATTTCGCCGGATACCGCCGCCGGACTGACGGCGCAGTATGCCGGACTTTCGGATGCGCTGCGCTTTTATTCGCAGGACGAGGAATTCGGTGTGATCGGCGCGCAGATTCTCCGCAGCGCAGGCTGCAAAAATGATGTTTTCTTCCGCAAGCACCGTTATCTTGTGCATACGCTGGAGGACGCCGTGCTGCCGGAGATTCTGAATGCCGCCTCCGAAAAGCGGCGCGTCTGCTTCCGGACATTCAGCGCCAAGGCGCACCGGGATTCGGAATACGACGGCACTGTTTTCGACGCCGTGCCGATGCAGATTCTGACCTCCGTGCAGACCGGCCGGCGGTATCTGGCGGCGTATATCCCGGAACAGAAACGCTTTCATTCATTCCGGCTGGATTTTATCCGCAATGTGAAATGCGGTGCGCCGGAGCCGGATTACGACCGTCTTGCGGCAGCCTATCAGCGCTGTCTTGCGCATGTATTCGGCGTGTCCTTCGGCATGCGGCACGATACGGGGCATGTGGAGCCGCTCCGTCTGACTGTGCAGCTGAATGAGCATACCGAAGGCTATATCCTTGAGCGCTTGCAGCGGGAAAAGCGCATCGGGACGCTGGAGAAACTCAGCGACGGGCTGTATGCGCTGACCTTTGACGTCTATGATCCGCACGAGGTCATGCACTGGGCGAAAACGCTGATCGGCCGGATTGTGTCGGTTGAGGGCGGAAACCGGCAGGTACGCGGCCGGTTCTGTTACGATATCCGCCGGATGCAGGAGATGTACGGAGGTGACGCGGATGACACTGTTTCATGAGATGTACGGCGCGTATTTCCGGATTGCGGCACGGGTGCTACGTGAAGCGCCGCTGACGGAGCAGGCACTCCGCTGCATCATCCCGGAGGAGGGTTTCCGCGATTCGGTGCTGTTCGTTCCGCAGAAGCTGATTCCGCAGGCAGACGGCTCTGACTGGGGACTCCTGCGGCGGTCAGCGGACGGCCGCCTTGCGGCGGTGACGAAGCACCCGCCGTTCATGCCGCTGACGCTGCTGCAAAAGTGCTGGCTGAAAGCGCGGCTCTCCGATCCGAAAATGCAGCTGTTCCTTGATGACGAAACGCTTGCGGCGCTCTCGGATGCGCTCGCGGAAATCAAACCTCTGTGGAATCCCGCACTGTTCCGGTATACCGATCGCTTCACGGACGGCGATGATTTTTCCGATCCGGCCTACCGTGCGCATTTCCGGACGATTTTGCAGGCGCTCCGCGCGGGAAGGGTTCTGCACATCCGGTTCCGGACAGGAAAGGGTCGGCGCATGGAGATGAACTATCTGCCGCTTGCGATTGAATATTCCCGCAAAAACGATAAATTCCGGCTTTGCTGCCGCGGCGTGCGGAACGGAAAGCTCTCCGGCAGCGGTGTCATCAACCTCGGCCGGATCGAATATGCAGGGGCTACGGATGTGACGTTCAGCGGCAAAGCGTCGCTGGCGGAATACTTCCGGCTGCGCAGAAGTCCCGAGCCCGTGACCGTCCGCGTGACGACGGAGCGCAATGCCGTCGAGCGGTTCATGATGGAGTTTGCGTCCTACGAGAAGTACACTGAGCGGGATACGGAAACCGGGGAATGCACGGTGCAGCTTTGGTACGACAAGCAGGACGAAACGGAGCTGCTGATTCAGCTGCTGAGCTTCGGGCCGGTGCTGGAGATTATCGGGCCGCCCGATTTCCGCGCGCAGGCCGCCGCACGCGTGTCCCGTCAGTATCAGCTGCTGGCGGAAACGGAGCCGTGACAGAAGCATGCAAAGAAAACAGCGGATCCCGTGCAGAGATCCGCTGTTTTTTTGTGTTATTTCAGCTTGTCCCATTCCGCCTCCCGGAAGCCGACCAGTACGGTCTGCTCCGTGACGAGGATCGGGCGTTTGACAAGCATCCCGTCAGACGCCAGCAGCGTAAGCTGCGCTGCCTCCGGCATATCCGGCAGCTTTTGGGAGAGTGCAAGCTCTCTATAAAGCTGCCCGCTCGTATTGAAAAAGCGTTTCAGCGGAAGACCGCTCCGCTTCTGCCAGTCTGCGAGCTCTGCGGCGGTCGGGTTGTCCGTTCTGATGTCGCGCAGCGTATAGGTCAGGCCGTTTTCATCGAGCCAGCGCTGCGCCTTTTTGCAGGTTGTGCATTTGGGATAACAAAGAAACAGCATATGCATTCTCCTTTCGGGCTGTTACCGTTATTATAACAGATACAGAAGTAAATTTCAAGAGTCATGCAGCAAACCAAAGGATTGATTCCGCTGCTCCCATTGCACTTTGCCATAAAATATGCTATAATAAGGACGATATTTCAAAGAAAACAGGGTGGTCAGATATGATTCAGGATATTTTTCCAAGCAGACTTGACAACAGCTTTCAGACAAAGCTGCCGCAGCCGGACAGCAGGATCATGTGCTTTCAGGACGGCAGGCTGCTTGCTTGCGTCCGGGACAATGCGCTGCATATTCCGCAGTATCGCGCACTTTCGCTGCAGGACAGCGCGCCGGTATATCTTTTTTCCGTCGATAACGAGCCGTTCTTTCTGGCCAAGGCTGCCGCTGTCCCGGAGGGGTATCAGTATTATCCGATCCGGGAGCTGCGCGACCGGTGCGCCGGGAAGTATCTCTATGCAGCATTTACGGCATATCACCTGTATCAGTGGTATGCTGACAACCGGTTCTGCGGCATCTGCCGCGGGGCTATGCAGCACGATGATCGGGAGCGTGCGCTGTTCTGCACGGAATGCGGTCACAAAATCTACCCGCGGATCAATCCCGCGGTGATTGTCGGCGTCATCAGCAACGGGCGGATCCTTGTGACACGGTATCGCCGCGGCTATGCACACAATGCGCTTGTAGCGGGCTTCACAGAAATCGGGGAAACCGCAGAGGAATGCGCCGCGCGCGAGGTCATGGAGGAAACCGGGCTGCGCGTGAAGAATATCCGCTATTACAAATCGCAGCCGTGGGGCATGGCGCAGGATCTGCTGATGGGCTTTTTCTGCGAAGCCGACGGCAGCGACGAGATCAAAATGGACGATTACGAGCTGAAATCCGCGTGCTGGGTCAGGCCGGAGGAGCTGGAATTGCAGCCGCAGCAGCACAGCCTGACGAATGAAATGATGCAGCTGTTCCGCGATACAAACGGACATCTGCCGCCGGAATCTGCACCGGCTGCAAGGACGCTCCCGCCGCAGAAAACGCGCATTTACTTCACCCGGCACGGTGAAACGACAATGAATGCCGAAGATCATATCAGCGGCGTGACAGACTGCGAGCTGACGGAAGAAGGGCTCGCGCAGGCGCGGCGGCTTGCAGCAATCTGCGCAGAACACCGGGAGATCGGCCTGATTATCTGCTCGCCGCTGAAGCGCGCCCGCAAAACTGCGGAGATCATTGCAGAGCAGCTGCATGTGCCTGTTGTGACCGATGCTCGTCTGCGGGAATGGGATTACGGCTCATATGAGGATCAGCCGCGCGGAAGCACCCCGGATTTTCAGGACGCCAAGCTGGCATTCGGTGTCCGCATGAAGGACGGCGGCGAATCGCTGCTCCAGCTCGCGCACCGCGTTTACGGCTGCATAGACGACATCCGGCGGCAGTACACAGGCATGACCGTGCTCTGCGTCTGTCACGGCGGCGTATGCCGCGCTGCGGAAACCTATTTCCGCGACATGACCGCGGAGGCATTCTCGCAATTCTTCATGGGGAACTGTGAGCTCAGACAGTATGAAATATAAAAAGAATCCGGAACAGGCAGTGACGTCAGTTCCGGATTTTGTGTTTGATTCATGCCTGTCCGTCAGGGAGCGCGTACCCGCGGAAAATAAAACAGGGCACTGACTTCGGGCAGCCAGAGCCGCGCTCTTTCAGCATTGTATTCAGAAACGACAATCAGCGGGAACACGCGAACATCCGCGCATTTCCGCTGATGCAGAGCACCCTGAACCGGAATCGAACCGATGGCCTGCTGCTTAGGAGGCAACAACATTGTCTCCCTTTATCTCCACCTAATCGTGCATTTTCCAGAAAATGCGCGATTTTCTTATTTTCTCCAATCCCAGCTTTTCCAAATAGTCTGCTGATTTCCAATTAGTTTGGTTTGGTTATCTGGATTCGGATGGTAAGATTTGGGAAGATGAAACCAACGAAAATCTCGTATCAATCTTCTGTTTAGAGTCTTAGAATCTATGGAGGTTGTGCGTGTGTTTACAACAGGTATTCCAACCTGCGATCAGTTGAGAGAGATCGCATTCAGCGGTAATGTCATTCCGCAGAACTGGTATCGCATCTTTGTCAAGTCTGACCTGAAGCACCCGAAGCCGCATCTGCTGGCAATCAACATTCTCGCAGATATCGTCTACTGGTATCGCCCGCGGGAGATCAGAGACGAGGGAACCGGTCAGGTGATCGGTTATCAGAAGAAGTTCCGCGACGATCTCTTGCAGCGAAGCTATGCGCAGATCGCAGAGCAGTTCGGCTGTTCCTCCGGTCAGGCAAAGGACGCGATCGTGTTCCTTGAGGAAATGGGCGTGGTGCGCCGGGAGTTCCGCACGCTGCGATCCAACGGCATGGTATACGCAAATGTTCTCTACCTTGCGCTCAATGTTGAGCGCCTGAAAGAACTGACATACCCATGTGGTGAAATTTCACCGGACGGGTGTCCTGAAAAATCAGACGGGGCATCTAACGAAATTTCTGATACCCCTGTGTCGGAATTCCGAGGGGGGTGTGGCGAAATTTCCACAGACCCCTATGGGAAATTTCCCCAGACAAATACAGAGATTACTACAAAGACTTCTACAGAGATTTCTATCCATCCATCTTCGCGCGGCGAAGATGCGGCAGACGGATTGACGGATTCGCAGATCGCGGAGCAGGTGATTTCTGAAATCACGACAGCGCAGCGGATTCCGTATGCCTATTCGCAAAGTCCGAAAAAGATGCAGGCTGCGATTCGCTGGCTCTGTGAGTATGCCTTCTACATGGAACATCCCTGCAGCATGACCGATCTGAAAACCGTTGACCGCTTTGACAACTTCGTACTGCTGGTGAACAGCTTGGTCAGCATGGCGACAAGAGCCGGCACGCAAACCTATTCCGGCGAACAGACCGATGCCTGTGCCGTGATCGACGCAATCAATGCAGCGTCCATGTGCTGCGGCTGCGGCACGCTCACCGAAATGATCTTCTCCGCACTTGATGACTTCACCGATGCACTCGCCTCGACACACATCAAGAACTATGCCGGCTATGCAAAGGCTGTGCTGTGGAGCAGTCTGAATTCGTATCGCGTGAAGCTGAATACGGAGCTTGCGGTGATTTGATACTTACTCGATGTCAAGTGCCGAAGTCCAATGATAATGGCAATTACAATCCGGGTTGGAACAATTAAACGAGTGCGCTTTATGAGCCGGAGCATTAAATGGGATAAAGAACCCTTTTCCGCATTTCGGACACAATACTTTCTCACCAGATGAAAGATGTTCAAATAAGTTTTCTTTTGCCAAATCAAAAGGCATTGCATTCTCAAGATGCATTCCGGAATTATTAGTTATCACTTTCATCATCTCCAAGCTTTACGATGTCAGCACTCATCAAACGCACGCGTGCATTTGATTAAAGCTATTATACCACACAACCTCAAACGAAGTCAAGCGGAGCTATGACAAAAACCGCTTACAAAAAACATGAAAAGGAGTTTTGAAAATGAAGGAAACGAACCTCGGCCCGGTCGCGGTGAAGATCGACCGCGAAAGTGTCAACGCGCTGCTGCAGTCGCTGAATCAGATTGCAGCGATTGATCCGGAGAATCACATCGCACAGTCTGCTCAGAAGCTGATGCAAAAAATCATCAAGCACGGACGCACGTTCCCGAACGACGAAATGGAGCTTGTGTCGATTTATTTCTACGACAACGAAGCATCCATGCTTATTCAGCTTGTGAGTATGTATCTCTCTGCGGTGCAGGAGAACACCGAAGATTACTACGACCAAATCGGATGTTCCCACAAAAGGGGCTTGGGGAATTCCCAATCTGCGGAGCAGACAATTTCCGACAAAACAGAAAACTGATTTGCCGGAACCCAATGCGTGCAGCAGCGCGTAACAGCAGTTCTGCAAGCTCCGATACGGGCGTGCAGAACTGGCATTGGGTTATCTTTCAGACACGCTTCTGAAACGCACTTTTTTGACGCCTTGCTGAAAAAAAGAAAGGAGAAGCGAATGGGACAGTTCAGCATCAGTTTCACAGTCGGGAAGGCAAGCGATCCGAACTGCGCAGACTTTGCGCACAACAACCGTGAATTTTATGCGCCGAATATTGATCCGACGCGAACAGCCGAGAGCATCATCTTCACAAGAGAACCGATCCGCACCGCATACGAAAAACTTTTTGCGGAATCACTCGCAGCGTACAATGCCAACCAGCGGCAGCCGTGCCGGCGCATTCAGAATTACTACGAACACATCGCAAACGGCAAACGCGAGGAAGCATTTTACGAAGCAGTCGTGCAGTTCGGCGACTGCAAAACCGCAGCGTGCGGCACGCCGAACGGAGAGACTGCAAGAAAACTTTTGATCGAATATATGCAGGCATTTCAAAAACGAAATCCGAATCTGTATGTATTCAATGCCGTGCTTCACATGGACGAAGCGACTCCGCATCTGCATATCGACTTCATTCCGTTTTATACGAAGGCGCGAAAGCATGGATTGCCGAAAGGCGTTTCGATGCGGGCGGCACTCGAAGAAATGGGATTCGCAGCGCGCAGCAGATATGATTCCGCCGCAATGGGCTGGGAGCATGCCGAGCGAATCGAAATGGAACGGCTTCTGATGCAGCACGGTCTCAAGCGTGAAGACAAGAACGCACACTATGCGCACATGACTGTTGCAGAATACAAACGCTCGCAGGACGCAAAGCAGGCCGTGACAGTTTTGCGAAAACAGAAGCGGCAGGAAGCGAACACAATCGGACTTGCGCGGAGCATGAGATTCCGCATCGCGGAGCTTTCCGCCGAGGTTGAGAAAATGGAACACGATCGGCTGCTGCCGTTCAAATCGTTTTTCTATACCGATCGCGACAAACAGGCGTATGTGCAAGCGGAAATGGAGCGCCTGCATATTTCATACCGGCAAACGGAAAACGGATTTGAAGCGCAGGAATGTCATGTTCAGGCGATTCGTGAAATCGAACAGTCGTATCAGCCGAAGCCGCAGTCGGCGCGTGACAAGCTGCGCGCTGACATTGACCGTTTCGTTCCGCTCTCTCAGGATATTTTCTATCTGATGGCGCACCTAGTCAAGGAAGGATACGACATCAAGTACGGAAAGTATCTCGCGTTTCGCGCAAAAGGTGCCAAGAATTTTATTCGCTTGAAGTCGCTTGGCGTGGAGTACAGTGAAATTGCATTGAAGGGACGAATCAAAGCCAATCGGGAATTTGAACAAAGGCTCGAAGAACAGCTTGCAGAAGCGCAAGAGAAGCATCAGAAAAACGCACCGGTGCTTCGCATGATGCGATTATATATCGGCGTTGTGAAAGACAGCAGAATTACACCGCGCAAGAGAATTCCGGAGAAAGTTTATGCGTGGACAAATGATTCAGAGCTTGACAGACTGCTTGCATTGAACAAGCGAATCAATGACGGCACCACGCTACGGTCGCTGCGGCAGGATTTTGCTGCCAAGGATGAGGCAATGCATCAGAAGTACGATGCCGTACAATCCGAAAAGCATGATCTGCAATTCGCGCTCGATCTGAAAGAGAAACTGGAGCTGATCTTCGTCGGGATCCCGTCGAAGCGGTTCACAAAGCAGCAGGCAGAGGAAATGCTGCGAAAATATCCGTCGATCACCGCTGGAAACTGGCGCAATGTCGAGACGTTGATCTCGAACAGCAGAGCGCAGGCGGCGAAAGCTGCCGAGGAACTGGCACAGGCAGAAGCGGAGCTCAAAGAAGCAGCGGAACTGTATACACTCGCTGAGCGCGTTTATTCCGGTACGCATGTGCAGATTCTGGTCAATGCAGAAACGGAAGCACGGTCAGCAGCGGACGTTCCGAACGGAACCTATGCCGCCGACAACAATACACCAGGCTTTGTGCCCCTGATCAGATAAGGAGGATTACAATGGGAAGACATAAAACAGCCGGTTATTACGGTCTTGCATGGATGGATTTCATGGAGGAGAATCATCCCGATCTCGTCGCAGAGATGAAGCAAAACGGGAGTTATGAAGAAGTTGCGTGGTCGGTCAGCTGCCGCGCGGTCGAATACTGCGACCTGCTGAAGAAGCAGTACGCCAAGCAAAACCCGCCGCCGAAGGACCCGGACGAATACCGCTCGTGGAAGTTCACCCGCGACTTCTATATAGATAGTGCGGTCATGCGGGAGAAGGTGCTTGTTCCGTATATAAAGCCATAACCAAACAGAAAAGCTGCTGGCCTTCATCTAGTTTTCAGCTATCTTTATGTTTGATAATAAAAAAGCGAGCCAAAAGCGCCCATAATGATATTAAAAATTTGAGCCACTTTAGCTGCACTTGGGACGCATTAATTCCACGGTTTGCTTGACAATGAGCCTCTACGACTGTGGATTTAAGCAGAAGGAGCGAAACGGCGCTAAAGCGCTTCTGCTCGGCAATTAGCCTACCACAGTCGTACTCATTGTCAAGCAACTTTCGCGGCATAAACGCTTACATAGTGGCTCACTTTTTTCTTATCAAAACTGGCTCATTTTTTTATTAGCGTTGTGGATCAAATTTTTATTTGCATTCGCAGCTATCTTATTTTATCGTACAAAAAGGCGTAGCGTTGCACGTTTAATATATGCATGCAACCAGCAAAAATATAATACTGAATGCACATTGTTATATTTGTGCAAAAGAGCTAACCGCCTGCACTTAAGCGTTGCACAGCGGTTAGCTCTCTAAATAATATCCTCTTCGTATTGCTTTATATGTAAGAAAAAGCATCAAGAAGCGAATGGGCCTTAAACGAGTTATTAAACAGAAGCCCTGCTACAACAGAGGTGTACTGGGGCAAACAGCTTCTCTTATACCATTGAAGTTTAAAAGAGAACAAATCTTCTGCCATTTTGGATACATTTATTCCCAGTGATTCGAAACTATATGACATTGTATTAGGATGAGCACAAGGAAGACCAAGTTTACACTTGCAGGGCTTACACATTCTGCAACTTCCAGTCGATATATAGTGACATCCTTCGGACAGAAACATTCGTAACGCTTTGTCTACTCTACTTTTTAAAATAGTATTCGCAGCCTTAATCTTTAGATAATCATTTTTTATATAAGAAAACTGTGATAAATCTGTTGATAGCAGAACAACAAGTATCTTCTGATAATCTAATACGAAATCAGTATATTTAGGTGCAAACGGAGGGCAAGACCATTTTTGTTCATAGTTTGGGCAGCCATTTTTGCACAACAAGTCAAACTTCTGCTTATTTTCATATTGTATCAATGAAGAGCACATCGCCTCAGCACACATTACATCGCACCGAATTCTTGCGCTTTTAGTCGTTATGTAAAATTCACTCGATTCTATCATCTGGTTTTGGCGTTATAAATTGGAAGTTAATAGCTTTTGTGCGTGATTCCAAATTATCTGCTCCGTCTTTTAGGTATACTTTATTTGTTCCTTTAGAAGTAAATACTTTTTTAAGGAATTCTCTTCCGTAAGTATCGAATTTATCTTTTAATTTGCTGCACTGCATAATAACTTCAAAGCTAGATTGTTCTTTATTCGCAACAGTAAAATTAATTTTATATACAATCTCAACGGAATCTGTTAATGTAATCTCACATGTTTTTTTATAAGAAAAATCTCTATTTTTTGTATCTTGACCATCTCTAAACAAGGCGGTGTAATGACAAAATTGATTATACTGGTTTCTTAAAATTCTAGTTAATAGCTCTAGGTCAATTGGTGCTTCTCCCAATACATATTTTTCATTAACATCAACAATTTTATCATTCTCATCATCTAATATGAAATTAATTGAGTCTAAATTTTGATCAATTCTTTTTACAGCGTATAACTCTGAAATGCTTTTTCTTCCCCATTCTTGACTATCATCTGCAATTATCAACAATATAGCAAAAGAACTTATTTTTAGATGATAAATATCCGAACAGGTATGCGAAGCAATAGAACGAAGAATCTCTCTTCGTATATAAAACTGACGAGCATCTTCATACTTAAATTCGTAGTCTTCATTAATGGTGAAATCAGATTCAAGAAAAAATAACAGAAGCTTATAGATAATGATTGTACTGATTGTTCCATGTTTGTAATTTTCAAGTGATTTTTGGAATTTAAAATAATACTTGGATTGTAATCTAGTAACATAAACAGAAGAGTCTTTTTCTTTTAATAATTCGCATTTTTCCTTCAAAGCGCAGCCATTGTTTTTAGGAATCATCTTTGAGCTCATGAATCTCAAAACAAAATCGTTCATATTGTTTTGAACACCGTTAAAAGACAAATCAATAGAGATATTGGGATCTGCTACAAAGCACTTCATCATTTTACGTGTTGATTCAATAATACTTTGAGCTTTTTCAAGGGGATATCCAAGATCATGGGTTAACGCAATTAATGTCCAAATACTAATTTTTTCGAGTTCATTCACTTTGAAGCCATCTGCGATTTGAATGCTGTTAAGGTATTGGCAATTGTTCGTTAGTAAAGCATTCACTCCTAAAAGCCAAACCCGAACTACGTGAACAATATGGTCACGATAATATTTTGCTCCTCCGTATAATACTTCTTCGAACTTTATATACTTCTTAAAATAATTTCGAAGGTCTTTTATTCCATAAGCTGAGGGATGTTTAGCAGGAAAATCCAAAAAAGGCTCTCTCGTGTCAAAAAAGCGAAGACAGATGATCGATTTCTCAATTAGCAAATTCCACAATTCCTCAACTCTTTCCAGCTCGTGAAACAAAAAAAACTCATCTGAACTTTTGGAACTCAGTTTTTTAAGCATCTCGACAATTTCATTATCAAGCGGATGAACTGTCTCGAGATCTTTGTTGGTTGATTTGATAATACTATCAAACTTTTTTGTATTCTCTTCTGCATTTTCAACGCAGTCTTGTATCAGTCGACCATCTTTACTCATTAATAGCCTTACCTCTTTATTTACTCTTGATATAATGCTGTCCAATACAATTTTCCTCATCATGTTCATGAGAAAAATTAGCAATATGTTCACGAATTACTTGCAAATATTCTGATTCCATATAAATTTCTGTCAAAGATTTGTCATAAATACTGTCTGCTTCAATTCCGTTTATAAATTTCACTTTTTTGTTTTTAAACACTTCACATGGATATACACATCCATCGTATTTAATGTTCAGCTTTCCCGTTGCGGCTTCACAGTTATTTTTACATTCTGATCCTGAAAGGGGAGTTCCAACACGAATTCCTATTTCAGTACTTTTCAAATAAATCTGATGCAATTGCTGCTTCAGCTGTTTTGTTTCAAACTGATCTAACAGAATCTGGCCTTTGTTTATTTCAGCTCGACCATGTTGTACAAGCCGAAGAAAACTAATTTTCGAAACGCCTATTTTTTTGCACAACTCAATAGTTGCATTGAGTTCCGGAAGATTATACTTCATGGGTACAAAATGTGCCTCACACACTATCCCCAATCTTATCGCATTTTGAATGGAATTTAAAAGAAATGGGAAGTATCCGATAGTCCCCATAATTTTATTATATGTATCTTCTGTCGCGGCCTCAAAATTGAAAATCAGTTTGTTTACCTTTCCTTGAATGCTCTCAAACACATCCACCGGAATAGCACATGCGTTATCGTTTTGAAGAAAAATACCGCTCGTATATACAAATACATCAATTCCCAAATTAAAAGCGTATTCAACAATTTTGCAAAACTGCGGATGAAGGAAGGGTTCACCACCTGAAAGACAGATTGTTTGCAAACCGAGTCCTTTTGCATCATCAAGCACTTTGCAGATAGTATCATACGAAATAATTTCTCGTTTACGTACAGATGAACAAGATGAGCAATGTACACAATTATTAGGGCATTTTCTGATTATTTCTATCGAAATCTCCCTAAGACTCATAACAATCCTCCTTCCGTCATAAAGTTTCACTCTATTATTATAACACATTCATATATTACTGTCAAGAGAATTCTACATAATAATGCAAAATGAAGTATTGTAGAGGGAAGCTTGCGGCTCAGGATTTATGACAGAATCTCCGCACATCGAATTTGATTGCAGTTCCGCATAAAACATGGTATAATAGAAGCAGTACAGAATGAAGAAGGTGCAGATATGGTATTCATTACAGGTGACATTCACGGTTCAATAGAGCCGGTTTATGATTTATATGTACGGCATCAGCCAAAACCGGACGATGTGATCGTGCTGCTCGGTGATGTCGGTGTCAATTATACGGGAAAGATGCGCGACCGTCTGCTGAAGCAGGAAATGAACGATATGAACGTGACATTTTTCTGCATTCACGGTAATCATGAGAACAGACCGCAGAATATCTGCTCCTATCAGGAAAAGCAGTGGCACGGCGGCCGTGTTCTGTATGAGGAGGATTTCCCGAATATCCTTTTCCCTGTTGACGGCGACATTTTTGACCTTGAAGGCAAGCAGTGTCTCGTGATCGGCGGCGCCTACAGCGTAGATAAATTCTACCGGCTGCGGATGGGTTATAATTGGTGGCCGGATGAGCAGCCGACGCCCACGATCAAAGAATATGTCGAACAGCAGGTCAAAGCACATCCTGTTGATGTCGTTTTCTCGCATACTTGCCCGTTCAAGTATATCCCGATGGAATGCTTCCTGCCCGGAATTGATCAGTCCACTGTGGACAACAGCACAGAACAATGGCTGGATACGATTGAAGAAATGCTGGACTACAAGGCATGGTATCTTGGGCATTGGCACATCAACAAGCGAATCGACCGTATGCATTTCCTGATGCATGATGTGGAAGTGCTGATAGACTAAACAAGATAGCTGGAACAAGATGAAAGCGACTGAGGAGTTTTGCGTTTTCAGTATTTGTAGTACACCATTCTGTATATGATGCATTTTCCCGACATACAATACCCTTGAAAAAGATGTTTTATGCCTCAAAATTAAAAACATCACAATTTCCAGTATAAAATATACTGGAAACGATTGACTTTTCAATTCAAACGTGGTATACTGGTATCAGGAGGGGTGTATATGATCTCTTATGTAAAACTCAAAAACTTCATTTCTTTCGGTGATATCTGCTTTGATTTCCGTAAAACCAAGAGCCAGGTGAAGAATTTTGCTGCGATCTATGGTGAGAATGGCAGCGGAAAGACAAATTTTGTCACTAGCATTCGGTTCCTGATCCAGAGCATGACATCCTTTTATTCTGCGCAAATGCTGCAAATCCTTCAAGAGAAGATGGATTCAGGTGAAATCGAGAAAAAGGTGTTTCAGGTAATAAAGGATGCCGGATGGGATACTCCCTACCAGATTCAGGACTTTACCAGCGTAATGCGGAAATGCCGCACGGTCGGCTGTGAAGCTCCTACCGAGCTTGAATATGGATTCCGTTATAATGATCATGACGGTGTTTATCGCATTGTCTTTACCGATACAGTTCTTGAGGAATCCCTGCGCTTCTGGACGGGCAAGCAGACAGGAATGATGTATTCTGCTGCACTGACAGACAAACATACCATCCAGTGCAAGCTGTCTCCGAAGGCATTTCAGAGTGCGCGTCTGCGGCAGGATATTCAGGCGGATGCGGAACGCTTCTGGGGAAAACACTCCATATTAGGCATTATTATCAATCAGATTAACCGTCAGAATGAGATTTATACAAAAGACAATTATTCTCCATATTTCATTGATGTTCTGGACTGCTTCAGCCGGCTGAATGTATTGACAAAGGATCAGCTATCAGCGCAGCTGCTTATTTCTAAGTACAACAATCGGATTTTGCCTAATTTGGAAGGCGGAGTGATTCCGCAGGCTGCGCTGCCGCTTCTTCAGCGTTCCGAACGGATTGTGAATTCGATCCTGACGCAAACCTATGCTGAAATCAAGGAAGTCAAGTACCACATTGAGCAGGATAAAGACCAGCTTCGCTATCACCTGGAAATCTATAAAATGATTGCCGGAGAAGTCAGAAAGATTGATGTTGACGATGAGTCTGCCGGTACCATTCATATTTTGGAGATTCTTTCTCCGTTAATGGGCGCACTGGCTGGAATGACCGTGTTTATTGACGAAGCAGATACCGGCATTCATGATATTCTGTTCCGCAATATCATCGAATCCATCAAAGACGATATTGCAGGGCAGCTGATTCTGACGACGCATAATACGACTCTGCTGGAAAAGATCGACTCCCAGAACGCTTATATTATTTATGTGGATTATGAAGGCAATAAAGAGGCTGTCTGCATTGATGAATATGACGTCCAAAAGACCAATAATGCCCGTTCTCTGTATCTCAAAGGTGTATTCGGCGGTATTCCGGTTGCGGAACCGTTTGATGACAGTACAATTCTGAGTGAGTTGCAGCAATCATCCGTACCTGTAAATGCGAGAAAAGACGGAGGAACCGGCAATGGCAGTTAAACAGAAAAAGCTCCGTTCGCTGCATTATTCCAAGGCGCTTGTAATCTGTCATGGATTATCCGAATTACAGATCACCAAATATATCTACACGAATCTGCATTTGCCCGTCCGGACTTATGCCAAGGATAACGGCAAACACAGCATACAGATCACATCACTTCTGAATCTGTTGTCCTCAGCTCCGTTCGGATCGCTGTCACAGTTTTGCGATGAATACACTGTGCAGGCCGAAGGCTCAGGAAATAAGCAACACTTGGTGAATTTCAAAGTATTCATCATAATGGATACGGATGATTGCACGGATCAGCAAAAGGCTGACTTTATGAACGGCAGGATGTTTTCGGATCATTGGCTTTCGCCCTATATTGTCCCGATTGCTAATATTCCCAATCTTGAGAAGGTATTTGAGAAAGCAAAACTCATTCGTAAAATCAAAAGCAGTGAAAAGGGTACATATTACTCAGAGACATTTCCGATCAACAAAGGTCAGCTGACTCCCGGTACTGTGACGGAAATAGAAGCATTCTGTGATAAACTGGAGAATCGGAAAGATACAAACTTTCCGGATATGATTCACTATTTCCTTTCGTTGCTGCAAAAGGTATGAGTATAGCTGTACAACGAAAAAAGTTGTGTATGCCGGCGCGAGAACCACACTGACACGGACTTTCGACCGCACGCTACCGGAAAAGAACCGCACTTTACTTTTATAGATACTTTTCGAGGCATTTGTCCACTCCGTTCGCATTTATTCCACAGTCCACTTGACAGCAAGCCTCTATGAGCGCGGTAGTCGGTAGTACAGGCAGGCAACCACGAGGGTTGCTGCCTGTCCACCAGCCTACCACACATACTCACTGTCAAGTGGCTTTTGCTGCTTACAAAAAGAGAAGATACAACGAGAGCATCGAGCGTTCTCAGCATCATTGCAATAAACATCGACCGTCTTGCGGCGATGCTTTTGCGCTTCATTCAGTTTTTGCTAAATTTCAGACTATCATATGGCCTGTTAGCGCGCTCTTGAAATAATGGCTTTAATGAGGAGAGACTAAATAATCAAAACAGGGACCGACAGCCGGTTCCTATTCCCTTTTATTGCAAATATCTGACTCACTAAGCCGGTATAATCAAACAATCTCACGTGCTTGCCTTCTTTCTCCTTATAATAACCAGATTATTTGGGAAAGACAGGTGTTGCTTTTTTACCGCTTTAGTGGTATAATAATAAGATAAGCATCCAGGAGGAGATTATGAAGCAATATAAGGTAGTCGATCTGTTTGCCGGCGCCGGCGGATTAAGCTTGGGATTCGTTCAGACTAAGCAATTTTCTATCGTCGCAGCGGCAGAAAACAATCCTAATGCCAGAAAAACCTACAAGCACAACCACAAAAATACTCGACTGTACTCAGATGTGCGAGCGATTGATTATAATGAAATACGAGAAGCGTTTGGGGAGATAGATGTTGTAATCGGCGGACCGCCGTGTCAAGGTTTTTCAAACGCTAATCGGCAACACACTACTATTATAAGTATGAATAATCGACTCGTAAAAGAGTATGTGCGAGCAATCTGTGAACTGACACCCACAGCGTTCGTAATGGAAAATGTCGCAATGCTGCGTTCGAACATTCACAGATTTATTGTTGATGAAGATGACTTGAGTAATCAAACAGTCATGGATCTTGATCTCTCTGAGGATAATATAGAATTGCTGCCTGCAGGAATTAATCTTCCTAATGCGCTGGATTTCGTAAAAGAGTCAAGCAACATCGAAGCACGATCATGGGATGATAAGCTGTTCAAAGCTATCACGGTTCTATATAGATTTCGGATTAATCAGCCCAAATTTGACGGAACCATTGAAAAACATAGAAAAGTGCTTGTAAACGCTCTTGATTCATTCACAGAAATAGCATCTGATGATAGTGATTCTGTGATTGCGAGCTTAGATAAGAAAATGGCCGATTCACTTTCTGCCTATATGAACGGTACACAGGTTTCCTTTGAAGAAACGGTGGATTCCATTGAGTCAGCTTTACTTGTTCAAAGAATGCTCAGAAAAATGAGCGAAATTAAGGAAAATAAGATTCATATTTTTGACTACATGGTTAAAGAAGATGGTTCTATCCATGCAGTTGTTCGTTCATATGCAGTACTTGACTATATAAAAGGGGTTCTCAGCAGCAGCTATCAGTTGGAAATGATGGTGCTAAACGCTGCGGATTATGGTGCGCCTCAACGGCGCGAGCGATTTATAATCGTAGGCATATCAAACTGCATTGAAAAAAAGTATACTAAGCCAAAAGCAGTGATAAAAGACGGAAAATATAACACTGTTCAGGATGCTATCGAAGATTTGGAAAGCATACCTGTCTATCTGGAAATTGATACGCCGCCTATTCCCTTGCCGCCGATGCCTGAAAACATCAGTGAATTGGGGCGCAAGCTGCGCGGGAAAATGCTTTATAACCACATTTCCACCGATACGCGGGATACCGCAAAAGCACGCTTCAAGGCGCTAAAAGAAGGTCAGAATTTCCATGATTTGAATTCAGACTTAAAGACCACTTACAGCAACGCCGAACGCACGCAGAATACCATTTATATGCGGCTGGCATATGATGAGCCGAGCGGTACTGTTGTAAATGTCCGAAAGTCGATGTGGGTTCATCCTCATCTTGATAGAGCAATCTCAATCCGAGAAGCCGCACGATTGCAGACATTTCCGGATTCTTTTGTATTCGAAGGAACAAAAGATGCCCAATATCAGCAAGTTGGCAATGCAGTTCCTCCATTCCTGGCAAATGCGATAGCAAAAAGCATCCTGAAGGTGCTGAAAGACTGAAAAAGCAGCGGGTAAGATCATAAAACTTGCCCGCTGCTCTCATTTTTATACGATCTCGCGTGCTTTGGCCAGTATTTTCTCTGTGATTCGTTCGGGCGGAAGGCAGTCAAGGATATAAATTCCGCCCAAAAGATTCAGATACCGCGAGAGCTCTCCAACGGCATCAGTATTCACATTCAGTCCTTCTTTTCGAGCGGATAAGATGCCGTCAATAAAAGCACGGATGATCATAGGATTGTTGGATGTATTACGCTCTAAGATATGCATGATGTGATCGTTATGTTCACACATAAACTTGGTCAGTTCATATTTATCTGCACGATCAGGATCATAGGTGAATCTGCCGATCCACCACAAGCGCGCCAAAGCATTTCTCATAACGGAACGTCTTGCTCCGTACGCAAACATAAAATGCTGCTTAATAGCATCAGCTGTACACTTTTTCTGTATCTCCCAGCGATATTGCGTATACTTCCAAAAATGCCCCATGCACAATCCTGCCCAGAGCCGTTCATCGGCTGCATCGGAATCAGATAGAAAGCTCAGCTTGTCATAAAGCCGCTGTGCATTCAGAGCATCAGTTTGGAAAACCTTTTCCGAAGACATATCCAGTTGGAAATCCGGCATTTCACGATACTTTGTATCGTGAAACAGGTGTCCATCAAATTCTTGTTCGAGCCATTCAGAAGAATCGGATTGAAAGCGTGGTGCCCATACTTCAAGATTGGATTTGATGATATCCAAGTCATCTTGCTTAATAAACTGAAGTTTCATTCGTCATCACCCTCGCTTTCGTCATCATTGCTCAGCAACTGTCTAAATGCCGCTGGAATCGGGCTGTTTATTAGCTTTTGGGCGTATTCAAGGGGATCAAACTGCTCGTCATATTCGGCATCTTCAATATCAATCTCAAATGTCTTTAACATGACCTTTTTGATGGTTCTATACCAACTACAGTCATCTAGATCAGAGCGCTCTTCTGGACTGCGGGATTTAATATCAGCCAAAACAGATGTCAGCGCGGGAATAATAGTCAATGCGTTAAGAAGATTTCTGTTGTTGGGATCACTATTTAAGTGCTTATAGGTCGAAAAATCATCAAACGGCAGTTTAATGATGATCTTATTGTATCCGCTGTCTACCAGCATTTCCTGTACGCTTGGATCAGCATTTTTAGTGATAGTAAATATAGAAGGAAGATTTGCAAGATCGTCGCGCTCTTTAGAAATGTCGAAATTACACTGCTTTCCGATGGCGATTACACACCCGGCTTCAATATCAAAGGTTAACCCGTTATAATCTGGATGCAACTCAGTACTTGAAAAATCTGTCAAATCCTGCCGTGCCACTACAAACGGACACACCTGTAATTTTCCGCGAACATCTTGCTTTTTCAAAGTTAATCTAGCTTCTACATCCTGTGTAACAATTACATGACGAAAGCCGGTCTGCGCGCACTCAATATGATACACATAACTGGCTTTTTCTTCTGCGATCAGCTGCTTGATCGTGGCTGATTGCAGCTCAGCTAAACAGTCAAGTCTAAGATCGTACCCAACCTTAACCATATCAATGGAAGTATGAAATGCACAGTTCGTATAGTCATCCGATAGCTCCCATAATACGGGATAAGGGTAAAGCTTATACTTTATGTCCATACGCTCTTACCTCCATTGAACAGCAATCGCTGTAATTTATGCACAGCTTAATCTTCAGCGGCGTATTTTCAGTGAAAGTCAATCCGGAAATCGTGTTTCCACTCACTGCCAATTGGCTGCCGGAACCAACTTCTTCTGCTGAAATAAGTTCAGCATCGTATCTGTCTGATTCTGCCGACAGAAAGAAAGAGAGGCTGCAGTCTGCTGCAGATGCTGAAGGAGTAAATGAGATGATAAAACTGCCGACTTTGCCGTTATCAGACATAATGCGCAGCTTGGAAGGCGCGATACCCGCAGGATTTCTCCTTTGTTCTTGCGGATTCGGACCGCTGCCGCTTCCTTGTCCAGCACCGCCGCCTTGTTCGGTGTGCTCTGGATTTCCGTCGCCTTCTCTGCCGCCTGTTCCGGGAAGCCCCTCATCAGAAAGATCTCCATCATCGTCATTGAAATCAGCAGAACCGCTGCCGGGAATATGAAAATCATCTTCCTGCGGCTTTCGGACTTTAGGCTCTTTTTTCTGAATTTCTACGATGTTATCGTTAATGTTTTCCTCGCGTTCTTCAGGAGAATTCTCATCTCTTTCCTCAGTCAGATACTCTCCAACAGACGGATTGATTTCCTCATCAGCACTATCATTTTTCAGTTGCTCTAAGCAGTCTTTAATAAATTTATTCAATGCTTTTTTTACGCGATCGGCTTTCTTAGGATCGTCAGCTCTATCGTTTTCCCATTTGGTGTGTTGAGGATTTTCCATGTTTCGTAGGAATTCGTTTAATTCCTCACCCTCGATGTAAAGAAGTCCGCTGAATTTGATCAGTGTGCTGATATGCCCTTTATCCATGATTTTCATTCCGGTTTTACGCACCATTGCAACTCTGCGGTGCATATCGTACTGTAAAATCAGGTAAAGAGTCACTTTTCCCATAGAGAGAATGTCACTCTCGAAGACGCGGGCGTCTTCGGAATCCACTGTGGTCAAAGCCTTGTAGTATTCAGGAGCGTACTCCTCAAAATTACCTTTATACTGAGCGATAATATCCGGCAATGTCTCTTGGCTTATTTGAATACCATCTACATCTACTACAAGCTGCCCTTTGTATACTGCATAAAGGAAACCGTCCAGAATAGATGCAATCATCTTTTCTTTCCAATCGGTTTCCGAAATAAAGCCAACAATAAACACATCAGTTCCGCTTGTGGAACGAGTATAATCTGGATCTAAAGAGAATTGCTTGTGTGCGGGTGCATTCCGTTCTTCGCCGAAAAATCCAATTCCCTGTGTGATCTCTCCCGTTGAGTCTTCAAAGCTCGTAAGTCTTGTTACTCCTTGGTATGCAGCAATACCGGTATGATCCAGAGTGCTGTAAAAAACCGTTCGCATAGTTGAGCAAGCAAAGGGCGCAAATTTGCCAATGCCGAAAGAACCGCCGTTTGAACCGCTTTTATCCGATACACCTTGTGACTTGGTGAGATCGCGCCAAGGGGAAGGTTCATGCTGAGAAGCCATTGATCCCTCTAGGCCTTTGGTGTTGGAATCGCTGATTCGCAAGCATGTAATCGTATCTTTGCCGACCGTTTTTAGTGCATCCGCAAAAAAGTTCTTCGCTCTTTGGTTTCTCTGGTTAATGCTGAATTGGCTTGCACTTTTTATTGCAGCCTGCAAATCAGTAATTCCCGGAACATTTCGGGTTGGAATCTTGAAAAGCGAGAATTGAACTAATGTGGGCTTGGTGCTGTCCGCATTAGCATCAAGGGAGTTCTGGCATATTTCACGCGCGAGGGACTTGATTCTGGTGCCGTTAAATGTCTCTATTCCTGAATCCGCTATTCCAGAAATGGGGCCGTTTTGATTAGAGGGGAAATTCCATTTACAGTCATCTAATGTAAACATCTGTCACATTCTCCTTTATTCAAGCGTGAATTTAGAGTTGCTGCGATTATCTGTTTTTGCAAATTTCTTTTTGGCTTCACGCAGCTCAGATTCAATTGCGGAAAAAATCTTATCTACATCCTGCTGTGTGTATTCATAAGTAGCTTGACTTGAGCAATTGCCAAGGAGTTTGATCATATCAATTATTTTGTTTGTCCTTGCTTCTGCAAGTCTCACAAATTTTTCGCGCTTTGTTTCTTTTTCCATACAAACACCTCCTTTGTGTTTCTTCCATTCTATCATATTATTTTTAAAATGTCAATGCTATTTTCAAAATATTTCGCACATTTTTGAAATGTGGATCCAATTTTGAAAACTTGACGACATATCAAATATCAATTATACCGTTCGGATAATATTACATCCTGAAAAGCGAATAAAGCCGAGCAAAAACGCTCGGCTTTATATGTTTATTCAGTTATAAAGGTGTAATGCCACAGGATAGTAAATACTGATACGTCTCATCATAATATTTCGATATTCTTGTGGCATCAATTGTCTCATCAACGCCGTCCGGAACATATATAATCATTCCCTGTCGTGCGCGTGTCAGCAGAACACGATAAGCATTTTTTAGATATTTCTGACGTTGAGGCTCCTTTATTTGCTGCCAGTCATTCCCTCTAAAACGTCGATAAACGAACTCACCGTCTTTGTAACGATAATCCGCATCCCATGCTACGATACTATAGTCAACCTCCAGGCCCTGCACCTTAAATTCGGAAGCAGCAACTTCAAGATAGTATGATGAATCAACATGATCTTTACCATTTAAGAACCATGCAACGTGATTGATTGTGGTAGGAACCCATATACCCTGTCCGCGAAGCCGTTTTCCTTCTGAACTGGCAAGCAAACCAAATCTTTCGGTACCTCTGGCTTGATTTCGTACCCATTCTTTTGCTTTTTCTAGGTCACGAGTCATGCATAGCGGGTATGCTTTAAGCTCCTCAGTGTATAATTTTCGAGCATCGTCGGGGCGATTATCCAATACAGCCTTCACAAACGCCGAAAGGGTCTCGCTTCGGAATGAGCGCAGCGATACTCCCAGATGCAGTTCAGGTTCAATATGATAATCTCTCCCTTCAAGAAGAACTGGAAGCGAGGAATCTCCAATATATTCGGAATCTGTCATCTTATCCGACAAATAGATTTCCCAGTTTGCAAACATGCTGCGCAGAGCATAGAACCATTCCTGTATGCCTGCTTCACCGGTATATATTTCTTGGCCTCCGCCTACCAAACATACTATAACCGCCCAATCTGGATTTCGATCCATTATCTTTATTATTAATTCTGGTTCTGACTGATCGAAGTCATCAATCCCTCTTTTTTCGTTCATGAATTTTGACAACTGCGCTTTGTCCCACGCCCGCTGAGCCTCATCAAAAACGATCACTTTTTCACACAGCGGCGTTGAACCAGATTCTAAAGCTTCATTTCTGAACCGATGGACCATTTGAATGAAGGTGGTCATTTCGTCCGGTGCTGCACATTCCTGTTTTCTTATCAGCTTAGATCGCTCTTTTTTATCCCTTTTCAGCGCTTCAGTAAGGACATCGACCAACGGACCGTTACCGGACAAATAAACAGCATGTTCGTTTGTGTCTATTTGTTCACGGTTAATTGCAATGTTCAATCCGACCAATGTCTTTCCGGCTCCGGGCACACCTGTTACAAAGCATATCGCTTTTCGATGCTCAGCCTTGCAATTATCAATAATAGAATTAAGTCGTTCAGTTGTCTTCGTCAAATTATAGGCGCCTGCATCATGCCGCGCTATCTCATCTACAGAGTGGTTTTGATATATGTATTGAGCAGCTTCAATTATAGTTGGTGTGGGAACATATTGAGAATCTATCCAAGCCGCAATTGTCAATGGATCTTCTTGTCTGCCGGATAGTACACGAAGCATTGTCGTCATGAGGCTTCGCTCATTACAATGAAGAACCTTTGTTATTCTGTCCTTCATCTCCTCAACAGGCTCATTCTCTTTTGCTCCCGCTTTCGTTGAAACATTTATCGGAATCAGCAGACGCTTTTCACTCTCTTGATGAAAATACTTGAGGTCCAAAGCGTAATTCATAACTTGGTCATCTGTTGATTTTTTGAATTCATTATCGCCCACCTTGAATTCCAACAGAAAAATGATCCCGTCTACTATACAAACAACGTCAATTCTGCGGCCAAGCCGCGGGATCGTATACTCAAACGCCAATTCGCCCTCTGTAAAAGGCGACAGTTGATCTTTCAGAATCTCTATTTCTGTTTTCCATGCCTTTTTCTGCTTTTCTGTGGTTTCAAATTCATCATTAATAAGCAGATTCCCTAAGACTGAGTCAATTGGTTCGGTTAAAAAAGCATTGATTTTGGCTTTATAATACACTCTATCCATGATTCCCTCCTCTGTTACCAGTCAGCAGTTCGGAGATTGCTTTTTGCATAGTGGACTCAAGCTTGTTCTTTTTGAGCGCGCATTCCCAGATAACAATGACGTTCCATCCCATTTCACGCAAGCGCGCCTGATTACGTTCGTCTCTTTCTTTATTAGTATTGATCTTATGAATCCAATAATCTTGATTGGACGAGGGCATTACAAAGCGAGGACAGTCGTGCTTATGCCAGAAACAGCCATTTACAAATATCACGGTTTTGTATTTGGGCAGGACAATATCGGGACAACCGGGGAGAGATTTCACATTTTTACGATATCGAAATCCTTTAGAAAAGAGATATTTCCTTGCCTTTTCCTCCGGTTTGGTATTTGTGCTGCGAATATGGGACATATTCTTGCTGCGAACTTCCTTGCTGTGGTTATCAGCCATTCAGCCTCTCCCCATTCATTATACTACTAATATGTATGGCAAACCGGCAAAGCATGCAGCTTGCCGGTTTCGCTCAAATTATTTCTTTGGCTTGTCGCTGCTGTCGAGTATACATCGGTTGATAGGTGCGTTTGCTATTAATGGTTCCTGCTCCATTCTATCAATTTCTCGATCCAGCCAAGTAAACAGATTCATTTTTAAGATGCGGAATGTATCAGCAGTATTTTTCGCGCGGTCTTTCTCGATTGTATACTCTACCTGTTCCGTATCATACATCATAACAATTCGAAGCTTTTTCAAAAAATCGAGAATATGGACTCGATAATCAAAAATCGTGCTTTGTTCTGGGTAAGACTTATCCTCTGGATGCACTTCGACCTCGTATTCCTGCGGAAAAGCATCCTGCCAGTTACGATAGTCATCATCTGAGATTTGCTCTGTCTCCCACAGCACCCTTTTTTCAAGCCATTTTTCCATTGCTTCGCTTAGAACTTCATTTGTTGTGCGGACGCCCAATCCTTTCGGTTTGTTGAATGAATCCGTAGGGAATTCTGTCGGAACAATGTAACCATTTGCTTCAATTTCAAAAAGAATATGCATAATATCGGAGATGCTTTCGATCTTACGATCATAGAGCGCTGATACATCTACGCCAAGTGCATTAGCAATCTCCTGCAGCTTGTCCTCTTTCGGCGAACGCAAATCGCCTTCGTAATGACGAACAGCAGAATCCGTGATTTTGCACTTCGCTCCCAAGTCGCTCGAAGAAATACCTTTGCGGAGTCGTATTTCCCGCATTTTAGAGCCTGTCGAACGATTTTCATGGCTTTTTTTAGAAAATAACCATTCAAACATAAAAAAATCCTCTCTTTTGTGCTATTAGGGGCTTGACAAAACAGAAAAAGTGTAGTATAATGAAACTGCCGGTACAGAAGTGACACGGCGAAACAGAATTGACACGATTTGATATCCTTCTGTGCCAACATCAAGGATATCCTATCATGAAAAAGGAGGAACCGAAATGAAAAAAACAATCATGCCTACCGAGCCGCAAGAATGCGTAACGCTGCGCGTAGAGGATTGCGCAACCATTCTCGGAATCAGCTTGTCTACAGCCTATTCCTTGGTGGAACGTGCATTCAATGAGCAATCCATGTTCAAGGTGCTGCGCCTTGGAAAGACCTATCGAATCATCAAGCAGTCTTTCTTCGATTTTGTATATGGCGAGCAGAAAGGAGCATAAGAATGGCCTCTGTTCGCAAAGTAAAATTAAAGAAAGGCCCAGAAAAAATCTACATTATCCAGAGCTACAAAGATGAAGCCGGCAAAACACATCAGAATTGGATTCCATGCGCAGATGAAAAAGAAGCTGAGGCGTTAATGGAAGCCGTTCGAGCGGCCGAGCGTGAAAACCGCATTTATGAAAAACCGAAAGCACTGGACGCACCGCTTCCCTACGCGACAGTTGCGCCGGATGAAGTAATGACGGTCAAGGAGCTGCTTGAAACCTATCGTCAGCATCATATGCGTATCGGCGGGTGGGAAGCACACACGGCCGGCAATGTCATCAACATTACAACTCACTATATTTATCCATTTATCGGCCATGTAGCGATCAAAAAGGTTTCGCCTTTCTTTCTTCAGCAATTCTATAACGACCTGCCGAACCATAATGCTGTTCGCTCACATAAAGGCGGTGAACCCGCTAAAATCAGTGCCCGAACAGTGCGTGAAGTTCATAAGATTATTCGACCGGCGTTCCGGTTTGCAGTACAGCAGGGATTTCTGGATCAGAACCCTGCTGCGGAACTTGAACTTCCCAAGATGGAGAAGTACGAGCGCGCACAATGGTCGGATGAGGAAGTGCTGAACGCAATCAACAAGTGTGAGGACGATCCAGAACTGCTCACGATGATGAGCATGATGTTCGGCTGCACGCTCCGCACAGGCGAGATGTTGGGATTGACATGGGACTGCATCGAGTTTGACGAAGACTGCAACGGTGCAACCGTGTATATCAAGAATGAGCTTGCCCGGCTGAACATCGAAATGATCAAACTGACCGGAACCAAGATCAACTTCCAGTTTCCGCCGATGCAGGCAGGGAACCGGACCGTTCAGGTTCTGAAGCTGCCAAAGACGGACCGCAGCATTCGCGAGGTCTATATTC
The DNA here is from genome assembly GCA_016281125.1 of Oscillospiraceae bacterium. GTDB lineage: Bacteria > Bacillota > Clostridia > Oscillospirales > Ruminococcaceae > Firm-04. Next base: position 40,349 of record JAEEIA010000052.1, on the reverse strand, counting down.
GGGATACGCTGGTGCAGCTGCTTCGGGACCATATGGAGATTCAGCAGCTCAACAAGAAGGAATATGCGGAAGTGTATCAGGATTTCGGACTGGTCTTCTGCCAGAAGAACGGCAGACCGATCTCCGATGAGATGATCACCAAGCGATTCAGGCGGTTTATCAAGAGTGCGACGCTGCGTAAGGTCGATCTCTACAGTCTGCGGCACTCCGGCGCAACAGCAAAGATGGCAGCGTCCGGCAACGATCTGAAAGCAGTTCAGGGCGATATGGGGCATTCCACGCCGGATATGCTGATGAATGTCTACCTCGCAACCGTGAACAAAGCCCGCCGCAAAGTCGCCGAGCAGCTCGAAACACTGATGTTCTCCAAGATCAAACTTCCCAAAAAGGACGGAAAAACCGACAAGGGGAAGAAGCCGCGGGAACAGAAAAAACAGACGGAATGAACGGAGCTTTGGTAAGATTTGGGAAGATTTCTAAATTCCCCTCAAATCAGATTCTGAATTTTAGAACGATATTGCTCTGCGAAATGCAGCTCCGTTACCGATCGATGTCAGACAATCCACTGACAGGAATTATGCTGATTTAGCATTCGACGGAAATGCGAAAATAACGCATTTCCGTCGAAATAGACGCCCCAAACCGGAGTCGAACCGATGGCCTAACGCTTAGGAGGCGTTCGCTCTATCCATCTGAGCTATTGGGGCTTATGACAAAATGAAACAGAAGATTGCACGAAATAGGATTCGCTTAGGAGGCAGCCGCTCTATCCTACTGAGCTATCAGGGCAAGTCACCTATATATTATAGCACATTCGCCGGCGCAGGTCAAGCGCCGGCGAAACATTTTTCCCGGGGAATCAGATATCCGCATCCGTATCGTTGATGAAATCCGCAATGATATAGCGCGGACGCTGCTTGACCTCCGCATAGATCTTGCCGACATATTCGCCGATGATGCCAAGACCGAGCAGCTGCAAGCCGCCGATCAGCCATATCGAGCACATGGTACTCGACCAGCCAAGCTCAGAATGCCCTGCAATCTTCACAATAAACGCCCAGATAAACGCAATGACGCTGAGAATCGACATAACAATGCCGACCGTCGTAATGAGCTTCAAGGGCTTGGTGCTGAACGAGGTAATGCCGTTGATTGCAAATGCAAGCATCTTTTTCAGCGGATACTTGCTCTCACCGGCAAACCGCTCTGCGCGCTCGTAATACACGCTGCAGCTCTGGAAGCCGATCAGCGGCACCATGCCGCGCAGGAACAGATTGACCTCCTTGAAATTCGCAAGCTCCGCGAGCACGCGCCTGCTCATGAGGCGGAAATCCGCGTGATTGTACACGACGTCCGCACCCATGACCTTCATAAACTTATAAAAGCTCTCGGCGGTGAATTTCTTGAAAAAGGTATCGGTATCTCTCGCGCTGCGCACACCGTAGACAACCTGATTGCCCTCATAATACTTCTCGACCATCGCGTCAATCGTGTTGATATCGTCCTGCAAATCTGCGTCCATCGTGATGGCCATGTCGCAAAGCTCCTTGACGGACATCAGTCCCGCGAGCACCGCATTCTGATGACCTGCATTGTGCGCGAGGTTGACGCCGGAGAAAAACGCGGGGTCAGCGGCGTGCAGCTCCTGTATGATCTGCCAGGTCTTGTCCTTGGAGCCGTCATTGACGAACACGACGCGGCTCTTTTCGGAAATCAGCTCCATCTCAATCAGCGACTGATATTTCTCCTTCAGGCGCTTGGCGGTTTCATGGAGAACCTCCTCCTCGTTATAGCAGGGAACAACCATATACAGAATTTCCGGTGTACTCATTTCTTTGCTCCTTTTTTGCGCTCTGACTTTTGATTTCCGGATGCTGTCTTCTGAACGGACGCCGCCGATTCGGCCGGTGCCGCTTCATCCGTCTTTGCTGTATGCTCCGCTTCTGCCTGACCGGCATTCTCATCCGCCGGTGCGTCGTCCGCAGCAGCAGCTTCCGCCGCGGGGATCGGTCGGGGACAGATCCGTGCGAGCAGGCTGTCCGGCTTCACTCTGGCCATGACACTGTCATAGAAGCTGACCGCGCCGAATGCGGCAAATCCGGTCATCGCAATGAAATACGGGATGATATACTGCGCCTTGCCCTCGGAGATGAACTGATAGAAGAAGCCGCCGAGGAACACGACCGGGATCATGGTGAACAGGAACTGCTTTTTCCGGAGCAGATACAGCGCACCGAGGAAGAAGCACACGAACACAAGCTGTGCAAAATAGTCCATGTACTGCTTGACGGTCTGTTCGCCCTCATAGCAGACCCAGTGTGCAAACGCGTTCTTTTCCTTATACTGTCCGCGCACCGTATTGTTCCAGATGCTCTGGTAGGAAGGCTCATTCCACTGCGAAACGGTCTTGAGATAGAAGAAATCGTTGGCATAATGCGGATTTTGTGCGAATACTTTGAGGCGCTCCTTAATGAGCTCCTTAGAGCGTCTGCCCGCCTCGTCGGCGGCATAATTGCTCGACTCAAAGTTCCCGACGGTGATATAGATATTATACCAGCCGGGCGCAAGGTCGGTTTCGCTCAGACCCATTGCAATCCACGAAGCATACGGAATTGCATCCCCGAAGATGTGGCCGGAGCGGTTCTCGTAAAACCGCTTGACGGCCGGCTGCACGCTCAGCGTCAGCGCAACGGCCGCAGCAATCAGGCCGGCATCAAAGGCATATTTTTTCCGCGCTGGCATACGCACCAGCAGAATCAGCACCATGGCGATCAGCCAGATCAGGTAATTGGATTTCAGCATCACCGCAAAGGCAATGCTCAGCACCGAACCGATGCCGAAGAGCACCTTGGAATCCGTCATCCAGCGCAGCTCCAGATACATCGCCAGCAGCGCAAACGCCATACCGGGATAGATGCCGTAGGTGAACGAGCAGTCGATGAACGGCGCCGCACTGACTGCCAGCAGCACAGCCGTAATCAGATTGACGCGGTCGTCCTTGAACAGTCTGGCGCCGATTGTCAGCAGCAGCGTGTTGATCAAAGCGAGGAACACGGCGTTCAGCACCTCCAGCACCATGACCGTTTCCGGCCGCTTGAACAGCGACAGGAACCGGATCACGCACTCATTGAAGAGCACATAGCCGAGCTGGAACGGATAATTCTTGAAATACTTGGTATTCTCAAACTTGTCGAAGTTGTTGACGGCAAATTCCTGCGCCGCGGAGGTGACTGTCCAGGAATCCTCTGTCGGGGAAACCTGCGAGGACAGCACCCAGACTGTGCCGAGCAGCAGCGTCCAGAGAAACAGCGCAATCTGCAGCTTCCGCAGCGGCACCTTTTTGACCCTCGATGCCAGAATAAACAGCATCAGAATGCCGGCGGCCAGCACCAGCAGGTTCAGTACAAAATTATCATTATAATAGATAACGGATTCCAGTCTTTCATGAATACGGTTCACGACGGAATCCATGCCTTCGCCCTCCCGGACGACCTCGACGGCCGTCGTATGCAGCAGGCTGACAACAGAGAGAAACCCTGCAATCAGCGCCGAAAGGACGCCGACGACCCAGACCGCTGCCTTCTGCATGAATGCCGCGAGCCGGAATTCTTTCCTGTCCATACGTCTAATCTCCTGTTATTCCGTAAGTTCGTCCGGTTCTTCGCCGGGCTCTGCTTCGGCATCGTCATCCTCGTCCGATGCAAAGCCGTAGCTTCTGTCATACGGATCGCCGTCCTCCGGCTCATCCTCCAGAATACTCGTGTAATTCGGATCGTCAATGACCGCAGCAGCGGAATCGCCGTCAGAAGCCTCCTCACCGGCGGGGCGCTTTTTCGTACTGCGCATCATCAGCACAATCAGCAGCGCGGCGGCAGCCGCACCGATCACACCGAACAGAATCCGCAGGTCGATGCCGTGCTGCTTGAACGTAATGCCTGCGGCAGCTGCATAGGCCTTTGTCGCCGATGCAGGCTTGCCATGCAGCACAAAGACCGGATCCGGCTTCGGCGCCTCGTCGCTCTGCGAATCGACCGTGTAGCCGAATGCCATGTCCCCGATTTCGGTGACGGTTTTCGGCACGGTTGCCTCCCGCAGATTCTTGCAGCCGCAGAATGCGCAGCTGCCGATCGAGGTCACAGATTCCGGAATCGTGATGTCCGTCAGACCGGAGCAGTAAAATGCATACTGCTGAATCGCGGTCACATTGGCGGGGATTGCAGCTTCGGTCAGGCTCTCGCAGTTGGCAAAGAGGCTCGGCGAAATTTCTGTCAGACGGAACGGCAGATTGATCTGTTTCAGCAGCCGGCAGTCCGCAAACGCGCCGTCCCCGATTGCAGTCAGGGAATCCGGAAGCTGCACCTCCTCCAGCGAAAGCGCACCGGAAAACGCATACGGCGCAATCGTCGTGATGCCGTTGGGCACCTTTGCGGTTTTGTCCGCTCTGCCCGCCGGATACAGCACCAGCGTCGTGCCGTCCTTGGTGATCAGCCAGCCCTCGCCGCTTGTGCGGTAAACCGGATTGGCGGCGTCCACAGTGATTTTATCCAGACCCATGCTGGAGAGCACGGTGTACTCTCCGAACGAAATCAGCGAGGCAGGAATCGAGAGCTTTTTCATGGACATGCAGTTGACAAAGCTCATTTCGCCGAGGCTTTCCATGCCGTCCGGCAGCGTGATTTCCGTCAGGCCGATGTCATAGTAAAACGCATATGCCGGAAGCGATTTCAGACCCTTCGGCAGATGCACCGTTTTCAGTGCATAGCAGTTGGAGAACGCATATTCCCCGATCTGCTTGACGGAATCCGGAATCTCCAGCGACTCCAGCGCGATGCAGTAATAGAATGCGCCCTGTCCGATCCGTTCGACGGAATCCGGAATCGTGACGGATTCCAGCGCCGCACACTGACTGAACGCGCCGTTGCCGATCTCAGTCAGACCGGATTCGATCGTGACGGTTTTCAGCTTTGTACACGGCGAAAACGCATTGTCCGCAATGCTGAGCACCGCGTCACCCGCCTCTGTTTCAGAGGGGATCGTCAGCTTTTCGGCAGCATTATCCGCACCGCTGACCTGCACGCCGTCCTTCACGGCGGAATAGGTAATGCCGTTTTCGGTATAGCTCCCGGCTGTATCCGCCGAAGCAGGCATACTGCCGATACAGCTGCCCAGCAGCAGCAGGCTGCTTCCGACGCCGCAAAGACATTGGATCAGCTTATTCATCGCCGGTCTCCTCTCCGCTTTCAGATGCCTCTGCATCTGCTTCTGCCGCGGGTTCCTCCGCACTGCCGGTTTCGGCATCTTCCGCTTCGGATTCCTCCGGCGCAGGGGTTTCGGTTTCCTTTTTCTCCGGCTTCGCGGACTTCTTCTTTTTGCCGCTCAGGAGCGCGATCAACACAATCGCAATCAGCAGCAGCACACAGACGACAATGCCGATGATCCGGCCGGTATTGCTCTTTTCCTCCGCGGGAGCCTCCGGCTCCGCGCCGGTGTTGACGAACTGGAAGGAATGCCCCTCCTCACCGATCCGCGCATAATTCTCCGCGGCCGTACCGAGCTCACCGCCGATCATAAACGTGCTGTCCATGTGAAGCTCGTTATTCTCGTCCAGCTTGAATCCGAACGCCTTTTCTCCGATTGACTGCACCGTTTTCGGAATCATAATCTCCGCGAGATTGGTCTGTGCAAAGGCCTGCTCCCCGATGTCCGTGCAGGATTCCGGAATCCGGAACGTGCGCAGGGCAGTCGCCGCAAACGCAGCAAAGCCGATGCTTTCGACCGTATCCGGAAGCGTGACGTCCTCCAGGTTCGTGCAGTTGTTGAAGGCAAAGTTTGCGATCTCCGTGACGCCGTCCGGAACCGTGACCGCCGTCAGACCGGTACAGTCTGAGAACGACGCAATGCCGATCTTTTTCAGCGACTGCGGAAACGTGACGGAGGTCAGCGTTTCACAGCACGCAAAGGCGACATCGCCGATGCCCGTCACACCGTCCGGAATGACAAGCTCCCCCGGCGCCTTGCCGAGCGGATAACGCTCCAGCACTGTGCCGCTGTACAGCACGCCATCCTTGACTTCATAGGTCGGGTTGCCCTTTGCCACGCGGAACTCCATCAGGTTGAGGCAGTTGACAAAGGCGTAATCGCCGAGCGCGGTGACCGTTTCCGGCAGCGTCACCGAATGCAGATAGTCCGCACTGACAAACGCATTCTTGCCGAGCTTCACGACCTTCAGACCGTCCAGCTCCGCCGGAATCTCCAGATCCGCCTCCGAGCCGCTGTACCGTTCGATGCAGGCAGCCTTTTCGTCGCTGCCGTCCGAAACCAGCTTGGAATAGGAATAATCCCCGCTGTCAAAGGTTTCGGGCTCATCATCCTCTGTTTCAAGAATGATCTCGTCCTCTTCCAGCTCAACCTCCGCACAGACGGCCGGTGCGGCCGAAAGCAGCGCCAGCATGGCTGCTCCGATCATAGAAGTGCTGCGAAAAATCGTCTGAAGCTTCATCTTCAGATCTCCCTCCAACTTAAAATCAAAAATGCATAAAAGGGCGAAAACGGGGCGAATCTCCCCTGTTTCCGCCCTCGCGGTACAAATGATGCCCGCGGCGTACTGAAAGACGCTTATTCCACTGTCACCGATTTTGCGAGATTTCTCGGCTTATCCACGTCATTGCCGCGCAGCACTGCCGTATAATACGCCAGCAGCTGGAGCGGAACAACGGCAGGCATCGGCATCAGCTGATCGTCCTCCATTTCCGGCAGGCGGAAGCAGTAATCTGCAATATCTCCCTCCGGCTGATAGGACTCCCCGCAGACAAGGATCGTCTTGGCGCCTCTCGCCTTGACTTCTTTGATATTGGAGATGGTCTTTTCATGCAGTGCCTTCTGGGTATCGACTGCGATCACCGGCATTCCCTCGTAGATCAGGGAGATTGTGCCGTGCTTCAGTTCGCCGGCTGCGTAAGCCTCGCTGTGGATATAGCTGATTTCCTTCAGCTTGAGCGAGCCCTCCATGGAAAGCGCATAATCCAGACCTCTGCCGATGTACAGCAGCGATTCCGCCTCCAGCAGAGATTCGGAAATCGCTTTCAGCTCATCCTTGCGTTCCAGAATGGCCGCAATATACTCCGGCGTTTTCAGGAGCTGCGCGGTCAGTCTGCGGCATTCGTCCTCCGTAATCCGTCCCTTGGACAGTGCCAGCTCAAACGCAAACAGATACATCACGGAAATCTGCACCATATATGCCTTGGTCGAGGCGACCGCGATCTCCGGGCCGGCATGGGTATAAATCAGCATGTCCGCCTCGCGGGCAATCGAGGAGCCCTTGGCATTCACAACGGCCAGCGTCTTTGCGCCGAGCTTCTTTGCAAGACGCATTGCAGCAAGGCTGTCGGCCGTTTCGCCGGACTGCGAAATGATGATGATGAGGTCGCCCTCACCGATCAGCGGGCTGCGGTAGCGGAACTCGGAAGCGATGTCCACGATGACCGGCACTCTCGCCAGCTTCTCAATGACATACTTTCCGACCATACCGGCGTGCATCGCCGTGCCGCAGGCCACGATGTAGATATTGCGGAAATCGCGGATGTTTTCCGGCGTGATGCCGCACTCGCTGAGATCCGGCAGGCCGTTCTCAACGCGCGGCAGAACCGTTTTCCGGATCGACTCCGGCTGCTCGTGGATTTCCTTGAGCATGAAGTGATCATAGCCCTGCTTCTCCGCCGCGTCCATATCCCAGTCCGCGGTCATGAGCTTCTTTTCAATCGGGCTGAACTGCATATCAAAGAAGCGGATGCCGCTCTGATCCAGCACGGCAATCTCGTCGTGCTCCAGCAGATAGTAGTTTTTCGTATATTTGAGAATTGCGGGCACATCGGATGCGATGAAGCTCTCACCCTCACCGGCACCGACAATCAGCGGGCTCTCACGGCGGACGGCATAGACCGTATCCGGGAAGTCGCTGAACAGGATGCCGAGCGCAAAGCTGCCTCTGACCTGCGCCATCGTCTTTGCGATTGCTTCAAGCGGGTCACCGGAATAATTGGAATCCAGCAGCTGTGCAACAACCTCGGTATCCGTTTCCGATACAAAGCATCTGCCTGCCGCGGTGAGCTGCTGCTTTAAGTCCTTGAAATTTTCAATGATGCCGTTATGCACCAGTGTCACATGCGCGCCGCCCTTGTGCGGGTGCGAATTGGTATCCGACGGTTCCCCGTGCGTTGCCCAGCGCGTATGGCCGACACCGGCAACGCCTCTGGGCGTACCCTCCTGCTCCATTTTCGCAGAAAGATCCGCAAGACGGCCCTTGGATTTCCGCATCTGAATCTGTCCCTGCTCAAACACTGCAATACCGGCGGAATCATAGCCGCGGTACTCCAGCTTGGAAAGCGCGTCGATCAGGACACCGGCACAGTCACGCTTGCCGACGTAGCCGACAATTCCACACATATATTTCGTTTCCTTTCTGTTTTTCCGGGCTTTGCCGTTTCATACGGCGGCGCCCCGGATAATGCGCTGTATCCGGACGGATACACAAAATCATTATAGCATATATCCTATTAAATTGCAAGCGCTAATTCAAATTTGGGAGAGGCGAAACGGGGTTTTTACAGATAAGGTATCCGCTGCGCGGATGCTATTAAGGAATGGGGACTTCTATCGCAAGTCCCCAAGCCCTCCAAGCTCTTGAACGCAGGGGGAGTTTCGCGCTCTGCGGAGCGCGACGAGGGCTCTGCCCTCGACCCACGAGCTTTGAAAAAGCTCGACCAAAACTTTTGATTCGACTCGCCGTAAGCGCTCATAAACACCGCGAAGAATCCACTTCCTTCAAATTTGCAGCTTACTCCGCATCGGCTGTAATCCGGCGGCACTCCATATAGAAACGCTTATCCGCAGCATGACCCATAGAGAAGGTCTTTCTCGGGAGCGCACCGTCCTTGATAACGGTCGGGAACAGCTCGGACTTCTGCATATCCGGCAGCAGAATGCCGAGGCTGTTTTCGTCCTCAGCCAGCTTTTCGACGACGTCCGCACCGTGGATATAGTCGATCTTGCCGCCGTTTTCCTTCAGCCATGCGTCCAGGAAGCTCTGCACGCTGCCGACCGTCAGGTTCGAGGTCGGGCGGTGGATGTAGAACACCATTTTTCTGCCGCGGCAGACAATGGTGAACGCCTGTGCCGCAATCTCGTCGGAGCGCAGATCCAGCGCTGCGGTCATGTCCTCCAGCAGCTTCTTCGGATCAATCTGATTGAGGATGCGGTGGATTGCCTCAAACTGGAGCGCCGGGCTGTGCAGGTTGACCAGCTCCACCAGCGCATAGCGCATCGGGCAGTTTTCGGTATCTGCGCCCGGATTTGCAGCCTTCCACTCCTCATAGAACGCCTTGGCCGTTGCAAGGGAATGGTTGCCGTCGCCCATCGCATAGACAAGCGGATGCTCCTCGCCGGACTCCGTGCCGAGTGCGGTCAGTGCCGCGAGAATGCGGGTCTGCTCCTCCGCAGGTACCAGCCAGCCCCTGATCGAGCCGCCGCCCTGCATCAGCTTTGTGTCGTAGAGCTTCTGCATCCGGTCCGTCTTTGCCTCCAGCGGCTCAATGACGGTTTTCTTCACGTCATCCAGCAAAATCATGATATGCGGCAGCTCCAGCGCAGCGCCTCTGCGGATACGGACACGGGGCGGGATACGCTCCGGCACGGTGGCTTCCGTCGCACGCACCGGCGAAACAGAACCCTTGTTGTAGTCGTACTGCTCCAGGTCGATCTTGCCGATCAGACCGGCGCGCATTTTGCCGTCGCTCTGCATGCGCTCGATATAGACCATGGCATTCTGATATTCCGCAAACACACCGTCCTTCAGATAGTCCTGCATGGACTGCTGAATCTTTGCGATGCGCTCCGTGACGTCATCATCCTCCAGATAGACCTCCGGCAGGATCAGGCGAAGCGTAGAGGGCTTCTCCCCGACAAGGCGTTCGGTTTCTGCCCAGTATGCGGGTTCGCCGGTGTACTGGTCACATGCGCAGACGGCCCATGCCTCGGACATGCGGTTCTGTTCCGGCAGCAGGATGTCTGCTGCGCTGAATGCGGTGCTCTGATTCATAAATCTTATCCTTTCTGCTTGAAGATACGTATGCTCCGAACAGACGGAGCTGCTGAAAATTTCACTCCCGAAGGAGAAAATCCGTCAAAAGGTGTTTACAAATTGAACGGATTGTGCTATAATAGTAGCTAACAACAACCCGTTGCAAAACCAAAATGAAAGGAACCTTGGTATGCTGCATGAAAAATCGTGCGGCGCGATCGTTTATCGGCGGTTTCACGGAAACATCGAGATTCTGCTGATCAAACACGTCAACAGCGGCCACTGGTCGTTTCCCAAGGGGCATGTGGAGGGTGATGAGACGGAACTCGAAACCGCCAAGCGCGAAATCAAGGAGGAAACCGGACTGGATGTCATTATAGATCAGACATTCCGGGAAACCGTTTCCTATTCGCCGCGGCGGGATACGCAGAAGATCGTCGTCTATTTTCTTGCGCTGGCACGCAATTACGATTTTGTGCCGCAGGAGGAGGAAATCGCAGAAATCCGCTGGGTAGACATCGTCCGTGCTGCCCGCATGCTTACTTACGAAAACGATAAGACCATTGTCAACAAAGCACGCGCTGCGATCAAACAGCACAGTCACATGATGTGACATGAGGGGGAGAGCTTTCCGGCTCTCCCTCTTTTGTTATCCCTTATTTTCCGATGGCATTGCGGAGGGCGCGGAGCTCCTCCGTGGAAAGGTCGCGCCACTCGCCGGGCTTGAGCATCCCGAGCTTGACCGGGCCGATTGAAATCCGGCGCAGACGCGCCACCTCCAGCCCGACGGCATCGCACATGCGGCGCACCTCGCGCTTTTTGCCCTCGTGAATCGTCACGAGCAGCACCACGCGGTTCGGTTCCGTCACCTGCGTGACAATGTTCGCCGGAGAGGTCTTGAAGCCGTCATCCAGCGTGACGCCCGCGGACATCTTCGTGAGCTGCTCCTCCGAAACCGGCGGGCGCACCGTCACGCGGTAGGTCTTTGCGACCTCTCTGGACGGGTGCATGATGCCGTTTGCAAAGGCGCCGTCATTCGTGAACAGCAGCAGCCCCTCGGAATTGCGGTCCAGCCGCCCGACGGGATACACGCGGGTGTCCAGCCCTTCCAGCAGATCGGTGACGCAGCGGCGTCCCTGCTCATCGGAGAGCGTCGTGACATAGCCGCGCGGCTTATTCATCATGATATAGCGGTATTCTTTTTTCTTCGGGATATAGACCGCCTCCCCCGCGACCGTCAGGCGGTCGGTCGGGAGCGCCTTATCCCCGAGCGAAACCGGATGCCCGTTGCATCTGACTTTGCCCGCAGTAATCAGCGCCTCTGCTTTTCTGCGGGAGCAGTAGCCTGCATCCGAAAGGAGCTTCTGAATTCTGATCTTTTCCATTTTTTCTCCGTTCTGAGGGGAATATCACAAACAATTCCGGAAACCGTTCCGGTCAGTCAGCTTTCTCGACAACCTCTGTCCTGCCCTCGTTTTTGGCCTGTCTGCCCGCGAGGAACCCGGTCACCTTATCCATGACGTCCGGAACCATGTTGATCAGGGCATTCGGCGTGGAGGCATTGACGGACAGCTGGAGCAGCTTGACGTCATTCGGCATGATGACCAGGAACGCAATCGGCGTGATTGTCACGCCCGCGCCGCCGCCGCCGCCGAACATATCCTTCGCAACCTTTGTCGGCAGATCGGAGCCGCCGGACGCAAAACCGAAGGAAACCTTCGAGATCGGGATGACGGTCGTATCATTGCCGCACTGAATCGGCTGACCGACAATCGTATTGGCATCGACCATGCCGCGGATCTCATCCATTGTGACGCGCATCGTATCATGCACCGGATGCTCATTGCTGCGTTCGCTCATTGGAAATACCTCCTGATAAATAGATTTCGGGTCTTATACCGGATCTGCGTTATGCTTCGGCCGGCAGCGGAGCAGTTTCCTGCGCACGCAGCTTAGCCTCCTTGTCCTCTCTGCGGAAGCGGCGGATCGTCCGCCACAGGAATCTGCCGCCGAGGATCAGTACCAGTAATATCGCGGCCATCGGGGAAACGCGGAGCTCGCCCGAGGCGCGGAAGGTAATCTTGTCATTGAAAAAGTCCGCGAGGATGCGGCATTCGTCCGCCTGAAAATCGACCCAGCACTGGAGCTGTCCGATCAGATTGAACACCGCCGCAGAAACCGCGCCGTAGCGTTCGGCGGTTCTGGCGGCATCGTCCGTGCCGATTGCGGCATAGAGCCGGATATGTCTGAAATGCAGATGCTTCGTCAGAAAGCGCAGCGCCGGGGAAAGTGCTGCGCAGCCGTCCCGGACAAGCCCCATGACATCGGAAAGCGAATGCGGTTTCAGCCGTTCGATAAACCCGCGGATGCCGCGTTTTTTCTTCGGCTCCGCCGGCGTTTCCTCCTCCGGCAGACCGGCAGATTCTGCTGCCGGTTCTTCCTTCCGGCGGCGTTTCTTTCGTTTTTCCTTTTTCGGCTTCTCCGGCTTTTCGTCCGGCTTCACCTCCGCCGTGACCGTTTCCGGCTTCGGAACAGCCTCCGCGGCGGGCTTCTCCGGCTTCGGCGCGGGGGGAGCCTCCGGCTGCGGACTGCTCTGCGCGGATGCAGACGGCTCCGGCATCTGCTCGGCCGTCGGCGCGGCGCCCTCGGGGACGTCCTCCGGCTTCGGCGGCGTCACGGGCGGCGCTTTCTCTGCGGATTCCTTACGGAACAGCCGGAACCATGCGTAATAGACCGACACGCCCCATTTTCCGTCTGCAAAGAAGCCTTTGACGCGCACAGGCAGCAGCAGAATGACGCAGAGCACAAATAGAATTGTCAGCAGGATCGTCCAGCCCAAGCCTGTTCACCGCCTTTCAGGTTTCACCGGAAAATATACAAAGTTATTATATCACAAAATGCAAAAAAATGCAAGAGAGTCAGTGGTAAAAGACAGCCCCGCGCACAGACGCAAAACTGCACAGATTCACGAATCCGGCAGCGTGATAAAAGCAAAGGGGACGCCCTGCGACAGCGGGCGTCCCCGAAAGTTCTGACTGTATTCAGTTGCTCACGGTTTCTCCTTCCGTTCCTCCGGCTTCTGTGCAATATCCTCCAGCAGAATCAGATGCTGGATATACGGGCTGTCGGATTCGCTGTCGCTGAACAGGCCGGATTCCTGAATCGCCTCCGTGACGCCGAGCGATTCCCGCAGGAACTCCGGCGTCAGCTCCTCGTCCCGCACGCGGTCGGTCAGGCGCTCCGAAACGAGCTGCTTCACCAGCGTATACACCACTGCAAACGCCGGGACGCCGATAATCAGGCCGATGACACCAAACAGTCCGCCGCCGAGCAGGCAGGCAAACAGCTCCCAGAAGGCAGGCAGTCCGATTGACTTGCCTACAATACGCGGATCCAGAATATTTGCATCAAACTGCTGGAGCGCAATGATAAAGATGAAGAAGTACAGCGCCTTGGGCGGGCTCTCCATCAGAATCAGCAGAACGCTCGGAATGGCGCCGAAGATCGGGCCGAAATACGGAATCAGGTTCGTAACGCCGACGATGACGGCAATCAGCGAGCTGTACGGCGTGCGGATGACTGAGCATCCGATAAAGCAGAGCATGCCGATAATAACGGAATCCAGCAGCTTGCCGATGACCGCCGTGCCGAAGGTCTGGTTCGCAATCGCAAAGCGGTTGTCAATCCACGAGGCGGTCTTGGGCTTGCAGACGGCGTACAGAATCTGCTTCCACTGCTTGAGAAAGCGCTCCCGGCTGATGAGCAGATACACCGCAATCACAAAGCCGACGATCACGTCATAGAGAAAGCCGAGCGTTCCGGCGGCACCGGACGCAGCCGCAGAAAGGATCTTCTGCGTAATGTCCACGGCGTCCACCTTGCCCATGCCGAGCTCCGTCGCGGAAAATTTATCGCTCAGCTGTGAAAGATACTGCGAAATGCTGTTGTCCGCAGAGAACAGCCGCCTGATGTGGTCCGTGACCAGATCAAAATAATCCGGCAGGCGGTCCAGCGCACGGCTGACGCCGTCCACGACCTGTGAGAACGTCACCGTGACAATCAGCACGATGGAACCGACAAACATCAGCACGACCAGGAACGAGCTGATGCCGCGCGGGAAGCTCTTCAGCCGCGGATGCTTCTCAATCGGTCTGGCCATCCATTTGGCGATGCGCTTTTCCGTCAGCGTTTCCGCAGGCGCAAGCAGAAATGCAAAGACAGCCCCCGCAAACACCGGGCCGAGTGCGGATATGATACGGCGGATAAACCGGGTTACGCTGCCCAGATGAATCATCGCAAAGGTGAGGACGATACAGCCGCTCAGCACAAGAAACAGCGTGATCGGACGCATTTGTGACAGCACAATCGGTTCGCGGCGCTGCTTTTTCATACGGCACTCCTTTCCGCGGGATCGGGGAATCTCCGCAATTTATTCTTTATATATTCTCATTATAGCACAAATCCCGTGACAAATCAAGGACATGCTGTACAAAATCCAACACTTTGCTTTGTACAGCCCGCACAACTGTCCTGGCGCGCCGTTCGTCCGCGACGAATGGCAATGCAGGCGGCATTTCGTCAGCGCTCTGGCATTTCGTCGCCGTATACGGGATTTCGTCGCCGTATACGGGATTTCGTCGCAAAATCCGGCATTTCGTCGTATTATATTGCTATTTTATGATGATTGTGCTATAATGGAATCATACGCAGATCAGGCTGAACCACTGATCCGGCGTAAATATTATAATGAGGTGAACAATCATGAAACACATCAGCGCAAAAATCTCCGCAGTGCTCTGCGCAGCGACCGCCACAGTCCTCGCATTCCAGTCCGTCACAGCATCAGCCTATAACAACGCACACAAAAACTGGCTGACGGAACAGACGCAGGAATCCACCGAATTTTCGATGAATTTCTCCCATTCTCTCTACTACATCCAGCGTTACTTAAGAGAAGAAGGCATCACCACCTACCAGAACACGATTCAGTCCGGTCTTGTACTCGGTCAGGGCTACTCGACCGCGAACATCAGCGGCACCCAGCAGGGATCCACCCTGTCCGGTACCGCAGCATGGGCAAGATACCTCGCAAACTGCTTCTACGGCTGGAACACCGTCTATACGGAGCAGCGTCCGCAGAGCCGTTATTCTATCAGCGAAATGAAGCCCGGCGATCAGGTTGTTCTGTCCTGGAACGGTACCAAGCGCACGGTCTTTGTGACCAGTGTCAGCGATGACTGCGTTTACTGCTCCGAGCTGTGGGGTGACGCGATCATGTGGAACATCGAATTCACCAGACCGTCCGGCAACAAGATGAAGCGCATTTTCGGCGGCACGGAATTCACGATTGACTATTTCATCCGTCCGGTCAAGGAGGGCGACGCAAACGGCGACTCCATCGTTGACTTCATGGATGTTGTGTTCCTCGCAGACAACCTCGGCGCAACCTATTTCAGCGGCAAGGATCACAATACGATGTTCGCTGCCTCCGATCTCGACGGCGACTGGGTCATCGACCAGGATGACTGCATCGAAGTCTACTATCACGTCAACGAAAACAGAATGAACGGTGATTACAGATACGTCACAACCTGGCATCAGGTATAATCCAATCTCCTCACATTGCATTTTTTCATCAGCGCCCGCCGGCATATGTCAGCGGGCGCTTTTTGCGCCCATGCAGCAGAGGTATTATCTTTTCTTCACTTCGCCCATTGCACTTTTCAGTATAATATGCTATAATAGTGTATAAAGGGAAGTATCGCCCGAACCTGAATACAGAAAGGAACATGCCGGTCATGGGCATAGATTTCACGAAAAGAAGCACATATTATTATGATCTGCCGCAGGAGCAGATCGCGCAGACGCCGGTTGAGCCGCGCTGCAATTCCCGGCTGCTGACCGTTGACCGCAGAACCGGTGCGGTTTCGCATCATCATTTCTATGAGCTGGGGCAGTTTCTGCGGAAAGGCGACCTGCTCGTCATGAATGACTCACGGGTGCTGCCCGCAAGGCTGTACGGCGTCCGCGCGGATACCGGCTCACCGATTGAGTTTCTGCTGTTAAAGCCGACCGGCGAAAAGGTCTGGGAGATTATCTGCAAACCCGCGAAAAAGGCAAAGCCAGGCGTGCAGTTCCGCTTCGGGGACAAGCTGACGGCAGAGGTGCTCGGCCCGACCGAGGACGGCGGCAGACTCGTGCGCTTTGACTGTGAGGGCAGCCTCTACGCGGTGCTCGACGAAATCGGGCAGATGCCGCTGCCGCCCTACATCACCGAAAAATTGCAGGATAAGGAGCGCTATCAGACGGTCTATGCAAGGGAGCTCGGCTCCTCTGCCGCACCGACCGCCGGCCTGCACTTCACGCCGGAGATGCTTGCGGCACTCAAAGAACAGGGCATCGACGAGGCTTTTGTCACGCTACATGTCGGGCTCGGCACGTTCCGCCCGGTCAAGGAGGACGACATCCGCAAGCATCACATGCATATCGAGCATTACACAATTCCCGCTGAAACTGCGGAAAAAATCCGCAGAACCAAGGAAAACGGCGGCAGAGTCATCGCCGTCGGCACAACCTCCTGCCGGACGCTGGAGGGCGCTGCGGCTGCCTTCGGGGATATCCGCGCCTGTGAGGGCGACACCGGCATTTTCATCTATCCGCCTTACGATTTCAAGGTGATCGACGGGCTGATCACGAATTTTCATTTGCCGGAATCTACGCTGATTATGCTGGTTTCGGCATTTGCAGGCTACGAAAACACCATGAACGCATACAGGATTGCCGTGCAGGAGAAATACAGATTCTTCTCGTTCGGGGATGCCTGCCTGTTCCTCTGAGGAATCCGTATGAAGCCAAAAAGGTACCGTTTTTATCTGATTACGGCGGCGCTGCTTGCCGCATGCTTTGTGCTGACGCTGATCTGGTCGTTTCTGATTCTTGCGGTCATGGCCGTGATGATCGGACTGATCGGCAGGGCGGCAGCGCCGGGAACAGCGAACAATGCGGAACGCGAACCCGAACAGCACGTACCGGTCACAAAGCGGAATGTCGGCTGCGTCATGCCGCTGTTTTTCGGCACGGCGATCTTTCTGTTCCTGACGCCGCCGATCGTGCTCAAATCCCCGTTCATGTGGCAGTATCCGTTCCAGAGCGGATTTCTCAGTCTGTACCGGTACGGCGAGCCGGACTGGTTCCCGGATTTCCGGCAGGACGTCAGAAGCGATTACTGCTTTGAATTTCTGCCGAGTATCATGCAGGGCACCGGTTTTTATACGGTACACTTTGTCACGTCGCCGAAGCGCGCCGCGGAATATGCAGCGCAGTATGCCGGAGCCGGAGCCGAGGCGGTTCCGCTGCCGGAATGCTGCGACGACCGGGACTATGCCGTGCATATCAACGAGGATTTCTTTGCGGATCCGGATGCCGCAGCAGTATACATCATTTCAACAAACCGGGACTGGAATCATCCGCACAGCAAGACTGTGACAGTCGATCCGGGTTCCGGCAGAGTTGAGATCACACAGTACGGGTGATGCCATGATTTATACGGAAATGACAATCCGCGCCGCGCGCATTGCAGAGCAGGCGCACCGCGGACAGTACGACAAGGCGGGAATGCCTTATATTTTTCATCCGCTGCATCTTGCGGAGCAGATGACCGACGAGGTCACGGCGGCGGCCGCGCTGCTGCATGACGTCATGGAGGATACGGACGTCACGGAAGCAGAGCTGGCCGCACAGTTCCCGGAGCGCGTCATGGATGCGCTGCGTCTGCTGACGCATGATCCCGCAGAGGATTATTTTGATTATGTGCGCCGCATTCGCGAAAACCCGGATGCGAAGGCCGTCAAGCTCGCAGATCTGCGGCACAATTCGGATACGGGACGGCTGCCGCAGGAAGAGCAGACAGCAGCAAAAACATTGGAACGCTGTGAAAAATACCGTCAGGCAATCAGGATCCTGACGGATGAATGAGGTTTCAGGAGGATACAGATATGCAGCAGCAGCTCAGAAAAACAAAGATTGTATGTACAATCGGCCCGGCAACGGACAAGGACGAGGTGCTCCGCCAGATGATGCAGGCGGGCATGAATGTCGCGCGGTTCAACTTCTCCCACGCGGACTATGAAAAGGATAAGAAGCGCTTTGAGCAGGTCGTGCGTCTGCGCGAGGAGCTCGGACTGCCGATTGCGACCATGCTGGACACCAAAGGACCGGAGGTGCGTCTGCGCACATTCCCGGGCGGCTCCGTGGAGATTCAGGACGGCGCCGTGTACACGCTGACCACGCGGGACGTCCCCTGCGATGACAAGATCGGCAGCGTCAATTACGCGCGGCTGACCAAGGACGTCCGCCCCGGCGACACCGTCATGATCAATGACGGACTGGTGGAGCTCTGCATCGAGCATGTGTCCTCCACAGATATCGAATGCCGCGTCGTTCACGGCGGCACGCTTTCCAATCACAAATCCTGCAATTTCCCGGACGTCAACCTCTCCATGCCGTATCTGAGCGACGCCGACATGGAGGATCTGGAATTCGGCGCAAAGCTCGGCTTTGACTTCATCGCCGCCAGCTTCGCCAGAACCGGCGCGGACATCCGCTATCTGCGGAAATTCACGCAGAGCCTCGGCTGGTACGGCGTGCGCATCATTGCAAAGATCGAAAACCGCGAGGGCGTCAACAACATTGATGAGATTCTGGAGGAGGCCGACGGCATCATGGTCGCCCGCGGTGACATGGGCGTGGAGATTCCGTTTGAGCAGATCCCCGATATTCAGAAAAAGCTGATCCGCAAGGGCTATGAGGCAGGCAAGCAGGTCATCACTGCGACGCAGATGCTGGAATCCATGATCAGCAACCCGCGCCCGACGCGTGCGGAGATCACCGACGTCGCAAACGCGATCTACGACGGCACCAGCGCGATCATGACCTCTGGCGAAACCGCTGCCGGTCAGCATCCGGTCGAAACGGTGCAGACAATGGCGCGCATCGCCCTGACGACCGAGAGCAGCATCGACTACAAAAGCGAATTCCTTGCGCGCATGAACGAAAAGGCGACCATTGCCGACGCGATTGCGCATGCAACGGTGACGACCTCGCACGATCTGGACGCATCTGCGATCATCACGGTCACCAAGGGCGGCGAAACTGCGCGGCTGATTTCCAAGTACCGCCCGATGTTCCCGATCATCTCCTGCACGACCGAGCCGATGGTGCAGCGGCAGATGAACATGTCCTGGGGCGTGCATCCGCTTGTCATCAACGAGGAGAACAGCACCGATGCGCTGTTCCGGCACGCAGTTGAGGCAGCGTGCAAAGCGGGCTATACCGAGCCGGGCGATCTGGTCGTCATTACGGCGGGCGTCCCGCTGGGCATCTCCGGCACGACCAACCTGCTCAAGGTGGAAACCATAGAGTAATTCCGCGGGTTGACAACCAACCCAATTCATGCTACAATAATATCAAATTCCGAGCTGAGAGGAGCGATTGCATTGAATCAGGCATCCGCAACCATCATTGCATCCTCGACTGCGGGCGACACGGTTGTCGCATCCGCGGCCAGGATTTCGACCACGCAGGGCTCTGCGCTGGAAATCTACGAAAAATCGCGGGAAAAGGAAAACAATGCCGCACTGATTGAAAAGGTCGTCGGCTCGGGGCACACCTCCACGCTGGAGCATCAGTTCTTTACGGTTGCCTTTGACAATGTTTCCGTCTGCACGGAGGAGTTCGTCATTGAGTTCCGTCTGGGATCTTACACAGTCAAATCACGCAGATACGTGGATTACACCGATGCAGGATTCTACATCCCGCCGATGCCGGAAAAGCTCGTTCCGGATTACAGAAAGCAGATGCAGTCGCTGTTCGATGCCTACGCCAAGCTGCTGGAATACGGCATCCCGAAGGAGGATGCGCGCTACGTGCTGCCCTACTGCTTCCGCAGCAACTTCTACTGCACAATGAACGCGCGCGAGCTGCTCTATATGATTACGGTCATGTGCAAGGGACGCGGCTCGTATTATCCGGAGCTGAAAGCGCTCGGCGAATCGCTGAAGGAGCAGATCCGTGCGTATTTCCCGAACCTGCCCGAGCTGACCGAAAAGCGCTATCACACCGGCAGCGCGGAAAATGCCGGCCGCTATCAGCCGGAGGAAAAGTTCGGGAAGATTCCCGCGCCGGAAGCTGCCGCAGCGGAAACCGTCCTGCGGAGCGTGCCGGACGGCGAGGACGCCGCCAATCTGCTGACGGAGGCGCAGAACGCCAACTGGATGCTGAGCAGCGATCCGGACGGCTATTACGAGTATACCGATCTGATCGGCGGGGAGCGCCCGCGTGAGCTGGAGCTGATCCATGCGCAGTTTGAAATCCGGAGCCTGTCGCTGGCCGCCGTGACGCATCTTGTCCGGCACCGCGTCCAGACCGTACTTGTTCCGCATGTGTCGCAGGCCGTGCGCACGCAGACCTATGTGCTGCCGCCGACCGTCCGTGCCGACGAAAAGGCGCTTGTGCTGTACATGCAGACCTTTGCCGACCACGCAAAGGCGCTCAAAAAAATGCTGAAAGCCGGGCTGCCTGCGGAGGCCGTGCAGTATTATGCGCTCGCGGGCAATCAGGTCAATGTCATCTGCGATATGAACGGCAGAGAGCTGCTGCACTTCATGAAGCTGCGCACCTGCACCCGCGCCCAGTGGGAGATCCGCGGCTGTGCGGTGGAGCTGCTGCGGCAGCTGCGGAAGCAGTGCCCGACCGTGTTCCGCTGCTTCGGCCCGAGCTGCTATGTCAGCGGCGTATGTCCGGAGGGACGCCTCTCCTGCGGCAAAAGCGCCGAAATCAAAGCGCAGTATGCCGATATTCATATTCCGGAGCTGTAACACACTTGTCCCTTTTCGGCAGACAGATGCCGGAAAGGGACATATTTATGAAATTTTCGGGCTTTTTGCGCAGAAATTCTCGAAAAGCACTTGCAAAATCCTGCGGAATCCGTTATAATATAAGGTAGTCTTGTATAAACAGGAAGGAGAAACGACATGCCCAGCGGAAGAAATTCAAGTTACAGAAAAAAACCGCTTACGCGCTCCAAGCGAAGAAAAGTCCGCCACAAGAAGCAGCGCCGCGGCCCGGTGATGCGCTTCCGGTTCAGCAGACTGATTCTGATCTGGATCCTGAGCCTGATTATCTGCTTCGGCGCATACCTGCTTTCGCGCAATCTGCATCCGGATAAGGATGTGTTCGTCAAGCCCGCAGCCGGCACAGAGGTTTCGGATTCCGAAGCGGAAAACGAAACAACGGAGCCTGAGCAGACGCCGGAAACACAGGAATCCGAAGCGCCTGCCGAGGAAACCTCCGAGGGTGAGGGCGCCGAGGGCGAGGGCGAGGAAGGCGGGGAATCCGAAGCGGATCAGCCGACCACCAACAAGATCAACCCGGTGCCGGAAGCCGAAGCAAAGCCGCAGGATTTTCTTGCACACTGCGCATTCGTCGGTGAAACCAATATCTATAATCTCGGCGAGGACAACCTGCTCAACCCGTACAGCGTCTACGCAAGCGAAACCCTGACGCTGGAAAACTACGCGAAAGAATACGTGCTGCTCAACGGCACGACCATCCGCATTCTGAACGCCCTGAATCAGGCAAACTGCCCGATCTATCTGATGTTTGGCACAGAGAGCCTTTCCACGCAGGGCGCTGACCAGACCATTGCACACTTCACCATGCTGCTCGGCTCCCTGAAAGCAACGGCGCCGGAAGCGACGATTTTCGTCATGTCGATCCCGCCCGTCACCGCAGAGGCGGAAAAGCTGACGGAGGGCGGCATCAAGAACAGCGTCATCGACGAGTATAACTCGCTGCTGCTGGAAACGGCGAATCAGAATGACGTCTACTTCGTTGACGTGAACACTGCGCTGAAAAACAATGACGGCATGCTGGACGGCCATCTGGCGACCGAGGACGGCCTGCACCTCAGCCTGGAGGGCGGCATGATCCTGCTGAACTACGTGCTGACGCATGTCCCGCCGGAGTATCAGCTGCCGGAGTAACAATCGGATACAAACAGAATCAGCGGCACACCGGAACTCCGGTATGCCGCTGATTCTTTTTGCTGTTCTTGAAAGGGTTGTCATGTATGTGACTTGAAAGGGAGGTTTGTATCAGAGAGGGGAATGATTTCGCATGTGTTGCTCAGGCACATGCTGTTGTTCTCTGATGATGTTATTATAGCGCCCGAATGTGGAAAT
The DNA here is from genome assembly GCA_016281125.1 of Oscillospiraceae bacterium. Lineage (GTDB taxonomy): Bacteria > Bacillota > Clostridia > Oscillospirales > Ruminococcaceae > Firm-04. The sequence goes on along the minus strand of JAEEIA010000052.1, from coordinate 18,035 downwards.
TCTGTGTCAGAGGCGCGATACCCGCGGGAAAGTCTGATGACCGGTTCGGGGCGGAATGTGAAAAAAGCGGTATCTCCGGCGGATTCAAAATGAGGCAACGCCCCCATTAAGAATCCGCCGGAGATACTTCTTGCATATGCTTATCTGACGATATGTCTGCCCCAGCGGAGCCAGAGTCTGCGGAAGAAGCCCGCCTTCTGGTAAACCGCACCGGCAAGCAGCTCAGCGGTCTGGCAGAGAATCTTCGCGTCTGCGGACGATACGCCCGCACGGCTGAATACCGCCGCCTGCTGAATTTCAATCGCCTTGGAAATCTTGCCCTTCTTGAGCAGATCGCACTCCTTTTCCGCGAAGGCCGCAAAGGTGTCATGCGACATGCGCTTCTGATCAATGCCGAGCAGATGCAGCAGCCGGATCAGATAATCGTAGGAGGCATGTGCCGCGGCATTGCCATCCTTGTCATGCATCGCAGCCCGTCTGCGGCGGATGATCGTGCAGTGAATCCGGTAGTAAACATACAGGATTGCCGCAAGCAGCATCAGAATCAGCAGAATCCTGCCGATGATCCGCAGAACCTTGCTGCCGCTGCCGTTCTTTCCGGCGCCGCCGGGCGTAGTCTGCGTGGTGGTGTCAGCGGTCTGGGGGGCGACGGTTGTGGTCTGCGTCTGAGAAGCCTCGGTCGTGACCTCCTGAACGGTCGTCTGAACGGCCGGTGCCGCCTGCGCACGGTGCCAGGTTTCCAGCACGGTTTCCGTAAATTCATACGGCAGCCAGCCGTAGCCCTTGACGTATACCTCAACCCACGCATGCGCCTGGTTGTCGGGAATGTCGATCTCATAAACCGGAACAGCCTGCCCCGTGACCTCCTGCCTGTTGCCGCTGTGGAAACTGTTCTGCGTCAGCACATAACCCTGACAGTAGCGTGCGGGGATGCCGCACATCCGGCAGAGCAGCACGGCAGAGGACGCATAATGCGCACAGTAGCCCTTGTGTCCCTGCGTGAGGAAATACTCGACATAGTCCTGATCCTCCGGCTGGTCGCCGGGCTGCATGGTGTAGTCCGCGCGCTCCCAGATGTAATCCCGGATGGCCTCGAGCTTTTCCGGCAGCGGCGCATCCGCATCGGGCATATACGGCTCATACATGTCGTGGATCCGGTGGATCGCTGGGGTATCGGGCAGCTCGATATAGGTTTCGTCGACAAATTTTTCGTATTCCGACACGACCGGATCCGGGGACGGTGCAGAATTCGCCCAAGCCACGCCGGGATCCGTGATGCCGGTTGTCAGAATGTTAAAGTCATATTTCTTGTAGCTGGGAAGCTGTGTTTCGATGTCATAGCGGTACTTGGTGCCCTTCTTGAACAGCGCCTCATACGGCAGATAGTTGACCGATTCGCCGTGCATCGCGGTGATCTCGCAGGGAACAACCGGATAGCGGCCCTCCTCCTGCTTCATCTCATCCGCATGATCGGAATGCAGCAGGGTCTGCGGCATCCGGTTTTCGTTGGTCAGCTGGCGGAACAGCTTCTGATTTCTGCGGTAAATGCCGTTCGGGAGCGCCCAGCCCTTGCCGGTGTACTCCGAGCGGACAATGCCGCGGAGATAGTAATCCTTGACGTTGACGGTTGACCAGACCGATGCATGGAGCACGGTGCTGCCGTCAAAATGCAGATCGCTGTCCTGCGTCAGATCGACCTCGTCCGTCACGACGTTCAGACCCATGGTGGTCGGGATGCGCTGGAGCAGGCCGGTGACGTCGCGCACGCTGAATTCCCGCGCCGCTTTTCTGAGCTCCTGCCGCTTTTCCAGACGCGCCTGCGTCTTGGGACTGTTGGGATCGTAATGCGAGCTGCAAATCAGCGCACAGGCCGAGAGCAGTGCCGTGCAGCCCAACAGAACGGCCGCACCGGTTTCATGCGTGGTGAAGCGATGCTCCGTTTCATTGAGGAATGCCTGCTGGAGCGGTGCGGAAGCACCCTGCGAGCGCAGCAGATGTCTGCTCGGCTTTCTGCGGGAAACCGCCAGCGTACCGATCCAGAACAACACCAGCAGAAAAACTGCCGCCATGCTGGTATGAATGCCGAAATACAGGCCGCATTCCAGGAACGGGAACGTCACCAGAAAACGGATCCAGAAGCCGCTGCGGCTGGACTGCGTATGCGTCATCAGCACATCGGAATATTCCAGCAGCGCGACCATTGCCGCGATGATCAGCACAAAAATGAACTGCGTACACTGCGCTTCCGTCCACTGTCCGGGCAGCCGCGCAGTATTTGCGGGAAAAGATGCCTTTTCGAGAATCACCCTGCGCATCGCGTGATACACGGAGCCTGCACCGATGACCGCCTCCTCGCGGTATTTCAGCAGCAGAACCGGAATCGCAGCGAATGCGGCCAGAATGCAGCCGAAGCCGACGCGCGGGGAAATCATGCGGATCAGCCGCATGAAGCATGTCAGAATGATAATGAACAGAATCAGCGGCATAATCTGAATCTGGAAATGGAAAAATCCCTGCACACAGCAAAGTGTGCCGACGCTGCCGCAAAGCGTTATCAGCAGCCGCACAAGCCGTTCCGGAAACTGCTTTCTGCTGCGGACGGACATCGTGATGCCGTCGTGGAGCAGCAGCTGATCCTTCGGGCGGGGTACGTCATAATACTTCATAATGCCGCACCTCCCTCAAACAGCTCTTCGGTATCGAAGTCCGGGAGATCCTCGTCCCGCGGATTCAGCACCGTGGGGTGAACCGGCTCCTGAAGCGCAACCGGCACGCAGGTATACGACAGCCCGGCGTCTGCGCTCCAGTCCGATTCATGGACGGCAGTGACGAAAAATACGGTCAGCCGCTCCGGATGCGGCGCAGCGGCAAACACCTCGGAGAACGCGTCGTCCATCTGCGGAACAAAGAACACGATGCGCTCATAGCTGCGGCTTTCGTTCAGCAGATCGGTCAGGGCATTCAGCAGCATGTCACGGTCACGTTCCCGGGCGGGCGGTTCCGCCACGGCCATGCGCAGCCACGGCGCTGCCTCTGCGAGATTCTCATAGAGCTCGGAAACGCGCATTCCGGTTTCCGTCTGATAATTGGTAATCGCAAAGGAGAGCTCCTGCTCGGCCAGCGTTGCAGCGACGGCGGTCATCGCGGAATATGCGGTATCCAGCCGCAGCGCCGCCTCCGGCATCTCTCCGCAGAGAACGGATACCGGCACCAGCAGGCTGCCCGCAGAAAGCGGCAGGCTGTATTCCTTGACCATCAGGTGATCGAGCTTGGAGCTGAGCTTCCAGTGAATTCGGGAAACCTGATCGCCCTCGCGGTAGATATGCAGGTCAAAGATTTCAGAGGGATCGTCACCCGGCCGCACCTTGGAATATTCCGAGGTATCGGCATCCGGCATCGGAACAGGCGGCCACTCCTCGGGCACCTGCACCGTATTGGCCGGCATCACGAGCACCTGATCCAGCAGTGACGGCCGGATCCGCACACGGAACAGCCGGAGCGGATCAAACAGCACCAGCTCATGAATCTGTATCTGCATGATGCCGCAGGTAATCGTATGGAACGAAAGCCGCACCCGCTGGCTGTTGCGCGCCAGCACCGGCACGATCAGCGTCAGATCCTTCGATTCTCCGGTCAGGCTGTTGGAATAGGTCAGGGAAACCTGCGCCTCGGATGCGGAAAAAATACTATTATTTGTGATTTGCAGCACCCACTGATACATCTGCCCCTTGCGGACGGGCTCCTTGCTGTGGAAGAGCCGCAGCCAGAGAGCGCGTTTCAGCCAGATCAGCCCACCCAGCAGAATCAGCGGAAAGATCACTGCAAAAATCAGCAGTGCCAGCGACAGGTCGCCCTGCTTCGGGTCGCCGCGGTAGAGGTAGTAGAACAGAATCAGCACGACCAGCAGCACTGCATACAGCAGCTTGGATCGGATCATTCCTCGTACCTTCTCAGCTTCGGAACGGGCACATCGTTCAGGATCTCCTCGATCAGCTGCTCCGCGGTGATGTTCTCGGTCTTGGCGCGGGCACTGAGGAGCATACGATGTGCAAAGGTTTCCACAACGATGACGCGGATGTCATCCGGCGTCACGTAATCCCGTCCGCGCACCAGAGCGGTCGCGCGCACGGCGGCGCAGAGCGCCAGTGAGCCTCTCGGGCTGACGCCGAGCTTGATCATCGGATGATTGCGCGTTGCAGCGGAGATTTCCGCGATGTAGCGCAGAATGGCGTTGTCCACATAGACCTGTGCGGCGGTTTCCTGGAGAATCTGGAGCTCTGCGCGGGTCAGCACCGGCTCCAGCTTATCCAGTGGGTTTTCCGCAGAGCGCGCCTGCATGATCTGCACCTCGCTCTCCAGATCCGGATAGCCCATGTGCAGCCGGAGCATAAAGCGGTCAAGCTGTGATTCCGGCAGCATCTGCGTACCGACGGAGCCGGTCGGGTTCTGCGTTGCAAGCACGCAGTAGGGCTCCGGAAGCGTATATGTGCGGCCGTCCACGGTGACGGCGGTTTCCTCCATGAGCTGAAGCAGTGCGGACTGCGTCTTCGGAGAGGTACGGTTGATCTCATCCGCGAGCAGCAGGTTGCAGAATGCCGCGCCCTTCTGGAACTCCATGGCGCCGGTTTCCTTCTTATAGACGGAGAAGCCGGTCACGTCGCTCGGCAGAACATCCGGCGTGAACTGAATGCGGTGATAATCCAGATCCAGCGTTTTGGCAAATGCAAGTGCCAGCGTGGTCTTGCCGACGCCGGGCATATCCTCCAGCAGAACATGTCCCTTCGCAAGCATTGCAAGCAGAACCTTGAGGATAATCATATCCTTTCCGACAACGACGCTCTGAACGGCGTGCAGGATCTGCTGTGCATAAGCGGATGCTTCCTTGGCGGAATATACGGTTTGCTGTTCCATGATTTTGAAACTCCTTTTTTATTGCGGCCGCCTGCATACGGCAGCGGCGTTTTCTTTATGGGTACTGTTTACTATTATATCATACTTTTTTTCGATTTGCAACCGCTTTTCTGCGCAGAAACGCCTTTCAAAACGCGGTTTTCTCCGCACCCGGGCAGAAGCGCACAGGGAATATGTCCGTATCAGCGCGGTTTGCCTCTGCATCAATTATGAATCTCAGTTAATTTTTAAGAGAATATAAAGTTTTTTGAAGAGTTTATGAAACCATGCGGATTCCTCTTTACAATCGTGCGGAAACATGATAAACTGAGAATGGATATGCACACACTGTACCCACCGTCAAACCAAACAATCTTGCTTATTTCGGAAAGGAGACTGCAACTTTGTCTGAAAAGAAGAAAGGAAAGGTCGGCCGCTTTTTCAAATGGCTGTTCCTGATTCTGCTCGTGATCCTGGCAGCTCTGACTGTCTGGAACCTGTTCTGCGGGCTCAGTGAAAGAAAGGCGCTGCACGAAGCGTCATACGGAATCAAAATCGACGTCGGCGGAAAAACCATGGTCGCTGACATCAAAGGGGAAGAAAACGACACGACAGTGATCCTGCTGCCGGGACTCGGCTCGGTATCGCCCGTGCTGGAGTTCAAGCCGCTGGCGGAGGCACTTGCGGAGAAATACCGCGTCATCACGGTGGAGCCGTTCGGCTACGGCCTGTCGGATCTGGCCGGAACGGACCGTTCGCTGAACGCTGTGGTCAATGAGCTGCACAGCTGCGTCAGCAGCCTTGACTGTGAAAAATACTACCTCATGACACATTCGCTCTCCGGCGTATACGCGCTGGCGTGGGCGAATCAGTATCCGGATGAGGTGGAGGGCTTCATCGGCATTGATCCCTCTGTCCCGAAGCAGCTGGAACACAGCCCGCTGCCGATCAGCATTACAGCGCTGAACAAAATCGCGGTTTATCTGACAAAGGCTATGAACGTTACCGGCATCCGGCGGCTGATGTCCGTTTCGGATCCGCGGGCCATTCTGTGTGCGGATCCGTCCTATCCTTACACGGAGGAGGAGCTGAAGCTGTTCCGCCTGCTGACGCTGCACCGTGAAAACAACAAGGATATTTGCAGCGAGGTCAATATGATCGACCCGAATCTCAAGTCCATGCGGCAGGTCACATTCCCGGACACCGTGCCGGTGCTGATGTTCGTCTGCTCGTCCAACTGTGAGATGATGCCCGAATGGGAGCAGCTGCACAAGGAAATCGTAACGGAAACCGCCCGCAGCGAGCATCACAAGCTCCAGGGCGAGCACTATCTGCATTTCGACAACAAGGATAACATTGTCAATACCGTGTTTGACTGGATTCCGGACAGCAGTGCCGCTGCTGAATCCGCTTCATAACAGTTTCTGAGAGAAAAGCAGCACCCCGCTTCGGCAGGGTGCTGCTTTGTTATTCGGTCAAAGCGGTATCTCCGATGGATTCAAAATGGGGCTCCGCCCCAAACCCCGCCAAAGGGACACTGTCCCTTTGGAATCCCGCGATATAGAAAATCGACGGAAATACATTATTTTTCATCACAATGGGATGCTTAGGGGCCAGCATCCCTTAAGCAGGGGTTGGGGTGAGTTTGCGGTGCAAACTCATAGCGAAGCGGGCGAGCGTCCCCATTATAGATCACCGCTTATTATTCGGTGATTCGCTCTGCTTCCTTCCGAACGGCGGGGTCGTCGTATTCAAACGTATAGGTGCGGTAGGCATTGATCACGACAGTGTCCTGAAACAGCGAGAGCCGCGGCGTTTTTTCGCCGTAATTCATGTGAACATGCCCGTGAACATAATACTTCGGCCGGTACTGCTCCAGCAGCTCCCGGAATGCTTTGAATCCGTTATGGCAAAGGTCGGGCGCATCATGGAAGCCGGCCATCGGTGCGTGTGTCACCAGAATGTCAAAGCCGCCGCTCCGCATCAGCTTGAGCTTCAGCCTGCGGATGCGCCGCTGCATGTCCTTTTCTTCGTACTGATGCTTTCCCTTGCGGTAGCGCATCGAGCCGCCCAGCCCGAGAATCCGGATGCCGTTGTACACAACGATCTGATCCTCAATGCATTCGCAGCCCTCCGGCGGCGCCGTATCGTACTTTTCATCGTGATTGCCGTGAACATACAGCAGCGGAACATTGGAAAAGGTTTCGACAAAGGAGAGATATTCCGCTTTCAGATCTCCCGCGGAAATGATCAGGTCGATCCCCTTGAACATGCCCGGCTGATAGTATTCCCAGATGTGCCTGGACTCCTCGTCCGACATTACCATGATTTTCATATTTTTTGATTCCCCGCCCTGTGTTTTTTCTTGTTGTTTCTGTTATTTCAGCAATCCGGCGCTGTCTTGCTTGTGAATGCTGTGCCATTTGGCAAATTCGCGGAACTGCGGCGCCAGCTCGCTGATTTCCGGCAGCCGTCCCTCGACGCCGTGCGGCAGCCAGTCCAGCCCGATGATCTCATCCGTCGTCAGCTCCTGTCCGTCCTCAACGCGGCATTTTCCGTTCTGATCGTAAATCGGGCCGCCGAACGGCTTGAAATTGCCGAGCCGGATCTGCTCCTGCACCATCCGCGGCAGCTTCTGCAAATCCTTCGGCAGACTGGAAGCGTATTTGACGCCGATTGCGCCGGAGGACATGCCCCAGTAATAATTCAGCGCCCGGGTTTCATTCTGGTTCGCGTCGCTTTTCCACGCGCCGATCAGCACCGACCGCACCAGATCCTCGTAAAGGCTGCCCCAGTTCAGAACCGGCGCTGCAATCGGGAACGAGTTGTGGTCGTCAATGCAGATGCCGTGCAGGCCGAAGTCGGTTTCCTTTGACAGCTTTGCGTTGATGTCGCGGTCAGAGATCAGGTCAATCTGCATATCGCGGAAATATTCGATCGGATCATGGTTTTCCAGCGTGGACCAGTCCAGAAAGACCGTTGCCAGCGGATTGACCATTTTGACGCCCAGCGTAAACGCTGCAATCGACGCGGGAATTCCGAGCACCGGGTAATCGGCAATATAGCCGACTCTTTTGGTTTCAGTCATGATGCCCGCGATGATGCCGGTGATAAACTTCGCCTCGTAGGTGCGCAGATAATACGTGCGCAGCTGCTGATAGGCGGTGTTCACCGAGCAGTTGAGGATGATGATATCCGGGTTCTCGACGGCCATGCGCATGCTGACCGGATGATACACCGGCGAGGTCGTGAAAATCAGCCTGCACCCGTTTGCAATCGCCTCGATGATCTTTTCCTCCGCATCCTCTGCGGGACAGACGTAATAGGTCGTTGCAATCTGATCCCCGAAGGCGCGCTGAATGTGCTGACGGCCGTGCTCATGGTTATACACCCAGTTGGATTCATCCGGCTCCTTCGGATACAGAAATGCGATTTTCAGCGTTTCCGGACTGCTCGGCAGAATCATCTTGGAAAGCGGAATCTTCTGCGAGCCCTCGGTCGGATCGAGAATGTGGGAGGTCGGATCGACCTCATTGCCCAGCACGCGGAATTCGCCGCGGATGCGCTCAATGCGCTGCTGGAGCTCGGCGGACGAGAGGCCGTGAATCTGCTCATAGCCGTAAATCTCCAGAAAATGCAGGAACGCCTCACCCGGCTCCACAGACAGTGTCTTGGCGATTTTGTTCTTGTAATACTCCGCGAACACGGAGTACACGAATTTGACGTCGCGGCGGAGATCGTCGTCCCACGGCTCCGGCTGCACGGGCTTGCCGTCGGCGCCGTCCGGCAGTTCAACCGGCCTGATCGCCTGGAGCAGCCGCGTAAAGCTGCCGGGGTGCTTCATCTCAATTTCATAGATGCCGGAGATGCGGTGGAACGCCGTGAATTCGCTGTACACCCTGTACGCGTCGGTGTCCTCCGGCTTGGGAATGATACGCGTGACAACCGCCAGAATGCTGACGGCGCCGAAGAATTTCGACACACTGACGCGCTTGTTGCCCTCAGCGACATAGAACCGCTGTTTGTATTCATACACGACAATCGGCTCATTGACGCCGACCTCTCTGACGGAATCGCAGAGCAAAGACCATTTGCTGCCGAACTCGGTTTCGTAATCCAGCAGCGGCATGAAGTTGGAAGCGAATGCCTTGATGCGGTCGGCCTGCGCCGTGCCGACGACCAGGGAGAGCGGAATTTCCATCTGACCGAGCGGAACCTGTCCGCCGTCCTCTTTATCCCGGAGCATGAGCTCCAGCGAGGGAAGGTAGGGCGTGGAACCGCCTGTGCGGTACGCCTTTTCGGCGAGCTTCTGCGCCTTCATGTAATCCTGAATTGCCATATGCTGCTCCTTTTTCGGTTTGTGCGGAAGCGGGTATCCGGAGCGGATGCCCGTACGTTTTCTTGCTGTGATGCAGCAGCGGACGGATAGGCCTGTCCGTATGCAGTTATTATAGCATATTATATTGAAAAGTGCAATGGGAGAAGTGAAGAAAAGATAATATCTCTGCTGCATGGGTGGAAAAACGGAGGGCGGCACTGCCGCCTTATAAGCATATATCCTGCAAAAAGCAAGCTGAGAGCAGTATTCCTTATGATACAAGCTGACCTGCCGGAGAGCTTTAGATCAATGGAGGCGGGCACTGCCCGCCGCTCCCCGGCACTATTTTTTGATTATATACTTGCGCAAAACGGATTTTTGTGGTATACTTGATTATGGGATATCCTGTACAGAAGTACGGAACATCCGTTCAGAAAGAACTTTCAGAAATGAGGTCGATCCATATTATGAAACTGATCTTTGCAGTCGTCAACGGCGATGACAGTGCTGCTGTATCGAAGGCACTTGCGAAAAACGGCTTCCGTGCAACAAAGCTCGCTTCCTCCGGCAGCTTCCTGAGCTCCGGCAATACGACCTTTCTGATTTGTGTGGAGGAAGCCGACGTTGACACTGTTATCAATGTGGTCGAACAGAAATGTCATCACAGAAAGCAGTTTGTTCCGTCCACACCGACCTACGGCTCTCCGCTGACAGGGCAGATGCCCTCGATGCCGCTGGAGGTACCGGTCGGCGGTGCAACCGTCTTTGTGACGAATATCGAACGGTTCGAGAAGCTGTGAATACACCGAACATGCCCGCGGTTTACGGCAATCAGCAGCTGCTCTCCGAGCTGCGCACGATGCGGAAGCAGAATCATCTGCCGCACGCGCTGCTGCTGCACGGCGAGCGCGGCTGCGGCAAAAAGCTGATTGCGAAATGGTTTGCGATGCTCGTGCTCTGCGAACATCCGGATTCTGCACCCTGCGGCACCTGCAAGAGCTGCCGGCTCGCCGCGGAGGACGCGCACCCGGACATCACGACTGCGGAGCACTCCGGCAAGCGCATGGGCTTTTCCGTCGAAACCGTGCGCGACATCCGGCGGGAGGCTTCCGTCCTGCCGAACAACGGCGATATGCGCGTGTTTATTTTCCCGGATGCCGACGGCATGAGCATTCAGGCGCAGAACGCGCTGCTCAAATCCGTCGAGGAGCCGCCTGCCCATTCCTGCTTTGTCTTTACGGCGGGATCGGTCGGCGTGCTGCTGCCGACGCTGCTCTCCCGCATGACCGCCAAGGCGGTCTTTCCTGTGACGGCGGGGGAATGCACCGAGGCGCTGCTGAAGCGGGATTATCCCGATGCGGATATCCGCGCGGCAGCGGCAAGATTCGGCGGAAACATCGGCAAATGCATTGCGTATCTCAGCGACCCGGCCGTGAAGCGTGCTGCGGATGACGCCGCGGCGCTCTCTGCCGCACTGGCAGAGCGCAATGAATATGAAATGCTGCGCCTGCTGACGGCGGCGGCTGCGGACAAGGATCAGCTGATCCGGACGCTGGAGCTGCTGGACGCACAGGTGCGGGATGCGGCTGTCCTGACGCTGGAGGGCAGCTTTCCGCGGCTCGGCTGTGACCGCGCTGCGGCGGAAACGCTTTCTTCCGGACTGACACCGCGCAGAGCCATGCGGATGCACGGCGCGATCCGGGAGGCATTTGCGGATCTGGACGGCAATGTCAGTGCCGTTCTGACGGCAACGGCGCTCTGTGCGGCGCTCTGTGATGCGTAATCCCTGACAGCGTATGTGAATTTTGGGCGGAGCAATCCGCCGGATAGGATAGATACTATGATCGAAGTTATCGGAGTGAAATTCAAAAGCGGCGGCAAAATGTATTATTTTGCGCCGGGCAATCTCAATCCCGCAGAGGGCAGCTATGTCGTTGTGGAAACGGCAAGAGGCCCTGAATGCGGCGAGGTCGCGGCAAGACGCCATGCCGTACAGGATGACTGCATCACCGCACCGCTCAAGCCGATTCTGCGCCTTGCGACCGATGAGGACATGCAGATTCTCGAAAAAAACCGCGCCTATATGGCGGAGGCGTTCCGCATCTGTCAGGAGCGCATTGAGTCGCGGAATCTGCCGATGCATCTGGTCGATGTGGAATGCGGATTCGACAGCAATAAGCTGATCTTTTATTTTACGGCGGAATCGCGCGTCGATTTCCGCGAGCTGGTCAAGGACCTGGCAACCGCGTTCCATGTCCGCATCGAGCTGCGGCAGATCGGTGACCGCGACGAGGCCAAGCTGCTGGGCGGCCTCGGCATCTGCGGACGGGAGTTCTGCTGCAAGGGCTATCTCAACAACTTCCAGCCGATCTCCATTAAAATGGCGAAGGAGCAGGGACTCGCGCTCAATCCGACCAAGATTTCCGGCGCCTGCGGCAGACTGATGTGCTGCCTGCGCTATGAGAGCCCCGTTTACGAGGAGCTCATCAAGCTGACGCCGAAGGTCGGCTCCACGGTCATTCTGCCGGGCGAGCTGCCGGTGCGTGCCTATGTCATGGAGGCGAACCTCGTGACAGGCATGCTGCGCGTGAAGCCGGAAAATTCCGACGTGCCGGTTACGGTTCACCGCGATGCCGTCGAACGCTTGCAGGATGCAAGCCGCCGCATGACCAGAGAAGATCTGCGCGACAAGAAGACGCTGCCCGCGAAGCCGGAGGCCGCTGCGACAAAGCAGACGGCAAAGCCGGAACAGGCGGAAAAGCCCGAAAAAACAGAGCGTCCGGAAAAGCCGGAGCGTCCGCAAAGACCGCCCCGTCCGCAGAAGCAGGAGCAGTCCGGTGAGCGCAGAAACAACAGCGAGCGCCCGCAGCGGCAGCCGCGGAACCGGCAGGAGCATAAGCCTGAAAACAAGCCGGAGGCACGGCAGGAAAATGCCGCTGTGCTGCATCCGGAATTCGGTGAGAACCGTCAGAAAGCAGCTGCGCCGCAGCCCGCACAGCAGCCGGTACGCCACGCAGCGCCGCTTCTGGACGGCATGGACTTCACCGAGCACCGCGCTGTTGTTGAGGATCCGGCGCGCGCCGCCGAGCAGCGGCAGGAACGCCGGAATCAGGAGAAACAGCAGGGTGATAACCGCCGCTACCGCAGACCGAACAACCGGCGGTATCCGAATCACCGCGGCGGGAACCGTCCGCAGGGCGGAGAGAAGCCGTCCGGCGGCGGGCAGAGCGAGGGCTGATCGCAGGATTTGCCCAGCCGCCTGAAAGGAGATGCCTGATATGGGGAACTGGATTGTGCTGAAACACGGCATGAACTGCGATGCGGATTTCAAGCTGTCAAACGGCGGGCTGGACTGGGCAATCGACTGCCTGGTTGTCAGCGGCTCCGAACTGGCAATAACCGATTCGGAAAAGCGGATGATCGTATTCCTCAGTGAGCGGAACACTTCGACGCTCGGGCTCGGCGTTGCCGGATTTGAACTTCCGGACATGCCGTGGAAAGCGGAAACCTTTGAAGCTGACCGCGCATTTCTGATCCGGACTGCGGAGCATGCCAGGGAAGTCATGCAGAAGCCGGAAACGCAGCAGATGCTCCAATACAGCGTAGAGCCGGAACGGGTGAATGAGCAAATGGACGAGTTCATCGCACTGTTCCGCTGCATGACGGCAGACCTGATTGTGCCGGAGGCGGAATCGAACTGGTTCAAGTGGCACAAGCCGGACGATCCGACGCTGAACAGCTTTCCGAAATGCCGCAGGCACGGCGTTCTGTACGGATGCGACGGCTGCAAGATCTGTCTGGATCAGAGCGGCTTGTTCCCGGTCATGCCGGCAGATATCGAAAGACTGAAACACCTCTGGGAAGGAACCCAGGAATCATAAAGGAGTATCAAAACCGATGAATCATTCTGAAAAGCCCTATGCCGGCCTTGCACTGCTGACCGATCTGGACGGCACGCTGCTGACGCCGGAGAAAACCGTTTCGCCGGAGGACGCCGCAGCCATCGCGGATTTCCGGAGAAAGGGCGGGCTGTTCAGTATCGCAACGGGACGCGGCACGCAGGCCTCGCAGGAATTTCTGGAGCTGCTGCGCCCGGATTTCCCTGTCGTGATGTATAACGGCGCGCTGCTTTACGATCCAGCGGCACAGAAAACCGTCGGGGCGGCGCATCTGCCGTCAGGGACAAAGGAGATCCTGATCGAGCTGATGCGCGAATTCCCGGACGTCGGCGCAGAGGTGCTGGCACCGGACGGCGTGTTCGTCCTGCAGGAAAACGACTATGAGCGGCAGCATCTGGAAATCACGCATATCCCGCTTGTCCGGAAAACGCTTGACGAGATTTCGCCGGAGCAGTGCTACAAATCGCTGTTCGCGGGCGCGCCTGAGCGGATTTCGGAGATGCTGGAATATGTAAAGCAGGAACGGTTTGAACTGGTGAATTTCACGCGCTCGCACCGCTGGTTCCTGGAAATTCTGCCGCATGACACCAGCAAGGGCACCGCACTGACAAAGCTGCGGCGTTTTCTGCCGGCGGGTACTGTCATCGGTGCTGCCGGTGATTTTGACAATGACACCGCAATGCTGCTTGCCGCGGATCACTGCGGCTGTCCTGCGGATTCGCAGCCTTCCGTGCTGAAAGCAGTCGCGGGAAAGGGCGGCTTTCTTTCGGAGAAGACCTGCGAAAGCGGCTTCTTCGCAGACTGGATCGCGGCGTTTGTAACGCACTGCGGGAGAGGATAACATGAAAAAGAGGCTTCTGCAAATGACGGCTGCGCAGCTGCTCATGCAGGTGATCCTGACGTTATACCTTTGGCTCGGGCATCTGGTTTCAGACGGACAGATACCGGATTTCAGCGCAGTCGTAATGCTCCTGATCGCAGGAGTTCCGTCTGTGCTGTTCTGTATGCTGGAACCGGCGCTGCGCGTGCAGAATCACTGCCGGAAGCGCTGGCGGCATGTGACCGCCTGCCTGTTTTTCTGGGGACTGGAAAGTGCAGCGTTTGTGTGGATTGCAGTGAAGCTGACCGCATCCGGCCTGTTCCCGCCCTGCGAAAATTCAGAGGCGGAGAAATTCTGGATTCTGCCGGTGTTTGCGTTTGTCATATCCGGCGTACTGGTACCGTTTTGGCTGCTGACCGAATGGCTCAGGGAAAAACGGACTGCAAGGCTGTACGGCGGCCACGACAACGCAGAAGAATGACCTGCAAAGCAATTTTCACACAGTTTTTTTCTTTTTCACTTGATATCCGGCACAAGATGTGCTATAATAAAAGGCGCAGGGGAGTCTGCACACGTTATCTGACAAGCATCAAAGCCGCTGTGCGGCAGAACGGAGCGTGACAATATGAAAAATGTGATCCGTATTTTATTTTTGCTCGTGATCATTTGCAGCGCGGTCGTTTCCGTGCGGTATGCCGTTGAACTGTACCGCAATAAGTACACCCCGCGCTATCTGAAAGGAAATGCCTGCTGAGCTGTGCTCGGCATGACATATCAGCAGTGCCGTGAACGGTGCGGCTGAAAACTCTAAGAAACTGTGAGGAAAAGAGGAAAAAGCAATGGACATTCGTTTTGAAAAGGCAGCAAGCCTGAAGGCAAAGCCGGCAGACGAGACCAAGCTCGGCTTCGGTCACATCTTCACCGACTACATGTTCATCATGGACTATGAAACCGGCAAGGGCTGGCATGATGCAAGAATCGTACCCTACGGCAACCTTGAACTGAGCCCGGCGGCACTCTGCCTGCATTACGGCCAGGAGGTCTTTGAGGGTCTGAAGGCTTATCGCCGTGCTGACGGTGAGATCCAGCTGTTCCGCCCGGAGGAGAACTTCAAGCGTCTGAACAGCTCCAACAACCGTCTGGTCATTCCGGAGCTGCCGATCGAGGATGCAATGGAAGGCCTCATGGCTCTGCTGAAGGTTGAAAAGGACTGGGTTCCGTCCGCTGAGGGCGCTTCTCTCTACATCCGTCCGTTCATCATCGCAGTTGATCCGTTCCTCGGCGTCAAGCCCGGCGATATGTACAAGTTCATCATCATCCTCTCGCCGTCCGGCGCATATTATGCATCCGGTCTGGATCCGGTCAAGATCTATGTTGAGTCCAAGTATGTCCGTGCGGTGCGCGGCGGTATGGGCTACACCAAGACCGGCGGCAACTACGCTGCTTCCCTGATCGGTCAGGATGAGGCACATAAGGAAGGCTATTCTCAGGTGCTGTGGCTCGACGGTGTTGAGCAGAAGTACATCGAGGAAGTCGGCGCAATGAACATCATGTTCGTCATCGACGGCGAAATCGTCACGCCGGAGCTCCAGGGCTCCATCCTGCCGGGCATCACCAGAAAGTCCGTGCTGGAGCTGACCAAGAGCTGGGGCATGAAGGTTTCCGAGCGCAGAATCACCATTCAGGAGATCGCAGATGCATACGACAACGGCAAGCTGGATGAGGTCTTCGGCACCGGTACGGCTGCTGTTATCTCTCCGGTCGGCCACCTGAAGTGGGGCGACAAGGTCATGACGATCAACGACAACAAGATCGGACCGATCTCTCAGAAGATCTACGATACCATGACCGGTATCCAGTGGGGCAAGCTGGAAGATCCGTTCGGCTGGGTTGTTCCGGTGAAATAATTCCTGCAACAAAAAAAACAGGCGCTGACTGCGGTCAGCGCCTTTGTTTGTCAAAATTTCAGGGGACGCTCTTGATTGCAGAGCGTCCCCTTGATTTGTCGAAAATCTTGTATCTCCGACGGATTATTCATCGTCACGCAGGCCAAGCTCAATCGCCTTGTCGTCGAAGCAGGAGAACTTGTCGCCGTAATAATTGTGCTGCCACATATCCATCATCTGAATATAACGCTCATGCGGCTCACGCCAGCCCTGATCCACCGAGCCGGAGCCCCAGCGAACCAGCTTGCAGTCCGGATACGTTTCCTGGAGCAGCGCAACACTGTCCATACCGATGCTGGTCGCCTCCATCCAGATGCGCTCCATCATCGGGGAATACAGCAGCGGTTCAATGTCATAAATGCCGCCGTTATAGCTGATATTGACATCAACGAGCTCATGCAGATCGCGCAGCGGGCTCAGATCGTAAATCCGGTTCAGGAACAGCTCCAGATAATGCAGATGTTTCAGATTGGAAAGCGGTGAAATATCCCAGATACAGTTATCCGCAAGAATCAGCACGCGCAGCTCCGTCAGATATTCACCGATCACGGAAAGATCGGAAATCGACTGATGGCCGAGATCGAGTGCGAGCAGATCCGTGCAGTATTTCAGCACTTCGAGATTCCACGAGCCCATGCGCGGATAGTCATAATGGATAATAAAGACAGAGAATGCAACATCATCCGTGCGGATTGACCAGCGGTTGTTCAGCCACACGCGCCAGACCACTCTGACCGGCCACTCCTCGTTCAGCTCCGCGAGCCGCTCGTAGGGAATGCCGCAGTCACAGAGAATGACCTTTTCAAGATCCGGAAACTGTGAAATCGCCTCGCGGATGTTCTCCAGATCCTCCTCCGTCAGATTCCGGTTGCTGAGATTCAGCTCCGTGATCGAAGAATCGTACTCCTCGCCGTCATAGATGACCGTCCAGCCGAAGGAAACCTCCGGGAACAGCTTGCAGAGCTCTTTTTTCTCCTCAATGGACAGCGGCTGATCGTGCAGGTCAACTGATTTCAGCTGCGTCAGCAGCGCGAGCTGATCGCAGAGGGAGGCATCGAGCTTGACGTCACGAAGATCCAGCTCCTCCGCGTTTTCCGGTATCTGTTTGCCGTAAATTTCATAGGTGCCGATCACATCAAAATCGACATCCGGAAACGCCTCGCAAAGACGCTGCTTTTCGGATTCCGGGATGGTCTGCCCGCCGAACAGAACGGTATCGAGATCCTGAAAATAATCGAGCTTCTGAATAAACGAATGCGTATCGGAATAGCCGTGCTTGGAAATATCGAGCGTGGTGATATCCGCGTCATATGTCTTGTTGTCAATCGTAACGACGGTGCGGTACAGCAGCTCCGTATGCGGGAACTCCTGCCGGAACGGAACAGAATCCTCTGCTTCGACCTCAAACGAGCCGAGGTCGGCTTTTTTCAGATTCTTAAAGCGCTTCAGATATGCACGCAGCGTATCAAGATCGGGAATCTCACTGCCGCGGAAGGAAATCTCCTCCGCAAAAATGTTTTCCGGCTGCCCGAACATCCTGAAATGCGTATAGGTATAGCACCAGATTCCGATCCCGCCGATGATTATCAGAATCACGACAAGAACAATGACAAGAAATCTGCGGGTACTCTTCTCCGCCGCACTGACGGATTCCGCAGCGGGTGCTTGCGTCCGGACAGTATCGTTTGCGCCCTGCATCTGAATCAGCTCCTGTTTTTTTCCCTTTTCTTTTTTCGTCTGTCGGATTTCCGACGGAAAGACCGATTGCTTGGCAATCGGTCTGATTTTTGATTGGTTGGGGCAGCAGGATTTGAACCTACGAAATGCCAGAGTCAAAGTCTGGTGCCTTACCGCTTGGCTATGCCCCATCCTTTTTATTATATCACAGAGCGTATTAAAAATCAAGATGTTTACAAGAAAAAAATTTCCCGGAAATGAAAAAACCCAGAGTGAAAACTCTGGGTTGAGTGCCGGCATTGATCTATTTTCCCGGGCCGTCTCCAGCCAAGTATCTTCGACGTGAATGAGCTTAACTTCCGTGTTCGGAATGGGAACGGGTGGATCCTCATTGCCATTAACACCGGCTTCTTTTACTCAATACCCTGAAAACTGAAAGCAAGTGATCGCTGTGGAATCAAGCGAAGGAAAAGCCCTCGACCGAT
>JAEEIA010000051.1 GCA_016281125.1 Oscillospiraceae bacterium | reverse complement strand
TTTTGACAAAGCTCTTCATTTTCACACCTCCTTATATTTCTTCTCGGCAATCTTATCATAGCACAAATATAAATGCTGTGCGGCTAACTGGTACGAATTGTATCACATAATGGTATGAATTGTTTAATGGATTGCCTCAATAATCTGATTATACATTTTAGTTGATTGCTTAACTATTATTCACTCTATGAAACCTATAATCTGTTGAAGAATATTGAAGCACGAGTCGAGCGCTCTATGATTCTTAGTACGCAATAATGAAGAAAAGGCACGATCTACTGGAAGGAGCCAATCCATGACGTTGATAAGGAAAGAACTTGACACGGTGTGGAAGACAATGTTCCTGCGCTACAGAGACACTAAAGCGGTCAAGACCGAAATTCTTGTATATGCCGGAATAAAAACCGCAACGACACGAACTCGGTACCGCACCTCGCCAAAGGAAAACCGCACCAGTTTCAGATCCGTGACTATCCATTCTTCACACTCAGCACAAGTGAGCTTTTATGCCGCAAAAGCCGCTTGACAGTGACTATGTTGTGGTAGGTTGGTGGCCAGGCAGCAGCCCTCATGGCTGCCTGCCTGTGCTGCCGGACTACCGCGCTCATAGAGGCTTGCTGTCAAGTGGACTGTGAAATAAAAGCGAACGAACTTTACAAATGCCTCGAAGAGTATCTATAAAATTAAAGTGCGGTTATTTTCCGGCAGCGTGCGGTTCTTGTTCCGACAATTTGTCAAGTGGCTCGCTGCTCCTGCAGCATGGATCACAAAGTACGTGACGGTGGCTCTCGTTTGTCGGTGCGCGTATACAATTAGTATATTCTGCAGCGAATTATTGTATGTTATTATTGGCTAATTCTGTACGTTTTATTATACTATACCACATACAGGAGATCCCTGCATCTTTTTTGTCGGGATGGAAGAGCTTTCCGAAGCTCGGCGTTTGTGCATGTCATCAGCTAATTGCCATTCTATCCCGTGCTGTGCGGCAAGATCCAAGTCATTCTTCACCGTATGATGTGAATGACAGACACTTGCTGCGATCTGTCTCAGGCTATAGTACTGCTGACTAAGCCTGAGAATCTCTTTGTAGTCTACCATGTGATAGACCTCCTTGGTATGTAGTCACGTCATTGACGTGCCATACCAAGTATATCATAATTTGCCGGGCAGTGCCCGTGGGCAGTCTCCGGCAAGGGTGGGCAAAAACTCCGTGCAGCTGCGGCAGTGTGAGCGGCATACACAGGCAGTGACTACGTGCTGTCACCAGCAAGATGTGGCAAAATATAAATGCCCTTTGCCGCTGTGGCAGTGTGAGCGACATACACAGTTCTGATGCTTTTATAATAATATTTCATTTGCCGTGTAAAAAGGTATCTGCCCCACACATTGGACTGCGTGAGGCAGATTATGATTATGATGTGGGTTTATTTTATCTTACACTTACACATCATTTTTGACACAGAAAAGGAAAACGCGGAACATTTACACTTATTTCAATAGCATTATCTTCATGGAATATCTTTTTTATCGCCGTTCTGAATTGACAGTGACATATAATCAGCAATTTCCTGCCACTGAGCGTTAGTCTACAGTTTCTAGTCTGTCTATGCGAGAATATCTTCCAAAAGCTATCTTGCATTATTAATCTCCGCTGGAGTATCAAGAGACAGATGTCTCTATTCCTAAGTGACATCTATTTATGTATGCCGCTCACACTATTCTTATACTTCTCATATAGCTGGTGAACGAGAGGTGATTGAATTAATTTATATACATCAAGACCGTAACAGTAAAAACGCCACTATCGCATGTGATTTTCATATTTCCATTATATTTTTGGAGCGCATGGCTGATGCTCTTTAATCCGATGCCATGATTATTAGTCCCTTTTTTAGTGCTAAACGGGATACCTGCTTTTATTTTGATATTTCGTGTACATGTGTTTTGAACTGTAATAAACAATATTTTACGTTTAAAATCTATGCGAACTGATAACGATGGGTTTTCTTCTGAGGTGATTGCTTCGATCGCATTATCAAGCAGGTTTCCGAGAATTACGCTAATATCAAAAGAGTCAATTTGAAGGCCATCAGGAATACGGACATCCGCGGAGATTCTTGCTCCGTGTTTTTCCGCAACTGCAAGCTTGTAATTCAGAAAGCTGTCAATATCACCATTTCCAGAATGAACGTAATCCTTTGGACTCGCTACTTCTTGTGTCGAACGACTTATATACTCACTTAGTTCATCGTATTTATGTTCCTGCAGCAACATCTGCATTTTCTGTAAATGATTTTTCATATCATGCCGTAAAAAACGTTGCTGTTCCTGAGTCTGATACACCAAATCCAACTGGTTCATATATGCTTTCGCCGATTGATCTGCCATTGCTGCTTCATGAATTTTCTGATATGCAGTATCTAGTATTGCAAAGAGATAAAATACTATAATATTGATTGCAAATAAGATTATAGAAATCATCAACATTTCTTTTTTGTATTCATACATTGTCAAAACAGCTATCAATATGCTTCCCATAGGAATGATGATAATAGCCAGTAAATTGATACTACGGATGCTTTTAAATGTGCGCGACTCAAAGATGAATTCTAAGATAAGTGTAAAGAAAAAGAAAAGTAATGAGGTCGCCATTCCACTTTGAACCACTATAGAATAAGACGCGAAAAAGTATAATGCGCAGTCCGCAATGATATTAATTGCATATCCTAGGGTTCCTATTCCAATATTAAATACAATATTTCTTCTATATAAAAAAGGAATCAAATAAATAAAAAAAAGATTAGAAAACAGATTCAAGAAGGTGCTATGCCATCGAAAAAAAACAAAACTATTTATTACAAAAAAAGTCGAATATACAATCCATTCCTTCCACTTGGAAGTCCGTTGTTCTTTAAAAAACACATGAAAAAACTTCATGTAGGTGTAAATTCGGAATGCATTTGCTAATAAATATAGAGTATTTTCTTCAGTTATCATGATTCATTCAGCCCCGATCTGGATAGTATTTTATAGTGTTCTAGTGATAACAACTGTTCACTCACATCCTTTTGCAAAGGGCGGCTAATTGGCAGCCGTTCACCATTGGTCAGCACGACATCTTGAAAAGAAAATTCTGTAATATGCTGAATGTTAATTGCATAACATCTATGGATACGAATAAAAAGAGCTGAAAGCTGTTTTTCTAATATTTCCTCTAATTTTCCGTATATCTCAAAACTTCCATCGTCCGTTACAATGGTAACCTTTTTCCGATTGCTTTGTACATACAGTATCTTGCTGATCAGCAGTTTATAATTTTTTCGTTCAAAAACATATTCAAAATACAAGTGTTCCTGCGGGAATTCCAATAAATATTCATTTAAAACAGCTGAAATATGGTCTTGTGTTATGGGCTTAACCAAGAAGTCGAATGGACGATTACGAAAAAGATCCATCGCGTAGTTTTCCTTAGCTGAGACATAAACAATCTGGACTTGATGATTATGCTCGGATTTGCGAAGAATACGCCCTATTTCAATTCCGTTCATCTCATATAATTCTATATCCAGGAAGATAAGATCGAATTGATGCTCCAGATGCCAAAAATCCATAAACGATTCACCGCTATTGAATACTTCAACATCCATTTTAGTTTTGTTCACATTGGAATATGCCAAGATAAACCTTTCACATTCGGCGCAAAATAGCTGATCATCATCGATAACAGCAATTCGGATCATTGCTGGTTCCCCCACAAATGTATTCGAACCTAATCGTTTATTATCGATTTTACCACAACCTTTCAAAAAAGTCAAGTCAAATATAATTCATGCTTGCATTTTATTTATCAACAAGAGTATAATAATAAGGTTTACAAGTGTTCGTCAATTTCGTCCCTATGCGTAATACTGATTGAAAATGCAGAAAAAACAACGCTTTTTAGATATTGAAACTATGTTTCCTGACGGTATAAAAACTTTTATGCGCACATTGTCAATCGCTCCACAAATTTTTTCTTCTGCTCCATGGAAGAATGCACATAACGGTTTAAGGTAACGCTTGCATCGGCATGACCGAGCAATTCGCTGAGAGTTTTAATATCAAATCCTAACTCCACGCAGACTGATGCATAGGTATGCCGGAGAAGATGAAAATTCACATCTCGCAGATTACACTGTTTAAGGATAGACTTAAAACGGTTTTGCATAGTACGCGGTTCAGTCGGTTTGTCTTTTCCGGACACAACGAAAAAAGCATTATCTTTTCTAAAGCGCAGAAGTACTTGCAAAACAAAAGACGGAACCGGAATCTGTCGAATGGAATGCCTGCTTTTCGGTGCACCAATCATGATTTCACTGAACCCGCAGCGGTTAATTCTCTGTACAGTACGCTTTACTGAAATAAGACCATTCAGAAAATCTATATCTTCCCACTTCAGTCCGCATAATTCTCCGATTCTCAATCCGGTATACATACAAAGGAGGATTGCTGCACTGGTGATACTCAGATTGGCTTTCAGATACTGTTCAAGTCGGATACGTTCGTGAGAGCTGAGAATATCCAGTTGGTTTCGCTCTGTTTTGGGCATTGTGAAATGTGTTCCGCGAATACCGTATTCTCTCACCGCATAGTGCTCTATACTGCGAAAGACAGTCATAATATCCCGCACAGTCTTTGCGGACAATCCCCCGTTTCCGTCCAGACGACCATGTGTGAGCTTATTGAAAATAAACTCATCCAGTTTAGCAGTAGTCAACGAGGAAAAGGATACGTTTCCGAGCTGCGGGAGAATATGATTCCGAATGATGCTATTATAGTTTGCATAACTGGAATCCTTTACCCGTAGTTTGCAAGCAGAAAGCCATTGTGTGCAGACCTCCTGTACAGTCATTTTCATTGCAGCAATCGGAACTGTATTTCGCATAGAATAGAGCTCCTCCATTTTTTGTTTTACTTCTGCGAGTGTATGGGCATATACAGACTTATACCGTATTCTTCCGCTTTCTGTATAACCAATTGCAACTCGACCTTCATAACGACCGTCCTTGCGCAGGTAAATATTGCTTCCTCTCTTTGCCATAATAGACCTCCCGATACAATATATTTGACGGCTTATCGCCTTAATTTGAATCCCTTTTATGAGTTGATCTTTGTTTTATTCCGTAGAAAAGTCAGAAAAGGGCTTTACATTTTTCGAAAATCTGTTATAATGGAAATAGGATCGGCTTTTTCCCCCTAAACCCGTTCGATAATCTTTTTCGTTAAGGGACGAAATTGACGAAACAATATGCCTGAGAAAAGAAATAGCAGCTTTTAAATGCAAAAAAAGAATAATGACGTATTTTTAGGATTTTCTATCTGATGTGATCTGAAATTATCTGTCATTCACTCAGATCATCCGGCATATCCGCATTCTCTGCCATATAATCCAGATGGTCACGCTCCAGCTTGGAAATCAGCGCCTGAATGCTGTCGTGCAGGATCGCTTCTGTCTGCAAATCCGTTGAAAAGTGTTTCAGCACAGTCAGCGCCTCTGCCTGATTCCGGCAGTTCAGCGACCGGAGCAGCATTTTTTCCTCAATCGTCAATATGCTCATATATATCCACCCCTTACAGTTTCGGCTTTTTTAGCTTTGGTTTCTGCTGCGGTTCCGGCGGATTGTCCTTGCCAAAACGCTTTGTATAGGTTTCCGCCATCTGTTCAATGCGTGTATCGTTCATCATTTCTGCGGCTTTCCGCATAATGGCAGGATCAATGTGCAGCTTTGCGGCTTCTGCGGAAATTCTCAGCAGATTGTCCTCGGCGGGGCTGACGGTTCTTTTCGTAACTGCCTGCAAGCGTCCGGGCAGCGCATCCAGAAATGCCTGTTCCGTTAGTTCCGGCGCAGGCGGTGTCAGAAAATCCGGCAGCGGTTTGAATCCGAAGGAATCCACATAAAATGCCTGATCACGCACAACTACGACATCGCTGACAGACATACTGTGTCCGGTGAAATCATCAGGACGCTTCATGTTGAACTTATAAAAAAGCGCTTCCAACTGAATACGCAGATCAGAGCTGTCTGAAATGTCCTCCATTCTGCCTTCATATACTTTCTCATAGTTTGCCATATCCGGCTTCTGACCGCTTTGCACCAGACGGTCATAGGGTTCAAACCGCAGGTCGCGTGTTTGGTCGCCGCCTTTCAGCTGATAAATCACAAAAACTGTTCCCTGATCCGGCAGCTCAGAAGATGTATCGCGTTCTGTATGAGATTTCGGAGCAGACAGTATCGGCGGTGCAGGAACTGCTGACATCAGCGCGTCCATAAAGCGCTCCTGTTTCATAACGGGTGCCGGATTCAGCAGCTTGCTCAGCGCAGTATTGCAGGCGAAGTAATCACCGCGCGCCATGACCTTTCCGACCTTGTAGCTGTCATCGTCGTTTTTCAGATACTGCTGCACATAATGCGTATTGGAATCGTTTTTGTCATGACTGAGCTGAATCCGGTAAACAACCTGCGGCAATTCTTCCTGCGCTGTATACAGTGCCGCGGATTTTTCATCCAGCACCTGCGGATGCACCAGCTCGCACCGGACAGTATTCTTTTTCTGCTCATACAGTGCAAGCAGCGCTTTTTTCGCATCCGCAACAGATTTCAGGTCAGGAATCACAGGTGTTACCAGACCGTCCGCGCTGAGCGTCACGACCGAATAACGATGATCTGCGGACTGCCGGACGGCATACTGTTCCGTCGGTTTGGGTTGAATGCCGGCATCTTCCTTACGCTCTGCGAGCTTTGCCTTTGCCATTGCAAGTGCCTGCCGGTTTTCAGCCGTATAGGTATGCGCGGTCATCAGCTCATACTCCTGCCGTGTCATGTCGATCTTGCTGACCGTGCCGTCCGGATCAATGCAGGACGCATTGATTTTTGAGACTTTGCCGTAAAACTGCTTTGCAGATTCGCCGGACAGCTTCTGCTCTCGGTTATAATCATCCTCGTTCAGCCAGCCGATGCCGTCAACGAAATACTCATTGACAGAGGAATTATAATAGTGCGTTTCGGGGATGCCGCGGTAATCATCCTGAACGGAAACACGCTCTGTGGAGAGCAGGAAGTGTCCGCTCAGATAATCCGAAAGACGCGGCGGTTCTTGCTTCGGCGCAGCCTGGTTCAGATCTTTTGCACGGTCCATCAGGACTTCAAACAGATGATTCAGCCGGACAGGGTGCTGTTCCGTCAGAAATCTCAGGCGGAACTGATCGCTTTCAAACTGGAACCGCGCCGCCTGCTTCCTGACCTCCGGCGTGAAGCGTCCGTCCTCTTTTTTTAGCTGAATCGTTGCAGCAAGCGTATACATCGTGCGCTCCATTCCGTAATTATCTTCCAGCTGCTTTACAAAGCCTTTCAGATCGCGGTTTTCGTAGGCATCATACAGATGTAGGTCGATGAAATCACGGCAGGATTTTGATGCATTGATGCTGTCCCACAGCGCATCAAGCCGGTTGTTTTGCCGTGCCTCCACAAAGGATTCCGTGATAATCGGGACATCCTTCGGAGATTTCGGCGGCTGCTTTTCGAGAATCGGCGCCTGTGCCTTGCGCGGCGGCGCATCGAAATAAACCTGTGCGGGCTGCGGAGCAGTCGTTCTCGCTCTGGAATAGCCTGCCTTGACCTTCTCCACAGCTGCTTCATACTGCGGTACATCGACCTTGCGGACAGTCAGCGTCACGGTGCTGCCCTTTCTGACGCCGCTGAATGCAATGCCGTCCGCATCCAGCTGTTTTGCGATGTTTTCCGCATGACGCGGCTTCAAGCCCTTGAAATACTGCACCTGCGAGCGGCACAGCACCTGATACGGTGTATTGCCGAGCGTTGCGGGCTTATCCGGTTTGGTTGCTCTCTGCATCTCCATTGTTTTTTCTGCTCCTTTCGGTTTGTGAAATACAGTCTCAAAATTCATTGCTGCCATGTATTCTTCCTGTGAAATATCCGGCGGCGCTTCTTCTATAACAGGCATCTGCCCGCAGGTCATCTCCAGATCGGAGATCAGGCGCATGGTTTCTGCAATGTCCTCATGTTCACCGGCGCATTGCAGGATCGTATTCTCGTCCTGCTCACAGAACACAATACCCCTTGTACGGCAGTCATCAATCAGAATTTCTGCTTTCTGGATATTGTCAAGATCTGTATCTGCAAGCATTTCCTCGATAGTCAGGTCACGCTTTTGCAGTTTCAGAAGCTCGGATTCAATTGCCGCGGACATGGTTTTTGCTGCCTGCTGAATTTCATCCAGCACCTTTGTCAGCTGATCGAGCTGCTTGCCGTCCGACCAGGATGCGATGTACGGGAATGAGTATTCCGAGGTATCCAGCCCGATTCTTTCCGCAACGATGAACGCTGTGGATTCCGCCTGTACCTCTTTTTCATTTCGCGCGGATTTCGTTGTCACGGATTTCAAATCAGGATCATGCAGCAGCTTATGTGCACACTCATGAAACGCGGTTTTCAGCGTCTGCGCATCGCTCATGCCGGACTGCACGATGATCGAATCATCGGCAGGATTATAGAAGCCTTTTGCATCGCCGGGAATCTCCGCAAATCTGATCTCAATGCCGGTCACGCGGTGCAGCGCTTTGAGGATCGCCTCCATACGGTCGCTGTCCAGTTCGCCGTGCAGTTCCTGTACCGGGCTTGGAATCTCCTTGCCCTCGGTCTGTGAAACATCGAACACATACGCTTTTTTGAATGCAATATCCATGACCGGATTCTGTACGATCTCCGTCTTTTCCGTGCCGTCGGGATTGTACTGACGATTCCCGAACTCGTCGATCACAGGGCGCTCGATCTCCTCGATCATATTTGTCTTATACGCGACCGGTGCAAGAATTTCGATGCCGCTCGCGCCTTTTTTGACCTGTCTGCCGAGCTGCTGCCATTTGCCGTATGCCGCGACCAGCGTTGCATCCGGCTTCTGCATAGCGATCAGCAGCGTATTCCGCGCAGAATAATCTGTGAATCTGGACATGAATTTCAGGTAGTCACGGTATTTCTCCGAAGTGAAAACCTGCTGCACGCCCGTGTCGATCCGCCGGAAGATACCCTCAATTTCAGCACGCTTCTGCGCCTGATATGCAGCCTTTTCCTCCGGAGTATATTGTTTCTTCCATGCCATATTATCATCCTTTCCAATCAAATTAACAGGTTGACATTTTCGTTCCTTTCACGTATAATGATAATAAATAATAAGGGGGCGATCATATGCCGGATACTCCTGAACTTGCAGTAGACCATGCTCTTTTGCTCGAAGCACAAAAGCGTCTCTCGGAAACCAGCGGCAAAATTCTGTCATTGACTGAGGTCATGCAAGAATGCGGCATTACTGAAAAACAATTAGAGCAGGCAGCCGAACCGGATATTGAATGATTTATGAAAGGTGCTCCCACTATGTTGTGGGAGCATTTTTCATCTCCTCAGCTTACTGATTGCATGATGATTTTTGTTTGGCTCAGTCGGAATCGACGGCTGTGATCTGTCTGCATACGCAGCAGCCGGAACTGCTACGGACACCATCCCGACCTTCACGGTTGACGGCAGCCGCTCTGCCGCAATATCATCTTGCGTTTCGCATACCGGCTGCGGCTCGTCCGGACTGTCCATACTGAGCTGCTCATTGACATAATCCAGCCGCTTCTGCATATCCGCAAGCTCCTGCGCCCGTTCAAACGGTTTTGTCATTGCAGCCCGTGCGTCCTCCAAGTTCTGCTTTGCCTTGTCCAGATCGCCGGAAAACTGCTTGATCTTTGCATTGATCTGGATACCGGCGAGGTTCTCAATACGCCGCACATTACCGATCGGATTATTGAGGGACAGTTCCGCATGGTATTTCAGATTACCGTGCAGACAAACGCTGCAAGCTGTTCCGTTGTCAATGAATCCGCCCTGATTCCGTTCAATCGTCAGTTCAAAGCCGAAATACTTGCCCAGCCGGATACTCTCACCGGTCGTTGAACACCTGATAAGCGCCTTTTCGATCTCTGCACCGGCTTCTGCACGGTCGGTATATGTCTTTCCGTCAATTTCGATCTGAAATTCCGCATTGTCCGGGTGCTGCTCTTGGAATGCCCGCAGGTCGCCGCTTGCCTTTTCAAGCAGTGCGGCATAATTATCGATCTGCTGCGGCAGTCTGCGCTCTGCAAGCTCCTGCATTTTGAATACCGACTTCTTATGCTCTGCTTCCAGTGTTTTCAGCATTGCAATATCGTTGTCAAGCTGAATCTTTTCCTTAATCATCGGATTTCCGCTTGCAATTGCCTGCATCTGTGAATAGGTCAGAACAGTCTCGTCCACATCCTCCGACACACGAACGGGATCTTTGCTTGTCATGATCTGTGAGATAAACTTCGCCTTATTCGTAATAATGCCCATCATATATGCGTCGAAAGTGTTTTCTGTCAGATAGTGATAGATGCCCACTTCAGAAAACATGTTGCCCTGCCGGATACCGCGCCCGTCCTGCTGCGTCAGATCGGCAGGCTTGTCGAGTAGGTCAGCGATATTACTACCGCTTTCCCCTCTGAGAACCGTACATGAGAGTTTCCTCTCATACGGCTCAAGCAATTCAAAGTATCTGCAAGTTCAGATACCGGATGGAAAACGAACAGCTCTGTAGCAACTGTCATGCACAAGATAACGCACGGTATCCCCGTTTTCTGTTTTCTCACGCACGTTCCACGGCGTTTCAGCTGTAATCTGCTGACCGCACAGCGGACAGCATCTGTTCTGACGGTTCCACAAATAAAGCAGCGATTTTCTACCTTTCAGCGAGAGAAGCATTTTATAGGTCATGCGCTCCTCAAAGTAGGATTTCCATTCTGCATCATAAGGGTTTGCTTTACTGATGATCTTTTTATGACGCAGTATTTTCGTGTCAGATGCAAGTTTCAGCGGCAAAATATCAATCTTGTCGCCGCGCGGAATTTCCACAAGGAAACGCCAGTTTCGCATCTTGTAATGATGGAAATACCTGTCAGCTATCCAGTGCAGCCCCTTTTTCGGATGCCGCCGTTTTGCCCATTGCCAGAGCTTCTGGAAAATCATATGGTCAACTTTCTGGAATGTTTTGGAAGATGCACCGCATCTGTAGTAATTCGTCCAGCCTGTGATTTTCGGATTCAGTAACCGAATCAGACTTTCCTGACGGCAGGACTTATTGCTGTCAATGACGCTGCGGATTCCTTCCATAAACTTTTTCACACATTTCTTTGCGGGCTGTGTCAGTAATACGCCGTTGTATTTCCGGATATTAAAGCCGAGAAAATCAAACCCGTCATCAATATGTGTAATGACTGTTTTCTCCTGGGACAGTTCCAAACCTCTCTCTGCCAGAAAATCAACCAGCATTGGCTTAATTTCTGTTTCGAGCACTTCTCTGGATTCGCTCGTGATAATAAAATCATCAGCGTAGCGCACCATGTTTACCTTCGGAGAATACAATTTTCCGTTGATGCTCCGGCGCAAGTATTTTTGATCCAGAATTGTCTGAATACCGTCTAGGGTCATGTTAGCCAGTGTCGGAGAAATAATGCCGCCCTGCATTGTGCCTTCTTCGGTTTTATAGAATTCACCGTTGAAGATCACGCCGCATTTTAACCATTTTCTCAGGATTTCCTTGTCTGTCGGAATATGCTTCAACATCCAGTCATGGCTGATATGGTCAAAGCAGCCCTTAATATCTCCTTCCAGAACCCACTTCGGTGAATAGTCATGGGATAACAATGTATGACATTGCTGTATTGCATCCTGACAGCACCGTTCTTTTCGGAATCCGTAGGAATGACCGTCCGCCGTCAGTTCAGCAATCGGGTCTAATGCGAGCAGATACAGTGCCTGCATCGCTCTGTCCTTCATGGTCGGAATTCCGAGCGGGCGAAGTTTTCCGTTTGATTTCTTGATGAAAACTCTGCACAAAGGCATCGGATGATAGCCCTTTCTTTTCAAGCTGAAAATGGCTTCATATTTTGCCTTATCCGTAGACCAGAGAACACCGTCAACTCCGGGTGTTTTCTTGCCTTTGTTCGTTGTCACTCGCTTTACCGCGATTGCTTTCGCAGCGAAGGAGTGTGTCAGCGTCCACTGCAAGGCTTTCACCTTGCCGCTTTTGCCTTCTTTTCCAGCCTTTACAATCCGTTCTTGCAGCTTTTTTACCTGTGCTTCACATTTCGTCCAGTCAATGGACTTCCATGTTCCGCGCAGATCAGAAACAGCACACGCTTTATTCGCGTTCATTTGCTCAGCTCCTTTCAAAAGTTCTGTAAGCTTCATGTAAAGAATCACTATATGCAGAAGTCTGCACCCTTTCGGGTTAGGGCAAATTTTGAACCCCTATCCGTTCCGTTACAGAACGGCATTCGCTTTTTCTGCGTTCCTCTACCTGCACCCCTATCGGTTTTTCTTACGAAAAACTTTCCTTTTCAGGAGAGATACAGGCTTACCTTGTTCCGCATAAATAACATCGGGCAGGTTAGGCTCTGTCACATCCACCGGCGGTGCTTTGTCCGTGTAATCCTACCATGGAAAGGATTAACCGACCGCTCCCCATTTTGGGCTGGAGCCTGTCAGCAACTTTGGCTCGTTGGACGTTACGGTGTTTATTCAACAGTTCACTTATGTTAGCCATACTGCTCAGCCTCGCTCCCTAACTGCATTGTTGCTCGCAGTTTCGCCGTTCTCTCACGATTCTGGCTTCTCCGTTTCCGGAGGGCTACTTTGTCATACCGGCTTCCGAACACGGTCATTGCTTCCCGCGCCGGCGGTATTAGGCTACTGCTAACGGAATAGCAGGTTTAATCTTAATGTTAAACAATTATTTATGCGACATCAAGTCACACCCACGGTATATCCAGATGATGAATCGCACATATCCTGTCCTGCACATTTGCTCCGGTACCGAGTTTTGATGTACTGGCGAGAATAAAACGCTTTTCGCCTTTGCGAAGCTGCTCAAACATATCTGCTCTTGCCTTGTCGGTTTTGGCATCGCCCGCAAAGCAGATTTCCTCACGGGGAATGCCGCGGCGCATCAGCTCCTCCTTGATTGCTTCATATACCGAAAAGTGTTCCGGATCGGCATTGATTGCAATATCGCAGAACACGATCTGTACGCCTTTTTGCTCCATGGTGTCGCGGTAATTCTGTTCGAGATTGTCGATCAGCATCATCACCTTGCTGTCCGGTGCCGGATCGGCATCACGGAAAATACAGCGAGAATCCAGACCGAGCAGCCGCGCTTCATGTGTGATTTTCAGCATGTTGTCCTCAGCCGGATCGACATTGCCGTTGTGAATACGCTCGGAGCGCGCCGCAAGCTCTTTCATATATGCCTTTTGTCTGTCATCCGGCTTTGCTGTCACAACAATCGGCGCGCCGGTTTTCAGTTCCGGCACAGGGAGCTTGATCATGTCGGGCGTCTGAATATCTGCAAACTCCTTATACATCTGCATCAATTCCGGGATATTGACAAATTTGGAAAAGCGGTTCTTCATCTGAAAGCCGTTGCCCGCAGGCTTGATCTCAAGCTGCGAAACGACCTCGCCAAAGGTGCTCGCCCAATCGTCAAAGGTCTCCAAGCTTGCCTTTTGAAGCAGATCGGGACGCAGATACCGCTGCATGACATAAAACTCTACCATCGAGTTCGAGACAGGTGTGCCTGTACTATATAAAATATTGTTGCAGCCGTATTTGTCGTTGAGGTATTGCGTTTTCATCAGCATATCCTCGGATTTCTGCGCTGCTGTTGTCTGTACGCCCGCGACATTACTCATTTTTGTTGCGACATAGCAATTCTTATAATAATGTGCCTCATCACAGACCAGATAGTCAAAACCCAGTTTTTCAAAACACAGAGAATTGTCCTTCTTGGAGGACATGAGCTTTTCAAGCCGTTCCTCGATCCGCATCTTTTCGCGTTCGAGTGTCTTGACCGATGTGCGGTCACTGTAATCTGCATCCTGCAAAGCATCCATGATTTCAGCCAGTTCTTTCTCCATAAACTGCTTGCGGTATTCATCGGACATCGGGATACGCTCAAACTGCGTAAAGGACATGATAACAGCGTCATAATCGCCGGTCACGCACCTTGCAATGAATTTCTGCCGGTTATCCTTCGCGAAGTCCTCCGGTCTTGCCACTAGCAGCTTTGCATTCGGATACAGGCGCATCCATTCCGAAGCCATCTGCAATGTCAGGTGCTTCGGTACGACTACACAGGCTTTGGAAATCAGACCGAGCCGCTTTTTCTCCATGGTTGCTGCGATCATCTCGAAGCTCTTGCCTGCACCGACGCAGTGCGCCAGCAGCGTATTGCCGCCCAGCTTTGCACGGAGAACGGCATTCTGCTGATGCGGACGCAGGCTGATTGCCGGATTCATGCCGGGAAATGTCTGATGACTGCCGTCATACTCTCTGCCGCGAATCGCATTAAAAAGATAATTATACTTCTCTACATAATGATCCCTCCGGTCAATATCCGCCCATACCCAGCTCTTGAATGCTTCCTTCATCTGACGGGCTTTTTCTTTCGCAAGCTGTGTTTCCTTCGGATTCACTTCATAGTGGAACTTGCCGTCAGCATCTTCCACACGGTCACGCACCACGATATTCCGCTGATTCAGCAGATTCTCAAAAATATGATAGCTGCTCATGCGTGATGTACCAAAAGTCTCAGTCGCCGCAACCGATTTGTCCTGATACAGACCGTCGATCTTGTATTCACCGAATTTTGTTCTTGTAACAGGATGAAAGAAGGTATCTCCTTTGCAAACCTCGCGGAAGAATCGGTTATAGTCATCGACTTCGATCCAGTTTGCACCGATTCTCACGAAGATTTCGTCTGCTTCCAGATCTTTCGGAATGACCGCCTGCAATGCGGTTACATTCTGTGCAAAGTTGCCGTCAATTTTCTCTGCATATTCCTGTGCGGTTTTCAGCTTTTCCCGAACGTTGCCGGAAAGATATTCGCTTGCGTCCTCATAGCCGGATAACGGATCGTCATCTCGTATTTTTGCGGGATTCCGGTACACCTGACTGCCGAGATCGGCAATGACCTGCTCCGGCGCACAGCCGACCAGATTTGCCATAAATGCAATATCCACTCTACCGTGCTTGTCAAGCGATACCTGCAAAGCCTCCTGCGGCGTATCCACGGATGTGATCTCGATCTCCGGCTGAATCGTGCGCTTGGTGAAAATCTCCGCTTTTTCAACGGTTTTCTTTTCCACATCCACGATTTCCAGCGCTGCAAGCGTATTGTAGTCATCGTCCTGCCGAAAGCAGCGCTCGTTCACGCTGTCTGTGATGTTGCCGTAAGCCTTTCGGAATTTGTCATAGACAGCATTCAGCTCTTTTTGCAGCGCTGCAAGCTCCTCGTCAGAGCAGCCTGCTGCCTGTGCGTCAATGACTGCCATTGCCGCAAGCCTGATCTTGTGCAGTCCCATCATGCGGTCAAGTGTTTTTCCGGTTTCCTGCACACGGATCATGACCTCATTATCACGGAAATAGAGCTGCCCATCCACAAGCGTATGCGTATAGTTTCTGACGGACGGATCGGCAGGTATCACATCGCCCTCCTTCATCTGCCGTTCCTCTGCTTCTATGGTTTCAATGCTGCCCTCGATTTTCGCAACCGCCGCTTTGAGCTGTTCCGCCAGCGGTATTGTATCGTCACCGATGCAGGTCGTCACTCTGCTGTCATCGCCGTATTTGCCCTTCATGCGCTCGTCCCATGCCATTGTACCAAGCACCATGTCAGGATGATCGACAAAATACTGATTGCAGGGGATGCCATCCGGTGTTTGCCCCATGTGTACCCAATCCGGCACCTCGATCGTCAGCGTTTCACGCTTTTTCAGAAACAGAATATCTGTCGTGGTTTCCGTACCTGCATTTTTTTTGAAAGCATTATCCGGCAGTCTGACTGCACCGAGCAGGTCACAGCGCTCCGCAAGATAGCGACGAGCCTTTTCACTTAGCTTGTCCATTGTATACTTTGATGTGACAATAGCAACCACACCGCCCGGCTTGACCTTATCCACCGACTTTGCAGCGAAATAGTCATGAATCTTGAATTTGTGCTTGTCATACGCCTTGTCGCTGACACGGTAATCACCGAACGGCACATTTCCGATGACAACATCAAAGCTGTTATTATTGAAATGCGTCTGCTCAAAGCCACGCACCTGAATCCTGTCCTGCGGATATAACTGCTGTGCAATTCTGCCGGAAATGCTGTCCAGCTCGACACCGTAAAGACGGGAGCTTTCTCGCATACCCTCCGGCATTTTTGCAAAGAAGTTTCCGACACCCATAGACGGCTCTAATACATTGCCGCCCGTGAATCCGAACTGCGAAAGTGCCTGATAGATACCGTCCGAAATATCAGGCGGCGTGTA
The DNA here is from genome assembly GCA_016281125.1 of Oscillospiraceae bacterium. Classification (GTDB taxonomy): domain Bacteria; phylum Bacillota; class Clostridia; order Oscillospirales; family Ruminococcaceae; genus Firm-04. The sequence goes on along the minus strand of JAEEIA010000051.1, from coordinate 12,268 downwards.
AAAGCTGGTCTGTGTCGAGGAACGAGCCGCCTTGTATTCCTCCGGCGACAGCAGCTCTAAAAGCTGCTTCTGCTCTGTTTCCCAGTCGGTCTGCGGCAGCTTTCCGAGATTACCGGCATAACTGTCCGCAGCCATGCGGTCGGTCACAAAAGCCTGCGGAATGCCGCCCCAGCCGACATATCTTGCCATAACAGACTGTTCCTCCGGCGTAGCATAGCGGTTCTCCGCTTCAACACGCTGCAAGGTCTGTATCGCTTCAATATTCGCCTTGAATCGGGATTTTGCGCCGTTCGGTGCGGTATCTGACGGGTTATAATGATAGGTGACTGGAATACCTGTTTTCGGCTCTGCCTTCTTGGTAACGGTCATGCGCTCCGGTGTCTGAACGGTCGGCTCTGCCGCAGGTTCAGACTGCTCAGGTTCTTCCTGTACTGTCTGTTGTGGTTGTATATCCGGCGCATTGCTGATCGAATCCGCTTTCAGCTTTGCAAGCTGTTCCGGTGCGTTTTCTACCTCCACATCGTCATTGATAAGGTCACGGAACAGCTCATAATCATGCACGGGGATCAGGTCAGATTCTGCAACATCGAGTATCTGCGCCGCTGCAAACCGGAAGTCTATTTCCTCATCAAGCTCCCATACACCGCCATCAACAAGCGAAAGATCAGGAGCAAATATTGCATAGTTCAAGCCTTCGTCGCTGTTCATCAGCTCGACAAAGCGCTCGTCTGCAAGGGACATAAATGCTGTATCTTCCTGTTCCACATTTTCAGGCGGCTTCGGAATGACTTCATCAAGCGGGATGCCATACTGCTGCAGCACCTTCTTCGCACGTTCAATGACATACTGATTAAAAGTACCGTCGTCGGGACGCTGCAAATCACGCATTGCACTGCGAATGCGCTCGTCTATATCCTTCTGCGAGATATATTTATTCTCAGCGATCAGCCGTTCGATGCGCTCTGCGACCTCGTTCCACTTCATAAAAGCTGTACATTTCGTATCTGCACTAAACGGACTTTTTGTAATGCGGATGCCTTTTGCATCGTGCCATTCGTCAAAGCCTGCGTGTCCCATACCGCCGTCGCCGTATTCATGCTTCAGGAACTGGATACGTTCCGGCAGCGTATGTTCCTCTGCGAAATACTCCGCAATACGGAACTTACCGCTCTCGACGCCGCTTCCGTGAGTGGTCAGAAAATGGTTTTTTTCATCATCTGTGATGAAAAACTGCGGCTGAAAATCGAAATCAGGCTTCGTGATAAAATCCGACCTTGAAAGCAGCAAATCCTCCAGATGCTGCAAAAGCTCCTTTGGCTTGTGGTAGTGCATACGGAGAATATCCGGGTTCTGCTCATATTGACTGAGAAACAGCTTCATTCCGGCGATATATGCTTTCAGCGTTTCCGGATCGGTCAGTGCCGCTTTGACCTTTGCTTCACATTCCGGGAATCCGCCCTGCGTCATTTCCTTCGGCAGAAAGGAATCTCCCTCCACATCCCGTTCCAGAAACAGCAGGCGCTCTGCAATGTCCTGAAGCTCATGATCTGCTGCACTGTCGATTTTATCCTGTTCGCAGTATTCGCCGTCACGAAGCATTTCACCGATACGCTCCGCCGCCTGTTCCCATGATATATGTGTATTCTTGCCCTCCGGGAAAGCCGTGCTGCTGATTGCCGCTGTGATGCCGTCCTGATCGAACCATGCCGCCACAAGGGATGCACTGGTATAGTCAGGGGGAGAATACTTGTAGCCACGACCGCCTGTGCCGAACTCCTTTCGCAGAAACTCGGCATTCTCAGCGACAGACTTATTCTTCTGAAACTGAGCGACAATGCGCTCGAGTGACCTTCTTTCATTGCTGCCTGCACGGAGAACATAGTCCATCATTTCCGCAGTCGGCGCTGTCAGCGATACAGCGACTGTTTTCTTTTTTGGACGCTCCTTTTTCTCTGTCTTTTCAATCGGCACGGGCTCACCAAACAGCGTGAGCTGAATATCTCCTGATTCCGGTTCAGGTGCTTCTTCTGCCGGTTCTGCAAAGACAGGCGTTTCGATCTCACGGCTCTGCGGGATAAACTCAAAACCGAGCTTTGTCAGTTTTTCCTGCCATTTGCCGTAGATATTCTGCACATTGTCCGGAGCTTCCTTTTCGCTGCTTGACAGCCGGATTGTGTAGTCATTCTTTATAACGACCGTCCAGATTTCGCCGCTCAGACGAATCTGATCGCCGGCATCGAGGTCATCGGCATAATAGCCGTTTCTGTCATGTGTGATCGGCGCACGGAACAGCTCGAACTGCTCTAAATCATAAGCCTGCTGACTTGTGAACTGGATCGGTCTGCCTTTATAGTTGATATATGGTGTATCATCATCGGTACGCAGCACTTCCGTTTCAAATTGATTATCTCCGATGCTGCAATCCGCTGTGATAACGCCCTCGTTCTCATTGAAGCTGTAGATAACGAGCTGATTTTTGTCCGCATTTTTCGTACTGCGCTGTAATGCCGGCTCTTTGAGATAGCGGTTTTCTTCGATCAGCTTTGCGATATATGCTGCCACAAAGTCCCATGTAAGACCGGCTTCCTTTGTGCGGGACAGATAACTGCTGCCCTCCCAGACCATCAGACCGTTTTCCGCAGTCTTGTAGCCGACACGGACACTGCCGATATTCATTTCGCAGTATTCCGTGTTGTATGCAGATTTGAGGAACGCAATGCGTTCGCTTTCGTCATCATGGTCAGCGAAATATGCAGCGATCTCACCGCATTTCTTGTTGTAGAACTGGTCATCTGTCAGGATACCGGCAATAACTGCTTCATCTGTGAGCAGCGGCAGATTTCCGGAAATAAGGGGAAAGTTGTTGACGATCACCGGATCAGGTGCTTCTGCTGTCACAGGTTCAGGCTGCACCGATATATCTGTTTCGGTATGCTCCTCCGGCTCTGCGGCAGGCTCGGACTGTTCCGGCTCGTCATGTGCGATCTGCTCCTTTTCTCGATTGAGCATCGCTACCATCATGATCTGACGAATCTCTTGTGCCTGTGCAGGGGAGAATTTATCTGCATGGAACCGATTGAAAAATGTGATTTCATCTATCTTCAAATCTGCGCCGTCCGTAAAAGCAAGACCAGCCATTTCATAGCTGTCAAGGCGGCGGTTGAAGTCGGCATGGAGATAGCATTCTTTCAGATAGGCAACCGTCAGCTCCGAATCCGGAACACGGTCTCTTCCATGATGATATGCTCCAGCGTCAGCAGACGGGTTTTCTCCCACTGCTGCATCTGTACGAATTCCGTCGGTCGGGGATTCTCCCTGCGGTACTGTTCGTCCAGTGCTGCCCAGCGGTTCTCCGCCTGCCTGTCGATCTCTCTCGGAATGAGCTGCCACCGTGCTTCCATAACCAGAACTGCTATCTCTGTCGGGTGTTCTGTTTTCATCCACTCCTGCCACATTCTGCCCCACCTGCCGATCGGTCGGCGCAGGAGCGCCTGTTCCTGCGGGTTGTCCGTGTACTGCATTTCCCTGAGATATTGTCCTGTCGGACTTAATTTCCTGCTCATGCTCTCTTTCCCTCCGTTTGTTTAAGATTTGGAATACCTCACGCTCTACTTCAAGAAGTGAATCCTTTGCCGTTCTCTGTACCAAGTCGCAGAAGCGGATCAGGTCACGGGTATCGTGGAATAAATCCACCGCATTCAGATTCAAGCCGCCACTAATTTTCATATCGCCGTCCAGCTCGCAGCGGCAGGCTACCATGAACCGCACCGCTGATACAACAGACTGCTGATATGTCTTTTTCTGTTCATCGGTAAGCTCCATCTGTGAAATGATCTCGCTCATATCCGTGCTGCGGCATTTGAGGTTATCCACAGATACTGCTGCAAGGGTTTCCTGAATTGTTTTGCATTCTGCGCCGTATTTCTGATTGACCGCTGCTGTCAGGTCGGCGGCAAGGCTTTCGTCCAGCTTCCAGAGGTCGGGAATACGCTTGCCTTCGGTCTGCGTCACATCGAACAGGTGCTTACACTTGCAATCCTCACCGAACACGGCGATACTGTGTTCACCACGATTGACACGCCTGCCGAGCTTGTTCCAGACTTCCAGCGTTGCGACCTTTGTTGCATAGGGGTTCTGTTGATAGATCAGAGCAGCATCGGGAAATGACTGCTTATACATCCCCGCAGAGAAGCGCAGAAAGTGCGCCAGAAGCTGCTTGTCGTGCAGCAGGAGGTTCGTGACCTCTGTCCAGTTGTAGAGGACAGTATTGTATCTGCTCAAAATACAGTTCTCCTTTCCGGTAATCTTGATTTTGGTGTTCTGCACAATGTAAAAAATCCCCATTGACAAGTTGATAGAATTGTGATATAATATGTATAGAATAATTGCGAAGGAGGCGTTCCCTATGATGATTAAGCCGTCAACCTGTTTGCGCAATGACTATAATGCGATCTCAGATTTCTGCAAAGCGCAGAATCAGCCTGTTTTTCTCACCAAGAACGGCGAGGGTGATCTTGTCGTTATGAGCATGGAGGCATATTCTTTCCGAGAAGAAATGCTCGATCTGCGTGAAAAGCTCCTGACCGCCGAGGCAATGCGCCTGCAAGGTGCCAAAACATATTCACTCGATGAGGTGAATGCGCAGCTGGAGGCATTGCTCAATGGATGATAACAAGGAATATACACTGGAATTTCTGCCTACTGCCTTGCAGGATATGACAGAAGCTGTTTCTGCGTTTATCATGCTCGGCAGTAAGCAGGGTGCTGTTCGCATCAAGGACAAATTCAATCAATCTGCCGATCAGATACGGCGCTTTCCGTATTCAGGCATTTCTGTACCTGATGAAAAACTTGCCAAATTCGGATTTCGCATGATTGTGATTGAAAAATACCTGATGTTCTATAAGGTGTTTGATGATGAAGGCAAAGTCATCGTATATCATGTTCTGAACGGCAGCAACGATTATCCGACACTGATGAATCGTATTTATCATTTGGGCGAATGACAAATGACCGCTCGGCGCACTGTTATCCGGCAGTGCGCCGTTTTCTGTCATTGACAAACTCAACGAATCTGAGATTCACATATTGTCCGGTATCTTCCAGTACAAATGCAGCACTGTACTTCTTGCCTCTGGAGGATGTGCAGTTTCTCAGCGTGATCTTTCCGACGGAAAGGAGCTCGCGGATTTCGGATGCCGTATAGCTTCTGCCGATGCGCTTATCCTGTCCGAAGATGAAAAATCCGCATTGCTCTTTACCTGCTTCACAGGCAAAGCCTTTGCTGTTTTTGCAGACCTTTCTGCCGCAGCGCGGACAAGTACCAACCACAACCTTGCGGGTAACGGGTGTCCGGCTTGTTCGCTGTCGCTCCGCCTGCACAATTTCTGAAACGGTATTGCCGATCTCGCTGAGCAGATCATCCGGCTGCGCCTTACCATGTTCAATATCTGAGAGCATCTGCTCCCAATGCGCAGTCAGCTCTGCCGACTTCACATTCTCCGGCAGCGATGCTGCAAACGCTCTTCCGTAATCGGTTGCCAGCAGCATCTTTTTGCTGCGGACGATATATCCTGCGGAAATCAGTTCTTCGATAATCGCAGCTCTGGTCGCCGGAGTACCGAGTCCGCGCTCTTTGACATAGGTTTTCAGTTCCTTATCTTCAATCAGACGGTCGATGTTCTCCATAACCGCAAGCAGACTGCTTTCCGTAAAATGCTTCGGCGGCGTGGTTTCGCCTTCTTTGATTATCACCTCACCGGCGGGGAAAGAATCACCTTCATTGAAGCTGATAGCCTGTATTTTCTGCGGCTCCTTTCTGTATGCCCGCCAGCCGGGCTGCACAGGCGTTTTCACCGTCAGCCGGAAAATAACGCCGTCTGCATCGAACACATACTTTGTTTCGTCGTAAATATACGGCTTGTCCAGTACACCGAGAAATCGCTCAATGACGAGCTTTGCGACATTCTTCTCCGCTTCTGTCAGCTCTGTCTGTCCGAGCCTTCCGATGATATTCGTCGGGATCAGCGCATGGTGGTCGGAAACCTTGCTGTTGTTGAATACACGCCCGTCCATGTTCAGCCCCTGCGCTTCCAGTTTCTGTACGCGCTGTACATCATAGCCCGACAGACATTTCACAATGCTGCCGACCAGCGGCTTCATATCATCGGTCAGGAAATTGCTGTCCGTGCGCGGATAGGTAATGAGCTTCTGTTCATAGAGCGACTGCGCCGCTTTGAGCGTTGCTGCCGCTGTCATGCCGTAGACCTCATTGGCTTCCTGCTGCAAGGAGGTCAAGCTGTGCAGCAGCGGGCGTTCTTCCTTCTTCTGTTTGGTTTCCGCTGATGTGACCTTTACCGTTTTACCGCTGCATTTTGCCGCAAGTGTCTCAGCCTGTTCTCTGGTATCGCAGACAGTTTCGCATTCAGCACCGTTCGGGAGCAGCACCTTGAAAAACGGCTTACTGACGAAAGCTGCAATCGCATTGTCACGTTCTGCGATGATGTTCAGCACAGGCGTTTTCACTCTGCCGACCTTGTGGGACTCCTCATTGACGATGCTGTAAAGTCGGGACAGGCTCATGCCGTGAATCCAGTCTGCTTTCGCTCTGGTGAATGCCGCGGCAAACAGGTGCTCCATTTCTGCGCCGTCACGGAGATTGTTCATGCCCTGACGGATGCTCTCATCGGTCAGCGAGCTGATCCACAGGCGTTTGACCGGCTTTTTACAGCCGAGGAAATCATAGATGTAACGAAAGATTGCTTCTCCCTCACGCCCGGCATCACAGGCATTGATGATCTCGCTCACATCGTTGCGGAACAGCAATTTTTTCAGCAGCCTGAGCGGTTCTGCATAGCCTTGCAGTGGAAACAACCGGAATTCCGGCATCATCGGGAGCGTATTCAGCTCCCATTTCTCCCAGCCGTAATCCTCCGGCATCCCGATGCCGACGATATGCCCGACCGCATTAGCGACCAAAAATCCGCTGCCCTCATAATAGGAAACCTTGCCGTCTGTTACGCGCTCATTTGCACCGAGGCTGTACGCTACGGTTTGCGCAACGGACGGTTTTTCACATATAATCAGTCGATACATTCAGAATCCTCCTTTTTATTATCTGTTGCAGGCTGTACTGCCGTTTCAGGCTTTGCTGTTTTGTCCGTGATCTGCCCGTTTTCGACTGCCTGCCGCAGGCTGTCAATGTCCACGCCGCTTGCGTGCAGCGCAGAGTACAGCGATTTCATTTTCTCTGCGTCCAGCTTTGATTTCAGTTCATCTGCCTTGTGCTCCTGCTTGCGGAGTACATCCCGGTGAAACGCGATCAGCTCCTTTGTACGCTGAATGTTCATCCTGCATTTCTGTAATTCTTCATGCAGCTTCTGTTCTTTACCTGTCATGCTTCCTCCCTCCTTTGATCCGGTAAATCAGGTATGCCGCCGTCAGTACGATGATCGCGGCACCGTCAGAGAAATGAAAGCGGAATCCGATGTCCAGCTCCCGGAATGTGCCGCTGCAAATGCCGGTCACAAGGCTCATAACAATGAAGTCTGCAAGCAGAATCAGCGTCACAATAAACAATTTGTCCCTCTTCGGGGAATCTTCATGTGGCTTATGCCGGTATCTGAACCAGTCAAACATCTGCTCCGCCTCCCATCGCTCTGATCTGTTCCAGATAGACCTGAAAAATCTTCTTTTCATCCTCAGAAAACCCTGCTTTTGTCATAACCTGCGCTTCATTGAGGTTTGTCACCTGACCGTACAGATACCGATGATTCGGATTGTTGCAGTAAACCGTATCGACCGTGAGATAACATTTGCTCCAGTCAATATGATCGTATGCGTCCGCGCCGATGCAGTAGGTCACAGACCATGCTTCGCCGCCTGCATCTGCGTATGCAGAGCCGGTGATCGAACTGCCGCCGTTCATACGGAAGTCCAGCTTTGTAAACATCGAGGATACATGGAGATAGGTCGTACCGGTCAGCGTGACGCTGTAGCTGTTGTCCTCAGAATCATAGGTTGAACCGGAGATCCGGAAACCGCCGTCAGCAAGGCTCAACGTGCAGTTTGCGTCCTTCGAGCAGTCATTGCCCGGACAGTAGTCGTATTCATAGCGATACTCGAAATTACAGAACTGATCCGCGGCATTGCGGATTTCATTCGCAGTAAAATGAAAATCGTCAGAATTGGTTTCCTGCACCGTCCGGAACTTCTGCACCGCAAGCAGTGCAAGCACTGCATTGTTGTCATACGGCTGATAATTACTGTTCCAAAAGCGGTCCAGTCCCGTGATCTGTGTTCTGTCATAGCGGTATTCCGGCGTAAGACTACTGGTCACTTTATTGATTTCACGCTGCTTTTCCGCCTCGGCGCGCTCAATCTGTGAGATATATGTCCGGATGTTGTTTTGCACAGTCGTGTCCGTGGTATCACCGTCGGGGTACATCCACGAGAACAGGCTTGCGACCGCGGATATGATGACAGTCAGCAGACCGTTCAGCAGGAAAATGACCAGAAAAAGCAGCAGCCCGCCGAACGCGATGATGCGTCCGGCTTTGGCGGACAGCACCTTGCGAATGACATTCGCTGTTTTCTGCGCCGCCTGTTTTACACGCTGCGCATTATTCCGGATTCGCTGCATCTGTGCTTTTGTTTCGCGCGGCATATTTTTCACAGTACGCACCGTATTGATCGAGTGCCTTGCCGTATTCTGCACAGCTTTTCTGGTATTGTCCGCATATCGCAGATCGGTCAGCCCCTGTTTGATTGCTTCCGAACCGGTATCTGTCACTGTGGATTTGTCGATTTTGGTTTTTAGCAGGCTTGTGCCGGTCTGTTTCGCAGCATCAGCAATGCCGGTACGGATGCCGCTTCGGATATTTGCCGCGACCTTCCCCACATCTCTTGCCGTACCGGGGCGGACACCGTGTTTTACCATGGTGTGAATCTTTCCGATGCCTTCCGCAGATTTCTGCACGGCTGTCCGGATCGTCCCGCCGGTCTTGATTATCGTATCTGCTGTATCCGCAACGGATTGCCCGATCTCAATGGCAGCGGAACCGTCGCTGTCGGCATCTGCGATGATGTATTTCTTCCGTTTCAGCCGATCCGGTGTCGGTGCGCGGGATCGCTTTTGGCCGCTGCCGGATGCCTTGGAACCGCCGTCCTTCTGACCGGAATCTGTATCTGCATCTTCCAGCGATGTCTGAATGCCGCCCTGTTCGTCTGTCCGGATACCGTACAGATTCTCAAAGATTTCGGTATCTACCTGCGTTTCCGGCGCATTGCGCTCGATGTTTACGACAGTCGGATCACGGTTTTTGCTTTCAATCTGCATTCAGGATACCTCCTCCAGCTTGGTTGTCATGAGGTCATAGAGCTCGTTGTGCGGGAACTTGTCCTTGAACGGAATGATTGAACCGCCGCAGCAGATCAGCCCCTGACCGCTTTCGCTGTTTGTCACAAAGGTCAGCAGATTGTCTGAGATATTCAGCAGCCTTGCAAGCTGTACGCGGTCACTGGTCGCCTGATTCAGCATCATCACGAAATCCGAATTTGAGAGCATGGAGCGCGCAGTTTCAGATTTCATCAAGTCCTCCACATTCTGCGTGATGCCCGTCGGTACGCCGCCCCATTTTCTTGCGCGCTTGTACAGTTCAAACAGGAAGTTTGCCGAGTATTCGTTGGCAAAGAGCAAATAGATCTCATCCATATAGATCCATGTACGCTTGCCCTGCGCGCGGTTCATTGTAATGCGGTTCCAGACATAATCCAGAACGATCAGCATACCCAGCGTTTTGAGCTGTTTGCCGAGGTCCTTGATGTCAAAGGAAACAACACGGTTGTTTGTGTTCACATTCGTGCGATGCGCAAACATATTCAGGTTGCCCTTGATATACAGCTCAAAAGACAACGCAAGTCCCTGCGCTTCTTTTTCCGGCTGCGCTTTCAGCGTTTCATAGAAGTCCATGAGCGACGGTATCTGTGCATTGTCAAAGGTTTGCAGGTATTCACCGTAGGTCGCCGTCAGGCAGCGGTCAATGATGCCGCGCTCCTTTGCGGATAGTCCCTGCTTGCCGATCAGACATTCACAGAATGACAGAATAAAGTCGGATTTCATCGTCAGCGGGGATTCGTCGTCAGAATAATCCTTCGTCATATCCAGCGGGTTGATATGATTTCCCGATGCCGGGGAAACATAAATCGTTTCGCCGTTCAGTGCCGCGACCAGACCGGAATACTCCGTTTCCGGATCAATGATGATAATATCATCATCGGTCGCAAGGAACACATTGAGCATTTCGCGTTTTGCCGAGAACGATTTGCCGCTGCCGGACGAACCGAGAATAAAACCGTTCGGATTTTTGAGGTTCAGACGGTTGAACAGGATCATATTATTGGAGAGCGCATTCAGTCCGTAGTACATTCCGTTTTTCTGATTGATCTCCTTTGCCGAGAACGGCAGCAGTACCGCTGTGCTTTCGGTGGTCAGCGTTCGGCGGATTTTCAGGGTACAGTTCCCGACCGGCAGTACGCTCTGCAATCCCTTTTCCTGCTGATATTTCAGCGTGGACAGCGAACAGATATGCTTGCGCACCACAGCCTCTACGGTTTCGGTGTTTGCATTCAGTTCGTCCATATCCGCTGCCGTCACCATAATGATGATATTATCCAGAAACATCTTCTGGTTTTTGGAGCGCAGATCGTCAAGCAGCTCCTCCGCTTCCTGTAAGCTGTGTTTCAGATCTTCGTTGATAACATCGGCGCTGTAGCCTGACTGCATCGCCTTTTTCTCTGCTTGCAGCTTATTTGCTCTCATAGATGTGAGCTGATGATTGACGATTTTCAGCGCCTTGTAGGGATCGACCGGCGCAACATTGACCGTCACCATCACATCGAGATTGGTTGCCATGATATCCGTCAGCAGGCAGTCTTTCAGGCTTGCAGGCATATCCTTGATAAACATGACGCGGGCGTATTTGTCGCCCCACAGGAAATAATCCTTTTTGAATTCGAGATAATCCGGACAGCAGTATGCTCTGTCGGCTTTGCGCCGGAAATCTTTTTCGGTCAGCTCCGGGATTTCCTCATCGGCGCCGCGAAAAATGTCTTTCAGCAGAGAAACACGCTCATTCGCGGTCATCGGGCAAATCGCGGAGCCGATCTTCTTGAATGCATTGATGATCTCCACATCAATCGACGAAAACTTCACCTTCGCAGCGGCGGCATCCGCTGCCTGCACTGTTACGGTCAGGAACTTGCTGCGGAGAATGCCGTTTTGCCCCTGTTCCATTTTTTCGATCAGCATCTGATTGTATACATCTATATACCGGTCAAATCTGTCGCCCTTGCGTCTGAGCAGTACCATCTCATGAAACTTTGCTTTGTTTACACGGTTGTTATAGACCGTAATCTGAAAATCTGTACTGGTGTCAAAGCTGTTCAGCACAGAGCAGTATCCGAGGAAGATCGCCTCCTGTTCTTCCTGCTTTGCAATGCTGTAGTTGATGTCCTCAAAGCGGTAGGTCTTGCTGAAATGTGTATCATCTATGCGGAAGATACTGTCATCCACAATCTTTTGATACGGCAGCGATTTCTGCACCGTGCGCGGCACAGACCGCTTTTTTTGTTTCTTCTTTTGCTTCGGCTTCCGGGCATTTTCTTCTCTCAGGCGCTGTTCATCCCGTGCTTTTGCAGTATCCTTTTTTCTTTTCATCGGATTGCCTCCTGTCAATCGACGGAACCGTAGGTTGTCGGAGCTTCACGTTCTGTTTCTGCAAGGTATTCCTCCAGCAGATACATTCGGCGAAGCTCCATAAAGACCGGTTCGTATTCGTATATGCGCTTCTGCGGATAAAAATGATGTGCAATGAACTCAACAGCGAACTGCTCAAAATTCATATCATTATAACGGAAAAAGCCCGCAAGCATCAGCGGCGCTGCAATCAGGATAACCGCCCATGATACTGCTTCCTGCGGCAGAAACCGGCTGCCCCAGATATACAGCGGCACACAGATCAGCAGCGCCAAACCAGCACAGATGCACTGGCGGAGTGTCAGACCGAAAAACAACTTTTCCCGATAATTTTTGATCTCCTTCGGAATGCGGATTTCAATCATCTCTCACACCTCCTCATAGAATCTTTTGATTGCTCTCGTATACTAACGATATCTCAGTTTTTCAAAATAATAAACGTCAGGGAAGAGCATAGTAAAGGATGATTCATTGCATCAAATGCGAATCATAACGATTTTAGGGTACAACAAA
>JAEEIA010000050.1 GCA_016281125.1 Oscillospiraceae bacterium | reverse complement strand
TTTTTCACCACCGCTATTTTGCTTTTTCTTCAGTATAGCACATTTTTCGGTGGCTGTAAATTGACAGAATGTAAGCGTCAAATAAAATACGGTTCTTAATACAAGAAGGATCGCCGAACTTTGCTCGGCGATCCTTGATGTTTAGTAATGTAAGAGTAAAATGATCCGCGTCTTCCCCTCCGGTGTCAAAAATGGTATAATGGAGTCCTAAGCAAGTCATTTGACTTCTTTAGAACGCTTGAGACAGTCTAAATTAGTCCAATGGACTAATTTGGAGTATTTTAGAATGACACGAGGAGGAATCGGTATGCAATCGGAAACCACAACATCGATCACGGCAGTAAAGCAGGACGTTCGCCTGCGGGAATGGGCGGAACAACTCGAAGCGCAGCAGGCAAGCGGACTGACTGTTCCGCAATGGTGCGCGGAAAACGGAATCAAAACCAAGAGCTTCTATTACCGGCTGCGAAAAGTCCGGGAGCAATACATTCGATCAGCACAGGCAGTCGTTCCGCTGACTATACCACCGCAGCAGAGTTCGGATAATTATCAAAATGGCGCTCCGGAATTCTTTATAGCAGCGGGTATTTGTTATTAAAACTTGACAATTCAGCTGAAAAATGGTATAATATTGCTCAGCGGGTCATGCCGCTATTTTATGCGCCGGTCATCCCGACAGAAAGGCAGTTTTGAATATGAAAAAACGAACTACAATCTTCAAAAAAATCACAAAGCTCTCTTTTGCAGCTGTTTCCTGTGCATCTCTCATACTTGCACCGGCGAACGGTATCAATACAACTTTTCAGAACTATTGTATCACAGCTTGCGCAAGCTCTAACCATGCTGATTCTGATACAATTATTCTTTCAAATATGCAGGATGCATGTGTTCATTACGGAAATGAAATATCATGGATTTCTCATAATTATAGATATGAGCTGAGATTGACTAAGTACGGCAACCTTACCCTTACAGATCGTTTTACAAACAGCAAAAAGGCAATCTGGAGTTCCAATAGCGGCGTCGGGAAAAATTGTGCCCCCTCATCCACATCATTTAGGATGGTGTTGCAAAATGACGGAAATCTGGTTATTTATTCTTATATCAACCGAATAGCGACTGCAATATGGAATACTCAGACCGTCGATCACGCCCATGTCACTAATCACTTCTCACTGCGTCTCTCCAATCAAGGCGAACTATATATATATGACAAAGATCGAAAACAAAGCATTTGGAGTAGCAGAAATGCGATCGAATGCACCGCATTAAGCAATACCATTCTCTATGCAAGTCAGTGCATTTCCTCGAAGAACCGCAGATATCGAGCAGTTATGCAAGGAGACGGTAATTTCGTAATTTACGGAAGAGATAATAACGGATTTGAAACGGCAACATGGCATACACATACAAGCGGCAGCCCTGGTGCTTTCTTTGCATTGCAGCAGGACGGAAATTTGGTTGTTTATCACCCATCAAATAAGCCACTATATTATACCGGAACGAGTAGTACCCCTTATGCAGACTATAAGCTTTCGCTGGGCGATGATGGTGTTCTGCGCCTTGTACGGAAATCGGATCATAAACAGATCTGGACATCTGGGTGATTGAGCAAACCTGATATAAGACAGCCCGAAATACAGTTCCCCCTATGAGTTTCGTTTTAGAACTCATAGGGGGACTTTTATAAGTAAGCGTAAAGCAAAATACGGTTCTTAAGACAAGAATGCTCGCCGAGGCGAGCATTCACTCAATGAAATAGTCGGCAACAGCGATGATTACCTGACAAGGCTGAAAGAAAACCTTGAGACAGCGATCAACGAGGTACACCCGGAAAGTGCCGCAGCATTGGCAGCGAAAATGGCAAAGTTGCAGCAGGAACTGATCGACTGTAAGCGTAAACCGCCATTCGTATACGACAAAATCACAGATTTCAGATATTTTCTTTCATTGACTGTCGGTGCTTTTTCGGGTAAAATAGGGATAGAACATGACGCATGTCCCCTTTTGCATGAGATCAGGAGGATGATTATGAAGAAGAGAACAGCTGCGCTGCTGACTGCCGTAGTCTCAGCGGTCTCCATGCTGCATATGCTGCCGATGGAAGTGTCTGCGGCAGAGGAATATCTGCTCCGCGACAAATGGGGCTACTGCCAGACCGCACACTATGCAGAATCTGAGCATTTTGTCATTTTCTACGGTGATCATGATACGACGGGACTGGTGAACGAGCAGTTCCTGAAGCGCAATCTTGCCGATTATGAAACACTTTGGAAATGCTACAGCGAATTTCTCGGCATGGCTGATATGAATGTCGATATCTACGGCAAAAGCAAGCAGAAGTACAAGACCAATGTCTATCTGACGAATACCGGACTGAGTCAGTATCCTGAGGGCTGGGCGTTCATGAGCTCTGAGGACGGCTATGGCATCGAGATCATCAGCCCTGAGGCAATGCAGGATGCGCTGACGATTGCGCATGAATTCGGGCATGTCGTCACGATGCAGCAGAAAGCGTGGGTAGATCAGGAGATCACCGGCGCATGGTGGGAGCCGCTTGCAAACTGGTTCCGCGAGATGTACCTGATGAGCGATTACGATACCGGGAAGGTCAAAACCTGCTGGTTTGAGCCGTATATCCGCAATATGAGCCTGTCGTTTCCGCATGGGCGCAATTATTACGAGGTATGGCCGTTCCTGGTGTATCTGGAGACGAATCCGGATCATCTGCCGGGACTCGGGCAGTTTGCGGTGAAGCGCATCATTTCCGAGGCAAAGGCGAATGAATATCCGTTTGATACAATCACACGGCTGTTCGGTACGGATGCGCAGACTGTTTTCGGGCATTATGCAAAGCGCATGGCAACATTTGATCTGGGTGCAAAATCTGCGTATCAGCAGGAATTCCAGCAGAAGCTCAAAGACTGCCCGTATTACTGGAATCTGTTTCACACGGTCCTGACGGAAACCGCAGACGGCTGGCTTCAGTCGCCGCAGTGGGAAGCGCCGATGCAGGGCGGCATCAATATCATTCCGCTTGATATCACAGGCGATCAGATCAAGGCGATGCTGCACGGGCTTTCGGATGATCCGAATGCTGCCTGGCAGGCGTGTATTGTCACGGTAGATGCAGAAGGCAAAGAGCAGTATTCCGAACTGTTCGGCAGCGATGAATCGGTCAGCGTATCCGCAGGAGATGCGGTGCGTGCATATCTGACGGTATCAGCCATGCCAAAAAAGCTGTACCGTGTCAATGCATTCCACAAGGAAAAGGATTCAAAATATACAAACGGCGACGAGCGCAGACGTTATCCGTATGAGCTCCGGCTCAGCGGTGCCGATGTGCAGCAGTCCGGCGGCTACAGCAAAGGCAAAGGACATGCGCACGCAAACGGCGGCGGCTGGGTGGCAGATTCTGCGCATGTGGATGATTCTGTCTATGTCGGCCCGGATGCCATGGTTCTCGGAAACGCAGATGTTTCCGGCAATGTCCGCATCACTGATTATGCGGTTGTCGCAGGCGATACGGTCATCAAGGACAATGCCGTGATTGCAGATCATGCTGTCATTCACGGCGGCGGATGGGTATATGTAAACGAATGGAAATCCGGCAAGGTCCAGATCAGCGGAAACGCAGTGGTCAGCGGCAGCGCGGTTGTGACCGGCATGTGTCAGCTTTCCGGCAGCGCAAAGGTAACACAGAAAGCATATGTCTGCGATGCAGTGACCGTTACGGATCATGCCGTGATCAAGGGCAACGCATATGTCTACGGCAGCGGTGCATATTCCGGTCAGGCAATCGCGGACGGTGATTATGCGAATACGGAGAAAAAAACCGGCGGTGTCGGCTACGGCTGGCTCGATGAGAACGGCTGGTATCAGGTGCCGGAAGGTTATGTTGCGGCATATGATTTCTCCGGCAGCACAGCAGTCTGGGCAAAGGATCAGTCAACCGCGACAGATGCGCTCCAGATCGGTGCAGAATGGGCTGCGGAACGCACTTCGGCAAAGGGCGTCATGAACTTTGATGATTCCGATGACTGCCTGATGCTGGATCCCGGCATCCTGCAAACGGATTCTCTGCAGATCAGTCTTGCGACGCTCTGGAAGGGCGGCGCAGACGGTCAGGAGATTCTGCATTTCGGCGACAGGAACGCATATATTTCGCTGACACCGTGCAGCACAGAAGGCAAGACCGTATTGACAATCACGGACGGCAAACAAACGTCAGCACTTTCCGGACCGGCACTCCCGAAAGGAGAATGGAGCCGAATCTCTGTCTGTATCATGGACGGGAAAGCGTCGCTGCATATCAACGGTGAAATCACAGACAGCGGAACCTGTCCGCTGACGCCGCTTGATGTCATGTGCGCATCGCAGGCTGATACTGCGGTTGTCGGCAGAGGATTCATGGGTGCCGTTGACTATCTCAATTTCAGCTTCAAAAGCACTGATGAACCGCAGATTGTTTATTCCGGAAAGGAAGCGCCGTATGAATCCGCGGACAGAGGCGATATCAACAGAGACGGCAAATGTGACCGGACAGATGCAGGATTGCTGCTGCAATGGCTGCTGACGGAACCGGAGACAGTGCTTGCAGACTGGAAAGCCGGCGACATGAACCGCGACGGAATACTGACTGCTGCCGATCTCAGTCTGCTGAAACAGTACATTCAAAAACACAGCTGACAATATTATAAAAAACCAGGAAACGGCATGATGTGCGGGCATCACATGCGTAAGCAAGTGTGAAGATGCATTCGTGAATCAGTCCGGTAAAACAAGCAGCGCCCCATGCGGGGCGCTGCACAGCCTGTTGAAAAAAGCGCGGCCAAACACTTTCATTTTTGCCCGCCGGTACGATAATACTATCCTTTAAGGACGGGACGGAAGTCAAAGTATCATAAATGTATCAAGGGGCTGCGGCTGTCAGTGTGATCATCTTCACATCGGCAGTTGCAGCCCCTTTTTGTTTTATGTGTTCTCACAACCGGCTGAAATCATTATGAACCCATATGCTGACTGGTCTTTTACCCTGTTATGAAGTACCCCTTTGTCAATTCGCAGAATAGCCAAAAATCGGGTGTTGTTTTGTACGGTTTGAAAATTGCAGGAATCAAAGGTATCTGCCGAGAGTCTGAAGACAGATTCCGGCCTTAGCCACTCTGT
>JAEEIA010000049.1 GCA_016281125.1 Oscillospiraceae bacterium | reverse complement strand
ATCACACAGCCGGTCAGTTCGGAGAATAATGACGAAAAAGAACTGTTCGGCCTTTCCGTTGACACATCGACACTCACGCTGAACGTCGGTGAAACCCGTGAGTTGAAGGTTTCTCTGAATCCGGATTACTATCTGGCAGATTCTTTGCATTTTTATTCCGACGATAAATCTGTCGCATGGGTCTATCCGTACATCGGCGGACATGTCATCGGTACCTCGGCAGGTACCGCAACGATTCAGGTTTCGGCAAGGCTGGACAAAAATAAAGTCAAGCTTTCGCCGGAAGATAACGGAGAGCGTTCGGTCATGGTAAAGGTCACAGTCACTGAACCTGCACTTTCGGAATCGCAGAAAACCGCACTGGAAAAACTTGAAGAAGCGGAACTGTCCGGGCGAGGCATCTATCTCCGCGAGCGTGCCGTCATCACAGGTGTGCTCGCAGCGGATGCGCCGCGGCTGACACTTGACGAAGTTAACCGCATCGTTGATCCTTCGCAGCCATGTGAAAAAGTCTGGAAGACGCTCATGGACGCGCAGATTTATCCGGATTACTACGACACAGGTGACCCGACTTCGCTTGTATACTGGCTTGACGATCGCGGGCAGGAAGTCATCGGCATTCAGGATTTTTCGATGATCCATTATTCCCGTGCGGATGAAAACGGAGTTCTGCAGGAAGTGCAGTATCTGTATCCGGAGCGGCAGGAGCCGATTTATCCCACTGAAACAACAGCGAATGTCTTGTTCCGCAATTATCACGAGGTTTACGGCAGTCCTTATACGCCGGAGCTGCAGGAGCAGTTATACGGTCTTTCGGTTGACACATCGGCACTCACGCTGAACGTCGGCGAAACCCGTGAGCTGAAGGTTTCTCTGAATCCGGATTACTATCTGGCAGATTCTTTGCATTTTTATTCCGACGATAAATCTGTCGCATGGGTCTATCCGTACATCGGCGGACATGTCATCGGAACCTCGGCAGGTACCGCAACGATTCAGGTTTCGGCAAAGCTAGACAAGAATAAGGTCATGCTTTCGCCGGAAGATAACGGGGAGCGTTCGGTCATGGTAAAGGTCACGGTCACGGAGCCGACACTTTCCGAATCGCAGAAAGCCGCACTGAAAAAACTCGAAGAAGCGGAAAAGAACGGGCGGGGTATCTATCTCCGCGAGCGTGCTATCATCACGGGAGTGCTCGCAGCGGATGCGCCGCGGCTGACACTTGACGAAGCAAACCGCATCGTTGATCCTTCGCAGCCATGCGAAAAAGTCTGGAAGACGCTCATGGACGCGCAGATTTATCCGGATTACTACGACACAGGCGACCCGACTTCGCTTGTATACTGGCTTGACAATCGCGGGCAGGAAGTCATCGGCATTCAGGATTTTTCGATAATTCACTATTCGCGTGCAGATGAAAACGGCGTTCTGCAGGAAGTACAGTATCTGTATCCGGAGCGGCAGGAGCCGATTTATCCCACTGAAACAACAACGAATGTCATGTTCCGCAATTATCACGAGGTTTACGGCGGCCCTTATACGCCGGAACCAGTACAGGGGATTGCAACAATGCTAGGTGACGCCAACTGTGATGGCAGCATTGATGTATCGGATGCGGTACTCATCGCACGATTTGCGGCGGAGGATAGAGAAGCAACCATGACCGATCAGGGCAGGAAGAACGCAGACGTCACGCATGACGGCAATGTTGACGGGCAGGATACGACCAAGATTCTGCAATACATTGCAAAGCAGATCAGCCTTGAAGATTTGGCGAAATAAGGCCACAGAATCAAAACCACCCGTTGAACGGGTGGTTTCAGCTTGTCGATAAAGTGTTCAGAAGTGCCTCCGGCGGATTGATAATGGGGGCGCTGCCCCCATGCCCCCCGCCAGAGGGATACTATCCCTCTGGACTCCCGTTATAGAAAAAGCATAGGAAATACGAAAAAAATCAACATTGTTCCATATAATGGGATTCCAAAGGGTCAGTGACCCTTTGGCGGGGTTTGGGGCGGAGCCCCATTACAAATCCATCGGAGATACCGCTTTTTCTACAAACTGAGCCGGCGATTCTTCGCCGGCTCAGTTTGTTGATAAAGCTGAGTTTCCGGACGCCCGCCGCAGCGGGTGAGCGAATCGCAGAAAGTCAAGCTTTCGGCGATGCCGTCATTTCCGCAAAGCTGATTTTCTTTGCGATATACGCCAGAAGCTTTTCAGCATCCTGTCCGTCCACATTGCCGTCCTGCGTGACATCCGCATTTTCCTTGCCGCTCTGGGTCATGACGGCTTCCTTGTCCTCGACTGCATATCTTGCGATGAGGACAACGTCGGCGACGTCGGTCTGACCGTCACCGTTCGCGTCACCAGCCCATTTTTCGAGATAGAGCGCGTGATAGCTGCGGTAAACGGCATCAGTCGTTTTGTCTGCGGGAGAGACCGGCTCCTGCCGCTCCGGATACAAAAGCTGTGTTTCCGCCACGGTGCCGTCATGATTCAGACGGGCATAGGAAATCTGCTCCTGATGAGACAGCACATAGATCTTTTCTGTTCCGCTGTTGTCAAACCAGTATTCCCAGCCATCGTTCGGGGAACTTTTGTCGTCATCTATCGGCAGATACCAGTGATAATCCGGATACAGGTTCGTTTCATACATGATTTTCGCCAGAATCTCCTCGCAGCATTCGGATTCATCAATGTACCGGCTGACTTCTTCCATTGTGAGCCGCCGTGTATCCTGTGCAATTCTCTCCAGGTGGATCGCGCCGTTTTCCCGTTCAAAGGTGCCGCCCGCCGCCTTTTCTGCTTCTTTCAGTCTTTGCAGTGCGGCTCTTTTTTCATCCGTCATGTTGGGATCCGTAACCGTGATCTTGACGTAGATGGTCCGGATGCCGGGATCCCGCGGTGCAAGCGTGACCTTGTCCCTGTTCAGCGTTGCCGTGATCCGGACCATGGCGGTACCTTCACTCTGCGCGTCAATGATGCCTTTGTCATTTACATATGCAACCGGAACATTTTCAGACTGATAATACAGACGGTCCGGCAGATAGCAGTCCTCATCCCAGACGACTTTGATCTGCTTTTTCTCGTCGGTGAGATTGAGGTGCATTTCCGGCGTTTCTGCTGCCAAGCCGTAGAAATCCAGTTCCGGGTTGTCATCCTTGACAACACCCGGTACCGCACCGTATGCGGGGTACGAACTCTTGAAAATGTCATCATACGCATAGGGCAGCAGGTGCAGGTCGTTCCGGATGTTCAGTGCAAGCTGATAATGTTCCGCGAAACTCATCGCTTCATCCGGCACCACATAGTACATGAACGCATGCTCGTCCTCTTTGGTTTGCAGCGTGCATGTGAGATGATTGCTGTCAATGAATGCCTGTAAGTCGTCCGGATTCACCGTCGCCGTGCTGTTCGGAGACTTACTGGAATAATACCCCGTCAGATACGGGAAATAGATTTCCCGCTGCGCATAAACATTTCCGGGGAAATAGAATGCGTCAATGAGATCCGCTTCCTTCAGCTCTGTCAGCAGCATATTGTATTCCGGATGAATCTGCTGCCAGTTTTCGGCTGCATCCTTTTTGTTCGTGACTGTGAAGCGCATACCGTCATTGCTGTAGGTTCCGGCGGTTTCGTCCGGGAAATGCTCTGCCAGAATCGCGCTGACCGCAGCAAGATTCTCCTGCTGCTTTGCGAAATCGCTGTCAAATTTTGCGTAGATCAGCGCATAGTTCTCATTGACCGGATAATTGAGGCAAAGCGTGAGCGGTTTCTCAGACCCGAACGCACTGCGGGCATCATATTCTGACTTCACCGCATCGGCTGAGGCAAAATAGTCCTTCGGCATATAATCCGACACATATTCCCTGAGCAGACCGCAGTCATCAAACCGCTTCCGACCCCATTTGGCAAAGTTTTCTTCCATTTGGGGATAGCCTGTTGTCGGCACGGAAGCGGGCATTGCCTTTGCGGTGATGCCAAGCGGACCCGCAAGCAGGACGCCGGCTGTTATGAAACAAAACAATCTTGCTTTCATGTAATTTCCTCCTCGCAGCAAACAAACGGTGCATCCGGCAGCGAAAAACGCTCTGCCATACTTATACACATTATACCATAAACCGTTTTTTTGTCAAGAGATTTTATTGCTGCGTGCAAGCCTGATTGTGAAAAAACAGGGCGGCTGTTTTATGCTGTTACTTCAATGGATCAGCTGCGACAGTCAGAACCTGTATATCATCGGAAATTTTCGCTGATTGATCCAGTTCGATCAGAATATGCCAGTAGGCCATATCACCGGTTCCGAACGTCGTATGAGAGCGGCTGATGCTGACAGTGCCTTCGCTAACACCGGTGACCTCGTGACGGACAGAACCGCTGTCTTCAGTCAGACAGACAATCAGCAACTTATGCTCGTCAAACCACGCACTCGTATACTTTGAAGCTGCATCTGGAAAGCTGATTCTCGTTTCGTCACCAATGCTGGATGCCTGCAAGGCTTCTTTGTTTTCTGCGATATATGCATCCAGTTCGTCACGGGAAGAAAACTGCCTGACCAGCGGTTGTTGCCCGGAATCACCAGAAATGCCTTGTGTGCGGGTATACACTGCGGTAAAAGCGTATCTGCCTTCTGCCAACTCTACATAACTGATTTTTTTTGCGATGTATTGCAGAATCTTTGTAGCGTCCTGCGCATCGACATTGCCGTCATGTGTGACGTCTGCATTCTGACGACCTTGATCGGTGATAGTCGCTTCTCTGTCTTCCGCTGAAAATCTTGCGATGAGCACGGCATCCGAAACATCAATGGAACCGTCGCAGTTTGCATCTCCTGGATTGATTTTAGGGGTAGCAGGTATTATTACTTGCGGAACACCATTAATTACTGCAATTGTTGTGTAGACATATCTGTCAATATGATACTTTTCTGCAAAATCAAGTACGATCATACCGGCAGGAATTTCACCTTCAATGACATCCCATTCAACGATGACAGGCTCCGAATAGCCTGCATATGCGGTATTATCAACGCATCTTGCAGCAAGATCATTTTCTTGGATCAACTTGGTAATCATTGCGCGGACGGTTTCTGTATCACTGACTGTTTCTGTTCCGGGTTCTTCGGAATAAGTCCATGTATACGCCTTGACGATCTTTTTGATCTGGGGATTCTGCTCAGCGACTGTGAGTTGTTCTTCTGTCAGGTTGCAGGTAATATACGGGCTGAGTGCATAAATGATTGCATCTTCGTGCGCAATATTAAGTGCCGTCAGAATCGCCTCGGCGCGTGCGTGCAATTCTGCGCTGTAAGCTTCGTTATAGGCTTTCTCGAAGTATTCAGCCTCTTTCTGCGCGATTTCATCTGCGGAGTAGAACATTGGATCAAGTGTTTGTGCATATGCAGCCGCCGCTGTCTTTGCATCTTCGTTCAGTTTTTCCCATTCAATACCGGTCTGCTGATAGGATATCTGTACGGGCACGATTTCCTCACCGGCTTCAAATGCAGCATAAATAGCATCGGTGACTTTTGGGTGTTCAGCGACAGATGGTGTATAGGGCTTTCCTTCTTCGATTTGCACGACTCCCAGACAATATGTGGGGATATTTTTCGAGATTGCAAATTCCTTGAGAGTCGCTGCAATGTCAATTGTGTTTTCATTCCGGTTGTATTCAATGACTACTCTGCCGTCATATTCAGGATACAGTTCATAATGGGCTTCATAACGGCATACAGCATTCAGTCCGTTTTCATCAATGAATGCGTTGAGTATGCTGATAATCGTTTCCGGATCGGTG
Organism: Oscillospiraceae bacterium; assembly: GCA_016281125.1. Classification (GTDB taxonomy): domain Bacteria; phylum Bacillota; class Clostridia; order Oscillospirales; family Ruminococcaceae; genus Firm-04. The sequence continues at coordinate 1,934 of JAEEIA010000049.1, read as the reverse complement.
ATCATTTCCTCAGTGGCCGTAATATCTGTTGTCTGTTCCTCTGCGAATACCGGAAGCGCAAATGCAGAGGTATATGCCAGCGAGAGCGCTGCAGCAGAACAGATCACGGTATAAATCTTTTTTTTCATAATGATTCTCCTTTCAGTGAGAGGGGCTTACGATTTCCCGATGTTTGCTCAGGATACGGTTTTGACCATTACGAACAAATATCCGTCTATATTGTTCTCTTTTGCAAATTTCAGGATTGCCCGTTCGACATCTATACTGGTTGTGGGATCCCATTCAATAATGATCTTTCCGGTAAGTTCCGGATACTGCGCTTCATCTGCGATTCGTGCAGGCAGGTGGTTCTCAGATATAAATGTCTCAAACAAAGTGCGGGCTATTCCAAGCGGATCAACCGGTTTTGTTTCGGTTGCAGATGTCTGAGTCGGCAAAGATACAGTCTGTAAGGTATCTGTTGTCAATTGCGCACTGGATACAGTTGCAGGATTTGGTCCTGCGGTCAGCTCTGGGTTATCAGTTACACTAGAAGTTGTTGCCGGTTGTGTGAATTCTGTAATAGCAGGAACAACGGTGTGCGGCTGTTCAGTGTTGACAGGTTGCTCAACTTTAGTAGGTTCAGTTTTGGTATGAGCATCGGTTTCAGGCAGTTCTGTTACAGTCTGGGTACCTGTTTCAGTAACAACAGCCGAGCCTGTAACAGATGCTGTTGTGCTCACGGTAGCAGTCACAGAATCGAATGTTGTCTGGTTCGGTAAGGTTGCGGTTTGTATTTCGGAATGATCAGTAAATTCTGGAACTGTTGTTGTAGAAGTGATGACTTCCGCCACTGATTCGGGTGGAACTGCGATTTCAGGTGTCTGAATACGCAGTTTCGGATAAATTGCAGCCGCAATCAGCAGAACAATGCAGGCAGCAATCGCAGATACCTGATACCAGTGAATGGGCTTGCTGTGCGGATTTGCAGCAGATGCGATGTATTCGTCCGAGATGTCGGTCAGCAGTTCTGAAAATGTAGTTGGATTCACAGCAATCCCTCCTTTCTCAGATACTTTTGCAGCCTTTTTCGCAGACGGGACAGCGTCATCGTCACATGGCTTTCTGTCATATGAAACATTTTGGAAAGTGCTGCAATATCGGTCGCATACCAATAACGCCGAACGAACAGATCGCGTTGCTTTTGCGGCAATCCCTGCAAAAAACGATTGATTGCGCCGATCATCTCGCGACGTTCAACTTCATCGACCACATCACCTCTGTCCGGAATAATCTCTGCAAGTTCATCAATGGAACATGCAATATTGGCTGCATTGCGTTTCATCGTGTGGGCAGCACGATAACGGTCATGTGCAGCGTTGCGAACCAGTTTCAATAGGTAAGCGCAGAAGTTCTTGGGCTTAGCGGGTGGGATCGCATTCCATGCTGCAAGCATCGCATCATTCAGACATTCCTCTGCATCTTCATCATTACCGGTAATATCACGCGCAACTGACCGGCAGAGCGCTCCGTATTGCTGATTGCTTTCGGATATTGCCTGCTCATTTCGCTGTTCAAAAAGTGATATGATTGCTTGATCATTCATAGCTCCCACCGCCCTTCGTGCTCGCCTTCATATATAAGAACGAGATTTACGCAAAAATACAACACCTAAAATGAAAAAAATTTTTTCACTTTCAGTATAGCATAGTTCGGAGCTTTTTTCAATATGATTCCATTTTCCATGTAAAAAGGCATCAGTTCCACACAGATTGGTCTGCGTGGAGCTGATGCTTATTATGAGACGTGGTTTATTTTACCCTGTTATGAAGTACCCCTTTGTCAATTCGCAGAATAGCCAAAAATCGGGTGTTGTTTTGTACGGTTTGAAAATTGCAGGAATCAAAGGTATCTGCCGAGAGTCTGAAGACAGATTCCGGCCTTAGCCACTCTGT
>JAEEIA010000048.1 GCA_016281125.1 Oscillospiraceae bacterium | reverse complement strand
GTCTGAACAGTCCCACACTTCCAATGCAAGCCGCGTCGTGTTTTCCGGCATATGAACCGGTATTTCAAGAATTCCGCTCTCATCCGCCGTCATCGGATCAACAGAATACTGCATCCATTTGCCGTTTTTTCCTGTGTCCGGATTGACAGCATTGGCATCCCAGTAACCCCAGCCGAATTTCACCGCTGCGCCGGGTTTTGCCGACACCAGAAACCGAACATCACAGCCGCCGAGCCCGTCTGTAACACGCCATTTGCCGACATCCTCCATGACAAAGCATACTGACTTTTCCGCAGCAGGCATTCCGGCGCCGGAGAGCAGCATTCGCTTCAGCAGTGCAAGATCACGCGCATCCAGCCTGCCGTCTGCGTTCAGATCGCTGTTCCTCCCCGAAATATGCAGGACCGGTAATCCGAGCAGATAATGCTGCAAACAGATCGCATCATCCGCGTCAACATGACCGTCCTCGGTGGCATCGCCGGGCAGCCGGATCTCTTTAATCTGAAGCACTTTATTTCCGGAGCTTGTGCATTCCGGCGGATCGACCGTATTCCGGAACACTTCCGCCGCACAGTTCCAGCCCTTAACAGTATAGCAGTCTGTTGTATCCAGAAACAGGGTATTGTCATAGATCTGATTATTCTGGCCCCAGCCTTCGAGCTGCTCGCTCAGATCAAATCCGTACAGCTGCTTTTCACAGCCGTTCCGGCAGCCTGTGTTTCCGCGGACAACCGCCTGATTTCCTTTGATTTCCACAAAGCTGTTTCCGCCGTTTTCCCCTTGCATTCCGGTACCGTCAAAAATACAGCTTTCGACCAGCGTCCCGATCGTGTATTCCTTAATATCGACATGATCTGCCGCAACATTCGGGCCGAACCGACAGCCGCGCACGACATTGTAATGACATTGAAATCCGTATTCGGTCGCATTCATTGCACTGCCGATATAAACACCCTCGCCGTATTTCGGATTCAGCAGACCGGTGTCGTGAATCCGGCAGTTTTCGACCAGATTATAGCTGCTGTCGTCAATGATGTGGATGGCTTCGTCCCCGATGTCAAACACCTCGCAATTGGAAATGACGCTGTGTTCCGACTTTGCCAGAAAGATGCCCTTGCAGGCCGTGCTGATTTTCAGGTCGCGGATTACCCAGTGAGAACCGGTAACATACAGCGCACACTGAGAAGAAAAAGACTTCGCACAGATCATTGCCGGATGCTCCGGATCTTCACTGCGCAGAATGATCGGCTTTTCTTCGGTCCCGTCAGCCTGTGCGGCAAACGGTCTCCAGCCGCTGCCCTGCGCTTCATAGATGCCCTCGCGCAGTATGATCTCATCGCCCGCTGACACAGATGATAACGCGGCAAGCAGCGACTCGCTATCCGTGACCGGAATCTGCGTCGTCTGCACGGAAGCAGCCGGCATTGCTGACAATGCCGTGCCGCAGAGCAGCACAGCAAGACCTGTGCAAATCGATCTGGTCCGTTTCATATCCGCACTCCTCCGTTCCTGGATAAATTCTGATTTCAGTATATCATAACCGAATCGAAAAATCAAGCATTTTCAGGGATTCTGACCATAATCCGAACTTTGCGGCAAAAAAGGAATCTGAAGACAACTTTGCCCCCTGTACGGACACATCGCAGAGCTATGCCATACATCTTATGGATACAACGAATCTTTTTCACACAGATTTCTGTCAGACCGTCGTCGTGTTCTTCCCGAAAATTGCCTTTCCGGTCGGCAAAACTTCAAATATTGCTTCAAATTACACACTCAGCCTTAAGATATTGAATTGACAGCCGAAATCGAATATGCTATAATAAAGATGTACATACAGATTTCGGAACGAAAGGGAAGCGTATCCGAAACAAGCATTCCAAATCCTGCGTACAACCTTAGGGGGTAATTGAAATGAAAAAGCGATCCCGCACACTCAGTGCGTGCCTTTGTGCTGCACTGACCGCCCTGACTGCGTTCAGCAGTCCGATGTCCGTCCTGCGTGAACCGGCCGTAATTGTCAGTGCGGCTTCCGATCAGGATTTAATCCTGCACTACAGCTCGGAAGCCGGCACAAATTTTACCGGAAATGCCTGGGACAACGATGAGGCATTTTACAAAGCACTTCCGCTCGGCAACGGCCGGATCGGTGCAATGGTTTACGGAAACTGCCCGACGGAGCGCTTCGATCTCAATGAAGCGACCTTCTGGAGCGGCGGCCCCGGCAACAACAACAAACAGGTTTCCTCTGAAACAATGGAGCGCTGCTGGCTGCAGATGCTTGCCGGCAATTACCGTGACGCAGACGGGACAATCGGAAATTCCATGATCGGCGGCGGCGAAGCCAAATACCAGTCCGTCGGCACGCTGAATCTCGACCTCGGACACAAAGGCGTCACCGGATACGACCGTTATCTGGATATGAATACCGGTGTGGCCGGATGCAGCTATCAGTATCAGGGAAAAACCTACAAGCGGGAGAGCTTTGTCAGCCACCCCGATCAGGTGCTTGTGACACACATCTCCGCAGACGGCACCGGTTCTGTGTCTCTGACCGCGTCGTATGACTGCTCTCTGACCGGACAGTACACAATTGAATC
>JAEEIA010000047.1 GCA_016281125.1 Oscillospiraceae bacterium | reverse complement strand
CCTCCCCAAGCATTGATCAATCTCTTTGCATTCCCCCTGAAAGTTGTACGGTGCTTTTTTCTTCATTATAGCATAGGGAGATACAGAACACAATAGGGAATGAATCTATCACACAAAAAAAAGGCGTAAACCGCTAACATATCAGAGTAACAGGCTCACCTCGCGGTGAGCCTGATGCTTTACTATGGGACGTTGATTATTTGACGCATACCTTTAAAGACGAACTTTTCTTTTAGATCAGCATCATATGATGCCACTTTGTACCCGGTCTGACTGCCTTCTTTTCTTTATCGCTGACTTTTCGATACAGGCTTTTCAAAACCGTCGTAGGATGGTAGTTTGCTGCTGCTGTGACTGAAACGCTTCTTCATACTCTTATCTCCTTTACAGTTGACGGCATCCGAATCCGAAGACCGCATGAGCATTTGGGATGCGGGGCGGCTTGGGGAATGATTGCTGTTTTATATGTTTAGTCATTGAATATGTGATGCTTCTTTATGCAAAAACACGCTTGAAATCAATAGTCTGTTATGGTATAATAACTAAAGTATACTTTCCTGAGTACGGTATACAACTGACATCAAACCATGCACATCATAAGGAGGAAAAAATGAAAAGAACCCAAGCATTTCTGACATCCGCAGCACTGCTGCTCTCGTTCAGCAGCGGAATGCTGCCGCAGGAGATTACTGCCGCTGCAATGCCGACAGTCCGCACACAGGCTGAGGAAACAGCCGGCACGATCACGCTCGATGAGACGTCCGGTACGCTGACGCTCTCCGGCACAGTCGTGCTGAAAGATGTCAAAGCCTACGCCCAGAACGAGGCAGTCAAAAAAGTCATTGCTGCCAAGGGAACAGTCCTGCCGGAGAGCTGTTACGGCATGTTTTCCAAGTTTACGGCGGAAACGATTGATCTTTCGCAGGCGGATACATCTCATGTCAATGATATGTCCCTGATGTTTTCAGGCTGCACTGCACTGACAGATCTGAACATCTCCGGCATTGATACTTCTCATGTCACGAATATGCAAGGTCTGTTCAGCGGGGAAAGTGCCATGACGAAACTGGATCTTTCCGGACTTGACACATCTGCAGTCACAAAAATGAACTCGATGTTTTCTGGTATGCAAAGCATGACTGCTCTGGATGTATCCGGTCTCGATACATCCAATGTCACGGATATGAGCAGCATGTTCAGCAGCATGAAGCAGCTTGAAACGCTTGACCTTTCAGGCTTTGATACATCCAATGTGCGGACAATGAGCTCCATGTTCTACGGAGACACCGCACTGACATCTTTGAATGTTTCCGGCTTTGATACCGCAAATGTCACGAAAATGGATTATATGTTCTACCAGTGCAAGGCGCTGACGACTCTTGACCTTTCGTGTTTTGAGACTGCCAACGTGACCGAGATGCAGAATATGTTCAAGGAATGCACATCACTTCAGTTCCTGAACCTCGCAAAGTTTTCTACGCCCAAGGTCACAAAGATCGAAGAAATATTCAGCGGTGATTCCCTGCTGACAACGATTCTCGCAACAGGAAGCTGGAGCATGGAAAGCATTTCCGGCACCGGTGCATTCAATATGTTCAAGGGCTGCACTGCGCTTGTCGGCGGAAATCATACGCTTTTCATGAATTCCGGTCCCGCGGATTATAATTTTGCAAATGTGGACACCTTTGAAAAAGCAGGCTATTTCACGGATGCTGCCGGCAGTCTGACGCCGCCGCCGATTACCGACGTGGCATTTGATGAAGCGACCGGCACGCTGACGCTTTCCGGGAAGGTCAATTTTTCGCATGTTGCGCAGTACAGAAAAAATAATGCAGTCAAAAAGATCATTGCCTCGGCAGGTACGGTTCTTCCGCCGGACTGCAGAGAAATGTTCTCGCAGATGCAGGCAGAGGAGATTGATCTGTCCAATGCGGATACTTCGTATGTTACGAGCATGCGGCAGATGTTCCAGGACTGCAAAAACATGGTTTCGCTCAATCTTTCCGGCTTTAATACATCCAAAGTCACGGATATGGGCTCTGCCTTTTATAATTGCGAAAAGCTTGCGTCACTGGATGTTTCCATGTTCAACACAGAAAATGTTGTGGCGTTTAACAGCATGTTCAGATGCTGCAAATCGCTGACATCGCTGAACGTGTCGAATTTTGATACAGCAAAAGCAGATACGTTTGACGGCATGTTTGAGGACTGCGTTCTGCTGACTGCGCTGGATCTTCACAATTTTGATACGAACTATGCAAGCGATTTTGACTGCATGTTCAAAGGCTGTGAACTGCTGGAAACGGTTGACATCAGTTCTTTCCGCACGCCGAGAGCAAACACGATACAGTATATGTTTACATACTGTAAGAACTTAAAATCCATTGATGTTTCACATTTCGATACCAGACATGTAACGCTGATGAGCGGAATGTTTATGGACTGTGCCGCGCTGACAGAACTGGATCTCAGCAGCTTTGTTCAGACGCAGCACAGAAACTGCGATATTACCAAAATGTTTGCCGGATGCAAGGCTCTGGAAAAGATTTATGTTTCCGATAACTGGATCTACGACAGACTGACCGCACAGAGCGACGGCGTCAGCAATGTTTTCCGCAGCGCCTTTGTCTTCTCCGACTGCGAAAAGCTGACCGGCGGAAACGGAACGGCATTTGATGCCGAATCCTGCAAAATGGATATGTTCCGGATCGACAGCACTGAGACGCCCGGTTATCTGACGCTTGGAGACGGTTCTGTGCAGCCGCCTGAACCGGCATTCGGTACAGAGCTGGATGAAGAAACCGGTGTTCTGACGATTTTCGGCGATTTCACGCCTTACGACTGGCAGTTCCACTTCCCGTACTATAACCTTGATATCACGGATTATGCGAAGAATGAAGCTGTCAAATCTGTTGTTGCGGCAGAAGGCACGATCCTTCCGGAGAAATGCTATGAACTGTTCAAGGATTTTACGGCGGAATCCATTGATCTTTCCAAGGCGGATGCATCCGGTGTAAATGATTGCCGCTCGATGTTCTATGGCTGTAAGAACCTGAAAACAGTTAATCTTTCCGGTCTGGAGTTTTCCGGCACCACGGACTTCGGAACATTGTTTTTAAGCTGCAGCGCGCTCGAAACTGTTGATCTGACCGGCATCGGTACGCCGAATGCGACAGAAATGAATGGTCTGTTCTTGAACTGTGGATCCCTGAAAGACATCAAGGGACTTGCAGATCTGGACATGGAAAATGTCACGGATATAAGCAGCTTTTTCGGTCAATGCAAATCTCTGGAAGAAATCAGTGGACTTGATGCATGGGATACCTCCCGCGTGAAGGACATGAGCTCGATGTTCAGCGGGTGCGCAGCGTTGAAATCGGCAGACCTTTCCAAGCTGGATCTTTCTTCAGTCGAAACCATCAACGCCCTTTTCTCTGGATCCGGACTGGAAACACTGGATCTTTCCGGATGTTCTTTTCCGAACCTTAAGACCATGGATCGGATCTGCTCAGAGTGCAGTAACCTGACTTCTGCAAATCTGTCCGGTATGAATCTGCCGAATCTGGATTCCATGAGCAATTTGTTTGAAAAAAGTCCGGCGCTGAAAACAGCAGATCTTTCCAATATTAATGCGCCGAAACTTACCAAGATAAACACAGTATTTTATAAGTGCAATTCCCTGAGCAGTGTCAATTTTACCGGAATTGATATTTCAAAGGTTAGCAGCATTGCCAGCATGTTCTGCTACTGTCTGGAACTGGAGTCGATCGACCTTTCTGCGTTTGACACCGTTTCCCTGATTTCCGCCAGAGACCTGTTTTACGGCTGTGAGAAACTAAAAACAGTCTATGTTTCTGATAAATGGGATATTTCAGAACAGACTGCGAGTATGAATTTCAAAAACATGTTCAGAGACTGTACGTCGATTGTCGGAGGAAACGGAACTGCATTCAGCACAGCACATCTTGACGGTGACTATGCACGCATTGACACCGCTGCCGCACCCGGTTACTTTACCGGCAAAAATACGGTTGCTCCGCCTGTAACCACCACAACAACGGCAAAGACAACGACAACAATCGCCGAGGTTACCACAACAACAGCAAAAGCAACTACAATAACGGCAAAAGAGACTGCCACAACTGCCAAGACAACCACCACACCCGCGAAGGTGACCACTACAACTGCAAAGGTAACCACCATACTCCCTAAGGCGACCACCACAACTGCTAAGGCTGCAACCACAACGGCAATCGCAACGACTACAACAGCACCAGTTACCACCGTGACACCGACTGAAACGACTCCGATTGTTACGACCTCTGCCGAGCCCGCCCCGCTCCGCGGCGACGTGAACCTCGATGGCCAAGTCAGTGTTGAGGACGCACAGCTGGCGCTGAAAGCCTATACCCGACGGGTTGCCGGCATAGACATGGGACTGACAGAGCGCCAGATCCTTGCAGCCGATGTCAATGAAGACGCGGAACTGTCTGTCGATGACGCGCAGAATATTCTGAAATATTATACGCAGAAAACAGTCGCAGGTAAGGATATCACATGGGAGGATATTCTCGGAAAAAAGCCGCAGGCACAGCCGCATCCGGCTATGCTGAAGCGCAGAGAGATTATCTGATCTGCTTCTGAATTGACTTGCTTAAAAGAAACATTTTCTTCAGCAAGATAACATTCTAATACCCAAGCACCGTCTGATCGAACTCAGACGGTGCTTATTTCATTGCACACGAAATCGCACACGTCTCAAAAAAGCAACCATGAAAAGTGCGCTTTTACGATTCTTTTGTATCATGCTAGAGGGCTTTCGAATCATTCTCTTTCCCAATTCGGAAATTCATTTCAAATATCGAAAAATAAAAGCATGGCAAATCGGAGAAAACTGATAAGCGAAATGCCCGGCAACCGCCGGGCATTCACTATATCACTTCAATTCTTATAGAAAGATAAGATTCGCTTTTTGATCACTCGCGGCAGTTTCTTCGTTTTGTTCCCCAGAATATCCTCCCATGTGATATCCTTACCTGCGACTGTTTTCTGCGTATAATATTTCAGAATATTCTGCGCGTCATCGACAGACAGTTCCGCATCGCCGTTGACATTTGCAGCTTGAATCTGCCGTTCCGTCAGCTCCATGTCAAGACCCGCGACCCGCTTGGTGTATGCTTTCAGCGTCAGCTGTGCATCATCGACACTGACCTCGCCGTCATCGTTTATGTCACCGCGCAGCGGCGCAGGGGCGGCCGAGGTCGTCACGGTAGGCGTCGTTTCTGTCGGAATCGTCGTGGTGCCCGGCGCTGCCGTGGTCGTTGCCTTGGCAGTTGTGGTTGTTTCCTTAGCTGTTGTTGTAGTCGCTTTTGCCGTCGTGGTGGTCGCCTTCGCTGTTGTTGTAGTCGCTTTTGCCGTCGTGGTGGTCGCCTTCGCTGTTGTAGTGATAGCTTTGGTGGTTGTGTTGGTCGCTTTGACCGTCGTGGTGGTCACTTGTAACGTTGTAGTAGTGGCTTTCGCAGCAGTTGTTGTTGTCTGGACTGCTTCTTTCAGTGCCTCGAATTTGTATTCGTATTTCTTTGCATATGCCTGCGCTGTGGAACCATCATAGCAGCGGATTGTACCGCGGAAGGTCGCCTTTCCGGCCTTGTCGTCATAGCCGTTGGTAATCGTTCCCGCATCATCCTTGATCACACATTCCGGATTCAGAATCGTGACGTCCGTCAGCGCAGCACTGCCGATTCCGTCTATCTGTGCAACGCTCTCCGGCAGAGTGATCTTTGTGATCGTGTCACAGTCCATGAACGCATATGGATTGATGACCTTGACGCCGTCCGGAACGGTTACTTCGCCGGAAGCAGCCGAAGCGTCAATCAGGATCCCATTGACGGAAACAAGCGGATTTTTCGCCTGCTGTGCGGCAAGCCAGGGCGTCCCGGAGAATGCAGGCTCATAGAAATTCTGAACGGATGCTGGTATATTGACCTCACTGAGCGCAGTGCAGCCGGAGAACACCAGATCTCCGATTGTTTCGCAGCCGTCCGGGATGGTGACAGATTTCAGAGAGGTACACTGCGCGAAGGCTGCTTCATATACATTTTTCAGCTTGGCGGGCAGCGTGACCTTTTCCAGATTCTTGCAGCCCCAGAAAGTCTGCATGCCGAACGATGTCAGGGAATCCGGCAGCGTGACTTCTTTCAGCTTGTCGCACTGTGCAAATGCAAACTGCGCAAAGCCGGTCACGGGCTTTCCGTCGATTTCTGCGGGAATGGTCAGCACGGCAGGCAGGTCATCGGTAAAACCGGTGAGGATTACGCCGCCGTCTTCGGTCATGTATTTCATTCCCTGATAAACCTTGTATTCCGGTTTCGGTGCTTCAAACGGGATATTGTTCTTCTTGGCGTAGGTTTCCGCATAGGAGCCTGTGCTGCCGCAGATTGTGAGATTGGTGCAGTTGTCAAACGCATAATTGCCGATGCTTGTCACGCTTTCCGGAATGGTAATGCTGGCCAGCGCTATGCCGCCGTAGAATGTAAACCGGCCGATGGAAGTCACGCCGTCCGGAATTTTGAAGCTCGTCAGGCTCGGGCAATCGTAAAACGCATAGTCGCCGATGCGCGACACGCTGTCCGGCACTGTGATGCTTTTCAGCGCGGTGCAGCTTTCAAATGCAGAATCGCTGATGGTTGTCACACTGTCCGGAAGCACAACGCTCGTCAGCGTATCGCACATGTCAAATGCGCGCTCGCCGATGCTTTTCACAGGCATACCGTTGATCTCTGCGGGAATGACCAGATCTGCGGGAATGCCGTCGGTAAATCCGGTGATGGTGACAGCGCCGTTTTCTTCGGAATACGTTATGCTGTCCAGTACAAGCTGTTCAGCAACGCCCGGCACTTCAAACGCGATGCCGTTCTCATCTGCGTAATTCTCCGCAAATGAGCCTGAACTCGCATAAATTGTCAGATGATCGCACTTGGAGAATGCATCAATACCGATTTCGGTCACGGTATCCGGAATTGTGATGCTTTTCAGCGCGGAGCAGCCGGAAAACGCATATTCCCCGATGCTTGTCACGCTGTCCGGAACCATCACACCGGTCAGCGCAGTGCAGTTGGTAAACGCGCTGCCGCCGATGCATGTGACGGGCATGCCGTCGATTTCTGCCGGGATGACCAGCTCTGCGGGCAGATCATTCGTATAGTCAGTGATGGTGACTTTGCCGTTTTCAATCGTATAGATCATGCCGCCGGATGTTCTTTCCTCCGGCAGGTTTGCCAGATCCTCAAACGGGAAGCCGTAGGTTTCGGCATAGGTCTGCGCCGTGGAGCCGGGATGCCCGTAAATCACTGTTCCTTCGTTGAAAATGGTGTCCTCAGGATAGAATTCGCAGTCCGGGTTCATCACGACTGCGTATTTCATTGCCCGGCAGTTATGAAATGCAGCTTCTCGGATTTTCGATACGTTTGCGGAAATCGTGATATGCTTCAGGGAATTGCAGAGATCAAAGGCTGCAAATCCGATTGTTTTCACTGACTCAGGAATCAAAAAGTCTTTGAGCTTTTCTGCATGATCGAATGTTTCATCGGGAATGCCGGTCAGGTTTTGCGGCAGCTCAACATGCCGCAAATCGGGGCAGAGAGCAAACACAGCCTCGCCCATTTCGTCTAACTCCGGCGGCATGGTGACATGCTGCAATGCGCTGCACCCGCAGAACGCAGCGTCGCGGATTACAGTCACGCTGTCCGGAAGATCGAGCGAAACGATTTCCGAGCAGTGCGAGAAGGCGTGATCGCCGATAATCTCAACGCCGTCCGGAATAATGACGGAAGCCAGATCACACAGGTTGAAGGCTTCGTCGCAGATCTCGGTCACAGTGTCCGGAATCGTGTATTCGGTTTCCGCATATGCCTCCGGGAAACACACCAGTTGGGTCATATCCTTGCTGAATACAATGCCGTCCACAGAGCAATATACCGGATTCTCCGGATTCACCGTAATGGAGGTGAACCCGGTATTGAAGAGTATGCCGACATCGAGTGAGGTGACGCTTGCCGGAAGGCTGAGCGCGGTCACAGCGGTGCTTGCGAACGCAGCCTCCCCGATGCTTGTTACACCGTCCGGAATGGTAATGCTTGTCAGACCGGAGCAGTTGGCAAGAATGAACTCGCTGATTTCTGTCACACCGGACGGAATGGTGAAGCCTGTCAGCCCGGTACATGCATCAAACGCACCCTTTCCTATGCTTGTTACACTTTCCGGAACCGTGATGTCTGTCAGACTTTTGCATTTTGAGAACGCATACGAATAGATCGAGGTCACACTTTCCGGAACACAGTACTGCGTTCCGCCTTTCCCGATCGGATACCGCAGAAGCTGCGTCAGATCCTTGCTGAATAATACACCGTCCGCAGAAGCGTAGGCTGTATTATCCGGATCTACCTCAATCGAGCGCAGCGCATCGCAGTAGTTGAACAGTGCCGCAGACGCGATGCTTGTCACGTTTTTCGGAATCGTGATGCCTGTCAGATGCGTGCAACCCGCAAAGGCACCGACGCCGATGCGTGTCAGGCTGTCCGGAAGGGTAACGCTTGTCAGCTTCTCGCACCAACTGAATGCATTATCGCCGATGCCTGTCACGGGCACGCCCCCGATCACAGCGGGAATCACTACTTCGGCGGGTAGGTCATCTGTATGACCGGTAATGCATATTTTCCCGTCCGTTATCTCGTACTTTAGCCCCCGATCGGTCGTTTCAGCCGCGCTTGCCGTCAGGACGGTTGCCGGCATGACCGCCGGCGCAAGCGGAATGTTCGCAAGGCACATTCCCGCAGCTGTCAGCAAAGTGAGGATTCGTTTCGGTTTCATCATCGCACAACTCCTTTCCAAAGCAAAACATATTCCGGGTGGTCCGCAAAGTGCACAAAAGCATGTGCACTCTGTGCAATCTATTTTTATTATATCACGAAAGCACTGCTTTGTCAATCATTTTTGCAAATTGGTTCTCTGCCGTTTACGCCGGTTTATGCATATCTATAATATAAATTGTATCCTTTCATCATCAGGAACAGAAAAGAGCAGCATGGCAACAGCATACTGCTCTTTTTACTTCACACGAAATCGCACGCGCCTTGAAATCAGCGCCTTAGAAAGCACACATTTATAATGCTTTTATATCAAACTAGAGAGATTTCAAATTGCTCTCTATCTTACATCGGAAGTTTTTTCAATTATCGGAATACAAAAGCAAAATAAATCGTGATAAAATGGAAAGCGAAATGCCCGGCAACCGCCAGGCATTCGCTTTCATCAATAACATGTTCCTTTGAATCAAGCTGAAGATTCTGCATTTCCCCAACAAGATACTTTATGCCCTTTTCCCTGCTTCAGATGCAATCATATACAAATACATATGTATTGTACGTATTTACAGGCAAATCGTGCTGTTTCGCTGCAGTTGCGTGAAAGTTTGGAAATGAAAGAAAATGAAAGGAATCAAGAGAAAAACATGGATTTCTTTCAAATAAACAGGGTAGCTGGTTTTGCTGCGCATTGCAAATGTCCGTCAAACCTGCTATACTGAGGATATTATCAGGCAGGACCTGAGAATGGAAAGGAACAGTACTGTTTTGGCATCCCGGAAAGCTGAGCTTCAAATTCTAACACCATTAAAGTGACGAAAGGAAGGGTTCTTATGTACCGTAAAACAATGATCGCACTCATGACCGCTGCAATGATGATGCAAAACGTAAGTTACTGCGGAGTTTCGCAGCAGACCGTCTCTGATATGAGCATCAGGAGCGTACATACCACAGCAGATACAGCAGCAGATACCACGTTGTCCGAACCGGAAGTTCTGGCCGGGGATGTAAACGGTGACGGCGAAATCAGTGTTGTAGACGCCCAGCTTGCTCTGAAAGCATATACCAAGCGGATTGCCGGCCTTGAAACGGGCTTATCTGAACGCCAGATCATGGCAGCAAATGTCAATGGTGATCAAGAATTGTCCGTCGATGATGCGCAGTCTATCCTCAGATACTATACAGAAAAGATTGTCGCAGGCAAGGATATAACATGGGATTCAATTCTTCAGACCTGCGGAAAGGATCTCCAATGGACGCTCGACAAGGACGGTACGCTGACGATCTCCGGCACGGGCAGGATGAAAAACTGGGAATACAACTTCTCACGCGCGGAATATCAGGTGCCGTGGGTTTCGAAAGTCAATAATATCAAAAAAATTGTGATCAAGGAAGGAATCACCAGCATCGGTGATCATTCATTTACACATTGCCCCAATCTGACATCTGTTTCGATTCCGAACAGTGTAACAAGTATTGGTAAAAACGCATTTTCCAGCTGTTACAATCTTGCCTCTGTCACGATCCCAGACAGTGTAACCAGTATCGGTGACAGTGCATTTGCCGCCTGTACCAATCTGCGTTCTGTGACGCTTCCTGACAGTATCATCTGCATCAGCGATTCTGCATTTTGTGATTGCGATGCTCTGACATCTGTCACGATTCCCGGCAGTGTCACCGATATCGGTGACGAAGCATTTGCCTACTGCAAAGCGCTGACATCTATTACGATCCCCGACAGTGTGACCAGCATCGGTGAGCTAGCGTTTTACAGCTGTTCCGCATTGACCTCTGTCACGATTCCTGATAGTGTCACCAGCATCGGCGATCGCGTATTCGAGGAATGCGGCGCACTGGAATCCGTCAGGATCTCGGCAAATGCGGCAAGTATCGGTAAACGGGCATTTTTCGGCTGTGGATCTCTGACTTCTGTCACGATTCCTGACAGTGTCACGAGCATTGGAAATTATGCGTTTTACTACTGCCAAGCGCTGTCTTCTGTCACGATTCCGGAGCGTGTTACCAGCATTGGTGAACAGGCATTTGCATACTGCGAATCTCTGACATCCGTAACGATTCCGGACAGTGTCACTGAAATCGGTTCAAATGCGTTTTACAACTGTATTGCTCTGACCTCCGTTACGATTCCCGGCAGCGTTACAAACATCGGTGAATGGGCATTTGCTGACTGTGAAACTCTGACTTCCGTTACAATCTCGGACGGTGTCACAAATATCGGGAATCATGCGTTTTTCTACTGCCAAGCGCTGTCTTCTGTCACGATCCCGGAAAGTGTCACCAGCATCGGTGAAGCTGCATTCGCCTGCTGTGACGCGCTGGAAACTGTTACGGTACTGAATAAAAACTGCCAACTTGCTAGGGATTGCTTTGAAACGTATTCATGTCAGGTGATCCGCGGCTATGCAGGCTCGACAGCGGAAAACTATGCGAAAGAATACGACAAAACATTTGAAGCAATTACGAACGCCGAGTAAGATCGTCCGGCAGCTGCGATCATCCTGATAGAATGCATGACGCCCTCAGTGATCTGAGGGCGTCTGGCTTTTGACGTATCGAAACAAGAAGTGATACGGAGATCTTTTTCAATGTCTGATTGACAGGATGGGCTGATCATTGCCCTTGGCGGCGCTCAATTTTCTGCACACGAAATCGCACACGCTTCAAAATAGATTCTGCAGAAAGTACGAATTTACGGCGATTTTGCAGTATGCTAGAGAGTTTCCGAGTCTTTCTCTTCCTAAGATCAAAAAACAGCGTAAATACGTTTGTTTAGTTGTTGCTTTAGCTTACTGCACACAAAAGAGAGGGGGCAAGCCCCGCTCTAATATATCCACCTCAATGCCTTATTACTGACAATTAGAATATGTGTCATGATAATAAGGCTTCGACACGCTGTAGATATTTGATAGCAAAGCTCAGCGAATTCATTTTTGTCACCCACCCTGTCATTCCACCTCAGATTTCGGGTGACAAATCGCTGTTTTCGCATCAAAAAGCAAAATCCCGGCAAACCGCAAAGTCAGCCGGGATTTCTCATATAAACGAATTTACGCTGTTTTCAGCTTATTTCATAGCCTCTTCAACAGCAACAGCGCAAGCAACGGTAGCACCTACCATCGGGTTGTTGCCCATGCCGATCAGACCCATCATCTCAACGTGAGCCGGAACGGAGGAGGAACCTGCGAACTGTGCATCGGAATGCATTCTGCCCATGGTATCGGTCATGCCGTAGGAAGCAGGACCTGCTGCCATGTTGTCCGGGTGCAGGGTACGGCCGGTACCGCCGCCGGATGCGACAGAGAAGTACTTCTTGCCTGCATCGGTGCGCTCCTTCTTATAGGTGCCGGCAACCGGATGCTGGAAACGGGTCGGGTTGGTGGAGTTGCCGGTGATGGAAACATCGACGTTTTCCTTCCACATGATTGCAACGCCCTCAACGACGTCGTTTGCGCCGTAGCAGTTGACCTTTGCGCGCAGGCCGTCGGAATATGCCTTGCGGAATACTTCCTTGACCTCGCCGGTCTGATAGTTCATCTCGGTTTCAACATAGGTGAAGCCGTTAATTCTTGCGATGATCTGTGCAGCGTCCTTGCCAAGACCGTTCAGAATGACACGGAGCGGCTTCTTGCGAACCTTGTTGGCCTTTTCCGCAATACCGATTGCACCCTCAGCAGCAGCGAAGGACTCGTGACCTGCGAGGAATGCGAAGCACTCAGTTTCCTCCTCAAGCAGCATCTTGCCGAGGTTGCCGTGGCCGAGACCGACCTTTCTCTGGTCAGCAACAGAGCCCGGGATGCAGAATGCCTGAAGTCCCTCACCGATTGCAGCAGCAGCATCGGCAGCTCTGGTACATCCCTTCTTGATTGCGATAGCACAACCGACGGTATAAGCCCACTTTGCATTCTCAAAGCAGATCGGCTGAATGCCCTCGACCAGCTTGTAGATATCCAGACCCTTTGCCTTGCAGACATCGGCGCACTCCTCGATGGAGTTGATGCCGTATTCCTTGATCACAGCGAGGATCTGCTTCTCACGTCTTTCATACGATTCAAACAATGCCATTGAACAAACCTCCTTATTCCTTTCTCGGATCAACGATCTTCACTGCATCCGCGACACGGCCGTACTGACCCTGTGCCTTCTCAAATGCGGTGTTGGCATCATCGCCAGCCTTAATGAAGTCCATCATCTTACCGAAGTTGACGAATTTATAACCGATGATCTCATCGTACTCGTTCAGAGCGAGGCCTGTGACATAGCCGTCAGTCATTTCGAGGTAACGCGGACCCTTTGCGAGCGTACCGTACATGGTACCGACCTGCGAACGCAGACCCTTGCCGAGATCCTCAAGGCCGGCGCCGACAACCAGACCGCCCTCGGAGAAGGCAGACTGCGAACGGCCGTACACGATCTGGAGGAACAGCTCTCTCATAGCAGTGTTAATCGCATCGCAGACGAGGTCCGTATTCAGTGCTTCCAGAATCGTTCTGCCGGGCAGAATCTCAGAAGCCATTGCAGCGGAATGGGTCATACCGGAGCAGCCGATCGTTTCAACGAGGCACTCCTGGATCACGCCCTCTTTGACATTGAGCGTCAGCTTACATGTACCCTGCTGCGGAGCGCACCAGCCCACACCGTGCGTAAAGCCGGAAATATCCTTAATCTCCTTAGCCTTTACCCACTTGGCTTCCTCCGGGATCGGAGCCGCGCCGTGTGCGACGCCCTGTGCGATCGGGCACATCGTTTCTACTTCGTGCGAATAGATCATTCAAATACTCCTTTCTGGCATTAAAGCGAGAAAAATTGATTGATTTCGGCGGCCGGATCGTCGGAGCACTGACCGGATCGGACACCGCTTTTCCTATTATACCATTATTTCCGCAAGAAATCAAGTGCTTATCCCTGAATCCGCAAAAAATACAGCATCTTTCACGATTTGCGGAGATTCGCCGCGCAGATGTATGAAAAACAGCATGCCTGCATACGGAACAAAGCGCACTTTTCAGCGGTAATTGACGGATGCAAGCAACACTGTTCACAGATTTATCACTTCACTTTCATCTTTTGGACACAGAGAATATCTTGCTTTTCTATCTGTACAATGGTATAATAAATTGTTTAGAATATTGTGATCAGGAGGATACCATGAAACACTATCTTGTATCTGCCGAAAAGGTTCTGGAGGAGGTCAACAGCAGCGCAGGCGGACTGACCTCTGAGGAGGCTGCACGCCGGCTCACCGAATTTGGTGCCAACAAGCTCGACGAACCGCCGAAGCCGACACTGATGCAGCGGTTCCTTGCGCAGTTCAAAAACCCGATGATTCTTGTGCTGATTGCCGCAGCAGTCGTTTCCGCGATCACCGGCATCATTTCAGAAGGAAAGCTGGACGCGGATGTCTTCATCATCCTGTTCGTCGTCCTCGCCAACGCGGTGCTCGGCGTTTATCAGGAAAACAAGGCGGAATCCGCGATTGAGGCGCTCCAGGCGATGAGCGCCGCCAACAGCAAAGTCTACCGCTCCGGGGAACTGGTCGTCATCCACAGCTCTGAGCTCGTGCCCGGTGACGTCATCACCCTGGAAGCCGGTGACAACATTCCGGCAGACTGCCGCATTCTGGAGGCCGCCTCGCTGAAAGCCGAAGAATCCGCGCTGACCGGCGAAAGCGTCCCGACCGAAAAGGACAGCGCAGTCCTCTCCGGCGAGGAGGTACCGCTCGGTGACAGAAAGAATATGCTGTACATGGGCAGCAGCGTCGCATACGGCCGTGCAGAAGCCGTTGTCGTTGCAACCGGCATGCAGACAGAAATGGGCAAAATCGCAGGTGCCATTACGGAGGCGGACGACGACGAAACGCCGCTGCAAAAGAATCTCGATCAGCTCAGCAAAATCCTTTCGGTTGCCGTGCTGTGCATCTGCGTGTTCATCCTCGGCCTCAACGTGATTCAGATGCTCGTGCGGAACGGTTCGGTCACGCTGCCCGGATTCCTGGAATCCTTTATGGTTGCCGTCAGTCTGGCCGTTGCTGCAATCCCGGAGGGGCTGGCTGCGGTCGTGACCGTCGTGCTGAGCATCGGCGTGACGAACATGTCAAAGCGCGGCGCCGTCATCAGACGGCTGACCGCCGTCGAGGCACTCGGCTGCGCACAGGTCATTTGCAGTGACAAGACCGGTACGCTGACGCAGAATAAAATGACCGTCGTGCAGGAGAACACTGCTGACAAGCAGATGCTTGCAAAGGCCATGGCGCTCTGCTGCGATGCCGTGCTCAATCCGGACGAATCCGTCACCGGTGAGCCGACAGAGGCCGCACTGGTTGTATACGCAAACAAAAACGGCCTGAAAAAATATGAACTGGAAGCAGAAGCACCCAGAGTGGCCGAAGCGCCGTTTGATTCGCTCCGCAAGATGATGTCCACGGTGCATCAGACCGCGGACGGCTTCATTCAGTATACGAAGGGCGCACCGGACGAGGTACTCCGCCGCTGCTGCTATATCCTCGACGGCGGAAAGGTGCGCTCCATGACGGAAACCGACCGCAAGGAAATTCTGCGCCAAAATAAGGAAATGGCGGATCAGGCGCTGCGCGTGCTGCTGGCCGCTTACCGCGAATACAGCAAGCTGCCTGCCGATATTTCTCCCGAATCGCTGGAGGAGGAGCTCATTTACATCGGCATGACCGGCATGATCGACCCGGTTCGTCCGGAGGTCAAGGACGCAATCGGACTTTGCCGCACCGCAGGCATCCGTCCTGTGATGATCACCGGCGACCACCGCGACACCGCGGTCGCTATCGCCAGGGAGCTCGGCATCCTCGGTGAGGGACAGCAGGCTCTGACCGGCGCGGAGCTCTCCAAAATCCCGGATGCCGAGTTTGACGAAACGGTTGAGAAATACAGCGTCTATGCACGCGTGCAGCCGGAGCATAAGGTTCGCATCGTCAATGCATGGCGAAAGAAAGGCATGACAACCGCCATGACCGGCGACGGCGTCAACGACGCACCGTCGATCAAGAGCGCGGACATCGGTGTCGGCATGGGCATCACCGGCACGGACGTCACCAAAAATGTTGCCGATATGGTGCTGACCGACGACAACTTCGCAACAATCGTCGGCGCGGTGGAAGAAGGCCGCCGCATCTATGACAACATCCGCAAGGCAATTCAGTTCCTGCTCTCCAGCAATCTGAGCGAGGTGCTCTGCATTCTCATGGCAACGCTGGCCATCGGCGGCGGAAAGAGCATATTCAGCCCGGTTCACCTGTTGTGGATCAATCTGGTTTCCGACTGCTTCCCGGCTGTCGGCCTCGGCATGGAGGCCGCCGAGGAGGGCATCATGAAGCGCAAGCCCAGAAGCAGCGGCTCGCACATCTTCTCGGACGGCCTTGGCATCAACCTGCTGTGGCAGGGCTTTGTCATTGCGGCACTGACGCTCGCCTCTTACATGATCGGTCACCGAACCTCTCCCGAAGCCGGAACAACCATGGCGTTCATCACGCTGGCCGTCTGTGAGATGCTCCATGCATGGAATATGCGCAGCCTGAAAGGTTCCGTATTCACAATGAAGCACGGCAACACTTTCCTGCTGGGCTCTGTGCTCGTATCCTTTGTGCTGACCATCCCGCTGGTGTTTATCCCGGGTCTGCGCAATGTATTCTCACTCGTGCAGCTGAACGGGATGCAGGTATTGTACGCAATCTTGCTGGCTGCCGCGATTGTTCCGACTGTGGAATGCGTCAAGGCATTCCAGCGCAGAGGCGGCAAAGCATAACCGCCGACCACAGCATATAAAAAACGGACATACTTCTGAGCGAAGGGGATGCTCAGCTGTATGTCCGTATTTCTTTCATTGAATATGCGAATTCCCGCACACGGGTTCCCCCGCCGGAATCCGCATATTCAAAGTTAGGGGGGAGGAAGGCTTAGCTCATTTTCCAGCTTTCCATGGATGTCGTGTTGCTGAACACAAAATACAGATCCTGCTTGCCGGAAAGTCCCTGTACCGGGGCGACAATCTCCTGCGCGGAGCTGCCCGCCGGTACCTCAATGTACGAAACTGCCGTGCCGGATGCACTGCCCGTACATACTTTGATGATGCTGCCGTTTGATGCAGAAGCCCTGACCGTAATCACAGAGGCATTGCTTCCGCAGTCAACACCGGATACGCGGAACCAGTCGCCCTTGTCTGCTTTGACGGACGTATTTCCGCTGCCGGTAATCTCGATGCCGCCCTGATGCGACAGTGTCGCGGCACGAACCTCCTCAAACGGATCCAGTGCCTTGATCTGGGAAACGCCGGTCTTGGTGCCGGTCACCTGCTTCATCGAACCGTCACTGTTGACAGTGATCTTATCAATATGCGTGGTGCGGTAGCCGAGTCCGTTCAGCCCCATCTGATCCTGCAAATACTGTGCATGATAGAACAGATAGAACTGTCCCTTGAATTCGATAATGGTGTGGTGGTTATTGCCGGTCGTTCCGAAGAAATTGCCGATATTCTTGAACACCTCGCCTTTATAGGTGAACGGGCCGAGCGGGCTGTCGCTGACCATGTAGTCGATTGCGGCAGTGGAAAGACCGTACTGGTTGCCGCCGGTATTCCAGTTGGTGCAGTAGCTGTAATAGTATTTGCCGTTATACTTGTGAATGCCGCTGTCCTCAAAGACATACGGCGCGTCAATCGTGACGGGCGTACCGGCAAGCGAGATCATATCATCACCGAGCTGAACCGCACGCGTCGTCTTCGGATTCGCCGTCGGCTTTCCGTCCGTGCCGCCGCCGAAATACAGATAGCCTGTGCCGTCGTCATCGACCAGAACGGCCGGGTCAAACAGCCATACAACATCATTCGTGCTGCAATTCGGTGTGCTGCGGGAAATCAGCGCCTTGCCGAGCGGATCCGTCCACGGACCGGTCGGGCTGTCAGAGGTCAGAACGCCGATGCCGTTTGCGTTGTTTGCAAAGTAGAGGAAGAATTTTTCCTTGCCGTTGATCTTTTTATGGCATGCGGTCGGCGCCCAGGAATTGCCCGCCCATTTTGCAATGCCGTTCTGTCCGACTGCATTGATCAGGCCGTGATCCGTCCAGTTGACGAGATCATCCGAGGAAATGCAGCGCAGATGCGTGATTTTTCCATAGACGTTTTCACCGACATTGTTTCCGCTGTATTGCAGGGCATCGTCGGTCATGTAAACATAGATTCTGCCGTCATACTCCATGACGCCGGGATCGGCGCCGAAATAGGTTGAAAGAATCGGATTCAGCTCATTGTCCTTTTTATAGGATTTGGCAAGGTTCACGCTGCCGAATTTCTGAGCCATTTCCGTAAAATCGACCTGCGGAACCGGCTTTTCCGCGACGGGGAATTCCTTGATTTTCGACAGAATATAATCGCGGAGCAGACCTGCGTCGGTCGCATCGGGCGTACCGCTCTGGTCAACGTCCGCCGCACGCTTTGCCGCTGCATCGGTCAGCTTTCCGGTAATCACCTGCTTGGCAAGCGAAAGATCCGCCGCATTGATCACGCCGTCGCTGTTGATGTCGCCGCGGATAAACTGCACGGGCTTCGGACCCTGCACCGTTGTTCCTGCAACAGCACCGATCACCTCGTCCACAACGAAATCGGCAGTCCCCTCCTCTGTTTCCACATAGAGAATCGGGGAACTCGCTCCGGCAGGGATCGTGTAATTCGGATTGGAGAGCAGGACATATCCGTTCGCGGAGATGCCGTCCGCGATATGATCGTACTTTGCCTCACCGTCCGAACCGGTATACTGGAGCGAAAGCATGAATTTCTGTTCCGTATCGGATTTGACACAGGCGCTGAAGCTGTACGCCTTGCCTGCTTCAAAGGTTGCGTAATTGAGCGTTTTCTGCGCGCCGTTCCACGCTTTTTCACGTCCGCTGACGGCAAGCGCCTTCGAACCCTGATACGCATCGCTGCTGAGGCTCACGCCCGCGCCGCCGCGGCCTTCCCACTCACAGGTGCCGTTTTCAAAGGTGTCGTGGAAATAATAGCCGTTCTCATCCGGCTTTTCCGGTTCAACAACAACCGGCTGATTCGGATTCTCAGGAACCTCCACGCCGTCGCTTTCCAGCGAAACCACAAAGGTCGAAACGCTCTTTGCGGGCAGCGAAGCGAAAAAGCCGGAACCGGAATACTCCATGCCCTTTGTCTGTGCGATGTTCTCGTTCGCCGATGTGCGGTAACGATCCACATTGGTAATGCTTCTGTTGCTGACGGAAAATTCCTGCGTGACCTCCGAGGAGCCCTTATTGATCGCAACAATCTCGATCTGTGTCGGGCTGTGCTTGAATGCCGAAACCAGAATATTGCTGTTCGGCTGCTCCGTCGCATCAATGCGGACGTCACCCGGACGCACATACTTGGAATACTGTGCAAAGCAGTAACCGCGCTTGGAAATCTGGCCGCTTTCATTGAGCGGGCCGTAGCTGCGCTTGATATACCACACAACATACGCGTTCATGTTGCCGACGACCAGGCCGTTATGGATGTTTTCCGCCTGATCCAGCGATTCCGGAAACGCTTCACAGCTGATGTTGGAATCCGGGCAGTAGACCTCTGTCATCCAGATGTCCTTGCCGCAGGTTTCCAGAGCTGGGAAATCCATGGCGCTGCGCTGCGTGCCGTAAAAATGCGTACCGAAAATGCCGCAGTTATCAAAAGCCTTCTGGTTGTTCAGAATCGCGTTATAATAATCCTTGCTGTAACTGAAACTCTCCGCCGACATCATTTTTGCATTTGTGCCGGCAGTGACAGTCTGCCCGTAATTGGCGATGAAGTTTGCCACACGTTCCGGCGACCAGTATGTCCAGTCCACCGACCAGTCCGGCTCATTCTGAACGGAAACGGAATACAGATTGACGCCCTGGCTCTCGACATACTTGACAAAGTCGTTCAGATGCCTGGCGTACTGCGCTTCTGCGCCGTTGTTCAGAACATATTTGCCGCCTCTTGCACCGCCGCTGCCGTTGGAGCGCATCGAAGCAGGCGGATTCCACGGCGATGCAAACACCGTGGCGCCGAGCTTCTGTGCTTTCTGTGCGACCGGGATTGCCAGCTTCCACTGGCTGCTGTCGTCATTCACATAGATACGCAGAATGCTCATGCCAAGCTCATTTGCCCCGTTGCCGAACGCTCTCTGCACCTCACTGTCAGACAGATCGTATCCCGTCCACTCGCGGTGATTGATGCCGCCGAAGCCCTGGATCATCTGATAGGTTTTGTTTGTGTTGACCGAACACAAACCTGCTGCTTTCGCATCCGTTACCGGCATCAGCGCTGCTGTCTGAAACAGCATTGCGCCGGAAAGCACGGCACTCAGCAGATGCCTGATCGTTTTGCCTGTTTTCATGCTTGATAACCCCCTTAAAAATAATACAGTCACAGATACCCTGCGGCCGTTCCCTTTTTTCGGCCGTCAATCATATTGTACTATATTCAAGGGGTGCCGTCAACTCATAAAATCAATAATAGGTGGACGAAATATGCATTCAACCGCAATAAATGCGGACAGTCTGCCTGTACAACTTCGGAGAAAAGCCCGTGACGTCACTGAACTGACGGATAAAATACTTGCTGTCGGTATACCCGCAGGATTCCGCGATTCCCGCAACCGTCTGTTCGGTCGCAATCAGAAGATGCCGAGCAAGCTGCATTTTCGCCAGAATATGATCCCGGTGGAAGCTGACGCCGAAGCACTGCCGGTAAATCCGGTTGAAATGATTCTGATTGAGCATCAGCGCTTCTGCGGCGTCCTTCAGGCGCGCCTCGCACAGCGGATCGCGGAACAGCTTTTCATGCATAATATTCAGCTCATGAAAATGCGGCTGCCGGCGAATCTGTTCCTGTTCTTCCTGCAAACGCGTCAGGCCGTCTGTCATCTGACCGATGTGCCCGGAAAGATCGTTCGTTCCGGCCGGAAATTCCGCACCGTATATCAGATCCTGCACGCCGTCAGATAACCGGATAAAATCCGCATCGTATAAAATTTCCGTATGTATGGCATCTGCTAATTCTTTCGCAGATATGCCGCCGCCGCGGCAGATCAGCAGAATCTCATATTCCGAAATCCGGCCTATAATACTGCCGTTTCCGTGAAACCGTTTAATGACCGCAACTGCCGCCAGCAAGCTGCTTACGGTTTCCTTGGCGCTGTGTGTGGTATTCAGCGCATTCTGGCTGTAACGGAACCGGAACGCGATCATCATGACCTTTTGCGGATGCTGTGCATTCAGCATCAGCTGGTAGGCATCCCGCAGGCCGTCCGCACTGAACACGCCCGTCATGCTGTCATAGGAGGGCGACAGTGTCCGGCATTGCAGCAGAAAACGCACATCCCCTTTCAGCCGCAGAAATTCAAGGCCGTTTGCAACAGATTTCAGCCAATGCAGATAGATTTCATCATTGGTATCCGGCCGCTCGAACCATGCCATGCAGTAGCCGAGCAGCCGTTCCTTGAAACAGATCGGCGTGATGTACCCGGCTGCGGCCTTCTTGTACCGACGGATGATGCCGGGCAGCTGTTCCTGTGCCGCGGAATACACGGTATGATCCGCCCAGATATTGATATTCCGGCAGACCAGCGTCCGGCTGACTGTTTCCGCAGAACGGAACCAGTCCTCAAACAGACAGAGCACAATGTCTGCTGCACCGCGCACCAGATACAGAAACTCCCCCATTATCTCTGCAAACTGTTCAATGCTGCGGCATTCTGTCAGCTTGGATTCCATCCCCGAGCTGAGATTCCATTCCGAATACTGCCGGATCAGACGCGCAGCAGCAAGCTCCTCATTATGATGAATCGCCGTATGAAAGCAAGGGCAGCTCTGACCGCCGATCAAACGGCCTGTCGGCGGGACAAAGGGCTGTTCCGGTTCCCCGTTCAGCCGGCGCATCAGAATATCAACCGCAGACGAACCGAGTTCCGCGCGGTTCCGCTGATACGTCATCAGGAGCGGCGTGTGCAGGTTGCGCTCCGGAATAAACTCGTATCCGATCACCGCCATATGCGCTGTGATGTCCTCTCCGGCCTCCGCATAAGTATCCAGCAGTCCGAACGCCATATAATCATTGGAACAGACCAGCGCCTCCGGCTCATCACGCACCCCGCTCAGGTATTCCTTTGCGAGCTTTCGGCCTGCATCGTGCCAGAAGTTGCCCTCAATCACCATCTCCGGATCATACCGGATTCCGTGCTTTTCCAGTGCATGCCGGTAACCGTTCAGACGGGCATGGGAAATGCTCATGGACAGCGGCCCGGTCAGCAAAGAGATCCGCCGGAATCCGCATTCGTCAATCAGATAATCCGTAACCGCTTCGAGATCATTCGCATCGCTGGTATTGATGTGCGGGAAACGGCAGCCAGTAAACTCCGGCAGCTCCGAGCCGACAAAAATCACCGGCAGCTCGCTGCGGCTGCGGATCTGCATCAGAATTTTCCTGCGGAGCGCCGGATTGACAAAGGACTCCGGCAGAAAAATCAGCGCATCAAAGGAATCGGATGCGATCAGCTCATAAATCCGGTTTTCGGTACTGTCGGCAAGATCCTCGTCAAAGGGATTATACAGATTTGACAGCACAACGGTCTGCGCACGGTATTCCTGTGCGCGGGCGACTATGCCGGAAAGAATCTGCCGCTGCTCAATGCTGCTGACCTCCGCAGCGATCACCCCGATGATGTAATTGCTGTTTTTCATACTTCTCACACCGCCCACTGCATCATGCTTTCAGCCCGTCAGATCCGGACTGATCTGTTCGTATATGCTCATTATAGCATATACGCATCCTGTTTTCAAGCTGAAAAAGAGCCTTGCAGTTTCCCGCAAGGCTTTCAGTTTATCGAAAAAGGTATCCGCTTCGCGGATGCTATTAAAGAATGGGGACCTCTATCGCAGGTCCCCAAGCCTGCCGAGCTCTTGAACGCAGGGGAGTTTCGCCCGTTGCGACGGGCGACGAGGGCTCTGCCCTCGACCCGCGAGCTTTTTGAAAAAAGCTCGACCAAAAACTTTTATTTTGGGTTTTCTGCGAGTTTATCGACAGTCTGAGAGCCTTGCAGTTTCCCGCAAGGCTCTTACAGCACACATATTATCGTTTTCAGGTCAGCTCAATCATTCTTGCAATCGCCTGGAGAATCAGTACGATATCCGCAGCCTCCGTCTGACCGTTATGGTCGCAGTCGCCGTTCAGGACGCCGACCGTCGAGATCGTCGCCGTCCGGTCGCTGACGGCATACCGCGCCAGCAGAACCGCGTCTGCAACATCCACGCGTCCGCTGCAATCGACGTCACCGGTCAGCCTGACCTCATGGTGCAGCAAATCGCGCTGACTGCCGTCCGGCAGTGTCGCAATGCCCGTCTTGAGATCAACCGTAATGCTGACATGTTCGATCAGTTCTCCCTGCCCCTTGCAGCAGTCCGCGGAAAACGTCACAACGGCATCCTGCGTACAGGCATAGGACATCGCGTCAATGCGTTCGCAGCCGGTCAGTTCATACATCACCGGCCTGACAAAGTCACGCTCCGCATCCTCCGTATTGATCCGGATATACCCTTCCAGCGTGGGAATGCCGGTCTTTTTCAGATGCTCCTGCTGCAAATCGGGAATCCGCAGCGGCGCATCCGCATACTCCGCATAGCAGAAATCAAGGAGATATTCGCCCTCCGCCGGAGCGGTCAGCCTGCATTTCCAGTCAAAGGAATCCGCTTCGCCGTCAGCAGCGCGCATCTGCACCACACTGTCAAACGTGCCGACTCTGACTGTATAATCCGCATGGAACGGCGCAGCGCTGTATCCAAGCGGGATCGCATACATCTGACCGTCCCTGAACTCGTACAGGCCGTACTGTCCGGCATACACACCCAGCGCAATCTGATCCGGACGCACTGTTTCGTCTGCGTGATCGGACGCCGTGATATTATAGGCACGGTCAGCCGCCGCAATATAGTAGCGTTCCATATCGGTCACGTCATACTCAACGGTGAAGAAGCCGTTTGCATCCGGTTTCGCTTCAATGTATTCCGTGAAATCGTACTGATCCAGCCATTCCTCATCGGTATAATCGCCGCGCAGCTGATTGACGATTGGTGCAAAATTCTCGCATTCATAATCCGGAAGATTCTGATGGCTGGCAGCCGCCTTCTGATACGCGTCATTATACCAGTTCAGGAATGCACTGCCGGTATCCGATCTGCTGCTGACATTCAGCGTGAGCGCCATCACCAGCGCGTTGAAATCCTCAAAGGATGCGGTGCGGACGCCCCAGGCATTCCGCAGCTTTCCGGTTCCGCTGCCCAGTATCATAATGCTGTCCAGGTACTTGTCCTGCGCACGGATCTGGAGAATTTTACGGCCGAACGCCTCAGTCTGCCGGATATCCAGCCGCGGCGCGGCCTTGTCGATTGTGACGGGCAGCTTCCGGATCTGCGGCGCATCTGTCAGCGCCTCTCTGGTGATGCCCGCACTGACAGCCAGCGAGTAATCGCCGTCCGGCAGGTCATTCAGGCGCTGCTTCGTGCCGTAAACGAATGTCACCGGGAAAGCTGTCAGTTCCTTCGCGCTGAATGAACTGACCGGGTTCTCAGTCATCTCGTATCCTTCAACCACGGTATTGCCCTCGGCATCCTGAAGCTCGCCGCCGATCACCAGTGCATCGCGGCGGGAATTCATCCGGATTCCCGGAAAATCGGCCAGCCCGTCATCATTCGGGGAAACAAACAGCCGTTCCGAAGCAGCCCCGGCAGACGCATTGAACTGCATCAGCTGTTCGTAGCTGCCGGAGTTCGCAGCCTTGCGGAATTCTGTCAGATGATCCATCAGAAACGCAGAGATGCTCTTGTATCCGGGAATTCCGTTCGCATCCCACGATACAAAGCCGCCGACAGAATCGCCGTAAATCGAAATCGCCGCAAAATCATCCGAAAAGCCCAGCAGCGGAATCGACAGATCCGGATTGTTCTGTGACCCCTCGAGATAGAGATAGCCCTCAATGAAAAAGCCGTTGACAAAGGTCTGCCGGATCTGATTCGCCTGCTGCCCGTCCAGCGTCACCTGTACGTTGACCGTGCGGGTTTCCCAGGCACGGGCATCCAGCAGGCCGCTGAGATCCGCTTCGCAGTCCAGCTTCTGCTGCCCTTCAATCTTGACCTTTTGACATGCCTGATCATAAAACGCGTGATCCGTCGTCAGAACAAGACGGGCACTGTTAAAATGCACGGCCTCATTGCTGAAATTGTTCAGCGTCACGGGGAAGCTGAATCCGGCGCCAAGCTGATCCCGCAGATTGATCTTGGTTTCTCCGCCCTGCCCGGTCAGAATCACCCGCGTGCGGGCGGCATTGTCCAAAGATACAAGCCCTGCGCCCTGCCGCCGCGGCGACACCGGCAGCCCACCACTTTCATAAGGAACTGCGGTTGACATCAGCAGATTGCGGATCCGCCGTGCGCGCTCCGAGCCGGTCAGCCAGCTGCCCTGTTCGCGGAGATATTCCGTCAGCAGCGCGGTGCATCCCGTCAGATAAGGCGCCGCCATGGACGTGCCGGACTGCACCGACGTCTGACTGTCATACGCGGCAGAGCGGACATTTCCGCCGATGCCCATGATATCCGGGCGCAGGTCAAGGGAATTATGCGCTCCCCATCCAGAATACTCGCTCACGCCGGTATCCTGCTGCACATAGGTATAGCCGCCTGTAAAGCTGATGCGCTTATCCCACGCCTGTTTCAGCATCTCACCGGCCTCAACCGTAATCATTGCAACCGGAACGGATGCGTCATTCACCATGGCCGAGGGCGCCTCGGGGCTGTTCTGAATACAGATCACGCCAACCGCACCGACAGCGGCAGCATTCTTCGCTTTTTCAGTAAAGGAAATAATGCCGCGGTCAAGCAGTGCAATCTTTCCGTTCATATTTTTTCCCGGAAAATCGGTTTCATATCCAAGCCCACAGTATTCATATTCAAACGGCCCGTCACCAAGCACATCCCCGATATACCGGAGTGCGCCGGTGCCCGCAGCGGATGAATCCGTATAGCCGGAATACCCGATGCTCTGCCCGTTATTCACCGCCGTGCGGAGCCGGATCTGCGATTTGTTGTCCGCAGATGCAACGGCCAGCGCACGCGTGTCCTCCGTAATAAAGCCGTTCATTTTGGACACATCGGGCTGATCCGGCTCCGGAATAAACCCGAGATCCTCGCCGTTGCCGTCATTGCCCGCAGCGATACAGACCGATACCCCGGCCGCCTCCGCTGCATTGACCGCGTCACGGAACGGATTGTCTGCGTCAAGCACCTCCATCGCAGTGCCGAGGCTGATATTGGCTGCATCTGCCTGAAGCTTGACAGCATCCTCCAGCGCCGCGATAAAGGCTGCATTCGTCAGCGCAGGGCCGTCAATCGCCATGAACACCAGCTGCGCGTCCGGCGCAACACCGGAAATCAGCGCGCCGTCATCGGTCTGAAAGGCATTGCCTGCCGCGATGCCGGACACATGCGTACCGTGGTATTCCTGCGGATCCGGATTCCGGACGGCGCGCGGATCCTTGTCAAGATAATCCGCGGCATAGGGAACCTTGCTGCTGTAATATGCATCTTCACCGGAAATATTCACATGAAAGCCGACACCGGACGCAATCATGCTGACTGTATTCTTCGTCAGCTTCGTCTGTTTCTGATCCGGCAGCGCCGCAAACATCGGATGGTTCAGATCGAGCTCGGAGTCAATGACCGCAATGACCCGCCCTTCGCCGCGGCAATCGGTATCATTATAGAAAGAGGAGATGCCGCCGATGTCCAGTGCATCGGACATATCCGGAACACAGTCGATAACGGGCGAACGCGATACGCTGCGGACACCGGGAAACGCCTCCGCCTCCGGAATCAGAGAAGTGGGCATCGAACAGGAAAAGCCGTTTGTCAGCGTCAGGAACCGGTAATCCGCGTTCAGCAGCGGATAAAGATCCGTCAGTCTGGCAATGATCCGATCCTGCTCTGCACGGAGCTCTTCGCACTGTGCAGCCGCTTCCGGCGTGCAGAGATAATCTGCCTGCCGGCCGTCCGACAGCAGAAAATCTGCATCCAGCGTGACAATCACCGGAACGGCCGCCTCCGGCCCTGCGGCTTCGGAAGCTGCCGCCGTCTGCGCTGCCGGTTCGGATGCTGCCAAGCCGATCCGGCCGGCATATCCGCTCAGGCTGCTGCCCGCCAGTACCAGCGAGAGCAGCGCGCTGAGCACACGGATGCCGCGTTTATATTTCATGGAATCTCACCCTTTCTGTTCATCACTCACGGCGCCGCTCTGACGGCGCGGATCACCCGTAAATATGATCTGTTGTTTCCATTATAGCACAAATCAGCAAACACTGCAAGCAAAACAGCCGATTTTTAAGGATTCTCACCATAAGAAGCGCAGGAAATCCTCCGGTGTGCCGTTTACATGCAGAACAAAACGCACGGATGCGGCACATTCCGCCCGGAACGGAACGGTCTTTTTTTCTTTTTCGTTACGCACAAGCGACTGCAAAAGTTGTCCGCAAGCAATCCTTTCGGATCACGCCGGAGTGATTTTCCGGATTCTGAGCCTCGCGAAATAATATACCATCTGTAATTGATAGTCAATCTATTATTTTGTGTATTACACCGGGCAAAGCGAAAGACACAATCAGACAATATATGACATTTTCAGACAGCTGAAGCTCAAATATTTTTTATGAAACATTTTTGACAGTCTGTATTATTTTGCATTTTGATTACAAAATTCAAGCATTCGTTACTTTTTTCCTTTCGGACGTTCGGCCGATGCTGTTTTCACGTATTTCCTTCGTTTTCATGTGATTTATCAGCGTATTTCTTTCGGTTTAGCCTATTAGCAAGGTAATATATGTTAGCCTTAATTAACTTTTAATTTGTGCAATTTGTAGTAAAATCTTGCGAAAACTTATCCATAAAATGACTTGACAATCCTTTCATTTTGTGGTATAAAAAAAGTGTAAGGCAAGCCGGATGATTCTGCCCTGCAACGCAGCATGAAGCACCCGGAGGCGTCAGGCGGCCGGAAGACGGTTATGTCGGAAATATTACAGTTTGTATATTTGACATGATGATATACGGCCGTTGAAAAGTTGTACACTTTTTGGGATTAGGAAAGGGAAAGGAGGAATGCTTCGTGGTAGATTTCAATCAGATCTACAAAATGGCAATGGATGTGGTCAACTATATGATCTCATCCCGCGGTTACATCGAACCGAATACAACGGTCTGCGTCATCCTGACAAAGACCGGGCGCGTATTCAACGGTGTCAGCCATAATGAAGTACATGCGGAGGTAGAAGCCGTCCGCAACATGCAGGGCTTCAATGAAACTGCGGTCGAAGCGATGATTCTGGTGGATGCAAACAGCAGACTTGCGCTGCTTCCCTGCATCAACTGCATCCGGTACATCATCTCGCTGAACCCGGTCAATGCAGGGGCAATGGTGAACATGCCGGACCGTCCGGTACCGTTCCAGGAAATCATGGCGCAGAATCAGGGTGCGCCGATGATGCAGACGCCCAGCAATCGGAATTCGGCACAGCACGCACAGTTCCAGCAGATTCCGGTATCTGCAACCCGGTCATCCATGGTTGTGACCGGAAGATCGAAAAGCGCGCTTCTGAGCGGCAAGGTCAATAACCTACTGGCCGCTGCAAAGGAAGAGGAAGAGTCAGCTGAGGATATTGCCCTCATGAAGGAACTGACCGAAAGCACACAGAAGAAAAAAGGTCTGCTCGGCGGACTGTTCGGAAAAAAGTAAAAAGAAGTATTGGGAAAGGGTGAATGAACTGTGAGTAAACTCAATAAGAATAAGAAGGATCTGAGCTTCAGCTTCTTAAACCGCATCATGATTGTCCAGTTTGTGCTGATGCTGATTCTCTCTCTCTTTATCACACAAAAGGTCAGCAAGCATACAAAGGAAAGCGCAACCGCGCAGCTCAGTGCAATCGCAAATGAGCGTGCGCTGATCGTTTCGGAATTCGTCGGCAATGCGGAAAGCAAGCTGGAGCTGTTTGCTACCTCACCGGAAATCATTGCGATGATGGAAAACACCGGCGACAGAAATGCTGTTATTGAAGCACAGAAATGTACCGAGCGCTTTGCGCAGCAGATCACCGGCGTGGAAGGTCTGTACACCGCAACCTGGTCCGCCAAATTTCTGACACACAGCTCCATCAGCGCGGTCGGCAAGGTTTTCCGCACCGATGAGGATCTTTCCGAGCTGCAAAGCAGCATCATGGCGAACAAGGACGTCATTTACAATGCAGGTATCCTTGTTTCTCCGATCTCCAGCAATAAGGTTATGTCCCTCTACAAGGGCGTTTACAGCGACAGCGGCAAGCCGCTCGGCATCGTCGGTCTGGCACTGGACGCAGACGTCATCATGAACAAGCTGTCCAGCATCAAGGCACCGGGTCTTGAAAATTCCACCTACACCATGATGGACGTTGTCAAAGCAGCTTATGTGTTTGACCAGGATGATCCGAACAACGCAGGTCAGCCGGTCGTCCTCCCTGACCTGACCAGAACCTGTGATGAATACCGCAACGGTATCAATACCGAAATCTCCACGACCTATGAATATGCACTTCCGCATGTCGGTTCCTTTGTCGGCGCATCTGTCTGGATGCCGGAACGCAACTGGATTCTGATGATGAACGACCAGATGTCTGAGGTTTACAAGCTGGTGTACTCCATGAGAACATTCCTCGGCATCTTCTCCGCGCTGATTCTCGCACTCATGATCCTGTTCGCATTCCTTAACAAGAAGCAGGAAAAGGTCAATATGAAGCTGGTTGCTTCCGTTGAGCGTATGAACCAGGCAAAGCATTCGCTGAATGCAGCAATGTTCAATGACGTCCTCACCGAGGTCGGCAACCGCGTCAAGATGACGATTTCCCTGTCTGACGTCACCGACGGTCAAACCAACCCGTACTTCTTCGCAATGTTCAACCTCGCTGATTTCAGCAGCATCAACACGGCATTCGGAAGCGATACCGGTGACGAAATGCTCGTCCGCACCGCAAAACAGCTGACCGATTCGTTCCCGAACGGCTCTGTCTTCCGTACCGGTTCTGACGAATTCGTCGTCATGGTCCGCACCGAAAACGGCAGCCCGCGTTCCGATACAATGATCGCGGATGTAGACAATGCACTGAGAATTCTGACCGCGCCGCAGAACATTGACGGCGTCGGCATGCTGTATCCGAAGTACAAGGTTGCCGTGATCAAGAAGAACACCGGCATTGATGCTTCCATCATCACGATCCTGAAGGAAATGACCAATGCCAAGGGCGAGGCTGTTGTCGGTATGATCGACTTCTCCGACCTCACCGAGTAATCCAATCAGACAATACTCAACCTCCTGAGCGCGCAGCGTTTCCCCACGGACGCTGTGCGCTCGCTTCGTTCGGGATACTACAAATCGGTTACAATTCTGCGAATCTGCTTGACAAATGTACCGGAACCGAATATAATAAATTCAAATTCTGAGAAAGGCAGGTGAACACCATGCAATACCGCACATTCACAATTTCATATCAAAGCCAATACTGTACATGGAGTTTGCCCGCAGCAACTGACTAAACACGATTGCGATATCAGCATATCGTTTCAGGCATCTCTGCATACGCAGGGATGCTTTTTTTGCGGGCGCTCAGGAAAGGATTATTTATGTTTGAAATCAATGGAAAATACGCTTCTGCAAAGGTTTTTGCGGAGATTGCAGAAGAGAGCGCCGTTTCGCAGATCATCACACTCTGCAATCAGCCCGTGAGCCGCGGCGCAAAAATCCGCATCATGCCGGACGTCCACGCAGGCGCCGGCTGTACCGTCGGCACAACGATGACCGTCACGGATTCGGCCGTTCCGAATCTGGTCGGCGTCGATATCGGCTGCGGCATGGAAACTGTCCGGCTGAAAGAAACACATATTGAGCTGCAAAAGCTCGATAAGCTGATCTACAAAAGCATACCCTCCGGCTTTTCCGTCAGAGATACCGTTCACCGCTTCGCCGCGGACTTCGACCTGACCGCGCTGCACTGTGCGCCGCAGATTCATGTCCCGCGCGCGATGCAGAGCATCGGCACACTCGGCGGCGGCAATCATTTCATTGAAGCCGATCAGGGCGAGGACGGCAGCATTTACCTCGTGATTCACTCCGGCTCGCGGCATCTCGGCGTTGAAGTCGCAAAATATTATCAGGAGGAGGCTTACCGGCAGCTCAACCGCGCCTCCGAAGACGAAGTACAGGCGCTGATCGGCGCGCTGAAAGCTGAGGGTAAGGAAAAACAGATCCAGAAGGCGCTGAAAAAGCTCAAAGAGCAGAAGCGCACCGACGTCCCCAAGCATCTTGCTTATGCCGTCGGAACGCTGTTTGAACAGTATCTTCACGACATGAAGCTGACACAGGCATTCGCAATGCGCAACCGCCAGGCCATGATGGATGAGCTGATCCGCGGGATGGGGCTGCATGTCACGGATCAGTTTACCACGATCCACAATTATATCGACACGGAACATATGATTCTGCGAAAAGGCGCTGTTTCTGCGCGGCGCGGCGAAAAGCTGCTCATCCCGATGAACATGCGCGACGGCAGTCTGATCTGCACGGGCAAGGGCAACGATGACTGGAATCAATCCGCCCCGCACGGCGCCGGACGGCTCATGTCCCGCGCGGATGCCAAGGCTTCGTTCACGGTTTCTGAATTCAAAAAGCAGATGGCCGGAATTTATACGACCTCCGTCGGCAGCGGCACACTGGACGAATGCCCGATGGCCTACAAGCCCGCGGAAGCGATTATCCGCTGCATCGGGGAAACCGCGGAAATCAATGAAATCATCCGTCCGATCTACAACTTTAAGGCAGGTGCAGAGGCATGAAGAATTTTGTACCGTATGAGAAAATGAGCAAGAAGCAAAAGCGCGAACAGGATCAAAAGCGCCGCGGCACCTGGCAGGTATCCCCTGTCATGCGCATCGCGGATACCGACAAAAAGCATTATTCGCGCAAGACCAAACACAAAAACAGCGGTGAGGATGATCCCTCGCCGCTGTTTTGATATGCAGTTCCGTTCAGCCTTCCTCCGGCCGGATTGTGACCGTGCAGACGCCGTCTGCGATGCTGTCCACCGTAATGCACAGGCCGATTCCGACCGTCCGGCCGCCGTCCTCGTCATACCAGCGGAAGCCGCTGATATTCCCGTCCACCGTTTCGCCTGCGCCGAAGAATCCGCCGCCCTCGGCCTCATTTGCAAGACGGATCACGCGCTGCTTTTCGTTGCTGCTGTCATAATATTTGCTGTAATTATACCATTTGAATTCCGTGCCGCGCGTACTGTCGTATACCTCTGCATCACAGTGCAGAACACGGACACCGCCGCCCGTAAACAGCGTTTTCGCTTTCCGGTTCGTGAATCCGCCCTGATTGTTTTCAGTATCGGTCGCGTATTCAATCACCAGGAATTCACTGAGGAGCCCGTTCAGATCTCCGCGCGGAATCACAATGCAGCTAGGCTTTGCCTGCGAAGATTCCAGCCGGAAGGTCTGCGTTCCTCCCTGATAGATCTGAACCTCCGTTTCCGGAATCCAGCCGTACATCAGCTTGGAGAACGCGGAAAAATCGCCGTTGGCATCGTCAAGCATTTCCCATCCGGCATCGCCGTTCAGGCCATACCTGCCGTTCTGTGTATTCGTGAATTTGTAGTAATCCGGCAGTCCCATCGTGTGCCCGAGCTCATGGATCCAGATCCGGTTGAATTCCGGCTGACTGTCCAGCGGCGCACACCCGATGCAGCGTTTTGCCGGTGCTGTCCCGTCAAAGGTCTTTTGCAGACTGAACTTTCCGCACACAGGCCCCCAGTCGGTATTCCCTGCCGCATTCGGCAGCGCGATAATCACCGGATTCATCACGCCGTCGCCGTCCGCATCATAGGTGCGGTAATCAATTTCCGCATCCAGCCCGGTCAGCACGGCTTCCACCAGCTTATCCGGCTTGTTCTGAAAGGTGCTGAGTTCTTCCGGTACCTCGTAAGTATACACATCGCCAGTGATCTTCAGGCGGCCGTATGATGCACGCTCATAAAACGCGGAAATGCTCTCCATCGGATAGGCGCTGCTCTGCGGATCCGCCGCACCGAAGCAGCGTTCCTGTATCTGCTCTGCTGTCAGGCCGTCCGTTCGTTTGCAGTCGGGAAAGCTGACCGCAACCAGCAGAATCCGCTGCTCCCCGACCGAACACATCGCCGGATTCAGCGGCTGTAAGGGAAGCTCCGGCAGACCGGCTCCGGGATCCGATGACCCCGCCGGATGTCCTTTCTGCGGCTCATGCTCCGAACCGCTGAGAATCAGGCGTTTCAGCGCCGACAAATCTGTGACGTTCACAATGCCGTTGCTGTTCATATCTGCATTGACAGCCGAAGATAAATCTTTCAAAGGGGCTTCTCCGGTCAGATGCCGGATCAGCATTTCGGCATCTGCATGTGTGACAGCGCCGTCGCAGTTGACGTCACCGCGCTGCACGGCTCCCTTCTGCGTCTGGGCGGCACCGGCTGAGATTCCTGTGCCGCAGAATGTACCAAGCCCGATGACCAGCGCGGCAGCTTTCCGGAATATGTTTTTTGCTGCAACCGTCATATTCATTCCTCCTGTAACCGTATCCTGTATTATTTTTACAGTAAATGATGATTTCTTGCTCCGACTGTATTTCCCCAACCCGTAACGCCGCAGCAAAATCATGCTGCTCCGTTATTTTCATTATACAATAGTTCACGGTGTTTGTCAAGATACCGATACTTGCCGACGCAAGCAAAAGCAGCGCCCGGACGCGTTTTGCACCGGGCGCTGTCATCATATGCAGTTTGATCAGGAAATACGTTCCAGCAGCACAACACAGTGCGCCGCAATCCCCTGCTCCTGACCGGTGAAGCCGAGCTTTTCCTCCGTTGTCGCCTTCACGCTGACGCAGTCCGGCGCAGTGTCGGTCGCCGCGCTCAGAATCTGCCGCATCTGCGGGATATGCGGTGCCAGCTTCGGCGCCTGCGCAAGAATCGTCGCATCCAGATTGCCGATCTGCCAGCCGTGCTCCCGGATCAGCGCATTCACATGCCGGAGCAGCGCAATACTGTCCGCACCTGCATAGGCCGGATCCGTATCCGGAAAATGCTTGCCGATGTCCCCGAGCGCCAGTGCGCCGAGCATCGCATCCATGACCGCATGCGTCAGCACGTCCGCATCCGAATGCCCGAGCAGTCCAAGACGGTGCGGAATCTCCACGCCGCCGATGATGAGCTTTCTGCCCTCCGTCAGACGGTGTACGTCATAGCCGTGTCCGATCCGGAAATCAGCCATCAGAATGCCTCCTTTTGCTGCGCACACAGAAGTGCTTCCGCAACTGCGAAATCCTCCGGCGTCGTCAGCTTGATATTGGAATAATCGCCCTGCGTCATGGTCACCCGAAGACCGAGCGCCTCAACCAGCTGGCAGTCATCGGTATAATCCCGCCCCTGCTCCGCGGCAAGCGCCATTGCATCGGCATAGATGCTGCGGCGGAACACCTGCGGGGTCTGCGTCAGATACAGCAGAGAGCGGTCGGGCGTTTCTTCAATGATGCCGCGGCGTACAACCTTGACCGTATCCTTGACCGGAACGCCGAGTGCGGCCGCACCGCTTCTGCGGGCATCCGCAATGACGCGCGCAATATCCTCCGGCTGCACAAGCGGGCGCGCACCGTCATGAATCGCAGCATATTCCGCATCGGTATTTATGGAGAGGAACCCGTTCCGGACGCTCTGCTGACGGGTATCCCCGCCCGCAGTGACCGTCACGCAGATTTCTGCCGGAAGCTGCATATCCGCAATCGCAGAACGGAATTCCGCAATATCCTGCGCACGGCAGATCACGACGATCTCCGCAATATCGTCACACAAAGAAAAGCGGCGCAGCACCTCT
Source organism: Oscillospiraceae bacterium (assembly GCA_016281125.1). Lineage (GTDB taxonomy): Bacteria > Bacillota > Clostridia > Oscillospirales > Ruminococcaceae > Firm-04. The sequence goes on along the minus strand of JAEEIA010000047.1, from coordinate 2,031 downwards.
GCAAGGACAGTCGTGTTCCCGAGCGGGTGCAGGATCTTATGGATACCGCCCATTCTGGTCGCGCTGCCTGCACAGACCAGAAGGGCGGCTGTATCACGATTTGACATAGATCAGTCTACGCCGGGCGCCTTTGTGCCGCAGACAGCGCAGAACAGTGCATCCGGTGCAAGCACCTCGCCGCAGTTCGGGCAGATGTTGGAAACCGGTGCAGGATTCACGGGAGCAGAATTTGCAGGCTGCTCGGGCAGACGGTTGCCGCATCCGGCGCAGAAGGCTGCATCCGGGACGACCGGCTGACCGCAGAACGGGCAGATCGGCTGAACAGGAGCGGCAGGCGGAGGCGTAACAGGAGCGGGAGCCGGTGCGCCGCAGCTCGGGCAGAACTTGGAGCCCAGCAGGATCGGGCGGCCGCATTCGGTGCAGGCGACGGTTCCGTCGAGTGCCTCCAGCTCATGCTGCTTTGCTGCCAGATTTGTCTGGAGCTCCGTGATTGCGGAGAACATCTCGGCATACTCCGGTGCCGGGCTGTCCTGCGTTTCGGTGAAATACTTTTCGCCGATATCACGGAAACGGTTGCGCAGCTCGTTTTCCATTGCGGCAATGTCCCTGCGGACGCGGTTTTTGTCAGCAAGGGATTTGGCGTTGTCCGAAACCTGCTTTGCCGTCTTGGACACCGATGCTGTCAGTCTGTCAAAAAAATCAATAGCCATGATAATTCCTCCTTTTAACAATACGCCCGTAGAGCGTTTATAATATTATAGCACATTCGACTGATTTTGTCAACGGGCAGTAAAGAGGTATCTCCGATGGATGAATGATGGGGCTCCGCCCCAAACCCCGCTTAAGGGACATATGTCACTTTGGCGGGGTTGGGCGGAGCCCATTCTCAATCATCGTGCAGCAACACCTTATTCTTCCTCGCCGATGGCGGGAAGTGTCGGATCCTTCACGGAGCTTGCGGTGATGACATCCTCCGCTTCAAAGGCGAAGATTTCGATTTCCGGTGCGATGTATTTCATGGTTTTTTCCTCCTTTAGTCGTAATCTCTGGCGCTGTAATCTCTGGCAGTCGTTGTATAAACATACAGCGCCCTGACGACGGTTTTCAGCGCCTCATCGTTGGAATTTTTCATGACGTAGTATCCGTAGGTCAGCGGGGAAAGCGTGTAAGTCGTTCCGTTGATCTCATAGTTGTCCTGCGATGCGATATTTGCTGCGGTGATCCCGTTTATGCTGTAATAGCCCTGATCCGATCCCCAGAGATCCGGCAGGATACCCCGCTCCGCAAGGATCATGCCCGGCGCCGCGAAATCCGTGTACAGCCTGAGCTCAAGCCGGGAATTCAGGATCAGCGACAGCTTTGCGCCGTGCAGCGGCTGCTTATAAGGCTCGAAACTGTCGAGCGTGACGTCCCCGATGCCCTCGACCGTGTAATCCTTGCCGCAGAAATAATTGCTTGCGGCGTTGCAGTAATTGCCGAGCGCGGCTGCCAGCTTTTGTGCCTTTTCGTTGTCCGGATAATATTGCGGTGCCTGGTCGATGTAATCCTGCACGGAGAATTGAACTGTATTGTCGGGCAAGCGGCGGCGGCCGCTGTTGTAGAGAGGAAGCTGATTGCCGTCCTTGTCATACAGGCGCAGGGTGATTCTGCGGCGCGCCTCCGTGGCGTTGACCGGATATACCAGCTTGACACAACCTTTGTAATCGCCGCTCTCAATCGGTGTGAGATCCGTGACGGTCTGCTCACCGGGAATGCCTGCCAGCACGATTTTTTTCACCTGATCGTTTAACTTGACATAGAATGTGACGCCGATCCGATTTGCCAGCGCGAGGCTGACGCCCTTGACATAACTGCCGGGGAATTCGTATTCCTTGTTACACTTCACTTTAGGACACATATCCAGAGCGAACCTTATATCGGCAAATATAGTTAAACCAAGAAAGCCTGATTTTATGATGGAATCAGGCTCTTTCTTTTCAGGTGATTGACTTTTTCGGTACGCTTTGATATAATAATCACAAGCAGTATTGT
>JAEEIA010000046.1 GCA_016281125.1 Oscillospiraceae bacterium | reverse complement strand
CACCGCTATCTTGCTTTTTCTTTAGTATAGCACTTTTCTCGGCGGCTGTAAATTGACAGAATCACAGTTTTTTGACTCTGTACTTTTTGCTTTCAACTTTGTGGATTCTTCAGGGGAACTGAACAGTTACTATTAGCGTTAAAAAACAGAGAAACACTGTTTTGACAGTCAGTCAAAACAAAAGATTGCGTTGTCGAGCGTTTTAACCCCAAAAGGAAAGCCGATGCTGCTGCATCGGCTATCTTCATTCTATTCACAAACCCCTGTTACGACAAGCCGCTGTGAGCCGTCATCCGTACAGGTGATGAGCGTAATGCGGTCATCGCCTGTATCGTCAAGCACCCATGTTTCATCCGGTTCGACGATAAAGCGGTCGCTGACGGTATAGTCATAGCGATTCTTCTGCATATCGTACAGCGTAATCGTCATGCCGTCCTCGATATTTTTGAGATTGTTGAAATATTCCTTGTAGATCGTGCTGCTGTGACCGGCAATGCAGTAATTTCCGCTGCCGAAATCTCCGGTCCCGGTAAAATGGCCGACGGCTTTTGTAATCGTCTGCTGATCCGTGCCCTCTAAAACGGGTGCTTTGATGTTCAGAGCAGCGATCTCAACGACCGGGTTCTCCCGCATCAGAATCTGCTTCTGATGCATCCGGTACAGCTTTCTGCCGCCGTAAAACAGCATCATGCTGCATCCGGTCACAATCGCAGTGAATCCTGTCCAAAACAGGATCCACTGCTTTCTTGTTCTCTGTTGTTTCATTTCCGTGATATTTCTTTTACTGTTCGCTGTTTCTGCGGCGGAGCATACCGGACTTTCTGACTGCAAGGAAGCCGCAAGCGGTCAGCAGGAATGCGCCGAGCATCATCAGCAGGGTTCTCAGGGAATTGTTGCCGGTCTGCGGCAGGTTGACAGTGCTCTCATCAGAGAACCGTTCGCCGATGCCGGTTTCCGGATCCACGGTATATGCATCCAGCGCTTCACCGTTTTCATCCTCCAGCACCACGGTGACCGTACCGCCCAGATTTGTCATGGTGTGGGCATCTGCCGGAAGAATACCGGTTTTCTGCTGATAATCCTTCTTTGCCATCTCCATGAGCTTTTCAGCGGAATACTTGGGATCCTTTGCTGCTTCACGCACAAAGCTGATATCATTGTTGGAAAGCTGGAGCGTTTCCAGCGGCTGCTGACCGTCAGCCTTGATTGTCATAAGGATCTGGTTGAACACGCCGTCATCGTCTGCCAGATACAGCACATACAGGTATTCCTTTTTACTGTCAAACGTATCGTAGCTGTACTGGAGTTTTACGACGCCCTCGGATACACTTTCCGCACTGCCGTCCTCGTTGTAGGTGACCAGACGGAATCTGCCGGAAATAGAATCCAGATGCGAGAAGGTCAGCACTGTTTCATGATCATTTGCGTTTTCGCGCCACGAACCTTCCAGTGCCGTCGCGCTGCGGCCGGCAGGTGCAACTGCCGCATCATAAAGCTGATAGCGGCCTGTGTCATACGGTTCTGCGTTGCGGCTGAACGAAACCGGGTGTTCACCGGCCGTCGTAATCGTATCCAACGGAAGAGTTCCTGTCATGTTAAATACGGTATCAACATCCTCGCCATAATAAAGGACATAGTAGTAGCTGCGAGTACCGACTGCATCAGCGGTATACTGAATTTTCGCCCAACCTGTGCGGGAAAGCTCAGTGCCGTCCGGTTCTGTAACAGTCATAATATACGGCGCAGAAAGCATATCGCACTGATAGAAATAATATGTAACCTGCATGCCGTCAAAATTGCCGCCCTGCATCTTCCGGTTGATCCATTCGCCCTCAAGTGCTTTCATGCTGATGCCGGTCTCCGGAATCTCCGTGACATCGTAGAAGCCGTGGGCATTCGGCTCAATTTCTGTGCGTTCCAGCTTCATTTCAGAATCTTGACCGATATAAAGCGTATTCTGATTCACTCTGTTCAGACTGTCCTGGCAGCCAAACCAGTATTTTCCGTTGCTGTCGATGAAATCGTACCAGATCGAAGCAGTGCAGTTCGGGTGCATCTCATAGGAAGCAAACACGCTGCCGGTGGTCACATTGCCTGCTGCATCACGGTAAGTATAAGTGTTATGATCGCTGACAGTCACATAACCTGCATCGGAATAACCGTCCTCATAGGAGGTGGTTTTCATCTGTTTCAGCGTCCATGAACCGGCAATATCCGCACCGCTTGCCTTGCGTACACTCTGATCGCGCAGGTATCTGCCGTCCTCGCTGAGATTGAGTGCCAGACCGTCTTGGCTGAGCGTACCTTCCATGAACAGCTCGCCTGATTCGGTAAAGAAGCAGTAAAATGCGACATCGCTGTCATTCTGATCTTTCGTAATGTGAATGTTCACGCTGCCTGTGACTGATTTGCGGATATCAAATCCCAGTTCGTTCAGGGTGCCGGAGGCGTAGGTGAAACTGCCGTTTTCGTCCACAAATACAACGGTCTGTGCATCGTCACTGTTTTCCAGATCCCATTTGCCTGCAAGATCTGCGGGACTTGCCAGAATTGCCGGAATTGCTTCGTCTTCCGCAAACAGACGCTCCGTTCCGCCGTTGCCGATCGTCAGAACACTGCCGTCATCTGTTTTTGTGCAGCCGATCCAGAATTTGCCGCTGCTGTCTGTGAAGTTGTACCATGCTGCGGTGCTGCCGTCCGGGTAAATCTCGTATGCCACAGACACCTTGCCGCTGACCGGCTGACCGGCAACGTCTGTATAGACATAGGAGCCGTCTGCCGAAACGGTCACAAGACCTATGGTATCATAGACGTCTGCCTTTTCATTCCGCGTCTGATAGAAGAAGCGTCCCGCAATATCGGAAGGTGCGGCGGTTTTGTAGTTCTTCGTATCCTTTGTGAGCTGCGCGGTGCCGTCCTGTCCGACAGAGAGAACATTGCTGCCGGTTTCCGGCTTCATGCAGCCGAAGCGGAATGTACCGTCGTTGCCGTAAAAGCTGTAAATGACTGTCTTTGTGCCGTCCGGATGCTCGCCATATTCGACTTTGACCGTGCCGCCGTCTGCGGTGTTTTCCGCATAATTGAAATAGGAATATGCGCCGTCTGTTTCGACCATCACATACGCAACATTCCTGCCGCTTTCCTGATAGTACCATCTGCCTGCGATGTCTGCCGCTGATTCTTTCTGTTGTTCTGTTGTTGCCGTAACAGCCGGTGCGTCTGCTGCTGCCGCCTGAATGCCGCTTGCCGGAACCGATGCAAGAACGACGCTGACCATTGCAAGATAAGTGATGAGCTTTTTCATAGTGATTACCTCCGAATCGTTTTTCAGTTTATTTTGCGAAGTTCCCTTCGACTGACATCATCATAGCACACAATTCCGGAAAAAGGTGCAGAATTACAAATTTGTAATTGAAATGACTCTATCATTTTCAGCGAACCGTTGGTTTGTATTGCCGTACAGCAACAATTATAATATACTGTAAGCGTTCCTTCTGTCCCGTCGGCTCCGGTCTTACGGTTCCATTTCACATAATAAATATATTGGTGATTATGTCCGGCGTTTATCCATAAAGAATGTTATAAAAGTATTATACAGCACTTCTCTGATAAGCAATTACAAATCTGTAATTCTGCGCACAGACGGTTTTCGATATGCTATAATGGCATTGTCAACAGAGAGTTGATGGAAAATGATGATTGAATATGAAAAGGAGAATGTACCATGAAAAAGCAAATGATCGCAATCGCAATTCTGAGCGCAGCCGTCTGTCTGACCGGATGCACCGTCAACATCAACGATGATACCGTGTCGCAGGCAGCTAACATTGCATCTTCCGTGCTGGATGAAACCGACACTGCAAGCAACGGTCAGCCTCTTGATACTTCGCTGAATTCCAAGGACGATGTCACTGTCAGCGTCGGGCAGACAACGGCAGACGCAGCTGAAAGCAGTCAGGCATCTGCTGAAACAACCGCGAAACACACCGATCTTGCACCGCTGGTCGGTGAATGGGACTATCAGACACAGAATCAGCAGAACGGTGCGCTTTATGACATGGCAGGCTTTGTCACGGTTCAGGCGGACAGCACATACCTGTATCAGCCGATGGACGGTTCTGTCCCGAAAAAAGGAACCATCAAGGTAGACTATGATGATTATTCCAACGGCGACAAGGTTCCGTTCTGGGCATTTTATGATAACGACGGGAATTTCTTTATCGGTATCTACTGCACGGAGGATCATTGCGACACGTTTTATATCGGAAACGGCGGCGCAGAACGCCTTGTCCGCAAAACCGGTCAGGAGAACCCGTTTGATGAATATGTCGGAACATGGCAGTGCGACAGATGCTCCGTCAGAATCAGTGATACCTCTGAGCAGGGCAGGAGCTATGACGTAGAGATTCACTGGGCAGACAGCGCATCTGAGGACAATGTCTGGACATATTCCTGCGTTTGCAGCGATGACGGCACGTATATCGAGTGCCTCAGCGGCGGTACGCTCACGCATGTCGTGACGGCAGACGACGGAACGGAAACCCGCACGGTGGTCTACAATGACGGCACGGCGCAGTTCAATATCAAGGGCGGTACGCTGTTCTGGCAGGATATCAAGGAAGACAAGGGGCATCAGATGGGGTTTGTCAAGCTCGGGTAATCTGTTCTGAATTATCGTATTGAATCAAAAAATGTGAAACAGGCAGTCAGCAAGGCTGCCTGTTTTTTACGCCGGAATTCGCGGATAGTTACATGCAATGCTGACGGCATACGACAGATCGGATAACAATGTCAAATGCATAATTCCTCATCTGCGGTTATGTTGCGCATTTTTTCAATGTATGACTGAATCTGCTCAATCTGCCGCGGCACAAAAGCTGTTTGCTGCTTTTATTGCAGCAGCGATCTGACGATATTCAAAAGCAGGAACCGATACGATGACCGGTTCCTGCTGTTTTGATTATTTGATCAAACCCGCCTTATATGCTTCCAGAAGCTGATGCAGGTCTTGGATTCTGTCGTTGATTTCTTTGCCTCTGTCCGTATCGGCGATATTGGCGCGCTGTTCCAGCTTTTCCACAAGATGAATGGTCGGGGTGTTGCCGTATTCGCCTTCGACAAAAGGCTTGTGTTCAGCGAGATTCAAACTGTGGGAATCGTAGATCAGCGTATATCCGGCAATTCCCGTTGCGGACTGATATGCCTTGGAAATGCCGCCGTCAATGATAAACAGCTTGCCCTCCGCCTTGACCGGACTTTCTCCGTTTTTGATCCTGACCGGCACATGACCGTTGATGATATGTCCCTTCTGCGCGTCAAGACCGAAATGCTCCAGCAAAGAAACGCAGACTTCGGCATCTTCCGAGAACGTATAATACGCATTATAGTTTTCGGTATGCAGTGATTTGTCTGAAAGCAGCGCACGCTCAAAGAATGCCATTTT
>JAEEIA010000045.1 GCA_016281125.1 Oscillospiraceae bacterium | reverse complement strand
TCAGCGACTCCTCGAATGGAATACAGAGAGCGTTAAACTCGTCCGAGAACTCAGCGGAGTGAATGTCTCCCTGGCGGTAGTTGTAAAGTGCATCGATCATAGATATAAGTCCTTTCATTTATCGCTATATCAGCGGTTTTCTGTAAGTTGATAAAGCTGATTTGGACTTTATATCCATTTGTTTGTTCTATCGTTGTGGACGCGATGTATCAGGCGATTCAGAGCATGGGCTTGCAGCGTGATTCCTGGATACTGGAACCCGCCTGCGGAACCGGAAACTTTATCACCAGAATGCCGCACAGCATCGGCAATGCCGGTGTCGTCGGCGTGGAGATCGACAGCATCACGGCGGAGATCGCGGCGCGGCTGCAAAGCGAAAACCCGAATGTGAAGATCATGAACTGTCCGTTTGAGCGGTCTGGCTTGCAGGACGGCAGCTTTGATCTGGTCATCGGAAATGTCCCGTTCGGAGAACAGAAGATGTATGACCCGGACTACACACAGGACTGGCTCATTCATGACGGCTTTTTCCGCAAAGCGCTGGATAAGGTCGCGCCGGGCGGCGTGGTCGCATTCATCACATCCAGCGGCACAATGGATAAGCAGAACCCGCGCATCCGCGAGTATCTGGCGACGCAGGCTGAACTGATCGGCGCGGTCCGGCTTCCGAATACGACCTTTGCTGAAGCAGGAACCGGCGTCACCGCGGACATTATTTTCCTGAAAAAGCGGGAAGCGCCGCTGCTGGCACATGAGGCAAAGCCGGACTGGTGCTATCTGGCAACTGACCCAAACGGTCTGCGGATCAACTCCTATTTCGTCGAAAACCCGCAGATGATACTTGGCTCGATGCGGAAAACATCGTACTTTGACCGCCTGACCTGTGACCCGAACAAGGACAAACCGCTGGAGGAACAGCTGCGCGAAGCGATCGGCAATCTCCGCGCACAGGTCACGGTGCGGCAGAGAGCAGAGGCGGCAAAGGCGCTGACCGGTCTGATCCAGCCGTGGGGCAAGGATGACTGCTTCCATGAGAAGGACGGCAAGGTCTATTACCGTTCCGGCGACCGCATGGAGGAGGTCAAGGGCAGCAGAGGCAGCGAACTGACAAAGAAAAATCTTGCAATGCTGAAAGCACTGATCGAGATCCGGACGATCACGCGGGAATTGCTGGACAAGCAGAAAACCAACTGTCCGGACGAAGCGCTGACACCGCTGCGCGATCAGCTCAACGAGAAGTATGACGCTTTCCTGACCAAATACAAAACGCGCCTGAGTGAACCAGCGGTGCGGAAGCTGTTCGGAAAGGACGCGGACTATCCGATTCTGGAGTCTCTTGAAAACTATGACAGCGAGACCGAACAGTACGAAAAGGCTGACATTTTCTTCCGGCGCACGGTGAATCCCGTTGAGGAGATCACATCGGTCGATACGATCGAGGAGGCTTATCAGGTATCACTTGACCGCAGAGGCAGACCGGACATTCCGTATATCGCAGCGCTGATGCAGAACAAGCACCCGGGTGTGGACTTCACAGACCTGATTCCGCAGATCGCAAAGGAACTGCTTGAAAAAGGAATGGTATTCGCAGACCCGCAGAAAGCGACTTTGCCGGACGACCCGTATTCCCAGCTCACAGACCGGACAGAATATCTCTCCGGTAATGTGCGGGAAAAGCTGGCGTTTGCACAGGAGAAGGCAAAAACTGATCCGTCATTCCAGCGGAATGTGGATGCGCTCCAGGAGATCATTCCGGAGGACATTCACGCGGAGGAAATCACTGTCCGCATGGGCTGCGCGTGGATCGATGCGGAGGACTACACGGAATTTCTGCGGGAGCTGAGCGGAAGATACAGCGCAAGATGCTCTGTTTCCTTCATCGCGGAGACCGGCGACTTCTCCATTCTGAAAGCCGGAAGCCGCAAGGATATCAATGTCAACGAAAGCACAACATACGGAACCGAAGATCTGACGCTGTATGAGATCGCGGAGAAGATCCTGAACCAGTCGCGCATAACTGTCAACAAGACTGTTCCTTCTCCGAAAGACCCGTCCAAGACTGTCACGCGCACCGATCCGGTCAAGACGAGACTTGCACATGAAAAGGCGCGGCAGATCGAGGAGAAGTTTGCGCAGTGGATTTTTGCGACACCGAAACGGCGGGCGAAATACGAGGCACGGTACAATCAGCTGTTCAATTCTCTTGTCGGGCGGCAGTACGACGGCTCCCATCTCACATTCAACGGCATGGCATCTGACTTCCACCCGCGGCAGCATCAGCTTGACTGCATCGCACGAGCGGTGTACGGCGGAAACGCACTGGCGGCTCATGTGGTCGGTGCCGGAAAATCCGCGGTCTTTATTTCATCGGTCATGAAAAAGAAACAGCTCGGTCTGATCCACAAGGCTTGCGTGGTCGTGCCGAAGGCTTTGACAGAACAGACAGCACGCGAATGGCGCAGCATTTTCCCTGACGCGAAGATCCTGACTGTTTCGGAAATGGATTTATCCACACCGGCAAAGCGTGAGACCTTCACCGCGAGAATTGCGACCGGTGATTACGATGCGGTCATCGTAAGCCGCGAACAGTTTGACAAGATGCCGATGTCCGAGGAATACCAGCGGGCATACATTCAGCGGCAGATCGACGAGCTGGAGGATATGCTGACGGCACAGAAGATGAACGGCGCGACCGGAAAGTCTCCGTCTGTCATGAAGATCGAGCAGGCAAAAAAGAAACTGGAAAAGCGTCTGGAGAATATTCTGCATCCGAAAAAGCAGTCTACACGCAGCAAAGATGAGGTGCTGGATTTCCAGCAATTAGGCTTCGATTATCTGGTCGTAGACGAGGCACACGCATATAAAAACGGCTTCGTTTCGACAAAAATGAGCGATGTTTCAGGTGTTTCAGTGAGTCCGAGCGGTCGTGCGCAGGATATGCAGATGAAGTGCGATTACTTCAATGAAACGCTCGGACAGGGTCACATTCTGTTTTGTACGGGAACACCCGTGAGCAATTCCATGACGGAACTGTATGTCATGACACGCTATCTCCGTCCTGATCTTCTGGCGGCATCCGGCATACAGCGGTTCGACGATTGGGCGGCTACCTTCGGTCGCGTGATCGCGGCATACAAGCAGACGGCTTCCGGACAGCTGAAGCTGAAAACCTCCTTCGCAAAGTTTGCAAACCTTCCTGAGCTGATGGCGATGTATAAGGAGTTTGCGGATATTCAATCCGCGGAAAAGCTCCAGCTTCCGCGTCCCGATCTGATCGGCGGCAAGCCAGAGATCGTTTCTGTTCCCGCGTCACCGGAACAGCGCGAGTATGTCAAGCAGCTTGCGGACCGCGCGGGACTGATCGCGTCAGGCGCGGTTGACCCGCATATAGACAACCTTCTCAAAATAACGGGCGAAGCAAGACTGATCGGTCTCGGCAATCAGGCGGTCGCCGCACTCTATCGTGCAAAGGATGACGGTCACGGTGAGCTGCCGGAGGATTTTGTCGAGGATGAGCCCGGAAAAGTCGATGCCTGCATCGAGCGCGTATTGCAGTATTATAAAGAGACAGAAGAACAGAAGGGCGTGCAGATCATCTTCTCCGACATTGCGGTCAACAGCGACAACGGAACCTTTTCGGTGTACGATTACATCAAGCAGCAGCTTGTGGCAAAGGGTATTCCCGCGGATGAGATCGTGTTCGCGCCGAAGGCAGATTCCAAAAACAGAGCAGAAATATTCCGTGCTATCAATGACGGCGAGTATCGGGTTGTCATCGGTTCGACCGGCACGATCGGTACCGGCGCAAACATCCAGCAGCGGCTTTATGCTTGCCATCATTGCGACATACCGTGGAAGCCCTCAGATTATGAACGTGCGCCCGTCAAGGCGGCAATATAAATATACATTAGCAATGTATCAGGCAAGATTCCGAATGCCTGTCACCAACCGGTTTACCTGTGAGGGAAACCAAATATCAGGGAACATAGCACACCGGTAAAAGCATAAGTCAGTCAGCTATCAGACTGCGACTGAATGCAGGTGAAAGTCACAGATATGAGGATGAATCCTAAACTGGATGAACGGCAGTCTGAGCGGTCTGTGTCGGGACTACAGCGGAAGATAGTTACAAACGCTGTACTGTAATACTTTTCTGTCACTGCTCGAGATGGAAAAGCCGGATGTATTACAGCGTATATGCAGTCAGCATAAAAGGACGAAAACCGCATCCGACAATCTGTGTGAGCTTGTTATATTGTCAGCAAACGGGGATTACCTAAACCGAAACGCCGAAAGGCTATGTATGTAGATACTGAATATTCGGCATGGTAACGGAGCTGCCATAGTAGTCAGAGAACGGGAAAGCCGTTTACAAGGCGAAGGGCAGCAGTTAAAATACTTTAGCATTGATTTAGGAAGGTGTGTGATACACTATGAGAAATCCTGAAAAGGTGTTAAACAGTCTAATCAGTCACAGCAAAGACCAAAACTACCACTATGAAAGACTGTATCGGATTCTTTACAATGAAGATATGTACCTTCTGGCGTATTACAATATTTATGCAAAAGAAGGCAACATGACAGAAGGCACCGACGGCGAAACAATTGACGGAATGAGTCTGCAAAGAATCAGGGAACTGATTGCAAAAATCAAGGACGAAAGCTATCAGCCGCAGCCGTCCAGAAGAACCTATATCCTGAAAAAAGACGGCAAACGGAAAAGACCGCTGGGCATTCCCGCATTTAAGGATAAACTGTTGCAGGAAGTTGTTAAGATGATTCTGGAATCTATCTATGAGGGCAGCTTTGCAAATTGTTCTCACGGGTTCAGACCGGACAGAAGCTGCCATACGGCATTACATCAAATACAGACAACTTTCACCGGCGCAAAGTGGTTTATAGAGGGCGACATCAAAGGATTTTTTGACAATATTAACCACAATGTACTGATTGATATTCTGCGCAAAAGAATTTCTGATGATCGCTTCATTCGCCTGATTCGGAAGTTTTTGAATGCAGGATATCTGGAAGACTGGGTTTATCATAAGACATACAGCGGTACACCGCAGGGCGGAATTATCAGTCCCATTCTTGCAAATATCTATCTAGATCAGCTGGATCGGTATATGCAGGAATATGCAGACAAATTCAATATAGGGAAACAGCGAAAAAGGAATCCTGAATACAGAAAACTCGAAGTCGAAAGAGGAAAGCTAACCAAAAAGCTGAAATCGACAGACGACCAAACCGAACGGACAGCAATTATCACGGAAATCAAAGAGCTGGATAAAAAGCGGCGCTTTGTTCCGTGTCATCTAGCTATGGATGAAAATTATAAGAGAATGCAGTATGTTCGTTATGCAGACGATTTTCTGATTGGTGTAATCGGCAGCAAGAAAGACTGCGAAACAATCAAGAGAGATATTACAGTATTTTTATCCGAGAAACTCTCCCTTGAATTATCGCAGGAAAAGACATTGATTACGCACGGACAGAAGCCGGCACATTTTCTCGGCTATGAAATTTATGTCAGAAAATCTGACTTGCAGAAGCGTGACAATGCGGGCAGACTTGTCCGAAATTACGGAGGGCGTGTTGTGTTGGAAGTATCAACCGCGACCATTCGTGACAAACTGCTGGCTCTGAAAGCAATGGAAATGACATATGTGAACGGTAAGGAAGTCTGGAAAGCAAAATCAAGGTACAGCATGAAAGACAGTGACGATTTGGAAATTCTCAGAACATACAATTCGGAAATCAGAGGCTTTTACAATTATTATTCTATTGCAAATAACAGTGCTCATATAAACTGCTTCTATTATATTATGGAATACAGCATGTTCAAAACATATGCAACGAAATATAGAACTACAAAACGCAGTATCATGGATAAAATGAGGATTGGCAAGGATTTTGGAATCAAGTACAAGGGAAAAGACGGAATAGAAAAAGTCTGTCTGCTGTATCACGAGGGCTTTCGGCGGAAAGAAATGAACAAATATGCAGATGTGGATTTGATACAGGACAAGAAGATATATCTTGAAAGGACGAGCCTGATACAAAGGCTTTCTGCAAATAAATGTGAATGGTGCGGTGCGGAAAATACACCGATTGAAATGCATCATGTCAGAAAGCTGAAGAATTTGCAGGGCAAGAAATTTTGGGAGCAGTTTATGATTGCGAGAAATAGAAAAACACTTGCACTGTGTCATCAATGCCATGTAAATTTGCACAAAGGAAGATTAGACTGAGTTATTTTAATGGAGAGCCGTGTGCGCTGAGAGGTGCAAGCACGGTTCGGGGGCGAGCATTTGGAGAACTACCGCAGAAATGCGGCAAGTCGCCGGTTGCTTAGCCTACAACGCGAAGGAAGAATTCTGCGGCAGGGCAATCAGTTTGATGCTGTTCGTATCCTGAACTATGTCACGGAGGGTACACTCGATTCCTATTTGTATCAGGTCGTCACGGATAAAGCAAGGTTTATAGCCCAGCTTCTTGATGACAAGTGTCCGGCGCGTGTATCTGAGGACTGCGACGACAAGGTATTAACTTTTGCCGAGTTGCAAGCAGCAGCAGAGGGCAACCCTGAATTCCGTGAGCGTATCAATCTCGCAAACCGTATCGCGGAACTGACTTCTCTGAAATCCGAACATCAGCATGAGCTTGGAAAGATGCAGCACAGCATCGACACGCTCCCGGAAATGATCGAACGCAAAAAGACCGCGCTGACACAGATGGCGGCTGACAAACAATCCGCGGACAAGCTGCGTGATTCGCAAAGCGGAAAGGTCAAGGAGTTTGCGCTGGTGAAACCGATGGGTTCACCGATCCGCAAGCACGAGGACATCAACGCTTTCCTGCATACGCAGATCACAAAGCGGCTGGAAAGACCCTTTGACGAAATGCCGTCGTTCAAGATCGGTGACTTCACACTTGCCGTGCAAACCAGACCGGGGCATCTCGATGAAGCGGTGCTGACGGTCAAAGGTGTGCGGGATTCCGTGTACTATATCCCGGTCGGCAGCGGTGATCATGCTGACAACTGGCAGCGCATTGCGAATTTCCTTGACAGCGGTATTGCGAAAGAGATCACCAAAACCGAACAGGAGATTGCAAAGCATGAGACTGATCTGGAACAGGCAAAGGCGAGAGTCGGCGAACCCTTCCCGATGGAAGCAGAGCTGGTCGATACACAAAAACGGTTCGCGGAACTGGAACAGAAGCTCTC
>JAEEIA010000044.1 GCA_016281125.1 Oscillospiraceae bacterium | reverse complement strand
TCGTCGCTGCGCTCCTCACTCCAAAAGGTGCTTGCCATTTGCTAACAACAAAGCAGCCTGCACAAATTGCACAGACTGCTTTTAGTTACTTCATAGATTATTTTTGTTTTTTGCGCTGTCTACTTGACAGGGGGCGGGTCAATGAAGCAGAGGGGCTGATTTGGCTGATAATTACGAATCTGTTGCAATTTTGCCATTCTCCAGCTGAACAATGCGCGTACCGTATGCAGCGCATTCCGGGGAGTGCGTAACCTGCATGATTGTGATGCCCTTCTCCTGATTGATCCTGCGGAACAGCTCCATGATCTCGCCGGTTGCCTTGGCATCAAGGTTGCCGGTCGGCTCATCCGCAAGCAGGAGCGCCGGTTCTCCGATCACTGCACGCGCAATCGAAACGCGCTGCTGCTGACCGCCGGAAAGCTGATTCGGCTTGGCGCGGCGCTTTTCGGTCAGTCCTGTGATTGCCAGAATCTCGTCCAGCTTCTGCTTATAGCCGGGTACGTCGAGCCCTGCCATTTTGATCGGCAGCAGAATATTCTGCTCCACGGACAGATTCTGCACGAGGTTATAGAACTGGAACACAAAGCCGATCTTTTGCAGCCGCAACGCAGCCATTTCCTTTTCTTTGAGCGCAGAGAGCTTCTTGCCGCAGACCTCGATCTCGCCCACATAATCCGTGTCCAGTCCGCCGATGAGATACAGCAAAGTCGATTTGCCGCTGCCGGATGCGCCCATCAGCGAAACGAATTCGCCCTTTTCAATTTCCAGGGAAACGCCGTCCAAAACCTGCTGGAATGCGTCGCCCTTGCCAAAGGATTTTTTCACATCCTGTGTTCTGATAATGGATTCCATAGATGCATCTCCTTACTCGTATTTGATTTCGTTTGCGGTATTCATGCGCCGCAGTCTGCGGATCGGTGTCCGTGCCGTCAGCATGATGATAACCCAGATCACACCGAAGAAGCAGAGAATCGGCAGGGGCCGCACCGTGACGGACAGTCCCATTCCGGCGCTGTTAAAGACATTCGTAACCAGCAGCGTGACCGGAATACTGATGATCACGGAAAGCAGCACGGAAATCGCAAAGGAGATGCCGTTTTCCAGGAAAATCATGCGGGCAATCTGTTTCCGTGTCATAGACGTGGAATGCAGCAGGGCAAATTCCTTGCGGCGGGATTCAAAGCCGACAAGCTGGTTGCCGGAAATGCCGATCATGGTGAGCAGCAGTGCCGCTGCAATGATCGCATACAGCCCGAGACGCATGGTGCGGCTGTCCTTGACGCGCTCCGCCGAATACTCCTCGCGGGACTGGATCCTGACATCGTCGGTGATTGCATGTTCCGCAGATTCCTTTGCGGTTGCCGGATCGGACGAGCGGATCAGCACCGTGCTCGGCTTTGTTCCGTAGAGCAGCCGGTACAGCTCCGGGCTGATGATGATGCATCCGCCTTCGGTCGCCGAAAGCGTATTGGCGTAATCCAGAAGCCGAACCGTGCGCGTCATGGGGAACAGACCGTCGCAGTGGAAGGTGATTTCTGCGGATTTACCGGGCTTGAGTCCGAATTTCTTCGCGATTGCTTTGTCCATGAGAACTTCGTCCGCTTCAAGCGAATCCGGCAGCTTGCCGAAGCCCGGCAGCATGTCGGTCGTCGGCAGGGCATACACATTGACCGCATCGTCCGAGGCGATAAGAACGATATCGTCATCCCGCTCAAATCTGCCCGGCTTGACGATGTCCAGATAATTGTAAAGGAAAACGGCTTCGTCCACGCCGTCCAGACTGTGGATATAGTCCAGATCCTTTGCCTTTTTATCGGTGAAATCCTGAATCAGAACATCACAGTCATAGCACGGCTTCGTTGCCCAGTGCAGCATATCCGCACCGATCAGGAAAATCGCAGTCGTTGCGATAATCGTTGTGACAATCAGCACAGCATTGCCCATATTGGTCTTTTTGCTGCCTGCCTCCAGTGCCGCAAAGCCTGCGACCGGCATTCTGTGTTTGTCAAAGAACACGGAGAGCTTTTCTGTCAGGAAGCGGATGGCCGCCGGAATGCTGAATGCGACACCCACTGTGATCAGCAGAACCGCAATGATCTTGCAGACAATATTGGGAATCAGGAAGCCGGAAATGAGACCTGCTGCGACCATACCCGCGCCCATGACTGTCCGCTTGCGGGAAACCTGATATTCGGTATCGCGGTTCGCAAAGATGATGTCGCGGATCGGTGTTTTGACCGCGCCGATCACTGCGGAAAGCGGAATCAGAATCTCAATCGCCACCGCACAGAGAATCGCCGCCGCATAGAGCAGAGGAGAAACCGATCCGGCAAGCTCCGAGCCTGCTTTGTCGGTGACCTCATCGGTGACCGCCATGAGCTGTGTCCAGACCGGACGCACTGCCGCATACAGCGCACAGCCGATGCCGCTGCCGATCAGACCGTAACAGAGATTTTCCAGCATGAGGATGCAGGTGGTTTTGCCGCGCGGCATACCGATGCTTCGCAGCGTACCGATCACGGACATGCGCTCCTGTACGATTTTTTCGGTAAAGCTGGCAGTCACAAAGATCACGAGCAGGAATGTCAGCACAAAGACCATTGCACAGACCGCGGTGATATTGTTGATCATTTTGTCCAGATCTTCCCCGATGAACAGGTCGTTGACTTCACTGTTCGGGTTGTCGTCCAGGAACTGCTCCTTGAACGTTTTGCGCTGGGAATCGTCCAGCACATCGACCATGGCCTTGACATCGCCAGTGATGCCGGTCATGCGCTGCGTGACCTCCTTCGGCACGAGCATCGTCAGGCTGTTGCCGAGCTTGAAAATCCCCTTTTCCTTGAAAATGCTGGTGACCGTGACTGTGAATTTCTGATCGTCATTGTCCGTCAGCGTGATTTTGTCCCCGATTTTATAGCCGTATTTTTCGCTGTAATGCGTACTGATCGAGGCTTCGCCGCTGCCCAGTGTGATGTTCTCCGTAATCAGCCCGAGCTGCCGCGCCTTGTCAATGTCGTCGAAGGCCCAGAGCATTACATTTTCGCTGATGACATAGGTATAGAGCGTTTCGTCGCGCGTATCTTCACGCTTCTGCGCGCTCTGCATGTAAAGGATACTGGCTTCCGGACAGTTTGCAAAGCAGTCGTCCGTCAGCTTTTTGTCCGCTGAAATCAGATAATCCGTGGAACCGAGCATTTCGCTCATCATTTCGCGGAATACATTCTTCAACGTCCCGCCGATGTCCATTGCGAGGCAGCCTGCAAAGCTGGCAATGATGACGCAGAGCAGCAGCACAAACAGCCGCAGCGGTTTTTCAAACATATTTTTCAGTGTAAACCGTAACAGCATCTTACCACCTCCGCAGCCGTTCTTCCGGCGCAACATACAGCGCATCCGATTCCTTGACCCCGTAAATCTCATAGAACGGATCAAAGCAGGCAACCACTGCATTGATGCGCACGGACGCCGGAGAATGGACATCCGTATCGACCTGAGATTTTGCTGCTGTGTCGATGATCAGCTCCTCCCAGACCTTTGCGTAATGCTCCAGAACCGTTTTCTGCCTGTCGCGCGTTCCGGCGATCTCCAGCACGCACTGCAGGCCGCTGATATCCGCAAGGTTCTCGCAGACCGTCTTCTGACCGTTGACATGGTGCGAATCCAGAACCGTGAATTTGCTGTAATAGTCCTCGACCTTTTTCGTCAGCTCGCCGAATGCGTCGCGGTCCTCCTGCGGGATCCAGTCCGGACGGAAATTGCCCTCGGCATCATAGTTCATGCCGTCTGCATCAAAGCCGTGCGAAATCTCGTGTCCGATGATTGTGCCGATGCCGCCCAGATTGGATTCAAAGGATGCGGCCGGATCGTAAAGCGGCGCCTGCATGATCGCAGCAGTCACATTGAATGCATTGATATCCGGAACATAGCAGGCATTGACCGTTTGCGGCGTCATGGAACGGAAGCCGTTCCGATCCGTCGGCTTGCCGAGCTTTTCCGCCTCATCCTCCCGCGTGATCCGGTTGACGGCGCAGCAGGTCGAAAGCAAGGAATCTCCGATCTGCTCCGCATTTTTCGGATCCGGCTCGCGGGGTGAATCCGCACCGATGAACAGCGCCATGCTGCTGAGCTTCTGCCGGAGCGCCTGCTTGCCCGTGTCGGACATCCAGTCGTTTTCCGCAATCAGTTCCTTGTATGTTTCAATGATCTCCTCGCTGATTTTTGTCACATCGGCGACCATTTTCTCCGTGCAGTATTTTGCGGCATATTCCTCACCGACCTCAACCGCAAGATACTGATTGACAATGCGCACGGCAAAATCCTCGTCCTTGACGGCGGCATTCGGTTTGTCGCCCCGGTATTTCTTCGGCAGCATATCGGAAAACTGTTCAATCAGCGTACAGATCGTGTAATCCTTCCACATCGGAACATGTGCGTCATCCAGAAAGCTGTCCAGAACGCGGAGCTGTTCGGGCATCGCAACAGAAATGCTGTCCGGCATGTTGATGCTGAGTCCGTTCATCTGCATAATCTGCTCCGGCGTGATGTTCTTGAGTTCCTTTTGCAGCGCATTCTTCTGCTGACGGTGGAAGGTCAGATCCGGCGTGCCGTCCTCTAACGCTTCAAAGTCCACGACAGCGGCGAATTCCAGCTCCGCGAGCACGATCTGCGTGGCGCGCCTGCGTGCATCATCTCTGCTGACGCCGCTCAGTGTCAGCTTGCCCTGCAAGTCCCCGCGCTCATCCATCGGGGCGAAGGGCTCCTCACAGAGGTCTTTCAGTCCCTGTGTGCGCGGATAAACGCCGACGCACAGAATGGTTTGTTTGGCATGATAAAGGTCAGTTCCGACGCTCAGCGGAACCGGAACACCGTTGAATCCGAATTCCGCAGCCATTTCACCCCAGAGCGCATAAAGCTGTTCCATGGATTCGGTTTTGTTGATCTTATCCAGCCAGCCGTCGAAAAAGGCAGTGTCTGCTGCATCTGTATCCAGCTTTCCGGCGTTGGTGTCTGCGGCAAGATGATAAAGGTCATGAATCAGCTGCCTGTTCGTGCCTTTGGCATAGCCGGAGCCCGCAGCGATTTCCCGGATCAGCTCCTTGACGCAGTCTTCCGTGTGTTCCCCGATGGCTGAGAGCGTTCCGGTGCTGTTCTGATCCTCTCGCAGCGTCATGTGCATCAGCTCGTCGGCATTCATAAAGCCGTAATAATCCTCACCGGGCGTCAGATCCGCAATGGCAACCGCTTTCTTCGCGGAGCTTTCATCCGGCAGCGGTTCGGTTTCCGGCATCCCTGCGCAGCCTGTCAGCAGACTGCCCGCAAGGAGTACAGGAAGGACATGTTTTCGCATGAAATGACTCCTTTTCCATAAAATGTTATTTTTTATTTTAGCATTTTCTTGTTTTTTTGTCAAGCCAAGGTCTGACAAAAGCGCGGCGAACCGGGATTGATAAAAAGAAGCATCTGCTGCACGGATACGGCAGCCGGGCGCCGCCGCAACTGATCAAAAGAGTCGTCTGTCTTTGATTTGAAATTGATATGATATAGGGAATGCCCGGCGCTTTGCCGGGCATTCCCTTTCCGCAGCGTGCTGATTCTCCATGCTTTTCTTTTCCGATATTGAAAAATGATGTCCGGATTCGGAAAAGATGCGCCTGAAATCAATGAATGCACATGCCGAGAAGCAGACCTGCTGCAAACTGATCATCGCCGTTGCTGTTGACCGGGATCAGTTCACCGCCCTGTTTTTCGCAGGGAATCATCCTGACGTTTTCCGCTTCTGCATACATCTGACACTTGACTTTCAGACCGGACGCCTCGAATATAGCCATGATGCGCTTGCCGCTTTCATCCGGTTCGGAACCGAGAATGCCGTAGTCGCGCAGACCGCTGCCTTCCTTATCCGCTTCCTCACCGTCAATGATCAGCGTACCCTTGAGCTTTTTGTTATTCCCCTCGATCCTGTGTCCGTTATATACGGCTGAAAAGGTTTTCGTTTCCTTTTCGTACTCCGTTTCAAGCTCTTTTCCGATGATACAGGAACAGTTTCGTTCGGTGATGTGAACAACGGCAGTCAGCTCCGGGTCAGTCGGGATGCTTCCCTTCAGACTGACAGACATATGAAGTCCCGCTTTATTCTCAGCGATGACCTGTCCGTCAAACCGCAGCTCCTCTTTGTCATCCGAGATGACAACAAGATTGTGATCGTTCCATTTTCCGGCATAATACTTTACAGCCATAGTTTTTACCTTCCTTTCAGAATGTTTGCTGAACTGTTTCACAGTGCTCAGCGCACCAATTCATGCGGTGCATGTTTTTTGAATGTCAGTATGTCCCTCCGGCAGCATCACAGATGCAGAAGGAAACATCCGCTTCTGTACGAAACGTTTTTGACAAATTGAGTATAGCACAGTTTATCCGCCGGCGGGAAAAACTGTCGTGAACTGTACCGATTCTGTCGTGAACTGCAAATCCGTGCGCTTGCTGTCAGGTGACTGATATGATATACGGATACGGTATCGGAAATATACGCAGAACATGTTTCCACAGCGGAAATGATCATCCGTACAGCTGAATATATCAAGGAAGTGCACGATGTTATTCCGGGCATTTTCCAATTTTATGATTGACATTCCCGAAAGAATCATGTATAATGAAGGTATAGCGCTTCTGCATTGGAGGAAGCAGAGCGCTGATGCCTGACCGGCAGGTAGAATGTTCGTCAAATTGACAGGAGGGGTCAAGATGAAAAGAATGAAAAAGCCTTTGAAGGCAGCTGCATTTTTCGCAGCAATCGTATTGGCAGCAGGGATGCCGCTGTCACTTGGAAACAGCATTTATTCCGCAGAACCGCTCACGGCTTATGCCGCTGAGGAATCGTATCAGGAAGGCTCCAACGGTACGTGTTACTACAAGAAGTATTCAGATCACATTGAGATTTCCAGTTTCAAATCCACGGACGTGGATTCTCTGACCGTTCCGGATTCCATCGACGGGCTGCCGGTTACAGTAATCGGCATATACGCCGGTCAGCTCTGCAAGATGAAAACACTTACGCTTCCGGATACGCTCAAGGAGATCGGGCCGTATGCATTCGGCTACTGCCCGAATCTCACAACGCTGAATATCCCGGACAGCATCGAACAGATCAGTTTCCGTGCGTTTGAGGAATGCAGTTCGCTCGAAACGATCAATTTCCCGGATCATCTGGTCAAGACCGGTTCCTTTACTTTTGAGAATACGCCGTGGCTCAACGCACAGCGCAAGAAGGATCCGCTTGTCATCGTCAACGGTGCGGTCATTGACGGACGCACCTGCTCGGGTGACGTCGTGATTCCTTCCGGTGTGAAATATGTTGCATCCGGCGCATTCAGCAGGAATGAAAAGATCACTTCCTGTGTGGTTCCGTCCGGCGTATCCGAGATCACGGACGATATGTTCTTCTATTGCTCCAATCTGAAATCCGTCGAACTGAAGGGCTGCACATCGCTGGGAATCATGACGTTCGCATACTGCAATAAGCTGACGGACATCAAGCTCTCCGGCAAGCTGACGAAGATCGACGGCTATGCCTTTGCTGACATCACGGCAACTGCGACAATCACGTTCCGCGGGAGCCAGTCAAAATGGAACGCCGTCGAGAAGCCGTCAAATGATGCGTTTCTCCAGAGAGCAAATATGGTTTTCGACGAGAATTATCAGGAGCCGGATGATGAAGTCATCGGCGACATCAACAAGGACGGTGCTTGCAACAAAAAGGATGCCGAGCTGCTCCAGAGCTGGCTGCTTGTGAAACCGAATACCGAACTGGCAGACTGGAAGGCAGGCGATCTGAACAAGGACGACAAGCTCGACGCTTCGGATCTCAGCAGACTCAAGAAGATCATTCTTACCAAGTGAGCTTTTGGATAAGAACAGCGGCGCGGATTATCCCGGCCGCTGTTTCTGCGCTGCCCTTTCCGGTTTTCTGAATTATGCTTGACACATCCGGTTTATTCGGATATAATAGAAAAGACAGAACAATACAACTTTTCAGATTGAAAAACGAAGGAGGTTTCCAAATGAAACTATCACAAAAGCGTATCCTGAGCATCCTTGCGGCGGCTGCAATGACCTGCAGTGCCGTGCCGCAGAGCGCCCCGCTGGCCCTGATGCAGCCCGTACTCACCGCAAGCGCCGAAGGTTCTGTGCTTGATGATCTGACATGGGAAGAGAATGCTGTCGGTACCGGCGTGATCATCACCGGCTACAACGGCGAGGACACCTCGATTGTGATTCCCGATCAGATTAATGATCTGCCCGTGACAGCGATCGGCAATCAGGCATTCGTGCGAAAAAATACTCTGGTCCATGTTAAACTGCCGGATACGATCACGGAGATCGCATCAATGGCATTCGCCCAGTGCGAAAACCTGAAAACCATCAACATGCCGGGATCCCTGAAAAACATCGGCGGAACCGCATTCGGCAGCTGCTCTGTACTGGAAGCAATCGAGATCCCTTACGGCACAACAAGCATCGAAAACGGCGCGTTTTCATCCTGCACCTCGCTGGCGTCAGTTACAATCCCGGAAACTGTAACAAGCATCGGTGAAAGTGCATTTCGTGATACTGCCTGGCTCACAGCGAAGCGGGAAGAGAATCCGCTCGTGATTGTCAACCACATTCTGATTGACGGTGCGACCTGTTCCGGCGACGTTGTCTTCCCGGACGATGTAACAGTCACATCTATCAACAATCAGGCATTTTTCGACAACGCCAGGAGACTGATAAACGGCACCTGGGTTTCAGGAAACACGACGATGACAAGTATTACGATTCCGGACAGCGTGGTCAGCATCGGAAACGGCGCGTTTGACAGCTGCAAAGCACTGAAAACCGTCACATTGCAGGACGGCCTGACGAGCATCGGCAGCAAAGCGTTTTACAACTGTCCGGAGCTGACGGCCATCTCGATTCCGGACAGCGTGACGGAGATCGGCAACAGCGTATTCTTCGGCTGTAACAAGCTGGCCGATGTGAAGCTGTCAGCAGGCCTGACAGAAATACCGAGCAGCAACCGCGAAGGATTCTTCCAGGGATGCGCAATGAAGGAAATCGTAATTCCGGAGGGTATCGCCACCATTGGTATGCTGGCATTTTCACAGTGTGAAAGCCTGGAGAAAGTGACTGTTCCGCGCAGTGTGACTTCGGTCAGAACCGCTGCATTCTACGGCTGTTCCAGTCTGACAACAATCCGCGGATATGCCGGCTCGACCGCAGAAACCTATGCGAAGCAGAACGACTATACGTTTGAAGCAATCGGAGCAGAATTCTCCGACGTTTCCCTCACCCTCACGGACGATCTGGCGCTGAATTTCTTTGCGGCAGAGGTGAACGCAAAGAACAAGGACGATTACAAGGTCATCTTCTCCGGAAAATGTGAGGAAAACGGCAAGGACACCGCTTTCACCGAAAAGAACGGCCTGTACTGCGCATCCGCAAATGTTTCCGCTGACAACATGGGAGAAACGATCACTGCATCGCTGTATCAGAAAACCGATGATGCGTGGAAAAAGATCGACACCTGCACATATTCCGTCAATCAGTATCTGGAAAACGCAAAGCCGGAAGCCGGTTGGAGCGCAGAAAAGACGGAAGCGTTTGATAATCTGGTCAAAACCGTGCAGCTTTACGGAAAAGTGACCTATGCGTATTTCAACACGCCGGATGCAATGCCGGAGGTGACGGATCATCGCAATGATTTCTTGCAAAACAAAAAGCTCTATAACAGCTATCTGAAATCCGATGCACAGACAGGGGAAACTTGCAACGATACAAAGTTTACGGATCAGTTCACTTTGGTGCTGAATTCCAGAATGGCGATGCGCTGGTATCTGGACGGCCTGACCGAAGGTGAAACAGGTACCTTGTGGTCTACCCGGACACTTACCGCGGTGAGCGGAAAATACGGCTGCTATTTTGAGGTGCCGGACTTTACGCCGCTCGAACTGAACAGCGGAGTAAGTGTTCTATATAACGGATATGAATATCAGTGCTCCCCGCTGACATGGGCTTACCGCATTGTGGCTGATGATGACAGTTCCGCCAGGAATGTGGCGATGGCAAATATCCTGTTTGAGTACTATACCGATGCAACAGCATTTGATGATGCAGACTAAAAAGGAGAATGAACCATGAAAGAAATCTATGTGGCCCCTGAAACCGAGATCATCGCTTTTGAAGCGGAGGATGTGATTACCACCAGCCTCGTTGATCCGGAAACCGATCCTGCGTGAGAACAAAGAAACAGGCAGTCCGAAAGGGCTGCCTGTTGGGTTCATAGGGAAGATTGTTCAGAAGACGGAGCAAAGAAGTGCCCCGTCAAACCCATAGGATCCGTGACGCCCTCAGAGCAGTGACCCGCCCCCTGTCAAGTAGACAGCGCAAAAAACAAAAATAATCTATGAAGTAACTAAAAGCAGTCTGTGCAATTTGTGCAGGCTGCTTTGTTGTTAGCAAATGGCAAGCACCTTTTGGAGTGAGGAGCGCAGCGAC
>JAEEIA010000043.1 GCA_016281125.1 Oscillospiraceae bacterium | reverse complement strand
TTTCCCCTTTCAAAAAAGTAGCCTTGGGAGTGACTGCCAGTTCCTTGTCGTTGACTTTCACGATGAATTTCAATCCCAGTGAGATTTTCTGCCGGATGGATGCCGCTTCTTCATCATAAGGCGTCAGAAGATGCAACTGTAACCCGACAGTGCACTTGCTTTTCAGCCGGTACCGGACATTGCACTGTTCGTCCCACACCTCGACTGGCTGCAAGAAAGGAAATACTTTTCTTTGATCAATATAATACAGCTTCATTTTGATTTCCTCCCTGAAATACTATCATGTGTTCAGATTGTCGTAAATTCTTGCCTTTCCTTCAAATCCGGTTTGAAGCTGAGAGTATGCGGCTTCATTCTTCATCATCTCCCGGCTCGCCTGTGCCGCACGCATATCCTTCCTTGTGCAGCAGCTTTTTTCCGCGGACAAACCATCCGCGATAGGCATAATACCTTCTGCGGCTTTCCCACATCACCGGTTCATGCTCGACGATGCAGCGGGTGCCGTTAAAATCGGTATTGCATGAAATCTCAGACCGGTGGGACAGCGCAAACATCCAGAAGCCATAAAAACAGAATGCGATCAGCGCAGCTGCCCACAGCACGATCAGCGCAATTTTCAGCGGCTTGACGGAAATGCGCAGAATCAGCTGGAGAAACCCGGCCGCGGTTCCTGCCGCAATCAGCAGTGTGACTGGCTCACGGATCCAAGTGCGGAACCGAAGACCGCATCCGGAGAGAATCCAGCGTGCAGTGAGAAACGCCGCACAAACGATGACCGTCCAGAACAGAATACTCTTTGTCATAGTGTTTTACCGCCTCATTATGAAGTGTGATTCCGGAGTTTATTCTCAGTATACCATGTTTTGCCGGGAAATGCAAGGGCGATGATTATTTTGCTATACAATTTACGCACATCATAACTGAATAATCATGTAAGCGGTGAGAATGAAAATGCCGTGAACGGTATGCAGCGAATGAGAGCAGGGGAGTATGGTTCTTCTGTATTGCTCTGAACGGGAACTTGTGGGACAATAAAAAACAGCAGCATCGAAATAGCCGATGCTGCTGTTATATTCGATGAAAGCTGTGTCCGGCGGTTCCGGAACGCGGGACATACAGGTTTTTCTTATTCAGCGCAAACAATCGTACCGCAGCCGATAACGCAGGCATTGCTGTCATACAAAACAGCGGTTTGCCCCGGCGCAGGCGCCCTGACCGGCTGATCAAACTGAATCTGCATCGTTCCGTCCGGCAGAATTGTGACCGAAGCAGCCTGCGGTGCATGATGATACCGGATTTTCACATCTGCGCGGAGCGTTTCCCTGCTGCGCAGTCCGTCAATCCCCATAAAGCTGACATCATTGCAGATGACTGTATTCTGATACAGTTCCTCCTCGCTGCCGAGCAGAATCTGATTTGTTTCCTCACAGATCTTCTGCACATAAGCAGGCATCCCGAGCGCAACGCCGAGTCCCTTGCGCTGCCCGACCGTATAGCGATAGATTCCGTGATGCTGCCCGACGGTTTCGCCGGACGGATTCACAAAATCGCCATACGGCGGCAATTCCCGCTCCGCGTGTTCCTCGATGAAATCTGCATAATGCCCGTCCGTGACAAAGCAGATCTCCTGCGAATCCTTCTTGTGCGCAACGGGCAGACCGGCCTGCTCCGCAATCTGCCGCACCTCCTGCTTGGTCAGGTTCCCGAGCGGCATGACTGTCCGGCGGAGCTGTTCCTGCGTCAGCCTGCAAAGCATATAGGTCTGATCCTTCGCGTGATGCGCCGCCTGCCGCACCGTATATCTGCCGTTCGGCAGCTGCAATACGGACGCATAATGTCCGGTCGCAACATAGTCGGCATTCATACGGTCTGCGAATTCGAGCAGCCTGTTCCACTTGATATCCCGGTTGCAGAGAATACACGGATTGGGCGTTTTCCCGCTGAGATACGCTTCGACAAACGGCGCTGTGATCTGCGCGCGGAATTCGGTCAGGCAGTTGACCGCATAATACGGAATTTCAAGCTGATCCGCGATATTTCTTGCATCCGTGATCTCACAGCAGCGGCTTTCTTTGCCGTCTGCCGTCTGCCATGTCCGCAGCGTTACGCCGATGACATCGTATCCTGCAATTTTCAGCAGATATGCTGTCACGGCACTGTCAACCCCGCCGGACATCCCAACAATCACACGCTTCATGTTCGCTCAGATCGAATAAAAGTCGCCGCTTGCGGCTTCCTCTTTTTGCAGATCAAGAAAATCGGATAGCGTCAGATGCTCCGCAAAGCAGCGCAGGCAGGCGTTCATCCGATCCCACAGGCAGCTTTTGACAGACGGCCGGATTCCCGTATCTGCTTCGATTTCTGCTGCATCGGCAAGAATGCTGTTATCCAGAATATCCAGTACATCCGAAATGCGGATTTTGTCTGCGGATTTCGCAAGCGAATAGCCGCCGTGCTGTCCTTTCACAGCGCGGACAAAGCCGCCCTGCCGGAGCAGCATCAGAATCTGTTCCAGATATTTCTGCGAGATCTGCTGCCGCTGGGAAATCTCAGGTGTGGAAACCTTTTCGCCGCCTGCCGAATGGATCGCAATATCCGCCAGTGCCGCGATGCCGTATTCGACTCTTGTTGTGATTTTCATTCGGTTGCACCGCCTTTCTTATTGTTCATCCAGCAGATAACGGAGTGTTTTCCAGCCGAGAACCGCGCATTTTACGCGCGCCGGCATCTTTGCAATATTTTGCAGCGCACCGGCTTCTTCCAGCTCATCCAGTTCTGCGTCGGTGATCTCTCCGCCGATCATTTTCATGAACAGCTCTGTCAGATGTGCTGCCTCTGCTTTCGTTCTGCCGATGATCAGATCAAGCATAATATCAGCAGATGCGTTGGAAATTGCACAGCCGACACCGGTATAGGCGCCGTCTGTGATGATGTCGTCCTGTACCGTCAGATGCAGCGTGATCTCATCGCCGCAGCTCGGATTCATACCGGCATGAGAGCAGGTCGCGCCGGGCAGCTCGTGCAGATGCTGCGGATGCAGATTGTGGTCAATCAGCACCTCGTTATAGAAATTCTCACTCAAGGCCCATTCTCCTTCTCACCGTTTTCAGCGTATTTACGAACAAATCAATATCCCGTTCATCATTGTACAGCGCAAGGCTCATGCGCACGGTTGACTGCACGCCGAGATACTGATGCAGCGGCTGTGCGCAGTGATGTCCGGCACGGATCGCAACATTGTCTGCGTCAAATATCGCGGCAATGTCATGCGGATGCACGCCGTCCACCGTGAATGTGATGATGCCGAGATGCGCCTCCGCCTTCTCCGAACCGATGATATTGACATGCGGGATGCCGCGCATCTTCTCGAAGGCGTAGGCGGTCAAAGCATTTTCGTGCTTTGTGATTTCGTCAAAGCCGATGCTGCGGATATAGTCGATTGCGGCGTGCAGTCCGACCGCACCGCCGACATTGACCGTTCCGGCTTCAAATTTATGCGGCAGCTCGGCAAAGGTCGCAGATTCCCGCGTCACATATTCGATCATCTCGCCGCCGGAAAGAAACGGCGGCATTTTTTCCAGCAGTTCGCGTCTGCCGTACAGTACGCCGATGCCCATCGGCGCGTACATTTTATGACCGGAAAACGCGAGAAAATCAACGCCCAGTTCCTGTACATCCACCGGGATATGCGGCACGCTCTGCGCACCGTCACAGACGATCAGCGTCCCGTTTTTGTGGCAGATCTCCGCAAATTCCCGAATCGGGTTCAGTCTGCCGAACACATTGGAAACCTGCGCAATCGCAAAGATTTTCGTTTCCGGTGTCAGGGCTTTTCGCAGATCCTCTTCCGTGTACAGACCCGATTTGCCGCATTCCAGAAAACGCAGCTTTGCGCCGGTTTCCCTGGACACCGCCTGCCACGGAAGCAGGTCGCTGTGATGCTCGGAAATTGCCACCAGGATCTCATCATGCGCGCAGAGATTTGCGCGCCCCCAGCTGTACGCGATCAGATTCAAGCTCTCCGTTGCATTGCGCGTGAAAATGATTTCGCGCTTGCTCGCTGCATGAATATAGTCCCGGACGGCAATCCGCGCATTTTCATAGGCATCGGTTGCTTTGACGCTCAGGTCATAGAGGCCGCGCAGCGGATTTGCATTCTCTTCCCGGTAATAATGCGCAGCGGCATCCAGCACCTGCTGCGGCTTCTGCGTTGTTGCGGCACTGTCGAGATATGCAATATCCGGATATGCAGCAAATACGGGGAAATCTGATTTTGTATTACGCATCTTCTTCCTCCGTTCCAAGCAGCTTCCGGACGCTGCTTTCTGTTTCTGCATCCCCGATTTTTGAGATCACGCTGCCGAGCTTTGACAGCGCGATCATCTCATAGATTTTGTCCTCCGGAATGCCGCGCGACTGCAAATAAAAGATATGCTTTGCGTCAATCTGCCCGATGGACGCGCCGTGCGTGCCTGCAACATCCTCCTCCGCGCAGAGAATCACCGGAACGGTCTTGTTCTGCACGGTTTCATCCATGAGAAGGACTTCCTCATGCTCTGCGCCGACGGAACCGGCCGCACCGTTCCGAAAGTCGATTGTGCCGCGGAATGTCTTTTTCGCGTGTCCGCGCAGAACGCCTTTCACATCCGTATCGGATTCCGTTTTCTTCCCGTTCTGCACCACATCCAGATTGATGTCAAGCGCATTGTCCCCGTCGAGCAGATAACCGATATGTGACGTAAATACAGACTTTCTGCCGTTCTGATGCACCTGAATTCCACTGACGGTATCCACCGGATTCAGATACAGCTGTATCAGCTCCAGATGCGCCGTGTCGTCTAAATCGGCCGTCACTTCACTGACGGCGGAACCGTTCTGAAACACCTGAATGAGTCTGATTTGTTCGCCGTATCCCGCATGAATCTGCGTATGCAGAACAGCGTCATCTGCGGTGATATTCATGATCACGGTTCCGCTGCTTTGTACCGTCAGATCGGTGCTTCCAGTGATATGCAGCCGCGTAATACGGTCTTCATTCGCATTGACACGGATGATTTCAGGCGATGCATCCGGCAGTTCGCGCTCCACGCCGTTCACGTCCAGCCAGCTGAATGTCGGTGCGGAAAGCAGATTCAGTTTTTGCGTTGCCATAAGCCCTCCTTAGCCGACATTTCCGGTCATTTCGAGCCGGATGAGATTATTCATTTCCATTGCGTATTCCAGCGGCAGTTCTTTGGAAACATTGTCCGCAAAGCCGCTGACGATCATCGCACGCGCCGTCTGTTCATCGAGGCCGCGCGACATCAGATAAAATACTGCATCATCGCTGATTCTTCCGATTTTTGCCTCATGCCCGACATCGCATTTGTCCGTGCGGATGTCCATGGCCGGAACGGTATCCGAACGGGAAATGTCATCGAGCATCAGCGATTCACAGCTCACCGACGAGCGGCTCCCGACCGCGTTCTCCTTCACAACAACGGCGCTGCGGAAGGTGCTGATGCCGCCGCTTTTGGAGATGGATTTCGTATCCATGTGCGAGGTCGTTTCCGGCGCCTGATGCACGATTTTCGCACCGGTGTCGAGATTCTGTCCTGCGCCTGCAAAGGTAATGCCGGTGAATTCTGCATGTGCGCCGCGTCCGTTCAGAATGCTCATCGGGTAGAGATACGACACATGCGAGCCGAAGCTGCCGGATACCCATTCGATGCGGCCGCCCTCTGCGACCAGGGCGCGCTTCGTGTTGAGATTGTACATATTCTTCGACCAGTTCTCAATCGTCGAATAGCGCAGGGTTGCGTGCTTTCCGACATACAGCTCCACACAGCCCGCGTGCAGTCCCGCCTCATAGTATTTCGGCGCGGAGCAGCCCTCAATGAAGTGCAGATAGGCGTTATCCTCCACGATAATCAGCGTGTGCTCAAACTGTCCCGCGCCCTTGGCATTCAGCCGGAAATACGATTGCAGCGGGATTTCCAGCCGTACGCCCGCGGGTACATACACGAACGAACCGCCCGACCAGACTGCGCCGTGGAGCGCCGCGAATTTGTGATCGGTCGGCGGCACCAGCTTCATGAAGTGCGTGCGGATCATTTCCGCGTATTTCGGATCGTGCATCGCGCTTTCTAGGTCGGTATATACGACGCCCGATTCCGCGACCTCTTTGCGGACATTGTGATACACAAGTTCCGAATCGTACTGTGCGCCGACACCGGCGAGCGATTCGCGCTCTGCCTGCGGAATGCCGAGCTTTTCAAAGGTTTCCTTGATATTCTCCGGTACATCGTTCCAGTCGGAATTCATGCGCGATTTCGGGCGGATATAGGTGACGATATTGTCCATATTCAGACCGTCAACGGGCGGCCCCCAGACCGGCATTTTCGTGCGGTTGAATATCTCCAGCGCATGCAGTCGGAATTCGCGCATCCATTCCGGATCGCCCTTTTCTTCGGAGATTTCCCGGATGATCTCCGGCGTGATACCGCTGGAAAGAAAGTCAGCCGCATCCTCCTCATACCGGAAATCGTACAGCGAACGGTCAATGTCAGCGACCTGTGTTTTCTGCTTCATACTGCGCCCTTTCCCGTGTATGCGTCAAATCCGCTGCGGTTGATCTCTGCAATCAGCTCCGCGCCGCCCTCTTTGACGATTCTGCCGTCCGCAATGATATGCGTGCGGTCTACCGTCAGCGCATCGAGAATTTTGCTGTTGTGTGTGATAATCAGCAGCGAACCGCCGCAGGTTTCGCGGTATGCCGCAATACCCGCGGAAACCGTTTTCACGGCGTCCACATCGAGGCCGGAATCGGTTTCATCGAGGATCGCCAGCTTCGGTTTCAGCATCAGTAATTGCAGAATCTCCGCTTTTTTCTTTTCACCGCCGGAAAAGCCCGCGTTCAGGTCGCGGTCGGCGTATGCTGCATCCATATGCAGCACATCCATGGCCGCCATGAGCTGCTTTTTGAAATCCCAGAGCTTCAGGCGCTGACCGGTGATCTGCTCCATGGCATTGCGGATAAAGTCGGACAGCGAAAGCCCCGGAATCTCAACCGGATTCTGAAACGACAGGAAGATGCCGCGCTTTGCGCGCTTATCCGGCGATTCCCTGGTAATATCCGCGCCGTCAAACAGGATCGTTCCGCCTGTGACGGTATACTCCGGCGAGCCCATGACCGTATAGCCGAGCGTCGATTTGCCCGCGCCGTTCGGCCCCATCAACACATGTGTTTCACCGCTGCCGACGGTCAGAGAAACGCCGTGCAGCAGTTCCTTTTCTTCAATACCCGCTGTCAGATTTTCGATTTTCAGCAAGTCCATGTCATGCATCCCTTTCTGTTTGCATACTAATTCGATAGAATAAATATAGTATACCATATTATTCCTATCTTGTCAATAGGATAACGCAAAAAAAGCGGCCGTACAGTCACACTGCACAGCCGCTTTCCGATATTCGGTTATGGTTTCGGCATTTTTGTCCGTATTGCACTGAGCCGTTCCAGCGCATCGTTGAGCGTTTCGTTCTTCTTTGCGAAATGCAGCCGGATATAGCGGTTTTCCGGCTCCTTGAAGAAGCTGGAGCCCGGCACCGCGCCGACGCCGACATACTGCGCGAGCTTTTCGCAGAAATCGAGGTCACTTGCATAGCCGTATTCCGATACGTCGAGCAGAATATAATACGCGCCCTCCGGAACCGTGTGCGAAATGCCGATGCGGTCCAGTCCCTTGAGGAACAGGTCGCGCTTTTCGGTGTATTCGACCTGCAACGCTTTGTAGTAGTCATCGCCGAATTTCAGGCCGGTGACTGCCGCCTCCTGCAACGGTGCAGCCGCGCCGACCGTCAGGAAGTCATGCACCTTTTTCACCGTGTCGATGATTTCCGGCGGGGCGATGACATAGCCCAGGCGCCAGCCCGTGATCGAATAGGTTTTCGACAGCGACGAGCAGGAGATCGTGCGTTCCCACATGCCCGGCAGCGATGCCATATAGGTGTGTACATGCGGCGCGTAGAGAATGTGCTCGTACACCTCATCGGTGATCACGAATGTATCGTATTTCTTCGCAAGATCGGCAATGATCAGCAGCTCGTCCTTCGTAAACACCTTGCCGCAGGGGTTCGACGGGTTGCAGAGAATCAGCGCCTTCGGATGCTGTCTGAACGCATCTTCCAGCACGTCCGCATCGAATGTGAATGCGGGCGGGATCAGCGGCACATAGATCGGCTTAGCGCCGGAAAGAATCGTATCTGCGCCGTAATTCTCATAGAACGGTGAGAACACGATCACCTTGTCGCCGGGATTTGTGACGCTCATCATCGCCGCCATCATCGCTTCGGTGCTGCCGCAGGTCACGACAATTTCGCCGTTCGGGTCGATCGGTCTGCCCATGAAACGCGTCTGCTTTGCGGCGAGCGCCTCACGGAAATTCTGTGCGCCCCATGTGATCGAATACTGGTGGAAATCCTCCCTTGTGACCTCCGCCAGACGGTCGAGAATTTCCTTCGGCGGGTCGAAATCGGGGAATCCCTGCGAGAGATTCACAGCGCCGTACTGATTGGAAATACGCGTCATTCTGCGGATGACGGAATCGGTAAAACCGGCGGTTTTGCTGGATAAACTGGGCATATTGTCCTCCTAAAAACACGGTGTACCGGACTTGCGCCCGATACACCAATTATATCATATTGCTCAGGTTTTTTCAAGCGAAATCAGAAAGTATTATGATGCACACAAGACTGCCTGATCTCATCACGGATGCGGACACTGTCCGCTCAGATCGAATAGTCGAGTTTGCGCTCGTCAATGATGCGCTTGGACTTGTGCTCGGAACGGGTGTTCAGTCCGCCGTCCGGATGCACAATGACCTTTGCGGGCTTCACGCCGATGCGCGCCTTGAGCGCTGCGGAAAGCTCTGCTGCAACCGTTTCGTCATCCTTCGGGTTGTCTGCATTCTTCTCAACCTCGACCGCGTACTTGTTTGTGAAATCCTTTTCAAAGATGCGGATGAGATATTCACCGGTAATGTCATGCTGCTCGCGGATGACCGCCTCAATATCGCTCGGGAACACATTGACGGCGGAAACAATGAACATATCGTCCTTTCTGCCGAGGATGTGGATTCTGCCGTGGGTTCTGCCGCACTTGCACGGTGTCTGGTCGATGCGGCCGATATCGCCGGTGCGGAAGCGGATCAGCGGTCTTGCGTGCTTGCGCAGTGTGGTGAAGACCAGCTCGCCGGTTTCACCGGGCGGCAGAATCTCACCGGTATGGAGATCAACCGTTTCTACGAGAATGTGGTTTTCTGCGATGTGCAGACCGTCGTGATATTCGCACTGTGCCGCGCACGCGCCGAAAATATCGGACAGACCGTAGAAGTCAAAGACCTCTGCGCCCCAGATTTCCTCAATCGCCTTTCTGGTCGCGTCAATCGAACCGCCGAGCTCGCCGGCAACGATGATCTTCTTGATGTTGAAATCCTTTTTCGGATCGTAGCCGGATTTCAGCGCCTTTTCACCGAGCTGCCATGCGTAGGACGGGGACGTCCAGATGATCGTCGGCTTGTAGGTTTTCAGGATGAACAGCAGGCGTTCGCTCGGGAGCGTACCGCCCCAGATGCACAGTGCGCCGAGGTTCTGTGCGCCGATGACGTCCGGGCCGCCGACATACAGCGAGAAGTTCAGCGCGTGGACGTAGCGGTCATTCGGCCGCATGCCGATCTGCCAGAACCAGCGGGACTCCGTATCCTGGAACTCGTCGAAGTCCTTCTTGGTGAACGGGCTCATGGTCGGAACGCCGGTCGAACCGGACGAGGTGGAGATGAACACCACATCTTCTTCCGGAACGGCAGCCAGCTCACCGAGGAACGAGCCGACGCCCTGCGTGTCGCGCTGCGTTTTCTTGTTGATGAACGGGAACTTCTGCAAGTCGGAAAGCTGCTTGATGTCAGACGGCTTTACACCGGCTTCATCGAACGAGCGCTTGTAGTACGGCGCGTGGTCGTAAGCGAACTGCACGATCTCCTGCAAGTCGGCAAGCTGCCGCTTCTCCAGTTCTGCACGGGGGAGCGTTTCCAGCTCCTCGTCCCAGTATTTGCTGTTAATATCTCTGCTCATTGGTTTATCCTCCGTATTCTTAGTTATCATATAGGTTTTCTTGACATGCTCCTATTATATCACAGGAATCGGTATTTGTCCAATACCGAAGATTTATTATCTGTGATAGATTTTATCTATAAGCGAAGTTCTTTTCGATATACGCCCATTTTTTGTCGCGGGATGCGATAATCGTCTTGATATCGTCCAGATCAAGATGTTTGAAGCGTCCCTGCTTTTTGAGATATGCCTCAACAGATGAAAAATCCTTCGGCTTGTGATTCAGTGTAAATTCACCGTTTTCGTACTCCGCCAGATACCAGAGCCCGCAGTCAACGACCTCTTTTGCAATCTCGACGGTTTCATCCGGCTGGATGCCCCATCCGGTCGGACACGGCGCGATCACATGGATATATTTGGTACCCTGAATCTTTGACGCCTTCTCCACCTTTTTGATAAAATCGGTGATATAGCCGACGCTTGCAGTCGCGGCATACGGAATGCCATGCGCTGCCGCAATCTCAAACATATTCTTCTTCGGGCGGAGATTGCCGTGAATATTTGAACCGGCGGGCGTGGTCGTTGTCCGCGCACCGAACGGTGTCAGGCCGCTTTTCTGAATGCCCGTGTTCATGTAGGCTTCATTATCGTCGCAGATATAGATGATATTATCGTTGCGGGCAATCGCGCCGGAAAGCGCCTGAATGCCGATATCCGCCGTGCCGCCGTCACCTGCAAAGCCGACCGCCGTGAAATCGCTGTAACCCTTCGCGCGGAGTCCCGCTTCGATGCCTGTCAGCATGGATGCCGTGCCTGCAAAGGTTGAAATGATCGAATTATTGGAAAAACAGAGCTGCGGGAAATTGAAGCCCACCGCCGACATACATCCCGCCGGCAGAACGGAAACCGCATTCTGTCCCAGCACCTTGAGCGCTGCACGGACGGCAAGGCTGCCGCCGCATCCGGCACAGGCCTTATGCCCGTAGAAGTATTCGTCACGCGAGAGCTTTTCAGCTGTTGGATTTGCCATTGCCGTCACCTCCTGTTTTTTCGGCATCATCAATGCCCAAAAAGTTTACGCTGTTTGCACCGCTCTGAATCGCGGCAAAGATTTCACCGATTTCACCCGCGGAAATGTTCCGTCCGCCGAGTCCGCCGATGAAGTTATAGCCCGGAATATGAATCCCGGCCTTTTGCAGCGCGGAATTGACATTGGTAAAGACCGTGCCCTCATTGCCGAAGGAAATGTCCTTTTCGAGAACGCCGAACGCCTTTGCATTTTTCAGCGCTGCGGCGATTTCCTCATTCGGGAACGGACGCATGTACCGGATGCGCACTACGCCTGCCTTGATGCCGTGCGCGCGCAGTCTGTCCGTGACCTCACGGCAGAGCCCTGCAATGCTGCCGAGCGTCACGAGAATGATCTCCGCATCCTCCGTGCGGTAACTGTCCAGCAGACCGGAATACTGTCTGCCGAAGATCTCCGCAAATGCGGTTTCGGTTTCTGCGACAACTTCCTTTGCGGCGAGCATTCCGGTATGCGCCTTGTACTTGAAAATATAGTTGGTATCCGGCCCTGCGGAGAACGCCAGATTCTTCGGGTTTGCAAAATCAATGCGGTTATCCGTCACATAGGGCGGCAGAAATTTGTCTGCCTGTGCCTGCTCCGGAATCTCGACCGTTTCATAGGTATGCGTCAGCACAAAGCCGTCCAGATTGACCATGACCGGTGTGGAAACGCGTTTGTCCTCTGCGATTCTCCAGCTCATCAGCGCAAGGTCGAGTGCCTCCTGTGCGTTTTCCGCATAGACCTGGATCCAGCCGCTGTCAAGCTGCGACAGGCTGTCGCGCTGGTCGCCGTAAATGTTCCACGGCAGCGCGGTCGAGCGGTCTGCGTTCATCATTACAATCGGGAACCGTCCGCCGGATGCGTAATACAGACATTCTGCCATGTAGAGCAGGCCCTGCGAGGATGTCGCGGTGAATGCTCTTGCACCCGCGGCGCTCGCTCCGATTGCACAGGACAGTGCCGAGTGCTCGGATTCCACATGGATAAAATCGGATTTCAGGCTGCCGTCCTCGACCATTTCCGAAAGACGCTCTACAACAATCGTTTGCGGGGTGATCGGATAGGCGGAGATAACGTCCGGCTTTGCAAGGCGGATGCCCTCGGCAAATGCTTCATTGCCGGATAAAAACTTTCTGCTCATTTGTGCTCCGCCTCCATTCCGATTGCGCCGATTTTGCAGATTTTTGCACAGATGCCGCAGCCCTTGCAGAAATCGTAATCAATGACGGCCTTTCCGTTCTGAATTGAAATCACACCGTCCGGACAGTACAGATAGCACTGTTCGCAGCCGACACATCGTCCTGTGTCGATCACCGGACGGATGCTTCGCCATCCGCTGTTGACGGTGACAAGATAACCTGCCTCAAAGGATGTATTTTCCGGCACGTCGTCAAACGAAAATGCCTTTTGTTCACGTAAATACGGTTTCATTGCTGCACCGCCTCTCTTGCGAGTCTGACCGCGCCGATGTTGCGCGCCTGAATCTTTTCCGGCATATAGCCGCTGATTGCTGCGGACGCCTGTGCCTCAGTGATATATCCCGAGAGCGCCGATACGATGCCGAGCATCACAGTGTTGACTGTCGGCAGACGGAATTCCTTTGCGACCGCTTCGCCGTCAAATGTAAAGGTATCCGGAATCGGCGCTTTGGAATTGATGATGATTCTGCCGTCCGGCTTTAACAGGTTTTGCAGCTCCGGCGAATACAGCGTATCATCGAGGATTACGATATAATCTGCCTGTTCGGTCTGGCTGCGGTCCAGCACCGGCTTGGTATCGAGCTTGGTGAATGCTCTGACCGGTGCGCCGCGGCGTTCCGGGCCGAAGGACGGAAATGCCAGTGCGTACTGCGACTGCGCATCTGAAATATATGCTGCGCCGAACAGTTTGGCTGCTGTAAATGCGCCCTGTCCGCCGCGTCCGAGCCATAGAATCTCTTTCATATCTTTGTTCTCCTATCGGATTGGTGTGTTTATATTATACTGCGTTTTTTCGTATTTGTCCAATACGGAAAAGCGATTGTGAGTGATAGGAAAAAGCTATTGCCGGAGTAATAAAAACAGGCTGCATCGCACTTGATGCAGCCTGTTTGTTTACGGAAGAATCCGCTTCGGAACGCGCTTCAGAATCAGCTCATACAGTGTAACCGATATTGCCGCGCCGACCGCGCCCTGCACGAGGTTTTCCGGCACGGAGAGAAATGCCGTTGCCACGGAACCGTACAGGAATCCTGCAAATACGGCATATCCGATCACCATGACCGCTTCCGAAACAATCGCCGATCCGATCCGCGCAGGCAGAGAGCGCCATGTTTTCGCCGCGTAATTGTAAACATAGAACGCCGCAACCGCCATGGCCGCCTTGATGATCAGCGTTGCCGGTGCGTAGACCGTGTAGCCGGAAATCAGATCGGCTAGCGCAGAGCCGATGCCCGCAGCCGCACCGCCGTACAGCGGGCCTAAAACCCAGCCCGCAAGATTCACGACTGTATCGCCGAGGTTGATATATCCCTTTGTCGGGGACGGAATCTGAATCAGCAGTGTGAATACGGTGGCAAGCGCTGCCAGTGCGCCCGCCAGTGTCAGCTTTTTCAGGTTCTCAGAGGTATTGTTTTTCATTCAAATCATCCTTTCATTCATTAGTCACACCGAGATAGCGTTTCAGTTCTTCAATATAGATTGTGCCCGCCTTGCTGCGGAGCGTCTTTTTCAGTGTAACAAGGCCGATTTCCATTGCATCGTCCTCATCCCCTTCAAACGGTACGGCAATATAATCGCTGCCGTTCAGTTCCTCGCAGATGATGCCGGAGCAGAGCGTATAGCCGTTCAGACCGATCATCAGATTGAGCATGGTCGCCCGGTCATTCGCCTTGATCGTGCGCGGATATTCGCTTGTGCTGAGAATCTCCTCTGCATAGTAGAACGAGCTGGTATCGCCCTGTTCAAATGCTAGGCAGGGGTAATCCGCAAGCTGAGAAAAGGTGAGGGATTTCTCCTTTGCAAGCGGATGCCCTTTCCAGAGATACACAAACGGTGCGCATTTCGTCAGGGACGTGAATTCGAGATTGTTCGTTTGCAGCAGCTTGGTGATCGCTTTGCGGTTGAAATCATTGAGATACAGAATACCGATCTCGCTTTTCATCGCCGCCACATCGCTGATGACCTCGGCTGTTTTGGTTTCGCGGATTGCAAACTCATACCGCGCCGTATCAAAGCGCTTGACCATCTCCACAAACGCCTTGACAGCGAATGAATAATGCTGCGTTGACACGCCGAATTTCTTTTTGACGCTGCCCTTTGCGATATATTTTTCCGCAAGCACGTCAAACTGTCCGACGACCTGCTGCGCATACCGCAGGAATTCCGCACCGTCATTCGTCACGGTCATGCCGCGTCCGCTGCGGTTGAAAATCTGCACGCCTGCTTCTTTTTCAAGCTCCTGCACAGAGGATGTCAGCGAGGGCTGCGAAACATAGAGCTGCTCCGCCGCCTTATTCATCGAGCCGGTTTCTGCAATGACAAGCGCATATCGTAATTGCTGCAAGGTCATGGCTGTTCACTCCTTATTCATATAACCCCGTGCTGAAATAGCGGTCGCCGCGGTCGGGGAATACCGTGACAATATTGCCGCTCGGGACGCGCTCTGCCAGCTTCAGAACGGCTGCCATGGCCGCGCCGGAGGACGAACCCGCAAAGATGCCCTCTGTTTTCGCAAGCAGTCTGGCGGTCGCAAATGCCTCATCATCCGTCACTTTGATGACATCATCGACCAGTGACATATCCATCGTATCTGCGATGAAATCGTTGCCGATGCCCTCGATGTTATAGTCCGCGTGTTCACCGCCGCCCATGGTCGAGCCGACCGGATCGGCAAGAATGCCGCGGATATCCGGATTCTGCTCTTTCAGATAGCGCAGAATGCCGGTATACGTGCCGCCGCTGCCCGCGCCCGCCACAACATAATCAATGCTGCCGTCCAGCGATTCGTAGATCTCCCTGCCGGTCGTTTCATAGTGGGCGAGGGGATTGCTCTGGTTTTTGAACTGCTCCAGTGAGATCGAACCGGGGATTGCAGCCTTGATTTCCTCCGCCTTTTCAACGGCGCCGAGCATTCCCTTTTCACGCGGTGTATTGATGACCTCCGCGCCGAGCGCACGCATCAGCGCCTGCTTTTCCGCAGAGAATTTCGTCGGCACGACAAAAATGATTTTGTATCCGCGATTGAGCGCTGCAAATGCGATGCCGAGCCCGGTATTGCCCGCAGTCGCCTCGACGATTGTGCCGCCCGGTTTCAGCAGCCCGCGTTTCTCCGCGTCCTTGACCATATAAAGTCCGGTGCGGTCTTTGACACTGCCGGACGGATTCCAGAGCTCCAGCTTGGCAAAGACGTTCACGCCCGGCTTTCGCACAATATTTCCCAGACGCACAAGCGGCGTTTTGCCGATCAGCGCCTGCATCGAATCATAATACTGCATGTTCATCATCTCCAAATAAGTATCTGCGCTGCTCTTTGGTCAGCGTATCAATTTCAATCTGCATGCTGGCCAGCTTCTGCGAAGCGACTGCCAGGTCAACCTCACGCGGCACGTTATTCAGCACGGATGTGACGCTGCCGCGGTGTTCAATCAGCCACTTTGCACTGAGCGCCTGAATCGCAAAGCTCATATCCATGATCTCTGCCGGATGTCCGTCACCCGCCGCGAGATTGACCAGTCTGCCTTCGCCGATGACATAGATTGTCACGCCGTTCGGCAGCGTGTAGCCCATGATATTGTTCCGCGCTTCAAATGTCCTGACGGCCAGCTTTCTGAGCCCCGCCATATCGACCTCGACATCAAAATGACCGGCATTGCAGAGAATGGCGCCCTCATGCCTTCTGAGAGAGCTGTTTTCCGTAATGACCTTGCTGCATCCGGTGACTGTCACAAAGAAATCGCCGAGCGGCGCGGCATCCTCCATTTTCATGACCGTGAAGCCGTCCATGACCGCCTCAATCGCCTT
>JAEEIA010000042.1 GCA_016281125.1 Oscillospiraceae bacterium | reverse complement strand
GCGCGTTCCAGTTCCGCCAGAGCTGCGAAGACAGTCAACATAAACTTGCCCTGCGGCGTTTCCGTATCCAGATTCTCCTTCATGCTGATCAGACCGACACCTTTATCAGTGAGGTCCTGCACGATTTGCAGCATGTCCTTCGTGCTGCGGGCAAGCCGGGAGAAGTCTGATACCACGACCACATCACCCTCGCGCACATATTCCAGCATTGCTTTCAGCTGGGGACGATTCATGTTCTTGCCGCTGCACTTGTCGATAAACGTCTTGGAGATCGGTTCGCGGAATGTCCGGAAGGATTCAAGCTGCCGGGCTTCATTCTGTTCTTCAGTCGATACACGGGCATAGCCGATAAATGTCTTTTGCATGCGCTGTTCCTCCTTTTTCATCAGGAAGGATAGTACTATTATATATAGTATATACGAACTCTGTCAACTCTTCTACGATTTCAAACAAATCCGGCGGATAAAGGTAGTCTTCTCCGCTTTCATCTATAATGCGATACCAGTCTTTTTCAATAGAGATTACTTCGTACACTTTGTCATGTATAAGGCCTGTAACCTCTGTTTTACCCTTCCAGCGAACTTTCATAGTTAATCTCCATATTATAAAGCATTCATTTTTTCAGTTTAGTTTCTTTCATTCGGATAGAAGTACGCATTCTGTCAATCTGACGATCAAGATCATAGATATCGTGCATCGTTTGCATGATTTCTTCATCATCTGTCTTCAGATAGCCATCTTGAAACGCACTTGGCAACATAAAAATTTGCTGAGTTTGATCGAACGCAACCTTCACGCGATCTTGTCCCTGTTCAATAATCACACCTGTTCCGTATTTACGATGCTTAACCTGTAAACCAGTAATGGAAAAATCATCATACTTACCTCGTTCTTCCAAAACGGAAAGCAACATTTCTTTTTCTTTTCGCAATTCATCCTCGACTTGCTCTTTCACTTCCGCTATATCTGTTGAACCAGGTTTCTTTTTTGTTTTGCTTGGCTTTGATGGTTTGGTATATGTAATGTTATCGTATAACCGATAAACTGCTGTACAATAAATCAAGTCAAAAACCAGCAAGTGAAAATCATCGTCTCTACACATAAGCTCAGTTAAACGACTCGCATGCTTTTCACGAAGATCATGATTCTCTCGGATAATCTCCGCGATTTGGTCACACATATGATAATATTTCGCAAGCGAGAACTGCGAACCATAGCCAAAGTCATCGCCATACTCAATATAGTATCTGAACTGATGCGCCTGCGTAGATTTCAGCATATAATTCTGAGCGGGCTGATATAAATTCAAATATGCAAGTGCTGTTCTAAAATCATGTGTATACTTCCATTTTCCGGATTCGTATTGCAAAAGCAGGGCATTGATTTTATTTACAAAATTCTCAATCCGATACTGCCGTTTCGTTAAATCGCCTTGATCCTCCTCAAACAGCTCTGCAAACAACTCACGAATCGTTTCAGTCAGTTCCGGTCTTTCCGCTAATTTTACGATACCGGCAGTCGGCTGAACCATTCGGTTATTAATAAGCATTTCTGTTTTGGAAACCGCCTTTTTAAACATACTCGCAAAGTCTGAAGCATGAATGTTCCAATGCTTTTGAAAATGAAAAACAGCCGTCCACTTTACATATTCCTTATTAGTTTCATTATTCAGGGAATCAAATTCCTGGAGATAATTATCAATTATTGTCCGAAGATTATCTTGATTCATAACCCACCTCCATAATTCATCCATTATTCAATAAAGATTTCACGAAAGGCTATTTTACATCATACTATCCATTGGCATTATAACAAACGCTGCTTCAACAGCACTATTATATATAGTATAGCAGATTATATCGAATAAAACAATAACATTTCTGAAAGGAAAATACCGATAGGGTATACTTTGAGTTTTGACATATCCCTAATTGCAAAACAGGACTTATATGACACACATTTCAAGCTATTTTGAATGTGTCGTTAGGGTGTACCCTATCAGCACACTTACTGCTCGACTTCTTTCTTTTCTTCTTCAGGGATGTAATGATAAGATTTCATATCAGTTAGATAAATAGTTAGGATGTGAGTTATTATCATACGCCCTATTATGCAAAGTTTATGGAACCACTAAATATTATATTTTGGAACACTGCTTTGCATTAATACGATTAAGAAGTTCATTATATAACGATGATCGTTTAAAAAGCGCCCACATTGCTGCACTCGGAGTATGAATATTCTCCCATATGGTTTTGCTGTTTTCAAAATTAGTTAAATTCACCCCAATAATACGTCCTTTTTTCGATTCGTTATTGCCAAAAAACTGCCTATTATTATATTCCTTGTCATGTATTACGAGTGCAAAAGATAACTCATGTCTCAGATTTTCAAGAGTAATCACACTTCCCAGAAAATGAAATTCCGCGTCCCCATTAGTAAGCATTTCTTCTATTTCAACAATCCTCGGATCTTTCAGCAGTCTATCTTCTAAGCTCCCTGTTCCACTTCCGTCAAATTCGGGCAGATTGTAAAATTCCTCTAGGTATTCTCGAAATATAGCGCATCCAGGAGAAAAGTTTTCTTTCAGTTCAAGATCATCATACTCATAATCATCAGAGTCATTAATAATCTCAAATCCACCAGACGGGATAAACTGAAATACCCCCGGCTTAATAGCAACATTTCTAGAACGCTGAATAAGCTTAACTTCATATTGTTTCGCACGTTCAGAATAAATAATCACAATCATCTGAACACCTAACAGTGCTTCCCTTCCTTTTCCTTGAAGAAGGGACATTCTCATACAATCAATATAACTTGAATTATCTCCAAAAACTATTCCGCTATGTATCTGATTCCGAACTTTCAAGCTGTTTCTGATCTTTTGCCGAATTGAAGGGTCAGAAAATTCTTTATCACCGAATTCTAAAAATACTTGATACATCTCATACTCCAGGACATGAGAAGAATATATGTTTTCTGCAAATGTACCAACATGAACTCTTATTTTTTCAAGTTGCCCTTTTTCATTAGTTAGTATTTTGTCAAACATATATCCTGGACGATCG
The DNA here is from genome assembly GCA_016281125.1 of Oscillospiraceae bacterium. Taxonomy (GTDB): domain Bacteria; phylum Bacillota; class Clostridia; order Oscillospirales; family Ruminococcaceae; genus Firm-04. The sequence continues at coordinate 39,263 of JAEEIA010000042.1, read as the reverse complement.
GGAAAGCGCACTTTTTCCGCTAATACTTTACTATATTCAGAATACCAGTCATACTGTGTGTATCCACGATGCGCACTGATATTAAAGTTACTCAAAGATGAATTCGGGACATCACAAATTACGTCATAGTCCCTAATAGATTTAGCACGAGGTAAATCTATGCATTCAATACCCAAAGCAGGATACTGTTCTCCAACAACTGTAGTAAAAAAGGCATCTCCATAGTACATCATCAATACTTTAGAAGTGAAACTAGAGAATTCCTTTGACATTGTTGTCCTCCAAAAACGCTCGGCCTCATTATCAGAATTGAAAGGATTACTGTTTGTGGAGGGTACAAATAACGTTGCCGGAACTTCTTTTTGAGGTTTCTGTTTTTCATCATCTGTATATATGAAAGAAATCAGATCAATATTTTCACGAAATTGCATCCAGCAGCCAAGCAGCATAATTGCTTGGCTGTTATCTTTGTTCTGTATACACTGTTCTATCTTCGCCATTAATTCCTTTGGCATCTTCCGTTTTACTGCTTCAAACTCTTTAATACACTCATTCAACAAGGATTTTTTCTTTTCTTGTGCATCTGCTATTTGTTTAGCACATGATTTTCGAATTTCACTCAACGAAAGCGTTTTCGCCATTTCTAAACATGTTTTTCTTTGAGCTCTTGGAGCTCTATTCTTATCACCGTATAAGAATTCTCCAAATCGCTTTTTAAATCCATCAAACACTTTATTTGAGTCAACGATATTATTTACAGTAAAAGCATATAACAAAGAATATCCTACAAACATTCCATTATTACCAGCTTCTGCAAATGAAAGTAGTCTATTTCTTTCTTCATTTGGAATCGATAAATCGTCTATGATCGTGTCTTTGAGCCATTGAATAAAAATATTTTTCTTTCTCTCTATCATTTTATTGAGCAACATGTCCTCTATGTTTTCTTCTAAACTCTCAATAACTTCTTGATCATAAGCATGGCTACTAATTAACTTTTTCACGCCTTCATGTCGATCAAAAATGCGAGTAGCTTGCGCTGGCGTAATATTAGTCTGTTGTATTTTTTTATGATCCAAAGGGAGTGTGACAATATCATACAACTCATTGATCAGATCAGATTTAGTTTTTCTAATGCGTAAAGATTTAGATATTTCCTCTGCTATCGTAGCAAACACTAATTCACTCATAAGATCAATCTCCATTTTCTACTCAAAAAACACTCAATTTTTACGAAAGCATTATTTTTCTAAATCTGCTAGAATTTAGACAGTAAGGGATGACCTTACAAAAATCAGCGCAGTTAATGCTGTATTTTAAGTATAGCACAAACTGTTTCGAAGGTCAAGAGTATATCAGAGAGAGGTGATACAAGCGAGTAATAGAAAAAGCGTGTGCTACATCAGAATCCTGCTCCGCCTTTATATTCTCCATATGCGAATCAAGCTGCTTGGCGTTATAAAGGCAGTAATCGGCTGCTGTCACAATCTATTCGATCAAAGAAAAGCCGATTCCACGACTAGCAAGAAGCCAGACAATTGATTAATTACAGAACACCTAAGTGACATAAGTCCGAAGGCAATTATATAGTACCCGAACCCCTTCTCGGATTCTATGATTGCCACCACCTATAGTTGACCACTGAAAAAGGAGATTGTATTATGAAAAAGATAATTTCCATATTCACGGCGATAGTTTTCGCATTCAGCATTTTGATTTATCGCCCTGATATAATTCAAACACAAACTGCCCATGCTGCTGTTGAACTGACGCCCGAGCAAATTGCTAATTATTTCAGCAACAGAGTCGGAGAATCCTATGCTTCCAATATGTGTCTGGCATTTGTTGCCGATGGCTTTGCTGCTTTAGGTGGGACGCGTAGTAGTGCTTGTTGTGCATGGAACTACGGTACACAATATCTAACATCTACATCAAGAGATATTCCTATCGGAGCTGATGTATTCTTTTCGAGTGAAGGCTGTAAATATGATTATATTGACGGCAATGGTCATCATAGCGGTCATATTGGTGTGTATGTCGGAGATGGATATATAGTCCATGCATACAGCAGCAAAATTCAGAAAATGCTGATTAGTACGGTTGAAAACCATGGTTATACATACTGGGGATGGGGTATTCATGGCGGCATATCATTGACTCTGGATAGACCTATTGGTCACGAAATGAATGAATCTGAAGCAGCAGGCCGCACAATTCCGGACGGTGTCTATTGCATTGGTTCGGCATTGGGTGACACCCTCTTTGTTGACCCCGCCCCCGGATCTGATATTCCGGCTCCTTCGACAGCGAACGTTGCTCTGTGGTCCTATGACGCAGGTACACTTCCCGATGTACAAGATCAATGGGCCTTCACTTACAACAACGGCTTCTATACGATCTCGCAGTATCGGAGTGCCGAGAAGGGCAGAGAAATGTGCCTTGATGTATACAACGGTGAGCAATGCTCTGGAACGAATGTTTGGATGTACGAATCGAACCAGTCGAGTGCCCAGCAGTGGTCTGTGAGGAAAACAGACACTGGTTACTCGATTCAGTCCAAACGAAACGGTTTCTTTCTTGATGTCCAAGACGGAAAAGCAGAAAAAGGTAACAATTTACAGGTATGCGAGGGAAACGACACCCTTTCTCAACGGTTCCGGTTGATTTCTCCTATTCCTCCTGCCCCCAAGCTGACGATTACATACCACAGTAACGGCGGCAGAACAGCAACAGACTCCGCATACTATGTTGCTGACAACGACAGCCTGATTTACCAGAATGACAGCAAAAAGCAATACTCAACCATCTGGGAACTGGGTAAAGGGTCAGTTAACGGATTACGTAATGCATCCTCATTCGGTCTCCAGCGCGAACATTACTCATTTGTCGGATGGAGTCTCTCAAAGGATGGGTCTTCAACCATATTTGACCAAGACGATACATCCCTCACCACCAAGAACTTGTGTCCTGACTTGAGCAAAGATACGACTATCAAGGTATATGCTATCTGGACTCGAGTTAGTCAGAGAGGAGATCTCAATGAAGATGATAAGGTCAATTATACCGACCTTGATCTTCTCACGAAATGTTTGCTCGGAGATAGTACTGTTACAATCGCGGATCCGAACGCTGCTGATTTCAACGGTGACGGAGCATTGAACGGAATTGATCTTACACTGCTGAAAAGGCAGATTCTGATTGATGAAAGCATCGTCATTACGATGAACAAGTCTTCGATCAAGCTGAATACCCAAGGCGAGAGCAAGACTTATCAACTTTCGACGTCCTATATCAGCCCTGAAGATGTTGTGTGGAAGTCTTCAAATCCGTCAATTGCAACGGTTTCGGCTAATGGACTTGTTACCGCACAGAAAGACGGCAAGGTTATAGTAACCGCTAACGTAAACGGCGAGAGCCTGGCGTGCTCTGTAGAGGTAATCACCGCTTTCACTGAATCTTGGTCGGAACCCTCCAAATGGGATAAAACGCCGATTGAGGGCAGTGACACTCGAAGAGTGACTACAGATGTAAAGCCGGAGCCGCAAGTTATCAGCATTAACTTTGCTTATTGCTGTGCTCGTACCAAAGGAGACAAAATCCGCCAGTTTTATAAGGATCCGGTTGATGTCGTGGCTCTCGATCTTGACACGGGATATGGGTTGAATACAACTCAAAATGTGTTCGGTGTTCCTTACATCACCAAGTCTCTTGCCGAGGTCGAACAGGCAACAAAGATCCAGAACAATGAGCGCTCCTATGGCGATCAGTGGGGCTACAACCGCAGCGGAAAAGTAGGGTACAACTTCGATAACGGTTGCATTTGGTTTGAGGTTGGCCGCAATACAGAGACGGTCATGGTGACCTATTACTCTTATGAAGACCTTATTCAGACACCGGTTGTGTATGACAACAACTAAGTCAACCGCATAAAAACAGCATCTATAATAATGCCGCCGCAGAGTGCCTGCGGCGGCGTTTTCTGTATATATTCGTGTTATTCCGATCTTTACAATTACAAATAAAAAGAACAGGGAACACTTCAAACTGAAGTGTTCCCTGAATAATTGTCGACTGCGTTCACTGTGCAAGCTCATTCCCTATCTGCATAAATGCAGGCACTGGCAGCGGGATATCCTTCTCCATCACCATATTTGTCAAAGCACATTCGGCGATACTATGAGGATCACCATCAGGGCGAATCCAGTCGTTCAGGTTTTCTTTACCAAGTATCAATGGCATACGATCATGAATTGTCCTGACAGGAGCAACCGCTTCCCTTGTCAGCACAGCAAACATCGGTACTTGCATCCCCCGATGCTCCTCAAAGCGGTACAGACCGGCAAGATAGGTGATTTCTGCCCCTTCCGGCTGGATCGCATACTTTTCCTTCTTGATGCTGCGCTGCTCATTTGCATACCGAAAACCGACTTCGGAGGGCGGGATGCCCCATTCATAATACCATGAAGCAGGGATAATACACCGCCGTCTGAACCAAGAATCCTTCTATAGCGCCTTCTGGTCGGCAGTTTCGATGCGGCAGTTGATAATTGGCTTGGGCGTGGCTTCGTGCGTGAATCCCCACACCATAGGAAATACCGCCATGTTTCCCTGCTTATTCGGCGCAAGCACCGCAGCCGTGTCAGTTGGACGGATATTACCGGACATAGCCATATTCTTTCCGAGCTTCCTCATCATTTCGTCTGTAAGCGGCAGCTGCTGCGCTTTTGATATGAAATAGGATAAGGAATGCGAATCAGCATAGAACCAAGTACACATGACAGTCACCTCCGATCTAAGCGAACATATATTCTCTTTTGATTATACCACAATAGAGCAGCTTTGTCAATAGAGTCGCATAAAACAAAACACCCGAAAGCAAAATTGACTTTCGGGCTGAAATATGATAATAGAGAGGGGGATTAAAAAGGGGGATTCAAGAAGTCATAAAGAAATTGCAAGGTAAAATGCCGCGTACTGTTCAGCACTTTACTCGTAATAATCGAAGCTAGTGATTCATCGGCAAGACTCCTTTCCTGTCCCGAATCGGGATTACCGGTTCGTTTGTATGGCTTTATTATAGCGCGGCAATATGAAAAGCAAACAAGCAGTTTGTGAAAATTCAGGCAGATGAAAATGAAAAAACACGACTGAATGTGAAAGCACCGTGAGTCGAAATGTGATAATCCTATCACATTCTGATACTATTGCAATGCCAATAAAGAGCTGTCCGGAGAAAGGATGCTTTGCTGAAAAGAAAAAGAGGGAGCAAGATTCTCACCCGTTCCCTCTAGTGTTACCGCGCCCAACGAACCATAACTATTATTGAATTCTTCTCTCATATGTTACCAACAGAAGTCCGCCACAGTTTGGAATATAGCTTTGTGCTACCACATGCCAACCTATTCTGCCGAGAATATTCATCTGTTTTTCAATTTCAGCATACTGGTCATAACGGTCATAACGATAAGTTTCTACTTTATATTCGTACATGATATTCCTCCATAACTCTCATATAGTATTGTAAGCACTTCATTTGGTTAATCAGAAAAATCAAAGGTTGATCTTATCGGAGAAGTCGCCGTTGACAACATAGTAAACAGCCTTGTCCTCCGGCTTGATGTAGATTTCGATGCTCTTGATCTTGCCCTTGACCTTGCTCTTGCAGTCAGTTTCGACAGCCTTCTTGATCTCTGCGAAGTCATACTCATTCGCACCAAACTGAACATCTGTGAGTCTGCGGAGCTGACGCAAGGATAATACGTTGTTTTATCGGCAGCACGAGAAAAAGCAACGGGAATTCCCATTGCTTTTGCGTTCTTCGATAAAATTGAAACGTCATCCTTTGATAGTCCCTGATCGGAATATACGATCTGATCTCCGGTCTGGACGGCATGTTTGCGGAGATCCGGAAGCGACACCCTACCTTTCATTTTCAGGCTTTGCATCAGATCTTTTTGCACGACACCTTTTGAATGCTGCTTTTGCTGCTTTTTGGCATCTTTTCTTTCAGCTCGCTTTGCAGCAACCTCATTCATTTCGCGCAGCAGCCGAAGCAGCGCATCAAGCACCTTTGCCGTCATGTCCACGCTGCCGGAAACTGTTTTTCCTGCCATTGATACAGCAGCACTGGCAACGTCCTCACTCATTGGCATGTTCATCAACCTCCTTTATGTTTCCAATAATAAAGCCCACGAATCTGAAAGAATCATGGGCTGCTTTCCTATGTAATTGAGTGTATGCAAAAGCCCATGATTATTTCATGGGCTTTGGTTATTATTCTACTGTGTATTCCTTTTCGGTTTGGGTAATCAGATAACCAGACTGTTTACAGAGTTCAATAGGATCTTCATCCGAAGGCTTATTCAAACCTCGATCCATTATAATAAAGCGAACCGTAATAGTATCGCCTTTTTTGTAATCGGACTGATAATCTACTATTTGAAAACTAGGGTAATAGCACATAACGCTTTTTTCACGAATATCGCTGTCGAGAGGAAGTTCCATAAATTTGGATGTATCTTGGCTCAATGTCATTTTTTGTGCTGTTCCTTGAAAAGAAATATCATAGTAGTCAAAAGGATTGAGCTTTTCAAGTTCCGGAATGCCGGAAGCTGTTTCCGTCACATCCTTATATCCAGACCACTTGATCTTGTAGCTTCCTTCCAGCGTTGACAGAGCGTTCTTGTCCCAAGAGAAACTGATCTCGTCGCCGTTACTGATACCTTCGGTTTTGCTCAGAGTGCCTAGTGCGGATTGATTGATCGCATTCACAACCTTGTTCAGATCGCTTTGCTTATAGTCTTTCCCAAGCCGGAAGGCATCAGGATAGTCCGTAACCATCTTGTTTGCATCCAAAGAAGCGACTGCGGTCGCATTGCCGGATGCCCCGTCATAGACAATCGTGAGATAGTCATTCGGATTGATTTTCTTCTCTCCGCAGGACGTAAGCAGAAGTGTAAATGGAATGATTGCTGCGACCATGATTTTTTTCATGATAATCTACCTCCTGAAAGGATTCTCCCTGATGATATTACACAATGGCTATGATACTAGACTTCTCCGTGTCATTACGCTCAACTATTGTCACACGCAAACAGATTTGATTTAAGATTTACTCTTATTCGCTCTCAAAATTAGGAGACAAAAAATTTGGTATTTCGTCTTGATTCACGGATTGATATCCAGTTAATAGTGTAAGTGGAGTAACCATTCCCATATTTGGGTATCCTGCATTTTCTTGGCTTAATTCTTGCAACTTTTCATTTTCTTCTATAAGTTTTCTGATATCTTTTGATATGAAATAGTTTTCTGAATATTTAAAAATAAGCCAATTAAGATGTTTTAGAACAATTTCCGCTGAAACAGAATTAAACTGATGCCGAAGAGCTTGATACTTTTTATCACGTTTATGGTAAAAAGCCAATACTACAGATTCATTTTCTAGAGGGAACACACACAGATGCATGTTTTGGATTCTAATATCAGGACGATAATCAAATAAATTATTAACTTGATGTCCATTCAAATCTTCAGATAAGGCTAGTTCCGTTTCAGCAGCAATATGCGTTTTAAAGGGTAAGACATCCCAGAAAAGAATTTGAAAACCGTTTTGGATGTCGTTTTCAATTATGTTTTTATAGAAAACAATCTCTTCTTTATTCTCATTTATATCGAGTTTTCTGGCATACTCATATGAACTTGGATTAACATAGACACCGGATTCTTTGGCCTTTTTGAAAATCTCCATCTCTTGCATGCGCTTCCATAGTTGAATCAATGAATCTTTTAAGGCGATTTCCGCCATCATCTTATCTGTTGGGCAACTTTTCAAATTATCCGGGTTTTCATAGTCCTGAAAATACTTACTATCACAGTCGTTACAAATATAATGAAAGGTACCTGAATTATTAATTCCTTTTTCAATATCTAGCATCTCAACTCCAACCAATAAATTTGATTGAAGAATCTTTCCATTATCGGCGATATTTTTTAAAACCATCTGCGGCACAGAGTGCGAATTACAAAAGCTGGTAACCTTCCGTCCACATAAAATACACGAATCAGGTTTTGAATCATTTTGCGCTTGGCGTAGAATATCACTCAGTTTTTTGCGTACCGCTATTGGATCAGTACCTTTGGGCGTTTGTAGTAATTTCATTTTATCACTTCCAGGTTCTATTCTATACTGATCTTTCTCATTTGAAAAGTAGTCCTTCCACAGCCTACAATGTATTTATGCGTTATATGCCTTTTCGCAAAACGGGCAATCACTATCGATTCCCGCATTGTCAAGTATGTCTTTTATAGCCTCATGAAACACTTTCATATCAGTATACGAAGAGTATTCCGCTGACATTTGCACCTTTGTTGTTGCTCGCGCATAGATTTCATCGTTATCGAACGATCCAGTATTGTACCAATAATCATCATGCGCGTCACAACAAGCAATAACTCCTATAGATTTAAGCACTTCAAAAGCAACTTCTCTATAATCAGACATCATATCTGCTATTCCCATAAAATGGCACCTCCAAGTTACAGTTCATTATGCAAGCTGTGGAAAGACTGGCTAACACACTTGGGAATATTCTCTCCTGAGTCCACGATATTTTAATGTATTGCAGTTTCTAAGAAGAGATTATATATCAGTATATCACAAAGCGCTGAGTGTTGTCAAGGTGCAAATAGCTACTAAAAAATAATTCTATTCTAATCTTGGTCATCTTTTTTCATTCTTATGTACTTACTTATTCTTAAAACGTAACCGCGGTATCTAGCTTCTTGATAATCCCACGAAGCTCGTCTTTAACACTTTCTGACTCCTTGCACTCAGAAAGGTATCCGGTGAGTGTCATTGAGAGCAGCGCAGCTTCTCGCGGATCAAGTTCGATGGACAGATTGCTGTTTGCACTGGATGATTCTTCCTGCGCAATCGCTTCAGTGGATGTTACCTGTTCCTCAAGTTTCTGGTTGTTGAAATGCTCGGCGGTATCCTCTGAAAAGTTGCTACTAGTAGCAACTTTTTTCTTCCTGACTTCTTTCGGCTTGACCTCGCTCAGATCACCGGCAGCAAGTTCTTCCTGCTGTTGTTCCGGGAGCTTCGCAATTTCATTTGCCGTATGAATCGAAATATCACCGTTTGCAACGGCTTCCTTGACCGGGGCGATTGCATTATGTGTCACGTTCTGCATTTTGCTGACCTGTGCAGCGGACACATGTAGAAGACCGGCAAGATAATCACGGATACTTCCGAATTTTTCTCCGGCTTCTTTTCTTTCTTTCAGAAGGCTATCCAGTTCCTCGTAGGAACGCCACAACTCCTGATCGGAGATCTGCCGGGTTGCGACATTACAGAGAATCAGATCGAGCTGTTTGTCTGCATCGTTGTCGTAGCTTTGCACCAAGCAGGGGAGCAAGCGTGAGATTGCTTTGCCGTTGTCTAGCAAATAGCGGACGGCAGCTGTACGTCTGTGTCCGCTGATAATCTCATAACCGCCGGATTCCAAAGGAGTGACGAGTAAATTGTCCTTTACTCCGCCTTGTCCGAGAATCGTAGATGCAAACTCCGGAATGTTCCTGACTTCAAAGAAGTTGCCGGAGGACGGATGAAGTTCATCAATGTCAATCATGCGGATATTGCTGGAAGCTGTGTTCTGCGCAATCGCCGCAAGGTTACTCAGCATTGTTTTAGCCATTTTCTCACTCCTTTCTCACGCGCTCACACTCAGGATTTCAGCCGCAAGGCTCTCATAAGCATTAACGATCTTCCAGCTACTCCCGTTATGCGGTACTTTTCTGTCGATGAAGTAGGCTTCAATCGGAAGCCCAGCTTTCTGGCTCTCGCGCACCGTGCGCGAGTAGGGAATAATCGTTTGCATCAGCTGCGATGCCAGCGCAGCCCGGAACTGCTGTAACAGTTCTTCATCATTCTGCTTCTGGAACATTGTCACGAAGATGCCGCCAAGTTGTGCATTCTGGTGTGCAATCTCAAGCGTTACCTTTTGTAGACCGGAGATTTCAAACTCTCCGAGCATTGTCGGCACATACACGAAACCGGCATGACGGATAATCTGTTTTACTTCCTCGGTCATAACCGGGGGAAGATCGAACAAGATGTAGTCATAGCCGGTCAGCTCAGATTCAGGAACCTCAATATACCGCGTCCATGTTGTGCTGCTGATTTTCTCAAAGTCTGTCGGCAGAATGCTGTCCGCATTCTCGATCGGCTCCTCAGTAAGAAAGAAATCAAAGCAGTTTGATTGCGAGTCGCAGTCTACCACGAGGACTTTGAACCCAGCTTTCTGAATGCAGTATGCCAGATTGATAACGGAAGTGGTTTTCGCCACGCCGCCTTTATTGTTGTAAAGCGCGATTTTTCTCATGTTTTCTCCTTTCAGACAACTTCCAGCGTATATGCTTTGGAATCGTTATCGAGTTTGTTCATTCGGATGCGGACTTCCACTCCTTTTTCCGGAAGGCTTTGCCCGTAGACCATAGCGATCTTTTTCAGGGCATCGTAGACTTTCAGGGATGTGGTTGTGTATGCGCAAGGCTGCGACTGCTTTTTCCCGAAAAGCGTAATCAGCTTGCCCTGCTTTCCGTCCGGCATTTTGATTGTCTTGGAATAGTAACTGAACAGCCGGAAACTGTCACTTACGCAATCATTCAGACGCTTTGCCGGAATGTTACCAATGAGCACGTTCGCGGTAAAGGCTTGCAGCGAAGGTTCTTCGGGAGCAAATACGGCAGCGATCTTCTCGTCAAAGAGATCCACGCTGTCTTTAAATGCAAGATCAAGATCATAATCGTCCATACCATCACTCCTTATACCCATACCTCGATGTAGCATTGATCCTTGTCCGAATCAATCTCTACACGCTGAATCTCGACATTCATGCGGTACTGGAAAATGAAAGCGTACTGACGCATCGTTTCCTCAAACTGCTTAGCCTTGCCGGAAAAGCTGAAATGCTCGCTCGGCTCGGCATCGGGATCGTCAATTTCTGAAAAGAAAAAATAGTTGACAACCAGATTTGTGATACCGGCGCGGATTACCGATTGATTGACGTACTCCAGCAGTGTACGATCATCACGGCTACAATCAATGGGCTTAATCATTGGAATGGCTCCTTTCTGAATATGAATTTACATTGAAGCAGACTCGGTATCGTCTGGTTCAAGCAGTTCCGGAAATTGATTATGAATCAATCGTTCCATTTTGTCAGCCGATTGTTTCATCATTAAATCATTTCTATGCCCGTAAACGTCCAGTGCGAATGCTGCGGAATAGTGACCGAGATTCATTTGCAGCGTCTTAATATCGTCACCGGCAAGAAGCGAAAGGACGGCGTATGTGTGTCTCAAATCATGAAACCGAAGGTGCTGTTGATAGCGAAGGCGTTTCATAACGCGCTGAAAGGCATTATACAGAGCTGAATGCGTATAATGCTCACCCTTTGCGTTTTTGAAAACGAAGTCGGATAGATCAGGATTTGCAGCATCATATTGTTCTTTTAACAGTTTTATAATAAACGGGGCAGGACGCAAGGTTCTCGTTTTCCCGTTTTTCAAAGAAGTAAACCGGTACTCTTTCTCGGCATTCTTATTGGAAAGCTGCCGATACAGATAGATCTCTCCAATATCGAACCGGATGCAGTCCCATGTTAGAGCAAGAATTTCGCCTTCGCGCATTCCCGTAAAAATGGAAACCGTAAAAAGAAATTTTTTTGGATGATTCTGAATAGCAGCAAAGAAATCATGCATAATCTCCGGTTCAAGGTGCTTGACTTCCGGGATTGCTTTCTTTGGAAGTCGGATTTTGTCAGCCGGATTTGCATTGATATATCCGAAGTCAACGGCGGTTTTCAAACAACTATGCAGAACGCCATGTATATTTTTGATACTCTTTGGACTTAACTTGTTTTCGATCCCAACCCCCATGTTCAGGCTATTGATAAATAGCTGAACATCCTCGTGTGACAATTCATTTAACATTACATTGCCGAGAACTCGGTTGATATGCTGATGAATTGTCTTTTGATACTCTAACTTCGTGGAGTCTTTGAGTTCGTTACAATAGTGCAGCAGCCAGCAAGCTGTCCAGTCAGCCACGGTCACGCACTCGTATTTCTCGTTGAGAACAGGGGAGAGCGACCGCATGAATTCCAAAACATCAAAATCAGGGTTGTTTTCAGGCTTTTTCAACGTCATTTGTATGCTCCTTATTATATATAGTAGTCCTGCGGACATATATATTATATAGCATAATGACAAAAAAGCATCCATACCAATCCAATAAACTCAGGTTGATATGGATACTATTTTTCAAACAACTTGACTTTTCACATGATATATGGTAAAATAATACTGTTTGACTTTTATTTAGTGGACTAGGCGACTGATTCAAGTCCTGTCACCTCGACCACGATAATTACGCTGATAGGTTGTAAATCGAAAGGTTTACAACCTGTTTTGCTTATTGATCCCCAATATCAAAGTGCCGCTTTCAGTCATGAAGGCGGCACTTTCTTTGATTGAAATGTATGGCTTACATCTTTTGCAGATCAAACTGCATAAAGCGTTCATTACAAAACGTGAACCCTTGCCGGTTGCAGCGGAAACGCACACGCCTTTTGGCATGCGCGTTCTGCTTTTTGTATTCTCAGAGCTGCACGGCCATCAGCACGGCAGCCTCCTCCGGATCGGAATAATACCGCGGGCGGTATCCGTTCTGTTCAAAGCCAAGCGATGCGTACAGCGTGCGCGCGGGCGTATTGCTCTCCCGCACCTCCAGATAACAGACCGTGCAGACGCCGCGCATCATCTCCGTGACCGCATTCCAGAGCATCCGCGCAATCCCGCGGCGGCGGTATGCTTCGTCCACGCAGAGCGTATTCAGCGTCAGCTCGTCCAGGACGAAATTGCAGTGAATCATCCCGACGGCCTCTGCCCCTGCCATGCAGACGAATCCGACCGACTGCGGATTGTCCAGCTCCCGGCGGTATATCTCCTCTGACCACGGCGCTTTGAAGCAGCGCTTTGTCAGCTGCGAAACCGCATGAAGATTCTCCGCAGAGAACAGCTCGGTGCGCAGCTCATCCCTTGGCGTCATACCAACTCTGTCCCTCCTGCACGTCAGCGGTCAGCGGCACGGAAAGCTCACAGGCCTGTTCCATTTCCGTATGCAGGATTTCTCCGGCCTGCGCTGCATATGCAGCAGGCGTTTCCACGATCAGTTCGTCATGGATCTGGAGAATCAGCTTCGCCTCCGGAACTTCCTCTTTCAGCCGCTTCCAGACGCGCACCATCGCCTTTTTGATGATATCCGCGGCAGTGCCCTGCACCGGTGTGTTCATTGCGATGCGGCGGCCTGCCGCCTGCATATTCTTATTGGACATTTTCAGCTCCGGCACATAGCGCTTTCTGCCGAACAGCGTCGTGACATAGCCGGTTTCCTTTGCGCGGTCAACCGTATCGTTCATGAACTGCTCCACGCGCGGGAACGAGTGCAGATAGTCCTTGATATATTGATCCGCTTTGGCAACCGACACGCCGATGTCCTTGGACAGCGAGAATGCGCCGATGCCGTACAGAATGCCGAAGTTGACCGCCTTCGCCGCCGAGCGCATCTCCTTGGTGACCATGTCCTCCGGCATGTTGAATACCTGTGCGGCGGTCGTCAGGTGGATGTCGCGGTTCTCGGCAAAGGTGCGGCGCATATTCTCATCCCCGCAGAGATGCGCGACAAGCCGCAGCTCGATCTGACTGTAATCGGCATCGAGCAGCGTGCAGCCCTCCGCCGCGATGAAGAACCGGCGCATTTCCCGGCCGAGCGGCGTGCGCACGGGAATATTCTGCAAATTCGGCTCTGTGGACGAGATGCGTCCGGTGCGTGTTTCGGTCTGCCGGTAGCAGGTGTGGATGCGCCCGTCCGGCGCGACCGTTTTCAGCAGTCCCTCGACATAGGTCGAGCTGAGCTTTGTCAGCTGCCGGTACTGCAAAACCATTTCCACAATCGGATGCCTGCCGCGGAGCCCGTCCAGCACTTCCGCATTCGTAGACCATCCGGTCTTGGTCTTTTTGCCCGCGGGCAGCGCCAGCTCCTCAAACAGGATCACGCCGAGCTGCTTGGGTGACAGGATATTGAATTCCCGTCCCGCCTGCCCGTAGATCCGCTCCCGCAGATCCGTGATCTCCGTTTCCAGCATCTCACCGAATTTCTGCACGCCCTCCTGATCGACGCGCACGCCGGTATGCTCCATATCCGCGAGCACCTCAACCAGCGGCAGTTCAATCTCCCGCAGCAGCATTTCCATGCCCTGCTCCGTGACCAGCTGCTCCAGCCGTTCCGAAAGCGCAGGCAGTGCCGCGGCGTCCGCATATTCCCCGAGCTCCTCCTGATAGGGGAGCGACTCTCCTGCACAGAGCTTTTTAATAGTATACTCCGGCGTCGAGGGATCGAGCAGATACGCACAGATGACGGTATCCAGCACCAGATTCCGCAGCGTATCGCCCTGCTCCATCAGTTCCCGGTAGACAGGCTTGGCGTCAAAGGTGCGCTTCGGCGCATCGCTTTTCAGAAAGCGCATGATCTGCGCCGGATCGGTCAGGCGGGTGACTTTGTTATCCTGCGCCAGATACAGCACCGGCTTCTGATACAGGAAATCGACCGGCGCCTCTGCATGGCAGAGCTGCTCCAGCAGATCCGCATCGGCCTTCACGATCTCTGCCGGACGGATCTCCGGCTGCACAGCATCTGCCTGCACGGGCACAGCCGCGGACGGCTCCACATGCAGACGCTCCATCAGCTTATACAGCTCCAGTTCGGTCAGCAGCGCGGAAAGCTGCTCTGTATCCTGCGGCTTTTTATCATATTCTGAAAGTGATTCCGGAATCGGCGCATCCGTGACGATTGTCGCAAGCCATTTGCTCTGCCGTGCGTCCTCCGCACCGGCCTCGAGCTTTTTTCGCACCGCAGGCTTGAGATCCGATTTCTCCAGCGCGGCGTAGAGCGCCTCAATCGTACCGTACTGCTGAATCAGCGCAGATGCGGTCTTTTCACCGATTCCGGCAACACCCTTGATATTGTCCGAGCTGTCGCCCATCAGCGCTTTCAGGTCAATCAGCCGGATCGGCTCAAAGCCGTAATCCGCCCGGAATTTTTCGGCGTCATAGAGCACCGGCTCTTTATTCGTTGCAAGGCGCACGGTCACATGCTCCCCGATCAGCTGCAAATTGTCGCGGTCGCCGGTCAGCAGAACGCAGTCTTCCCCGGCCTCCGTGCATTTTTTTGAGAGCGTGCCGAGAATATCGTCGGCCTCCCATCCGGCGCAGGTCACAACCGGATAGCCCATCGCCGCAAGAATCTGCTGCGTATACGGCAGCTGTATCGCAAGCTCCTCCGGCATGCCCTTGCGGTTGGCCTTATAGCTTTCCACGGCATTGTGGCGGAAGGTCTTTTCCTTACGGTCAAAGGCAATGACGATCTGCTCCGCCTTTGTATCCTCCGCTGCACGCAGCAGAATATTGAAAAAACCGTAGATTGCATTCGTAAAAATGCCCTTGTGATTGGACAGCGGCTTGACGCCGTAAAACGCGCGGTTCAGGATGCTGTTCCCGTCCACGATCATCATTTTCATAGGTTCGGTTCCTTTCCGGGTGAGATATCACGGCTTCTCGAGCTGCTTTTTGAAATCCTCGCTGTGCATTCTGGAAACGCGCAGCTCCTGCTTGTCAGCGAGCACCGCCGTCAGCGTGCGGTCATTGCCGGTGCGGTAGCCGACCACCCGCTTCATATTGACCAGAATAGATCTGGAAATGCGGATGAAGTTCCGCCCCTCCAGCATGTCCTCCAGCTCGCAGATCCGCTGCTTGATCTCATATTTCCCGCTTTTGAGCGCGGCAAACACCTTTTTTTCATACGCTTCAAAATAGAGTACATTTTCCAGCGGCACCTTGGTCATGGAGCCGTTGTGAACAACGAGAATCGCCGCGGCTGAGCGTTTCAGATCCAGATTGGCCGAGAGCAGATCCGCAGGCTGCTCCGCGGCGTGGGATGCCCGCAGCGCCGCCGCATTCTGCCGGACGCGCAGAATCTCCACACCGATGGCCACGCGGTTTGCAAACTGCTTGGCGTGCAGCGAATAGACATTCTCCTCACCGTAGCCGATTGTCATGAAGCCGTAAACCTGCTTGTCAAAGACAAGCGGCATCACATGCACATTTTTGATTGCGCCGAACGAGAACACATCCGGATAGATATTCCGGGCGCGGAAGTTCACGCTTTCGCCGTTGATCAGATAATCCTTCAGATAGATGCAGCACGCCTCGTCCTCGTCGCGCTCCATCAGGTTGACGCTGACGCTGATCTGGTCGCGGATCAGATACTTGTGATTCTTGATGAACTGCGAAAGCTCCTCCTGCGACTGCACCTTATAGAGCTTCTCCTCAAACCGGGAATTGCGGAACTCCATGTTGGCGG
Organism: Oscillospiraceae bacterium; assembly: GCA_016281125.1. Taxonomy (GTDB): domain Bacteria; phylum Bacillota; class Clostridia; order Oscillospirales; family Ruminococcaceae; genus Firm-04. The sequence continues at coordinate 22,783 of JAEEIA010000042.1, read as the reverse complement.
TTTCGGTTTTCTGGAGCTCGTCCAGCTTGGCGCGGATGTTCAGAAGCGGCTTTGTGCCGCAGCCGCAGCTCGCGCCGGTAATCAGCCCCTGCGGCTTCTGCGGAATCGTTTCGGGCTCCGTGCCGTTGATCAGCGAAACCAGCAGCGCCGCCGCACGGCGTCCGCAGTGCTCGGTATCGGCGGCATAGGTCGTGATGGTCACGGCGCCGTTGGACGCATACGGTGCATTGTCAAAGCCCGCAACCAGCAGATCCTCCGGCACGCGCAGGCCGTAGAAAAACAGCTTCTTGATCAGCGCATAGGCAATCTCGTCATTGACGCAGATGACTGCGTCCGGTTTTTCGACGGCGCCGTATGCAATATCCTTTGCAAGCGCCTCGGCACACGGAATCCAGTAGCCGCCGTAGAGAACATTCTGCTCCCCGCAGGGCAGCCCGTGACGCTGCATCACCCGGATAAAGCCGTCAATGCGTTCGTCGCAGATGTTGCGGTCACCGCCCAGGCAGTAGACCTTTTTGCAGCCGTGAACATCGAGCAGATGCTCCGCAACCTTTTCAAAGCGCTCCCGGTTTTCCAGCCGGAGCACATGCGGCAGTGTGTTGGAGTTTCCGATGACGACAACCGGGCAGCTGCATCGGCTGCGAAGCGCTTCCTCGATCGGCAGAATCAGATTCTTGTGCGCATAAAAGCTGTGTTCCACAAAAATGACGCCGTCGTAGCGGTCAAAGTCGATCAGGCTGAACACCCATTCTTCGTCATTGGTATAAAGTTCGCTGGTTTGCGGCATGGAAAATGTGAACGTCCGCAGGCCACTCAGATTGGCCTGCTTCTGGATGCCTAAGATGTACCCGTCATTATAATCGTTTTTGAAATCAGAAAATATGACTGCGATCTGTCCGTGCATCAAAACTCCCCCCCTTTGTGCGCGTTTTTTCGCCTGTGCTCATTATAACATGTACGCACGGACTTGTCAACCCGTCGCGGATGACGGCATTTCGTCCGCGACGAAATCCCGTTTTTGGAGGACGAAATGCCAGGGTGGCATTTCGTCGCAGACTGGCAACTCAGTACCGAAAAACGGCATTTCGTCGCCGTATCCGGCATTTCATCGCAATATTGTGCATTTCGTCGTAAATCGTTGCATTTTCCGCGCGGATGTGATATGATAATATTGCGGAGGGAATCAGGACGCCCACCCTGCAAGCCAACCCCCGCAATCCACACAGATCCATAAATACACTTACACAAAGGAGGACTTTTTGAATGAAGCATACGTTCCGCAAACTGACAGCACTCGCATCCGCAGCAATTACGCTTTTATCCGTTGTCAGCATCCCCGCATCCGCGTATGAGGTGACAAGCAGCAATTACAAACAGCTGAAAAACTACTATCACGGCGCCGGTGCCAGCTACTGCTGGAGCACTGCTGAACAGCAGCAGGGCATGCCGGTGTTTACGTCAAGTTTCCTGAATCCCAGAAGCAAGGTCACAGTCAAGTGTGACTTCGGCCCGACGCAGATGCTCGGAACACTGGACACAAGCATCATCTCCAGAAGCAGGCTGCAAAATACGCAAACCGCTTTACGGGCACGACAGGCAATCGACAAAATTTCAGTCAGAGGCGTATACGACCGGCTTTACGGTTTGAAGCTGGAATTTCAGGAGCAGCGCAACCTCAATGAATTCGGCCTCAGAGTGATGCACAGTTCCGATCTGAACTTCTATCTCAGTCAATATATGTATCTGGATGAAGATTCGTTCGATTATAACACCCGCACTGCGACATACACCGGCAGACTGTACTTTGATGACCTTTATATTGCAGGCATGCGCGTCAGCTGCAATGACGGCTATACCACGTTCAGTGAGCCGGTGCTGACCTGGGAGGACGGATGGCCGACCGTATACGTTGATTTCAGCGGCCGTCTGCCGGACCCGAACTGCCCGGTTTTTGAAGGCGTCTATGACAGGATCATGACACAGAATCAATTCGATTTTTATTTTGGATTCTATCGGCCGAACGGCGGCAGGCTCCAGGCATACGAAAACTCGTATTACAACCTTCTGACCGGGCTCACCGTCACTTATAACTACGACGGAACCGGCCGTTATCAGACCGATCAGCTCAGCTTCGGTTATTACCTGCCGGAGCCGGTAGGCTGCTGACAGCATGCACCTCCCATTCTTCAGATACCTTCTGATTTCTTTTCAGCGGTGGAAAACAGGACGCCCACCCTGCAAGCCAACCCCCGCAATCCACACAGATCCATAAATATATTTGTAAAAAGGAGGAATATTTGAATGAAGCACACATTCCGCAGACTGACAGCGCTCGCATCCGCAGCAGTCACCCTTTTGTCCGTTGCCGCAATCCCCGCATCCGCGTACAACGTGACAAGCAGCAATTACACCAATCTGACATACAATTACAGCCTCACCTACGGCGGGTACTGCTGGAGCACCGCTGCACAGCAGAATTCCATGCCGCTGATCAAGGCAAGTTTCCTGAATTCCAGAAACAAGGTCACAGTCAAGGGTGCCGGTGACGAGGCCAGGCCCGATATCGGCGGTACTTACTCTCTCAATACGAGGATGTGCGCCTTACTGGATACAGACGTCATCTCCAGAACCAGGCTGCAAAACACACAGCAGGCTTTGAATGCACGCAAGAAGATCGACAAAATCAGCGCCAAAGCCAAAAAAGACGGCACAAAGTTCGGCCTGAAGCTGGAATTCCAGGAAGACAGCGGTTCAAACCTCAAGGAATTCGGACTCAGATATCTGAATGACTACTATCTGAGAAACGAGTTCTCAAGCAACATGTACCTTGATGACTTCACAGTTAACTACACGACCGGCGAGTATTCCGGCAGACTGTACTTTGATGACCTCTATGTTGCAGGCATGCGTGTCAGCTCCACCGACAGAATCACCGAATTCAGCGTACCAGTACTGACATGGGATGAAGAATATGACTGGCCGCTGGTCTACGTTGATTTCAGCGGCTGTGCCCTGAATCCGAATCGCCCTGTCTTTGAAGGCATGTTCGACAAAATCATGACACGCGAGGAATTTGATGAATATTGTGAACTGGAAGCAGTCGGTTTCCATGAATTCAAGCGATTCGAGGATTATCCGATTCTTTCCGGCCTCACGGTCAATTACAACGGCTGCACCACGCCGTATACGACCAATGCGTTCCGGAATATCATTTATCCCGAAACGACCGGTTGTTAATGAACAGACATCCCCCCATTCTTCATATACCTCATTATTCCTTTTCAAACGTTGGATGGATGCCAACAAGGAACGCAGGAAGGCACCCTGCGTTCCAAAAGCAGAGCTCGCCTCATCGGCGGGCTCTGTTTTTTTGCGGGCGGCAGTGCCGCCCTGAAAGTGGTATCTCCGACGGATTTAGAATGGGGTGCTGCCCCATACCCCGCCAAATCCCTTTGGAATCCCGCAATATGCAAATACAAAGAAGGGGATGAGGGCAGTGCCCGGCTCTGTTATTTCTCCCATCTTACACAGCGGTCGCTTTTTTGCGCTTCTCCCATTGCATTTTACAGCTTAATATGCTATAATAAGTCTGCGGCGCAGTCTGTGCTGCAAATCAGGAAACAGGATGTGATCGCTTGGCTCGGATCTATCCGCTGTTCAGTTCGAGCAGCGGCAATGCCGAATACATCGGCACGCCGGAGGGCGGGATTCTTATTGACTGCGGCGTATCGGCGCGGCGGCTGACGCTGGCACTGGAACGCTGCGACATCCGTCCGGAGGCGGTGCAGGGCATCTTCATCACGCACGACCACTCCGACCATGTGAAGGGGCTGCGCGTGTTCACGAAGAAATACGGCACACCGGTCTTTGCGCAGCAGATGACGCGGCAGTGTCTTTACAGCTGCGGCTGGCTGGAACCGGAGCAGGACTGTACGGTTCTGGACGGCGCCGCGGAGTGCGCAGGCATCCGCATCACACCGTTTGCGACCTCGCACGACACGGCGCAGAGCTGCGGCTACCGCATGGAACTGCCCGACGGCAGAACCTGCGCGGTCTGCACGGATCTCGGATATGTGTCGGAGGAGGTTTCGGCGGCGCTTGCAGGCTGTGACCTCGTGCTGCTGGAATCGAATTACGACAAAAACATGCTCCGCACGGGGCCGTATCCCGCGCAGCTCAAAATGCGGATTGCGTCGCAGGTCGGGCATCTTTCCAATGACGACTGTGCCGCAGCGCTCCGGACGCTCGCCGGTACCGGCACGGCGCATTTCGTGCTCGGGCATCTGAGTCAGCATAACAATACACCGGAACTGGCCGGGCAGACCGCTGAGGCGGGGCTGGCAGGCTATGTCCGCGGGCAGGATTATACCCTGCGCATTGCGGCGCCGGAAACGGACGGGAGGATGATCGTGTTTTGATGCAGATCCGTCTGATTACGGTCGGCAAGCTCAAGGAGAAATGGCTCCGCGACGCCTACGCCGAATACGAAAAGCGTTTGCAGCGTTACTGCCGTCTGACGCTGACCGAGCTGCCCGAATCGCGGCTGCCGGAATCCCCGGCAGAATCGGAAATTGCGGCGGCACTGACGCAGGAGGGCAAGGCGATTCTCGCTGCCTGCCGCGGAAAGATCATCGCGCTGTGCATCGAGGGAAAGCTCCGCAGCAGCGAAGAATTCGCGGAGATGCTGGAACAGGCGGCGGTTTCCGGCGACAGTACCGTCAGCTTTGTGATCGGTTCGAGCTTCGGGCTTTCGGACGAGGTCAAAAAAGCTGCCGACCTGCGCTTTTCGATGTCCCCAATGACTTTTACGCATCAGATCGCCCGCGTGCTGCTGGCGGAACAGCTTTATCGCGCATTCCAGATCAGCACCGGCGGAAAGTATCATAAGTAATAATAGTATGCCGCAGACCGTCACCGAAAGCGGTGACGGATTCATACCGTACAAGATTGCAGAAAAGGAGCGTGTACCATGATCTACCCTGAAATTCAGGAAACTGCTGCTTCCATCGTGAAGCTCGGCAAACCGCTGAAGGTCTATCTCATCAGTTCAAAGTCCAACCCGGGGACGGGGGAGCTGATCAGCTTCAAGCTGGCGCTGATTGTGAAGAACGATACGCCGAGCATTTCGGAGCTGGAATGCTTTCTTTATACCGCCGTGGACTGCGATTATCCCTATGATCTCGTGCTGTACAAGCAGGCAGAGTGGGATGTGCTTTCGCAGGATCCGCGTACATTTGCATGGTCGATCCGTGAAACAGGAGGTGTATTATATGAGCAGGGGCTTTCGTGACGGTGACAGCAAGCGCTATTTCGACTGGCTGTATTACGCCGCCATTGATCTGCGGGCGGCCAAGCTGCTGCTGGACGATGCGCGCTGCTACAACATCATCTCGTTCCACTGCCAGCAATGTGTCGAAAAGGCGCTGAAAGGCTATCTGCTGTGGCGGAAGCATCATCTGTATGACGGCCACAACCTGCCGTTTCTCTGCAAGCAGGCGATGAGCGAGGATCCGCATTTCCGCGAGCGTATCCAGCTGTGCAGTGAGATCAACCATTACTATATTGAATCGCGCTACCCGGCCGACTTCCTGCTCTCTCTCGATGAGGAGGGTGTCCAGCGGCTGATTGTGGAAACCAGCGATATGCTGACCTTTGTCAACAGTCTGGTGAAGTTTGATTTTTCGAGCTATCACGCAAAGAAGGCGGGATAAGCAGCATGGAGCAGGAATACAAATGGCAGATTCCGCTGCATACGCTGTCGGCGCTTGCGGCGTATCTGCACGGACTGCCCGGGCGGCAGCGGCATGATACGCTGCACATGGCGGCAGTCTATTACGACACGCCGGAAGGTCTGCTGAAACAGCAGGGCGGCGCACTGCGGATCCGCAGAGAGAATGACCGTTCGGTCTGCTGCATGAAGCGCACGCTGAAGCGCGAAGGCGCGCAGGCTATCCGCGAGGAATACGAGGCAGAGGCGGAAACGCTGACCGAGGGGCTGCAAAAGCTCCCGGAGGCGGGTGCGCCGAAGGAATTCTGTATTTTCCTTTCGCATCAGACGTTCCGCGAGCTTGGACGGACGGATTTTCTCCGGAACTGTTATCTGTTTGCATTTGACGGCGATGCGCCGTTCACGGCAGAGCTGGCATTTGATGTCGGCGCGCTCGGTTCGCCGGAGCATATGCAGCCGTTTGAGGAGCTGGAGCTGGAGCTGAAATCCGGGGACGCCGATGCGTTTGATGCGTATGCGCGGTCACTGGAGCGCCGCTTTGCACTGATTCCGCAGCCGCTCTCCAAGCTGGCCCGCGCCATTGCCGCAGCAAATGCACCATGCTGAAAGGGGTTATCAATAGGTATCTGTTATGAATGAAACCGTGATCCTGCAAACACCTGCGAAGATCAATCTTTCGCTCGATATTACCGGAAAGCTGCCGAACGGCTATCATACGCTGCGGAGCGTTTTTCAGGCAGTCGGCATATACGACACGCTGACGGTGACGAAAACCGCGCCGGAGCAGCCGCTGACGCTGACCTGCAATGACGCGGCCGTCCCGTGCGATGCGCGAAATCTTGTGTGGAAAGCCGCCGTCAGGCTGCTCGGAGAGAATCCCTGCGGCATTTCGATGCATCTGGAAAAGCGCATCCCGTCGCAGGCGGGCATGGGCGGCGGCAGCTCGGACTGTGCCGCGGCGCTTGTCGGCATCCGGAAACTGCTGGCACTGCCCGTCACGGATGCGGCGCTTCATGCGCACGCCGCCGCGCTCGGTGCAGACTGCGCCTTCTTTCTGCGGGGCGGCACCGTCCTTGCGGAGGGCATCGGAGAGCAGCTGACGCCGCTTGCGCCGCTGCCCCCGTATCCGCTCGTGATTGCCAAGGGCAGCGAGGGCATCTCCACGCCGGAGGCCTACCGCCGCATTGACGCGGTCAGTGAGCCGCTGCCGCCGGATACCGATCATGTGCTTGAAAATCTCAGCCGCGGCGCGGAGGCGCTGTTTTCCGTCTGCGGCTGCCACTTTGACGCTGTCACCGATCTGCCGGAGGTGGATACGATCCGGCGTGTCATACGGGAGAGGGGACTGAACCCCGTGCTCTCCGGCAGCGGCGCCGCCGTGTATGCCGGATGCGCCGATATGGAGCAGGCGGAGCGCTGTGCGGATGCGCTGCGTGCTGCCGGCCTGCCGTTTGTGACGGTCTGCGAAACCGTCCCGGACGGGATCCGGTGCGCGGATTTGTCAATCATCCACCCTGAAATCTGAAATAATCTTTAATCTTCCTTTGCTTTACTCTTTATCGCACCAAATCGTTAAACAATTACATCTTACCAATCGCTGCACTGCATTCCGGAAAAAGCCCTCAAAACCGTACCGGATTGTTCTCCGGTACGGTTTTTATCATATCATATACTATTATCGCGCGAGCAGATTATACGGAGAGCAATACAACTTCATAATCTGTTCAAAAAATCGAAAAAATTTCTTGTGAATCATTGACATTTTTCAAATTATGTGCTATGATATATTTGGAAGGGTTCTAAAACATTTCTATACAAATCGGAATGTTATGTGCAGATTATACACCGGAACGGATCATGCTGGAAATTGTTGATTTTTCCTTCCCGGGAATCCGGTGTTCCTGCCGTAAACATTCGCTTGAAAGGGGATTATTATCCATGAAGTACCGCCGCTTTTCCGTATGCTGCGCCGCCGCCGTGCTCATCGGCGGAATGAACCTGTCCCGCGCTGCCTCTGCCGACACCGAACCGGATGCCGGCACCGTGACCGATCCCGTGCTTTCGGACACACTCTGCGACGATACATCCGAAGCAGAGCTGCTCACGGAAGATGTGGAAGACATTGAGGAGGCGCCTGACTGCGACTTTGTTTCGCTGTTTCCGGCTGCTGCGACGACCGCGGTTTCTGTCTATAACCCGGAGCTGCACAACACATGGCTGGACACCGCCGTCTATGACACCTGTACATATTATAACGGCGGATCCGTCGGCAGTGCCGTGCTGCTGAACGGCACGATGTATGTCGTCGGCAAGGGAAAGGCAACCGCAGCGCTGAAGGATGTCGCGGACTTTACGCATGTGTATGCGCAGAACGAGAAGGGCGTCTATACGCACGGCGATCTTGTGCTGAAAAAGGACGGCACGCTCCTGGCCAACGGCAAGGAGCAGAAGCAGTGCGGCATCACGTCGCTGGAATACGGCTGCGGCAGCACGGATAATCACGAGCTGTATGCGTTTATCCCCTACACTGATATGTTTATCAATACATTTGTGACCGACAGCTTCAGCCGGTTCCTGCCCGATCAGGAGATTCCGCAGCTGTATTATTCGATGGGGGATGGCGTTGTCGCGTTCCATGTCAATTACAGCGATACCGGCGCCATCCGTGCGACGCGTTCCAGTGTCGGCATTGTTGCGCCGCGCATCGTTGCGGGCGACCTGTTCGTGGATAATCTCGATGTTCTGTACCGGCTGGATACGGAACCGGACATCAAGCTGAACTGGATTACGAATTATGTCAAATCGCTGGAGTGCATCGGTGAGAAGAACGGCTGCAAGCTGTTCCGGTATACGCTGACCAACAACCGCACGGGCGAGGTGGTATCCAACGTCAAGGCAGAGGATCCGTCTGTGATTTTGAGAAAAGAGCTGAGCGCGGGCTCCGGCAAGACGGTCAGCTGCGTCATCACGCGGAACCGTCAGCTGAGCGGTACCTGCTCCGGCAAGCAGTTCACGGTGACGAATGTTGAAACGGTGCTTCATGCGGATACCGTTTCGGGCAAGGTCTGCCTGTATTTCCTGCGCACGGACGGCAGCATCTGGATGTACAATTTTGATACGAAGGCCTGCACAGAGCTGGCATCCGGTTCCGGCTCCGGCGTGAAGGGTGACGTCAACGGCGACGGCAAGTTCAACACGGATGATCTGAAGCTGATGCAGAACTGGGTCGGCTCGGAGAACAGCACGATTGCGAACTGGAAATGCGGCGACCTGAACAAGGATAATTCGCTGGATTCGACGGATCTTGCGCTGATGAAGCGCGACCTGATGCACTGATGTGAATATGAACACAGCCGCTTCCTCATGCGAATGGGGAAGCGGCTTTTTGTTTGTTGTGAAAGGTATCTCCGATTGATTTATAATGGGGTTCCGTCCCAAACCCTGCCAAAGGGATAGAATCCCTTTGGAATCCCGCAATATAAAAATGAAGCAAATGCATTCTTTTATACAAAATGGGGTCTGGGGATATGTCCCCAGCGGGAGTTTGAGGGCAGAGCCCTCATTCTGAATCCATCGGAGATACCTCTGGAAATCCACCGGAGATACCTTAATATTCGACGCCGCGGCGGGCGGGAATGCCGGATTGGTACGGGTGCGCGACACATCGGAACTCGGTGACGTAATCCGCCGCCGCAGAGAGCATGTCCGACGGCCTGTGCCCGGTGAGAATCAGCTCGCAGTCCTTTTTTGCGAGCATCTGCCGCACCAGCTCCGGATCAACCGCTTTTTTTGCCAGCGCGTCCCCGAGCTCATCCAGCACGATCATCTGCGCCTCCGTTTGCAGCACCGCGCGCAGATTTTCATTGTGCTCCGCGATGACCGCCGCCTGTTCCGCGGGCGACATATCGCGGAAAAAGCGTCTGCCCGCAAATGAGCAGGCGAGCACCTGAACGCGCAGCGTCCGCAGCGGCTGGATTTCGCCGCTGGTGCCGTTCTTGAAAAACTGCACAAACACGCAGGACATCCCGCTGCCCGCCGCGCGCACGCATGCACCGACTGCCGCAGAGGTCTTGCCCTTGCCGCCTCCGTAGTAAAAATGGATCATTCCGGTTCACCGCCTTTCCGATTCCGCATGCTGTTTCTGTTACAGAAATTATACCACATCGCCCGGTGCAAGTCAATCCCGCGGCCGGAACCGCGCAGCCTGCAATGTTAATTTTCTGTAAAAAATAATTGCTGCTTCTTGTGATTTTGCGGTATGTATGCTATGATAGCAGTGTAAACCGGAAAAGAAAATCCGGCTTTCCGAACTGTATCAAGAGGAGGTATTTCATGAAAAATACAACAGTACGCCTGACCGCAGCACTCCTGTCTGCGGCGCTGGCAGCGGTCTGCATCCGGGTTCTGCCCGATGCATTTTCCGCAGGAACCGGCCTCCGCGCCGATGCCGCAGCGCAGCCGCTGACGGTTCAGATTGCGGCGGAATCCGTGGTTCCGCGTGCGTCAGAGATGACGGTTTCGGTGCAGATTGAGGGAGAGATCCCGGGCAAGGCGTGGATCGGCATTGTGCCGGCCGGCGTTTCGCATACCGAGCGCGACAGCGACAATTACGACGTATCCTGGGAATGGCTGAAAAATGTGCAGGACGGTGCAGTCACACTGAACACGCCCAATACGATCGGCGAATATGAGATCCGCTGCTTTGACGCGGATGACGGTGTAGCAAAGGAAGTGGCCTGTATTCCGATCCGGACAACGTACCGCGGCTGTATGGGTGCGCAGCTCAGCGTGAAAAACCGCTATGTCGCGCCGGGTTCCGAGGTGAAGATTTCCGCGTCGCTTTCCGGCGAGATCCCGGACGATGCGTGGATCGGATTTATTCCGTCGGATGCCGGACATTCTGAGGACGAAAGCGACGCCGTCAACGGCGACTGGAGCTGGGCGAAGGATATTTCGGACGGCGGCTATGTGATCAAGGCGCCGAATACGGAGGGCAATTACGATATCCGTATTTTTGACGGTGACAACAACCATGCCTATGAGGTTGCACGCGTTCCGGTTTATGTGACCGCAGACGAGGAGCCGAAGGGGCTCTATGTGGATCTGGAGGTTCCGGATGCTGTGTTCCGCAAAGCGAAAATCCCGATCAAAATCAGCATGACCGGTGAAATCTCAAAAGATGCGTGGATCGCGGTGATACCGTCCGAGGTTGCCCATACCGAAAAGGACGGCGACGATCACAACGGTGACTGGGCAAGACTGAAGGATATTCAGGACGGCGAACTGACGCTGACTGCACCGGAGCAGGTCGGCAATTACGACATCCGCGTGTATGACGGCGAGGACGAGCTTACCGCAAAGGAAATCGCCAGTCAGCCGTTCCGCGTCATATACAGCACGATGCGCGGCAAAATCAGCACGGATGAAGCATGGGTGAAGCCCGGCAAGAGCGTGACGGTTCGCGTGAACGTCACCGGCGAATATCCGGATGACGCGTGGATCGCATTCGTGCCGACAGAGATCGCGCATACCGAAAAGGACGGCGACGATCACAACGGCAGCTGGTGCCGCGTCAAGGATATTCAGGATGGCGTCACGACGCTGGGCGCGCCGGGCGTGGAGGGCGTCTATGATATCCGCATGTATGACGGCGAATATGACGGCGCGGTGGAGGTTGCATTCTGCACGCTGACGGTTTCTCAGAAGCCGCCCGTGCGCTCCGTGTTTGAGCCGATCAGCGGCCTGGATCTGAATGACAAAAAGGGTACGCTGAAAGAGGACGACTACCATGTTCTCGGCTGGACGCGGGAAGGCGACTGGGCGCTGTATCAGAATCTGGATTTCGGGGACGGCGCTTCGTATTTCACGCTGAACGGCATCAGCGCCTACACGGACAGCAGCGTGGAGCTGTATCTGGATGCGCTGACAAATCCGCCGATCGGCGAGTGCATGCTGAGTGTTTCCGGCAACTACGGTAAATATATCGACTACACGGTTCAGATTCCGACCGTGACCGGCGTGCATGATCTGTATCTGGTGTTCCGAAGCGCGTCCGGCGGTGAGTGCTCGCAGGTCAATTCCTTTGTATTCAGCAAGGAAGCCCCGCCGTCCTCCACGACCGTGACAACGGAGCCTGTTCAGACAACGGCAGCCGTTCAGACAACCGTGACGACTGTGACAACCGCAACGACTGCCCCCGTTCAGGCGACCAGGCTCGGCGACGTCAACGATGACGGCAGCATTGATCTGAAGGACGTGACCGTTCTGCGCCGGTATCTGGTCGGCGGCTGGGATGCCGTGATCAATGAAGCCAACTCTGATGTCAACAAAGACGGAAGCATTGACCTGAAGGACGTGACCGTCCTGCGCCGGTATCTGGTCGGCGGCTGGGGTGTCACGCTGGACTGAATGCCATCAGCTGTATGAAACAGCGGTAAAAAACGGAGGACATATGATGAAAAAAATATTATCCTGTCTGACGGCAGGGCTGCTTGCGGTGCAGGGGCTCGGGCTGAGCGCCTATGCGGGACCGCACGGCCAGATTGCGGTCGGCTCCTGTGAAGCAGCCCCCGGCGAAACGGCGGTTTCGGCCGCGCCGCAGCAGGGGGAGAATGTGATCACGCATCTGGAGGTAGACGGCATTCCGCTGCCTGCTGTCGGTGAAAAGCCCGTGTATACTTGTGAAATGCACGGACATTACCATGCCGCCGGGATTGATATGACACCGCCGGATGATCCGTACCTGATGGTACAGGGTATCAACTGGGTCGGCGGATATCAGAACGTGGAGAGCGTGACAGGCGTATTTGAAAACTGGATCACCTATGCTGTTGTGATCTGGGTGACAGCGGATGACGGATACAGCTTTCCGGAAAATGCAGCTTCGATGACCGCGACCATGAACGGCATCCCGGTTGTCGTGAATCAGGTGAATATGGACTATGCCCGTCAGTTCAAGGAAGACCTGAACGATACCGTCGGCATTGAGCTGCACTGGCGGAACGGTCAGTTCCTGGATGATCAGGTTGAAGCGAGTATCACCGCAGCACCGTCTGCGACCACGGCCGCAGTTACTGCGACAACCACAGTCACGACGGCCGCAGCGTCGGCGGATACGCTGATCAGGGAAATCGCACTGGACAGCCTTGCGCTGCCGGAAATCGGTCAGCATCCCTCGTATACGTTCCGTTCCCTCGGGCCGTATCACGCACACGATACGAACGGCCTGATCACGCGGGACGGAAATCACTGGAAGATGACCGTTCAGGGCGTAACGTGGTGGAATGAAACCGACAGCGAGGTCATGGATAACGGACAGTATTACCAGCAGGGGAAGGTGTACAGCGTCCAGATCGCCCTGCTGGCCGATGCGGGATACGTCTTCCGGGAATCATACGACTTCCCGGATGTCACCGCGACCGTGAACGGGATTCCCGCGCAGGTTTCGAAGTATCAGTATACATCCTATGTCGGAGAACCGGAAACCGTCAGCGGCGTGAATGTGAAGCTGTACTACAAGAACGGGCAGTTCGTGACCGATCCGAATGCCCCGATTGTGACCACGGCCAAACCGGTTATCACAACGACGAAACCGGTTACCACAACGACCAAACCGGTCACATCGACAAAGCCTGTGACAACAACCAAGCCGGTTACATCCACAAAGCCGGTCACAACAACCGTCACGTATCCTTCGGCGCAGATCTATGCGCAGATAGTTCGGGCAAATCCGGGTGAAACGGTCAGGATTCCGGTGTTCCTGCTGAATAATCCGGGCATTACGGCACTGAGCCTCAGTTTCAGCTATGACAGCACGAAGCTGGAGCTGCTCGGCGTGGAGGACGGCGGGGTTTTCGCCGGTGCGGATTTCACGGCCGGCGGTGATCTGAAAGCGGTTCCGTATACAGTGATGTGGGACAGCGTTTCACGGAGCAACATGACCGCAAACGGCATTCTGGCATATCTTCAGGTGCGCGTCCCGGAGGATGCGGAGGGGAATATCCCGATCGACCTCAGCCTCAACCAGAAATCGACCTTCAATGTGAATCTGGAGGAGGTTCCGTTTGATGTGCTTTACGGCATGGTCATGGTGCAGCCTGCGACTACGACCACCCAGCCGCTTACCACAACGGCCAAAGCGGTGACGACAACCACAAAACCGGTCACGACTACGACCAAAGCGGCCACGACTACGGCCAAGCTGGTCACCACAACAGCCAAACCGGTCACCACAACAACCAAACCGGTCGCCACAACGACCAAAGCAGTGACGACTACGACCAAAGCGGCCACGACTACAGCCAAGCCGGTCACCACAACAGCTAAGCCGGTCACCACGACCGCGCAGCCCGTTACGACGACCGTGCCTGTGATGACAACGACGGCACCGGCTCCGACCGGCGCAGCCGTGATCGTCGGTACGGCCAGTGCGGAAAAGGGCGGCACCGTTGAGGTACCTGTCCGGCTGGAGAATAATCCAGGCATTGCCGCGCTGAGCCTGAACGTAACGTATGATCCCGCACAGCTGAAGCTGCTGGAGGTCACGGACGGCAAAATTCTCGGTTCCTCGGCATTCACGCCGGGCGGAGATCTGTCCGCAATCCCGTTCATGATGAACTGGGACGACCTCTCCACAGAGAACAACACCGGAAACGGCACGGTCGCCGTGCTGAAATTTGAAGTGCTCGCAGAGGGCACGCTGCCGGTCAGCGTCACGGTCAACCAGAGCTCGACGTTCAACGTCGATTTGGATGATGTTGCGTTTGCGACGGTCAGCGGCGGGGTGACTGCATCGCCTGCACCGGAGCAGAAGCCGCTCAAGGGCGACGTGAATCTGGACGGTGCGGTCAGCGTGGACGATGCGCAGCTTGCGCTCCGTGCGTATGCGAACCGGATTGCGGGCAACCCGACCGGCCTGAACGCCGCGCAGACGAAGAATGCGGACGTCAACGAGGACGGCGAGCTGTCGGTAGACGACGCGCAGAACATCCTGATTTACTATGTCAACAACACGGTCGCAGGCAAGGTTCTGACATGGGAGGAACTGCTCTCAAGGAAAAAAGGATAACTCACAGACAAACAAAGGGGACGCCCATGATTGCAGGGCGTCCCCTTCGTCTGCTGATCAGGATCTCATTTAAAACGGTTTTCGGGGATGGAGCCCTCAATTCAAATCCGCCGGAGATGCCTCACAGTTGCAGAACGGATCCGCATAGAATGTATCCTCGGTGACGATGCCGGCGCTGTCGCCGGTGATGAGAATTCTGCTGACGCGCGCGGAGAAATCCCCGCATACGGCAAGATCCTCCAGATCCTCGCCGCAGTAGCCGATATAGCGGAGCACCTGCCCGTTCAGCCTGCGGTTGCTGACGGCAATCCGGAACCGCAGCGCGTCCTCGGGGTCATAGGCATACTGCCGGTCGAAGAGAATCTGCCGCACCCGCACGATCCCGCGGGCGGCAGCCTCCGGGTTATCCATGGAATAGCTGCCGTATTCCCCGACGGCGTTTGCCATGTCAATCCGGCTGATGATCCCGCCGGTTTCGCCGCAGTTTCCCCTGCGGAGCAGCCTGTCTGCGGGCAGCACGACGGCCTCCGTACCGGTCTGCGGCATCATGCACAGCAGATTCGGCACGCGGATATACGGATACCCGCGGCACAGCTTGTAATTATACGCGACAATGGTATCCCACATGTTCGCGTTCTCCTTAACGTAGACGTACCGGATGCCCGGCACATCCTGATAGGTGATATGCGGCAGCGCGTAGGTTTCCATGAGCCCCGCAAGCGTCACCTGCGTATAAAGCCCCGGCACAAGCTGATTCTGCGTCAGCAGTACGGAATAGCCCTGCGACGAAATCTGCATGATATGCTGCTTCTTTTCCAGCATACACGTACATTTCCGGACACAGCCCTCATGGACGAGAAGCCCGTCCAGACAGAGCCTGACTGCCACCGGAACCGGCTGCTGTGATGCCGTCAGCAGCCGGATTGCCAGCGATGCGCAGGGGAGATAGCGGTCGCGGAGCAGGGAAAAGTGCAGGACATCATACAGCACGGTGATGCTGCCGTCCGCGGCGATGCACTCACACCGGATCTGCATACTGCATCCTCCCGAGCATTGTCAGTGCGTAGTCCGCCGTCTGTGCCTCTCCCTGATAGGTGACATGCAGCTCCGTCACCGTCATCTGTGAATAGTCTACGCCGTCCAGCGTGAACGCGAATGCGGTATGCGCTGTCAGTGCCTCGTGCAGTGCCGGGATAATCACGCAGAGCGATCTGCGCAACAGCGTTCCGGTCAGCGTGACGGTGCAGGGGATTTCCTCCATCAGCGCCGTGTGCGCCTCCCCGCCGATGCAGGTTTTCCGGACGACCGGCGTGCTGCAAACCGCCTCGCATTTCCCGACGGGCAGCACGGTATTTCCGAGCGTGACGCGCGTTTCCCGTCTGACTGCGTCAATCGGCATCGTCATCCTCTCTGTACAGCATTCCGTGAATCATGACCATGAGCTCCTGTTCGAGCCGGCCGAGCGCCTTCTGATAAGTGATTTCCCCGCGTACTGTCCGCCGGACGTCGAGCTGCATTTCATCGAACAGCGCCTGCATACAGTGCTCCGCCTGTGCCGTCACCGCGCGGATGTTCTCCCATGCACATGCATGACTGCGCACCCGCAGCCGGATGCTGACCGGAACGGCATCGCCCTGCTCCGGCAGGAGGATCGGCTCACCGGTTTCGGTCTGCTCCGCGCTGACCGTGACAAAGCAGCGGTTTTCGGGGATCGGCAGAAGCCGCTCAGGGAATTCCGGGAATGCGCGGATGCCCTGTTCTTCGAGCGCCGCAATGAGCCTTGTGCAAAGTGTTTCTGTCACGGCGATCACCCCGCTTGCTCCGGAATCGCCGCAAATACGAATGTATCGTCTTTCAGCAGATCTGCCGCATTCTCTCTGTATGCGTTCCGCAGCCGTTCCGCGAGTACACACTGACCGTCCGCGCAGTGCTGTGCGACATCGGTGCCCGCATAGGTCGGCGTGACGGAGCGCGCCGCAATCAGCCTGCGGTACTGGAGATTCGCCTCCGCCGCCGTATAATAGCAGAGCCGGGGATCGTCCGGATCGGCGTCCGGTTTCAGCTCCGCGGAAACGCGCATCATCGCCGCGTCTGCAAGATCCTGCCACGGCCTTGCGTCCTCGAGGAACGCGAACAGCCGGAACAGCTGCATGACCTTCGCTTTTTCCATGTTATCCCTCCGTTTTGGCGTTTCCGCCGATGCGGTAATCGGTGAGCTGCGCCTTCTGCTTTGCAGTATCCGGCTGCGTCAGCTGCGGTGCGGCGTGCTGCGCCTCGACTGTCCGGATGCCGGTCAGCAGCGACTGCTTCAGCCTGCTGAGCGCGCCCGCATCCATGTGAATCGTCGAATCCGCAAGCGCCTTTGCACAGGCGTTTTCGCCGTAGCGGTAGCACAGCCGGATGACGTCCTTTCTGAGATCCTCCGTCAGCTGATCGAGCAGCGCACTCGCCTCGCCGTAGGCCTTGCGGAGCAGTTCCTTTTCGGGATCGGTCTGCACCCCGCCGAGCGTCTTGGTGACACCGGCGCCGCGCTGTGCCGGGACGGCGACAAAGCTCCATTCATAGACGTCATTGATCCCGTCAAGCGTCGTGTAGCAGAGTACCCCGCCGTAGGAGCGCCCTTTGATGTGATGACAGGGCGATTTGAGCCGGTCGGAACCGCAGACCGAGCAGATCTGCCGCCCGACGGCGCAGGAGATGCTGACCTCCTTTTTGATGCCCGCATCAATCTCGCGGATGAGGTCGGCATTGCCGTCCGTGCGCACCATGTAGGCGTTCGCGCAAAGACAGCGGTAGGGCTGACCGCTCTTGGTTTTGCGCTCCGGGTCGGTGCGGATTTCCGTGCGGAAGATGCGTGCCGTCTGATTCCCGGATCTTGCGTCGTGGTCGAAAATGCCGGTCACGCCGACGAACCGCTTTTGTAGTTCCGCGAGCGCCGCGTCGGAAAAGCAGTCGCCGTCGCGGTCGATTTCGTTGTCGCAGAGGATGAGGTCAAAGAGATAGACCTCGTCGAGCGTGTGATTTCTGCGGGTAAATGCATTCAGCTGACAGAGCAGCTTGTTCTGATCCTGTTCCATATGATTCCTCCTTTTGCATGGTATGCGGCTCCGCCCTCGCCCCGTGCGCTTTTGAAAAAGCCCGGCGGGTTCAGGCGGAGCCCGTTATCAATCACCGCGAATTTTATATATCCCCGCACCCCGTTTTTTTGAATACACATAAAACGGGATTCTTAAGGGACATATGTCCCTTAAGCGGGTTTGGGCAGAGCCCATTATGAATCATCGCGGAGCGATACCTTATTCCTCCCGGATGCTGAGGACGGCAGCGGCGCCGGACATCAGCGGCTGGAAGCCGAGGCGGACGGATACCGCGATGCGGTCAAGCTGGCAGTCAATCAGGCGGTCAGATTCCAGCACGACGTCTGTGCCCTTGAAGCAGGCGAGCGCAAAATCCTTCGAGATGCCGATGACGGTACGGTCGCCGAGAGAGGCGTCCTTGAGCAGCTTTGCGCCGAACGGCAGCTGCACCTGACCGTCCGTGCCGAGGGAGCGGTCGCGCATTTCGGTCATGGCGAGGATGGCGGCGACATTCGCAGGGGAGGCGATGACCGTGGTGAGGTCGTAGTCTGCAAATTTGCCGTAGAGCGCTGCCAGATCGGCGTAAGCAATGGCAGTTCCCGCGGAGCTGAACGGCGTGACAGCATTCCTGATGACGGTGAGTGCGGCACCGGCGGCTGCGCCCGCCAGCTTGTGACCGACTGCACGGAGCATCACGGCAAAGACGTCAATGCGCTGCTGCCGGACGGCCTCATAGGAGGCGGAAATCAGTCTTGCGTATTTCGGCAGCGAAACCGCATCGGACTCGGTGATGACGGTCTTTTTCATGACGTCGCCCTCAGCGGTCGTGACGGAATATGCGCCGTCGGTTTCGTCCACGGAGAAGCCCTTGCAGGAGGTCGCATGGACGCTGGAGGACGCGGCGGTCAGCTCCGGGAGGATGGATTCCTCCATGCCGCGGAGGATTGCCCTGCGGACGAATTCGGGGAACAGCACGGCGCTTTCGGTCGTGGTGAAGAACTTTTCGACCTTGTCGCAGTGCTCGCCGGAAACGTGAATATCAAAGCGCTTGAGCTGACGCTCAAAGGCGTCGAGCGCGGCGAGGTCGGTGCCTGCGTACTGCGCGGAGGGGTCTGCCGCCTCCAGCGCCTGCGTGAAGCTGCGGTTTGCGAGGTGATACATGCCTTTTTCGAGTTTGATCTGATCGTACATAATAACATCCTTTCCGGCGGACAATTCCGCCGCGTTTTGACAGAACATTCTGTTCATGCTCATTCCGGATCGGCCGCGTCCGCGGTATTCTGTTCAACCGCGGCGGCCTGTGCGTTGCGGAGCCTTGCCTCAGCGAGCTCCTTTTCATCCTGCAAATTGATATTGTCCCAGACGACCTCCGGCACGCAGTCAAAGCCTGCGCCGCGGAGCACCGCTGCGCCGATTTTTTTGAGCAGCGGCGTCAGGACTCTGCGGAAATATTCCAGCTCCGAGGTCAGAATATCTGCCTGCTGTGTTGACATGCGTTCGGTTGTCGCCCATGAAAAGCCGAGCAGGAACGGCGGAATCGACAGCTTGGAAACGATCTGCTCCAGCAGCTGCCGGACAGGGACATTCGTATCAAACAGCTGATTTTCCGCGCCGATGACCTTGATCCCGACATTGCCGACCGCGACAAAATCCTGCACCTCGCCGTATTCGGCCGCGCGGATGCCGCTCTGCCATGCCTCGGCAATTTCCTTGGCATGATCCTTCGCAAAGGCCGCGGACGTGCTGTCCGGCTGATAGGTCACGGCGTAGCGGACATTGCCCGCGCGCTGATAGTTCTTGCCGATGCAGTCGTAGATCCGCAGCAGAATCGACGCGACGGCCGGGAGCCCGCGCAGGACGGATACGCCGCAGACTTCGCCCGCCGGCGGATCGAGTGCCGCAAAGAGGATGCGCTCAGGAGCCGTCAGCAGTTGCTCGCCGCCGTGTTTGCAGCGCCGGTACAGCCTGCATGTGCCGTCCGGCTCCGGCAGAATCCGCAGCACGCCCGGATGCGCCGTCAGCAGAGCCGCAGGCGCGCCGTTTTCATCCGGCAGCATCTCGCCGACGGCATTGCCGTAGGTCAGCAGGCTGTCGAGCATCTGATCCGCGAACAGCTGCAGGGAAACGCCTGCCCCGTTGACCGGCACTGTATCGGCAAAGCGGTCAAGGACGGCCTGTGCGTCCGGATTGTCCGCGGTCAGGCGGAACCCGCCGCTCAGCCGGACAATCTTGCGGAGCGCCGCATCGACCACCGGCACTGCATAGCGCAGTGCGTCGTAAAGCGGCCATTCGCAGCGCGGATCCGGCGGCGTTTTCAGCGGAAGCTGTGCATTCTGCGGAAGGGCTGCGGGGAGCAGAACCGGCGCGGACGGATTGTTTCTGCGTTTGAAAAATCGGATTGCCAAATCATCACCTCCTTTTGTTATGCGCCCGCCGCGTTCCGCCGGAGCGATACCGCAAAGAATGCGTCCTCCTGCGGCGTGTCGAGCACCGTTGCAACGAAATACCGGATATCGTCCATCGCGTGGTCATATTCCTTGACGGGCGCATCCTTCGGCGCATTTTCGTCCCAGACGTAGAGCGTAAACTCGCGCAGCGTATCCCTGCACGTTTCGCTGAACCGGAGCTCGCCGCTGCGGAGCGCGTCGGCGGTTCTGAGAATGCCGGTCAGCACGTCATTTTTTGCCGGAACAACGGGGAACCGCCCGTGTCTGCGGATACATGCGATAAAGCTCGCAGCGGACGGATCGGCAATGACCTGCTCAATATGCAGATTCCCTGCGAGCTGTTCCAGCGCGGCGTAGTGCTCCTCGTCGGTGCGCGGCAGACCAGTTTTGCGCGCATCGTAATAGCTTTCGCGCATGCGGTACCAGACGCCGCGGAAGAGTCCCCACAGTCCGAACGACGCCGGATTCACCGTGCCGTAATCACAGGAAATGATGCAGCGCTCCGGCGTTCCGGGAATCTCCGCAATGTGAATATCCGGCTGAAACATCGGATACACAAGCCCCTGCGAGACAACCCACTGCCCGAGCACATAGCGCTGATAGAACGGCCCGTGATAAAGCCGCTCATAGCGCTGCCGGATCTTCGGTGTCAGGGAGAGATTGTCCTTCATCGTAAAATGCAGATACAGCGCGTGTTTTTCGTCGGCATGAAGAATCCATTCGCGGTAAAACCAGTGGGATGGCTTGTCGGGATTGCAGGAGAACCACATTTTGGAGCCCGGCACGGAGCATCTTGCCAGCGCCTGATCGACGAAGGAGCGCGGCATCAGCGCGACCTCGTCCAGCAGGACACCCGCAAGCGTGATTCCCTGGATCAGCGAAGCAGAGGCTTCATCCTTGCCGCCGAAGCAGTAGAAACGGTTGGTGTGTCCGGAAAAAGAGATGTCGGCATAGCCGTAGCTCGGTTTGTCGCGGATCTGAAAACCGAGCGCTTTCAGCTGCGGAAAGACGGGCGTCAGCAGATTTCTGCGCAGCGCCGTGCGGGTTTTGCCGCAGAGGGCGAAGCTCTGCTGATGGAAGCAGCTGCATGCCCAGAGGAAGAACCCGATTGCGAGGGCGGTCGTTTTGCCGGAGCGCACGGCGCCGTCGCAGATGACTGCGTCAAGGTTTTGCGTGTCAGGATGCTTCCACCACGCCATTGCGATCCGCTGCTTGCGGGAAAACGGCATCGTCCGCGTCATCGGCGTTCACCTCCCCGTGCAGGGCCGCGAGCAGGGAGGCGGCAGCCTTTTCAGATTCGGCGCTGTCGGCGCATTCCAGCAGCTTTTCCATGGCGCGCTGGCGGTCAGCGAGCTTTACCTCAAAGCCGCCGCCGCGGTCCTGTTTGATGCTTGCGACGTGAAAGAGATCGAGGCCGCGGATGGCGTCGCCGGAGATTTCGCCGGAGTAGGCGAGCACGGCGGCGTCGTTTGCAGAGCCGAACGCGAGCCTTGCGAGCCCTGCAATGACGAGGCTGCGCAGGGGGAGTGCGGGCTGTTCCGCGAGCTTTTTGAGGTAGGTGCGGCAGTAGGCGGAGTGCAGCAGCTCGATGCCGTCCTGTTCGGCGGTAGCGGGCGGGCAGCCTGCACGGAGCGCGGCTTCGGTGGGGTTGCCGAGTGTGAGATACCAGCGGCAGAAGGGGATCCGTTTGCCCTTGTAAGGATCCTGTTTTTGTTTCATGAAGTGATCATCTCCTTTCGGGTGAAGCAGTCGGATGAAACGGTGCGATGACCTGCGAGGGAGCGGCATGCCATCTGTAAGGGGTGCAGAAACGGCAAAAAGTTGCACGTTTGCGTACAACTTTCCGAGAAATAATTTTGTTTTAACATTTACATGTGCAAAAAACTGCACAGCGGGCGGGCATTGCCCGCCTCCATTTTCCTTCGGGGACATTTTGCGAAACGCTCCCAATTTACATAAGTACACGCCGCTGAACGCGGCTTTTTTGGCGTGACTGCTCCCATCCGTTTGCGTGCGCCTTTTTTGATTTTTGCCTCTTTTTATTTGCGCTTCATTAGGGTTCTGCGGAGCATAGAGGGTTAGGGGTTCAGGAAAGCGGGGGCTCGGGGGCGAAAACCTAAGGGGAAAGGGAGAATAAGCGAACGTCAGTGAGCGCTCTCCCTTTCCACTTGGGTTGTCACCCCCGTTTCGCGGGGAGAAATGAACTTTTATTTTTTTATGATGCTGAATGGGAGAAAATGCAAAAAAATTGCCCCCCGTTCTTTATCCTTTCGTCCGATGTATATTTTGGCTGGGCGCGGGGCGCGAATGCGAGAGGGACAACCCAGGAAAGAGGGGAGGCGCTCCCTACGGTCGCTTATCTCCCCTCTCTCTTAGGTTTTCCCTCTCGCGCGCTCTCTTTCCTGACTCTCTCCTCTCTGTGCGCTCAATTTCAGCTCTGCGGAAAAGGTGAGGGGAGCGTTGG
>JAEEIA010000041.1 GCA_016281125.1 Oscillospiraceae bacterium | reverse complement strand
GATCAGGGAGCCGCCGAATTCCATGTTCTTGCCGGGCTGAACGCCGGAGAACTCGTTCTTCAATCTCTTGTACTGGCCGAACAGGTAGGCGATCTCACGGCCGCCGCCGCCCATATCACCTGCCGGAACATCGAGGTTCGGGCCGATGTGACGGTAGAGCTCGCTCATGAAGCTCTGGCAGAAACGCATAACCTCAGCGTCAGACTTGCCGGCCGGATCAAAGTCAGAACCGCCCTTGCCGCCGCCCATCGGGAGGGAGGTCAGGGAATTCTTGAAGATCTGCTCGAAGCCGAGGAACTTGATGATGCCGATGTAAACATTGCTCTGGAAACGCAGACCGCCCTTGTACGGACCGATTGCGGAGTTGAACTGGACGCGGAAGCCGCGGTTCACCTGGGTCTTGCCGTTGTCGTCAACCCACGGCACACGGAAGATGATCTGGCGCTCCGGCTCAACCAGTCTGTCAATGACGCCTGCCTCAACAAGGTCAGGTCTTTTTTCGATGACCGGCTCGATGGAAGAAAGCACTTCTGCAACAGTCTGGAGGAACTCCGGCTCGTTTGCATTGCGCTTCTCAACCTGCTCATAGACGGACTTCAGGTATGCATTCTTCAATTCCATAACAAAAATCTCCTTACAAAATAGACTTTGGGACTCGATTTGTCCATTACATATTATACCACATTTTCCTTTTCTTGTAACTGTCTATTTATATCCTATATTCACCCGGTAAAATTCAGGTATATATAGCGATATATGAAGAATTTTGTATGTGAACTGTTCTTTTGTATCATATAAATATATGGATATTCTATGAACATCGTTAAAACACAAACAATCTGTATTTCTGTGCAGAACAACTGTGAATGCCCGTCGGTCAGTTCCGCAGTGCTGTCCGATCCCGCACGCAGTATCCGCAATCGTAGCCTGATGTATGCAGATACGTACTTTTCGGCAGCCCATTTTTTGAGGTACATTATTGCTCTAACAGCAACATTATTATATTTCACAAATCGGATTATACTATATTTGATGCTAAACAAAAATATTACTGTACGTTGTGCTGAAAACATAAGCTGAATATTGACAAATTAAGTGCTTTCATGTATAATATATATTGTTAAACATATCAATGAGGGCGAAATGCTCCTTCGGAGCGATTCGCACGATTTGCTTATGGTAACCTCTTTCCTTAAGATCCGGATAACAACTCCCAAGTTATCCGGCTTTTTTTTGCCCGAAATCTGACGCCCCGCCGGTTCAATGCCGACGGGGCGTTTTGCTTATGCTTCTGCGGCTTCGACCGCGACACCGTCCGCAGTGCCGCGTACATGCAGCACGCTGAGCGGCGCTTCTGCATCCACGATCATGCCTGCGATGCGGTCCTCGACCTCGTCGCGCAGCACATGGCGGATGTCACGCGCACCGTAGCGGTGACCGTGCGCCTTTTCCGCGATATATTTCAGGGCGGCTTCGTCCCAGTCAAGCAGCAGACCTCTCTCGGAGAGTGCATCTGCGGTTTCGCGCAGCATCAGGTCTGCAATTTTGACATAGTTCTCCACAGTCAGCGGCTTGAACACAATGATCTCGTCAATGCGGCCGACGAACTCCGGACGCAGGAAGTCCTTGAGGGCTTTCATCGCTTTCTCGCGGGAGATTTCCTCCTCGGTGCGGTTAAAGCCGACGCCGGTGGATTTATCTGTGCTGCCCGCGTTGCTCGTCATAATGATGATCGTGTTCTCGAAATTGACCGTTCTGCCCTGCGCATCGTCAATCTTTCCCTCATCCAGAATCTGGAGCAGCAGGTTCATGACGTCCGGATGCGCCTTTTCAATCTCGTCAAACAGAATGACAGAATACGGTCTGCGGCGCACCTTTTCGGTGAGCTGCCCGGCCTCGTCATAGCCGACATAGCCGGGGGGCGAACCGATCATGCGCGAAACCGCGTGCTTTTCCATATACTCCGTCATATCCAGACGGATCAGCGGTTCCGTCGAATCGAACAGCTCGTTGGAGAGCACCTTGACCAACTCCGTCTTTCCGACACCGGTCGGGCCGACGAAAATGAACGATGCCGGTCTGCGTCTTGCGGACATCTGGATGCGGCTGCGCTTGATTGCACGGGCCAGTGCGGAGATGGCCTCCTCCTGCCCGATGATATGCGCGCTGAGATGCGATTCCAGGTCACGCAGCTTGGCGTATTCGGATTCCTCGATCTTGTTGGCGGGAATTCCCGTCCAGATCTCAATGACATGCGCCAGATCCCCTGCCGCAACCTGCACCTCGACCGGATTTGCGGCCAGCTCGTCGTAACGTGCTTTCAGGTGAATCATCTCGCCCTTGCGCTCTGCCAGCAGCTGATAATCCGGGTTCGGGTCGCTTTCGATTGATTCAATCTCCTCCTGCTTATCCGCAATGGACGCGGTCAGCCGCTCCATTTCGGTCAGCTCCGGATGCTTGATGCTGACATACGCACAGCACTCGTCCAGCAGGTCAATCGCTTTGTCCGGCAGGAACCGGTCTGTGATATAGCGCTCAGAGAGCACCGCGCAGAGCCGCAGCATCGCCGGTGAAATCTTCACGCGATGAAATTCCTCGTAATACTTTGCGACGCCCTTCAGAATCTCAACGGTATCCTCCACGGTCGGTTCATCGACCTTGACCGGCTGAAAACGGCGTTCCAGCGCACCGTCCTTTTCAATATATTTGCGGTATTCGGTAAAGGTCGTCGCACCGATGACCTGCACCTCACCACGCGACAGCGCGGGCTTGAGGATATTCGCGGCATTCATCGAGCCTTCGGAATCGCCGGCGCCGACCAGGCTGTGAACCTCGTCAATAAACAGGATGACATTCCCCTGCTCCTTGACCTCCTCGACGAGCCCCTTGACTCTGCTCTCAAACTGCCCGCGGAACTGCGTACCTGCGACCAGCGCAGTCATGTCCAGCAGATAGATTTTCTTGTCTTTCAGGTGGAACGGCACGTCACCGGATGCGATGCGGAGCGCGATTCCCTCCGCAACGGCGGTCTTGCCGACGCCCGGCTCACCGATCAGGCAGGGATTGTTCTTCTGTCTGCGGGAGAGAATCTGAATCACGCGCGCAATCTCGGTGTCACGCCCGATCACGCCGTCCATCAGGCCGTCCTCCGCGCGCTTGCTGAGATTCGTGCAGTAGCTGTCCAGATATTTCAGTTCCTTTTTGCGCTCCCGCTTTTTGCGCTTGCTGTCCTCGGACTTTCCGCTGCCGGAGCGCTGCGCAAACGGGTTGCTGCTTGCGGGCTTTTCCTTATCCTTCTCCTTCTTCTCGCCGGAATCGGAGCCGGATTCGTCCTTCGGAGGATCGGTAAAGAGCCGCTGGATAAAATTCGGAAGCGTGCTTGCGCCGCCCATCTCAAAATTCTCGTCGCCGTCGCCCATAATGTCCATCATCTGATCGCTCATCTGCTCGATGTCTTCGTCGGTGATGCCCATGTGCTCCATATATTCTGCGACCTGCGGAATATTCATCTTCTTTGCACAGACGAGGCAAAGGCCCTCATTCCGCTTTTCAGAGCCGTGCATACTGGTGATGAACACCACGGCCGGCCGCTTTTTACACTGACTGCATAATACCATGTATTGCCGATCCCCCTGCGGGGACACACTCCTTTCTATGTTGAAAGCGCTTTTATGACTGCGCCTCTGCCGCACAGAACGGCAGAGGTGCAGCATTTCAGGTTACAGTAAAATCCGGATATTGCGGTACAGGAAAGAGAACAGGAATGTATTATCCAGTGCCGCATCATTGAAGAACAGGAATCTTCCGCCGCTCAGCATCACGATCAGCCGAACAGTCAGCGTCAGAAGAATCAGCACGCTGCCAGCCTCCAGCAGACCGATCACGCCGCCCGCAAAGTGGTCTGTTGCCTTGTTGATATTGATAAATACCTTCTGCTGCACAATCGACGCAATGATTGCAGCGATGACCATGAACACCGAAAACAGAATCAGGAAAATGAAGATCTGAATGACCTCGGTGGTCGGCTCTGCGCTGTACAGTGCCTCGATCTTGTCCGCGCGCTCCGTATCACTGTTGTGGTAATCGTAATACTCGCGCACCATATCGCGCATCAGCTGCGGGTTATCATCCACATGCGTAGCAAAGCTCTGATAAACGTATTCCGGCAGACGCTCGCGCAGAACCTCTCCGTATCCGGAAACAAATGCCTTCTGAATGACCTGCATGAACGAGCCCTTGCTCACCAGATCCTTGCCGCAGACGGAAATCGTATACTCATACAGTCTTTCGTCAAATTCGCCGTTGTCGTAATCCGCCAATACTTTTTTCAGCTGAAACGGCTGAATTTTCTGACCGTACTCCTGCGCATTGATCGCATCAGCGAAAATCGTCGGAAAATCGACGTGACTGTTGACGGATTCCACCGTAGAAACATTCATGTCCCGTGCGATGCCCTCGTAAAACGCCGGAGCACCGAGAGCGGCCAGCGCCGACGCAAGCAGTGTCGCTACCAGGTATCCGATGCCGAACACGAATACCTTGCCGAACCCGCGCTTTGCATTGGAATATACCACGTAGATGAAAATTCCGACCACTAACACATCCAAAATCAATGCCATGAAAAAATCCTCCCCGCGCAGACTTCTGTTTGACTGTCTGACGCACTCTTTCCTTTTGTGTAATCACAGAAAAAATAAGATCCCCTGACGGGTTCAGAAGCCCGGCTCCTCCATACGGCCGATGCGGTCATAGCCGAGCAGGAACAGATATCCTCCCGCCCGGAGGAAGCTGTCACAGCTCTCCGTGACCGGCGCTGTCCCCAACAGCGTGCCGCCGCGGTTCAGAATCTCGGTCTGATTGCGAAGCAGAACGATCACATCCCCGGTGTCCTGCCGGATTCCGATATCCTGAATGCTGCGGTCGTATGTACGGTAAACCGGCTCAGCCTGACTGCCGCTGAACACAGCCAGCGTTTCGGAGCGCTTCTCCGGATTGCTGAATACCAGCGCTGCCGTTCCGCTGCTGAAATCGCTGCGGCTGAGCGAATCAGGATATACAAAGCTGCCCGTCAGAGCTCCCTCTGCACTGAACCAGCAGCACTGTGTATCCCCGAGCACAAACACAGACCCGTCCTCTGTATTATATACCGAAATTGCGAGCATGTCAAGGGGGTCACTCGTCCAAAGATTCTCCTTTTGCGAAAAACTGTACGAATACAGCACCGAATGCAGGCTTCCCTCGGAAGCATCCGTGCTGATTGCATAGCAGCCGCCGCCCTGTGCATGGAACGAAACGTCCACAATGCGCTCCACGCAGTCACGCTCATAATACTTCTGTCCCTTGACGTTGAACACGAGCAGTCTGCACGCACAATTCGATGCACTCGTCACAAGCGCAACCTGTCCGTCCGCGGAAACCCTGCCGAAGATAATCGTATCCTCCGTCTTTTTTTCATAGCGGTTCTTCGCGGCCGTATCCAGCCGGAAGCTCGTGCCGCCGTATTCATACACCAGCGCATACTCCCCGGCTGTCCGCAGCATGGCGCTGCCGTAAGCGTGCTGCCTTGCGGCAAGCTGTGTGCCGTCCGTGTCAT
This sequence comes from Oscillospiraceae bacterium, assembly GCA_016281125.1. Lineage (GTDB taxonomy): Bacteria > Bacillota > Clostridia > Oscillospirales > Ruminococcaceae > Firm-04. The sequence goes on along the minus strand of JAEEIA010000041.1, from coordinate 126,098 downwards.
AGACAAACAGGTAGGAATCGCTGAGCACCATAAGCCGCCCGGACGCTTCCGCAGCCTGATAATCCGCATCGCCGTAAAGATAAATCTGAAATGTGCCGTCATTCTCCGAACCGGCGCCCAGCCGGTTCGTGTGATGCCGGATGCCCATGGTTTCCAACTTCGGAATCCACGAATCCCGGCGCTGGTACAAAATCAGAACCGTCATGGAAAGCAGCAGCAGCCAGATGCTCTGATACAGCACCTTTTTGCGCTTTTTCCGTTTGCGCATCGCATAAATATCCTTCGTGCCTTTCTGGTTCCGCACACGCTCGGCACTGCGCTTATGCGTTCTCATAGTCGTCCCTTCCTTCCGGATCCGGCGGGCAGATTTCTGTTTCTAATTCCGCCGCATCATAAAAAACATGATTGAGATACAGCCCGTGCGCCATGGCCGTGCGCCCCGCTGCAAGGCGATCCTCCGCCGCAATGATCTGCGGCAGGGCATCGGGCGGGAACACGCCCTCGTTAATATCCAGCAGCGTCCCGACGAAAATCCGCACCATGTTGTAGAGGAATCCGTCCCCGCGCACACGGATCTCAACCGTATTGCCGCGGCGCTGCACATCCGTGGCGTAAATCGTGCGGACACAGTCGGATTCCGGCTTTGCCTGCGCACAGAAGCTGTGAAAATCGTGCCGTCCGACAATCTGCGCGGCTGCATAGCGGATCAGCTCCGTATCCAGCGGGCGGCGGTAATGAAATGCCAGATCCCTTGCAAACGGATTCTTGCTCTCATGGTTATGGATCCGGTAGAGGTACTCCTTGCCCTTGCAGTCAAACCGCGCGTGAAAATCCGCGGCAGTATCCTCGCAGGCCAGCACCGAAATATCATCCGGCAGGTACCCGTTCATTGCGCGCACCAGATTCTTGCAGCGAATCTCCCGCTCCGTGTGCAGATGCAGCACAAATTCATTTGCATGTACGCCCGTATCCGTCCGCGAACAGCCGTAGACCGTCACCGGCCCGTTCAGCACGCGGGACAGCTGCCGTTCGAGCTCTCCCTGTACGGTCGGCGCATTCGGCTGCCGCTGAAACCCGTGATAGTGCGTGCCGCGGTATGCGATTGTCATTTTCAGTGTCCGCAATCTGAGATACCTCCGTTCAAGTCTGCGGCTGTCCGGCGTTCCTTCGCCGCTTTCTGATCCGGTATCCGGAAACCGGCAGCCAGATCAGCAGAATCAGCAGGCTGACCGCGCTGACAATGCAGCCCGCAGTCAGTCCGCGCGGAAAATAGTTCATGCATATCCGATGCGTTCCGGCGGAGAGCCGCACACCCGTCATCGCGCCGTAAACCGGCTCCGTTTTAACGGGCACACCGTCCGCCGTCACACGCCAGCCCTTGTCATAGGGCACGGAGAGATACAGCAGGCTGTCGTGCGCAGCCGTCACCGTACCGGACAGCGAGGTGTCCGTAACCTGCTGCTGTTCCAGCGGATGCGCGGTCAGGCGGGAAAGCCCCTCTGCGCAGACCGCTTCATTCAGTCTGACAAGATATACCCGCAGCGACCCGGATGCCGCACGCTTCGGATAAAACTGAAAATGCAGCAGATCGTCCTTTTTCAGCTGTCCGAGCACAAACGTCGGGCAGTAATAAAGCTGCATCGGATCCTTCAGAAATCCGCCGGCAATCTGCGTTTCTCCGTTCCAGACCTCATAGCCCTCCCATTCCGTCTGATCGGCCACATAAAACCCGTAGTAAATGCCGTCCTCGGGAATCTCAAAGGCACAGTATATATTCGGATGCGTTTTCATCGGATCTGCGTCCGGATTGGACGGCGCATATGCAAAGGTATCCTCCGCGGTCTGCGTGACCGTCAGATCCAGCGACCGATCCGGCACCGGCAATACCTGCTCAAAAAGCGGGGCATCCATGCCGGTCAGTTCCGCAAACATCGCATTCTGCGCGGCAAATACGTCGGTATCCGCATCCACCGTATACTGCTCTTTCAGCGGGACACAGAAGCCCGCCGTGCGCACCGTATCAGTTCGGTATGCGCGGATCCCGCTGCCTTCATCCTCCGAAAGCGGCGTGCCGAACGGCGTGTCCGCATCCGAAACCGTATAGCAGATGTCCAGCAATTGCATGGCAAACGGGGAAATCTGCTGAAAGCTGTAATCCGCCCCGACCGGCGAAGCAGTCATGCCGCATTTCTGACAAAAGGTTAGAATCTGCGCGGTATTCATAGACGAAAACGCCGCAGAATTATACAGCGCACCATCAAAGAGCATCCCCTTGTTCACAAGGCTGACCGGCTCCGTCCGGAAACCGATGCGGTCAAGATTCTCACCCGCAGCAGCGTCTGCACGGATCTCCGTCAGCGCACGGGAAATTTCCGTCCGCGGAACCGCCTCCGGATCCTGCCGGATCGTCTGCACCGTCCAGTTCAGGTTCAGCGTCAGCTCCGCAGCAGCGAACACGGCACACAGCACAGAGCACAGAACCCGCCGCTTCGGCAGCAGTACGAACAGCACAAAGCAGATGCCGTACAGCACGAGCATCAGAATCCCGATGACCGGCAGCTCCGTCTGCCCGCAGAGCACACAGCAATACAGCGGCAGCGCAGCCGTCAGAAGCATCCCGGCCGTGCGGAGCAGTCCGCCTGCCTTGCGGATTTCTCCCGTCTGCACGGAACAGAACCGCCATCCCATATAACACAGCACCAGCGGAACAAAATACGCAAAGCGGTCAACGGTAAAGCGCGGTTCATGGAAGCCGTGCCATGCAAAATTCAGCGGCGCCCACCAGAGGCTCACCAGCAGAAACAGCAGCAGCAGACATGTGCAGATCCGTTCCCGCAGCGCGATCTTCCGCTCCGTCAGAAACCCGAAGCAACAGAGCAGCGGCAGAAATCCCGCCGTAAAATTCACGGGATGCACATTGACACGGATCCGCCCGAACGGCACCAGCACCGAAAACAGCAGCGTCAGCGGCTCACAGACCTTGTCCCAGCCCGTGAACGTCATTCCGGCTGCCGTCGTACTCCGCAGCGCAATGGCCGTCGGAATCAGAAGCACCGCGGCAAGTCCGCCCGCAAACAGAGAGCCGCCGAAGAATCTTGCTGCCTCCCGCGGAAGCGATTTCAGCGGGCACTTCGTCACAATCAGCAGGCCAATCCAGAACAGCACCGCCAGGCAGCAGATGCTGAAGCTGAAATAATAATTGCAGATCAGACAGGCGAACAGCGCCAGCGGATACAGCCTCGCGTCGCGGTCGCGCACCAGCCGGATCAGTCCGGCCAGCACAAGCGGCGTCATCGCAAAGCAGTCCAGCCAGATGAGCTGAAAGCAGTTCGCCATGCTCCAGCCGCAGAGCGCGTACATCCACGCATACACCGCCTGCGCATAAGACGGCTTTCGCTCCGCCTGCATCAGAAAGATTGCGAAGAACAGTCCTGCCGTGCCAAGCCGTAAACAGACAGACAGATGCAGAAACGGCAGTACGGCAGATTCCGGCAGCAGCACCGCCGCCAGATCATACAGATTCGCACAGTAATACGCGATTTCCGGGATCAGCGGGCAGCCGAACCCGACGCGCCATGTATACAGAAGGCTGCCTCCGCTCCGCAGAATCCTGCGCAGCAGCAGCGCAAACGGTACATACTGCCCGTTCGCATCCCCGACAAGAATGGTCCGGCTGCCGAACGGCATCACCCCGTACAGCGCCAGCAGAAGCATCGCCAATCCGCACGGAATCAGAAAGCTCAGCAGCAGAACCCCGAATCGTTTCGTTTTCATATGCATCTCAGTACAGCAGCGCATTCAGCGTGACGACCGCAGCAAACAGCAGCAGCGTCAGCGCCAGTGCAACGTAATCCCGCAGGCCGCTTTTCAGAACGCGGAGTCTGGTTCTGCCCTCGCCGCCGTGATAGCAGCGGCACTCCATCGCAAGCGCAAGCTCCTCCGCACGCCGGAATGCCGAAACAAACAGCGGAATCAGAATCGGGACAAGCGCATGTGCGCGCTGGAAGATGCTGCCGCTCTCCAAATCGGCGCCGCGCGCCTTCTGCGCCGCCATGATCTTATCCGTTTCCTCGATCAGCGTCGGAATAAACCGCAGCGCAATCGTCATCATCATCGCCAGCTCATGCACCGGCAGATTCAGCTTTTTCAGCGGAGAAAGCAGCGACTCAATCGCATCGGTCAGCACAATCGGCGATGTCGTATAGGTCAGCAGCGACGTCCCCGCAATCAGCAGGCAGATGCGCAGCAGCATAAACACAGAGGTCTGCACGCCCTGCTCCGTGATTTTCAGGAATTTCCACTGAAACAGCGTGTCGCCGCCGTCCAGCATAAACAGATTCAGCAGTCCGGTGATAATCAGAATCGGGATGATCGGTTTCAGGCTCTTGATGACCATTTTCGGCGGAATCTTCGACAGCGCCGTTGCGGCAGTCACAAAGAGAAATCCCGCGATCAGGGCTGTCGGATGCTGCCCCCAGAAGAGCATCACCAGAAAAATCATCGTAATGATGATCTTATATCGCGCATCCATTTTGTGGACGATGCTGTCCATCGGAAAATACTGCCCGAGCGTGATGTCTTTCAGCATTGCGGCTCCCTCCCCTCCAGTCTTGCACGGAGCAGCTCCGCACCGTATTTCACGGTATAGACCTCATCCGGGAAGCTGATGCCGCGCGCACGCAGCAGACGGAACACCCGCGTAATCTGCGGCAGCGCCAGGCCGATTTTTTCAAGCTCATCGCCCCTTGCAAAGACGTTTGCAGGGGTATCAAAGCAGACGACCTTTGCATGCGAGAGCACAAGCAGTCTGGAAACATATTTTGCAACATCCTCCATGCTGTGCGAAACCAGCATGACCGTACAGCCCGTGCGCTTCTGATACGCGGAAAGCTGCGTCAGGATCTTTGTCCTGCCCTTCGGATCCAGTCCGGCGGTCGGCTCGTCCAGTATCAGCACACGCGGCTCCATCGCCATCACACCGGCAATCGCAACGCGGCGCTTCTGTCCGCCCGAAAGCGCATAGGGCGCCTTTTCCAGCAGCTCCTCTTTCAGACCGACTGCCTCGGCGGTTTCACGCACTCTGCGGTCGATCTCCTTTTCGTCCAGTCCCATATTCTTCGGGCCGAACGCAATATCCTTATAGACCGTTTCTTCAAACAGCTGATATTCGGGATACTGGAACACCAGCCCGACCTGAAACCGCACGGCTCTGCGGTCAGTGCCCTTTTCCCAGATATCCCTGCCGTCCAGCAGCACAGAACCTGCCGTCGGCTTTAAGAGGCCGTTCATCATCTGCATGAGCGTGGATTTGCCCGAGCCGGTATGCCCGATGATTCCGACAAATTCGCCCTGCTCGATCTGTAAATTGATATGATCGACCGCGGTTTTCTCAAACGGCGAGCCGATGCTGTATGTATAAGTCAGATCTTTTGCTTCAAGGATCGGCATTTACATGATTCCTTTCCTGCGGGTACACACCCGCGCATTCAACAGCGGCCAATTACGCATGTCCCGGTTGCAGCAGCTTCGCAATCGCATCCGCAGCGGCCTCCGGCGTCATAATCTCCGGGTCGAGGTCATAGCCTGCCTGCCGCAGCAGGTCACAGAGCTCCGTCGGCTGCGGAACATCCAGTCCCAGCTCCCGCATCTCCTGCACATGGGAAAAAACCTTCTCGGGCGGCGCATCCATACGGACAGTGCCGTGGTCAATCACGATAACGCGGTCACACTGTGCCGCTTCGTCCATCTCATGTGTAATCAGAATGACCGTGATGCCGTAATCGCGGTTCAGTAGCTTGATCGTCCGCATGACCTCTTTTCTGCCCTGCGGATCGAGCATCGCAGTCGGCTCGTCCAGCACAATGCAGTCCGGGCGCATCGCAATGATGCCTGCAATCGCCACGCGCTGCTTCTGTCCGCCGGAAAGCTGATGCGGTGCGTGCTCGCGGTACTCATACATGCCGACCGCATGGAGCGCCTGATCGACACGCGCGCGCATCTCGTCCGTCGGGACACCGAGATTTTCCAGCCCGAACGCGACGTCCTCTTCAACGATGGTCGCAACGATCTGGTTATCCGGGTTCTGGAACACCATGCCGACATGCTGCCGGATCTCCAGCAGCTTTTCCTCGTCTTTGGTATCCATGCCCGCAACCGTGACCGTGCCCTCCGTGGGCAGCAGAATCGCATTCAGGAGCTTCGCCATGGTCGATTTGCCGGAGCCGTTATGCCCCAGCACCGCGACCAGCTCGCCGTGTTCAAATTCCAGTGAGATGCCCTTGAGCACCTCAGTCTGCTGTTCCGGCTCCTCTGCATTCTGATAGGAGAACCGTACATTGTCAATTTTGATTAGGGATTCCATTCATATCTCTCCGTGCGGGCAGAACCCGCCTCAAATTGTACTGACTGTGCCGCTGCTCTCACACGCCGGAGCGCACAGCCTCCAGAAACAGCCGGTCAAGCAGCGTCCAGTCATTGGCCGGTGCAGGCGGAAGCGCCGCGGCTTCCTGCGTGAGCTCTGTCAGGCTGCGTTCCAGATAGTCATGCAGCAGCGGGATCCGCGGCTTCGCGCCGAGCTCCGACGTCTGCATTTTCTGTGCAACCAGCGCGGAAACGGTATCACGCAGTTCGTCCGGCAGCATACTCTCCGCGAGTGTGTCGAACGCGACCGGCGGAACACAGTGCCTGCTTTGGATCCAGCGGCAGGCCAGAACCGGCCGCAGACAATAAAAATACTTTTTCAGGCGGACGGTTTCGCCTGTCAGATATGCCTGATAAGTATGCTTTGCCATGCTCAGATAATGCTGAAACCCGGCACGCTCCGAAAAGTATGCGCGCCCCTGCTGACTGATATGCTGCCAGAGATCGGTCGTTCGGTACACGACCGGGGAATCGCACCCCTCAAACAGCGTCGGGTTGGAGCCGTGCATCAGGCGGAGCGCCTTTTGCAGATCCCAGCCGTTGATGTCGAGTGTATCGTCCAGCTGCCACTCAATGACGTCGCGCTGCTGCCCGAGCCGGAGATAGTCCTCCTCCGTGCGGACGTAAATGAACCGCACATCGTAATCGCTGTCCGGCGAGGCAAAGCCCCATGCGCGGCTGCCGGATTCCACCGCATGCAGAATCCGCACATGCTCTTTCTGTTCAATCTCATCAAGCTTTTGCTGTATTGTTTCAAGAATATTCATTGCTTGCCTTTCCGTTTATCGTTCAATGCCCGTTTCAGCAGCGTCAGATCAACCGCATTCAGGCGATTGTCGTGATGCATATCGGCAAAATCCCATGCCGCCGTATCGGGCAATGCTTTCCGGTTCAGAAGATGGTTCTGAAGCGTCACGGCATCCGCCGCATTGAACACGCCGTTTCCGTCAATATCACCGGGTACCTGTCCGCTGCTGCCGGATACAAGCTGATGATACCGTACATACGGCAGATCGGTCTGATCCGAAAGGCCGGATACCGTTTCAAAATCATTATCAGCGGGATACAGCATTTCGTGTGCGGTGACCGTTCCGTCACCGGAAACCCTGCAATAAAACACGCCATAGCTGTCAGAGAGGTTCCAATGCTCTGCCGCAAACTGAATCTTCTCGCTGCCCTTGTCATCCATCCAGAATTCCGTCCAGGTCACGCCTTCGCCCGAATCGTGCCGGATGAGGTCGGGATACCGGTGTTCCGCTTCAATCTGCCGGAGCATGTCCTCCGGCTTCTCACAGCTGTCGATGATTTCCGCTGCACGGCTTAGCGTAATTCTCGGCGCATTGTCAGGCAGCGCACCGAGCAGCTCCGTGCTTCTGCGCTGAAAGTCACAGAACGGGATATCATCCCGCAGCCGGTCAAGCTCCGTGCGGACGTCCTCCGTCAGCAGTTCATTCTGCTGCACAAGAATCTTTACCGTCCGACTCGCATACCGCGTGCCGGTTTCAGAATGCGCATCCGGACAGAATGCGTGAATCATGACAGTATCTTCCCCGCTTTTGTATGCCGTTACGGTACCGTCCGGTGAAATCAGCACATGATTGTACGCAGTCTGCATCTGAAAAGAAGTATCTGCCGCATAAGCAGGATCGACTTCCAGATTCAGTCTACATACTTCGCCCTCTTTCATTGTGATCTCAGCAGGCGTGACCGTAAGAAACGCTTCCGGCACATCGTCTGCCGCCGCCATACCCGGCATCAGAACAGTTTGCAGCAAAAACGCCGCAAGCATCAAGCAAGCGTATTTTTTCATACTGTCCCCGCTTTCTGACGGTTCAGCGCTTTTTGCAAAGCCTTTCCATTTCTTCTTCCAGCAGCTTGTAAACACGGGCAATCTGATACCCGTCCGCGGCGGCATGATTGAGCCGCACCGTGACCGGCATCATCAGTCTGCCGTTTTCCTCGCGGTACGCGCCCCAGTTGACAATCGGGTTGAAATAGAGATACCCGTCCGGCAGCTCGACATGCAGTGCGTCGTAGCTGAGCCACGGCACACAGGAAGCATCAAACCAGTTCGGATGATGCGCCTCGTCCAGCCCGTACTCCCGCGACTGCTGCGCTGCTTCCAGATCGGCCAGCGCCCGCGCATAGAATACGCCGTAATCCGGATCGTATTCCGTATAAGCCAGCGAAAATGTTTCGGTATCCGCATGGAACACATACTGCGTCGGGTTGATTTTGTCCCAGAGCAGCAGGCGTTCGTTCTGCCAGTCCCATGCAAGGCGGTAATCCTCCCTTGCATTGAGCGCACGGCTCAGCACATAGAGGAAATTCAGATAAAACCGCGTCCCGGTATCTTTGGAATACTGCTTCAATCCAGTGACGTCCACGCGGCTTGTCAGCGACACGGAGCATTTGCAGTCCTGCGAAAAATGCCGGAATACGCCGCGCCGGTAATAGGTTTCCGTATCAACGATCCTGTACTGCATCATATCACCTTACTGTTTCAGATGCTGCATCCGCATCCATGACTGCATCATGAATTTCTGCGGCAGCAGCTTTGCGGCGGCATAGGTCAGCTTCGGGAAAAAGCCGTAGACGGAAATCGCCTTTCCGTTTTTCGCGTCCCGGAGCGCCTTTGCTGCGACGACATCCGGCTTTGTGATCGCCGCAAAGACGGTCGGCGATTTTTTCGCGCCGGTCTGCGCATTCGCAATAAAGCCCGTGTCCATCCAGCCGGGACAGACCGCCGTCACGGAAATGCCGCGCGGCTTCAGTTCCACATTCAGCGCCCGTGAATAATTCCGCACGAACGCCTTTGTCGCAGCATAGATATTCAGATACGGCATCGGGGTCGTCGAAGCAAGCGACGCGATATTCAGAATCCGGCTGCCGCGCTCCATAAACGGAAGGCACACAAGGCCGGTTTCCACAACGCCGCTGATATTGAGGTCGATCATATTGCGGGACTGCTCCGCGGTCAGATCGCTGTACGAACCGAATTTGCCGTAGCCTGCGCTGTTGACCAGATAGCGGATGCAAACCTGCTCCGCTTTCAGCATCTCCCCGAGCTTCATGATATTCTCATGCACGGAGAGATCCAGCGGCACGGCTCTGCACCGTCCGCCGCTCTGCTTTGCCATTGCTTTAAGTTTATCTCTGCTCCGCGCAACAAGCCAGATTTCCTGCACATGCTTTTCCCTGCGCAGCAGACGGACAAACTCTGTTCCGAGCCCGCTGCTCGCGCCGGTCACCACTGCGATCTGCTTCATAAGAACGCCTCCGTTCACACAGTAACAGGTTTCCTCTTTTCCAGCCGGTACATCACGCCGTTTTCCGGCCCCGTGACGCCGTCCTTGTAATCATAACCGAGATGCCGGTAAAAATGCACGCCGGTCAGTGAGGCGGGAATCTCAATGCGGTGCGCCCGCTTTCCGTATTCATCCTGCTCCAGCGTTTCAATGATACTGCGCCCGATGCCTTTGCCCTGATATTCCGGCAGCACAAAGATCGTCAGAAGAATACGCTCCGTTTCGCTGCCCCAGAACGGTGCGACCGTTCCGGTACCGACGATTCTTTCCCCGTCGCAGGCAACAAACATATGCCCCTGCTTTGCCCGTTCCGTGATGTTCTCCGGGCTGTGCTGTGAAACGAGCACTTCCACATATTCCTGCGGATAATCCTTTGCGTTGCTGATTCTGACGGTTTCGCAGACAACCGCAGAAACCGCTTCGGCATCCGGTTCTGTAAATCTGCGTATTTCCATGTTTTCACCTAATCGCCTGATTGAGGCACAGTCAAACATGTCAGAATTCCGAGCCTCCGGCGGGCTTCAGATCAACGGAGGCGTGCACTGCCTGCCAGATCGCCGTTGCACCGCAGGGCAGCGCTGCCTTTGCAAGCTCCACCGGCAACCCGATTTCGTCCGCGGAAACCGTTCCGCCGAACTTCGGCACAATCAGGCTGTGCAGCAGATACCCCATAACCGACGGGGAGAGTCCTGTCGTATAGCTGTTCAGCAGAAAGAACAGCGGCTGCTCCGACAGAATATCCAGACAGGCTTCGACCAGCGGGTAAATGCTGTTTTCGAGCTTCCAGATCTCGCCGCCGGGGCCGCGTCCGTAGCTCGGCGGATCCATGATAATCGCATCATAGGTCTTGCCGCGGCGCGCCTCTCTGCGGATAAACTTTTCGCAGTCATCCACAATCCAGCGGATCGGCTTTTCGGTCAGGCCGGATGCTGCGGCGTTTTCGCGCGCCCACTGCACCATGCCCTTTGCTGCATCCACATGACAGACCTCCGCGCCCGCAGCCGCACAGGCCAGCGTCGCGCCGCCGGTATAGGCAAAGAGGTTCAGCACGCGGACCGGTCTGCCCGCACTGCGGATTTTTTCGGTCATCCAGTCCCAGTTGACCGCCTGCTCCGGGAACAGTCCCGTATGCTTGAAGCCGGTCGGACGGACGATAAACCGCAGATCCCGGTATCGGATCTGCCAGCTCTCCGGCGGCTGTCTGCGGTATTCCCACTGTCCGCCGCCCGATTTGGAACGGTGATAATGCCCGTCCGCATGATCCCACAGATCCGTCATCGGCGGTGTCTGCCAGATAACCTGCGGATCCGGACGAATCAGCGTCACATTGCCCCACCGCTCCAGCCGTTCGCCGGATTTTGTATCAATCAGGCGGTAATCCGCCCAGTGTTCAGCAATTCTCATAGCTGCATATGCACTCCAAATAAGTAGTTTCAGCCTGTTCCGGCCGCGCCCGCAGGCTGTTATTTCGTCCGCGACTTGATTGCTTCTTCAATCGCAAACGCATAGCTGTTGATCCGGCGGAAATCGCGTCCCTCCAGCATAATGCGAATCGAAGCGTCGTCCCGGCGCTCCCGCACGAGTATACGACCCTCTGTGCCGAGCTCGTCCTCACATGCGGCAATGAACCGCGAAATCTGCGGATCATTCTTCCAGATTTCACGCCAGTAATGCGGAATCCGGACGGAAACAGCCACCTGCGGATCATGCTCCATGACCGAGGACAGCTGACTGAGCGGCTTTCCCGAGCGCTGCATGACCTGCACGATGCGTGCAGCCGTCAGCAGGCCGTCCGGTGCGGGCGTGTCGTCAAAATACAGATACCCGGAGCCGTCGCCGCCGAATGCAAGCCCGAAATTGCGCATCTTTTCCAGCACAAACTGCTGCGCGGGCTGCGTGATATGCACGGGGATGCCGTGCTCCTTCGCGTAACGCAGAAAACCGAGATTCGACATCACCGTTGCCGCGATGCCACGCTCCATCACGCGGGGCGTACTGCTCCCGACGGTGTTCTGCTGCTCCAGCTTGTCCTCACAGAGAATGGCCAGCATCCGGTCGCCGTTCAGCAGCTCGCCGGTTTCATCGACAGCCAGGCAGCGGCCGCCGTCGCCGTCAAGCGCAAAGCCTGCATGGCAGTTGTAATCCTTGACAAAGCTGATCAGCGATTTCATCGACTGCACGCCGCAGTCACGGTTGATGTTAATGCCGTCCGGCGTATAATGCAGCAGCAGCACTTCGACACCGAGATGCCGGAAGAGTGTTTCCGCATATTCGCTGGCCGCGCCGTTTGCGCAGTCCACCGCAATCCGCAGCTTTTTGTTCTGCGGCAGATCGGAAGGCATGCTGAGCCTTGCCGCAAGCTGTCTGAGATACCGTTTTCCGGTATCAGTCTGACGCGAAATGAGTCCGCAGTTCTGATGCGAACACAGCGGCATGGCCGATGCAGAGGGCATCAGTGCGGAGATGGAATCCAGCAGTTCCGGCGACATCAGCGCGCCGCTCCGGGAAAAAAGCCGCACGCAGATCGACTCAAACGGCAGATCACCGCCCGCCAGCGCAATGCCGGCCTCCGCATCCTCCGCGGTCAGCATCATCGCCATGCCGGAGGACGGAACCGTCCCGAGCACATGCGCAATACCGCCGCCCGAACAGATGCCTGCACAAAGAGCGGCCTCCAGCGCATCCGCAGCACGGCGCGGATCATGGGAAATATAAAAGACCGGCGGATGATTGCTGCTTCTGCCGACCGCCTGTGCCGCCGCTCTGCCGAGCCGCAGCATCAGCTCACAGCTGATTTCGGTGATCGCCACACCGCGCAGTCCCTCCGGACGCAGAAATCTGCTCATTGCTTTTCACCTCTTTACGAAAAGGGAATTCTCTGTTATGCTTCGGGCTCCGTTTCGCGGATGATGTACCCGAATATCATTCTGCTTTTTTGCAGGTAATCTTCAAATTTTGCAGTATACACATGCCCGCAGCGGTTGTACGCATTGTACACATGCAGCCCCTTGCCGTGCCGCCGCAGACAGACCGTATGCACCGACGAGCGCAGCCGTTTGCCGCACCAGTACACATACACAACTGTTTTTCCGGCCATCAGTGCATCCCGTACCTGTTCGGGATGCCGCACGCGGTCGGTAAGCAGGCCGAAATGCTTCATGCAGTGTCCGAGCGCAAAAAAATTTGCACCCCAGAAGCCCGCCAGAACGCGGAACCGCTCCATATACCGGGCAATTTCCAGAAAGTGTGCCGGTTTATGATGCAGCAGCAGCGCGTTGTAAACGGCAATGACCTCGCAGCCGCTGCGGCTCATGTTGGACAGTCCGAATTTCATACCGGATACCGCCCCCAGTGCCTGACCGTTGATCAGACCCTCCGGAAGCGGTATCTTCTGATTGTATCTGAGATTGCGCCGAGAGAAGAAGCTCATAGTCCCCTCCTGTTTCTTCAAAATCAGAGATCACATCATATCCGACAGCGAATACTGCTGTCCGATCACACTGTCATCGGTCTGATAACCGAGATGCTGATACGCAAGCTGCGTCGCACATCTGCCGCGCGGCGTCCGTGCCAGCATACCGAGCTGCATCAGATACGGCTCGCAGACGTCCTCCAGTGTGACAGCCTCCTCACCGATTGCAGAAGCCAGCGTTTCCAGTCCGACCGGGCCGCCGTGATAGCCGCGGATCATCATATCGAGCATCCGGTGATCGAGCTTGTCAAGGCCGAGCTCGTCAATCTCAAGACGCTCCAGCGCCTCACGCGTTGTTTTCACATCAATCACGCCGCTGCCGAGCACATCGGCAAAATCGCGGACGCGCCTGAGAAGACGGTTTGCGATACGCGGGGTTCCGCGGGAGCGCTTTGCAAGCTCCATTGCGCCGTCCGTTTCGCAGGGAATGTCAAGCAGCATCGCACTTCTGCGGATAATGTCGCAGAGCTGCTCCGGCGTGTAAAGCTCCAGACGCTGCACAATGCCGAAGCGATCTCTGAGCGGTGCGGAAAGCTGACCGGCTCTCGTTGTCGCGCCGACGAGCGTAAACGGCTGCAAATCCACACGGATCGACCGTGCAGACGGCCCCTTGCCGATCATAATATCAAGCGCTCTGTCCTCCAGCGCCGGATAGAGAATCTCCTCCACGGCACGGGACAGCCGGTGAATTTCATCCACAAAGAGCACATCGCCGCGTCCGAGATTCGTCAGCAGCGCGGCAAGATCACCGGGCTTCTCAATCGCAGGGCCGGAGGTGACGCGCAGGTTCACGCCCAGCTCATGCGCAATGATGCCGGAAAGCGTCGTCTTGCCAAGGCCGGGCGGGCCGTACAGCAGCACATGATCAAGCGGCTCGCCGCGGCGTCTTGCCGCTTCGATATACACCGCAAGATTCTGCTTGACCTGATCCTGCCCGATATAATCCTGCAAGGTTTTCGGACGGAGGGACATCTCCAGATCGCCGTCAGCCGGAATGACCTCCGGGCTGGCGATGCGCCCGTCCTCCTCAAACACAGGGTTTCCAGTTTGAATCATGTTCTGTTTATCTCCGATCGCGGCTTCAGTCCATATGCCAAAGCCATTCCGTATATTCATCCTCCGGGAGCTTCACCCATGAGCTGCTGCTCTTCTGGACATACCAGCAGCGCTCATCGTAATCCCACTCCATCCAGCCGTAATTCTCGCCGTACCTGGAGGAAACGCCCTCGAACCAGTATTGCCAGACAGGCGGATCCATGTCGTAATTCATGAAGAAGTAGCAGTCCGTTTCCGGATCGTAGTACATGTCGTATTCGTTATCCCAGTAAACGGTGCGGCCGAGCACATCCACATAGATGCTGTCCTCTTGCCCGCCGGGCGCGTAATCCTCGTGATAATCCTCATAATATCCCGGCTGCGGGTTGCTGTGATTCTGACTGCGGGACAGCCCCCAGAAGATTCCGCCGCAGATCAGGCAGACAATCGACAGCCCGAATACCGTAAACAGGCAGGATTTGAGTTTTTCCCCAAGCGAAGGCTGATTCGGATACGCACGGATGCTCGTATCCGGCGAGGAGGAATATGTCTGCGCCGGCTGCGAAAAAGTCTGCTGCATCATCTCAGGCTGCGAGATTGCATTGGCCTCCGACAGCACACCTCCGCAGTTCGGACAGGTCAGTGCGCTCAGTCCGTCCGCAGAGGGCGTTCCCGTCACTTTGCCGAGGCAGTAGGGACACTCGTACATCTTCGGCTGCGGCGCCGTCACAATCTGCTGATTGATGACGGTCGTGCTGCGATCCTGTGTCTGCTCACGCTGGGAAAGCAGGCTGCCGAGCACCATGCCGGAGAAGAATCCGCCGCCGGACGATCTGCGGTATCCGGAATGATGCGTCGGACGGTGATACGAGCTGTGACCCGAATGTGACGGCGGGCGGTGATACGAACTGTGGCTCGAATGCGAGGAATGATGCGAGCCGCCCGAAGGTCTGGACGGGCGCGAAGAATGTGAGCTTGTCGGTTTGCGGCTTGGGGGCATTGTATTTACGTCCTTTCTGTACTTATATCAGTCAAAATGCCAGAAATAGGTCTGAAGCTGATCCTCCGGGAGAATCTCCCACTTGTTCTTGCCGGTCTGCACATACCATTTGGATTCGCGGGCATCCCACTCCATCCAGCCGTACTTGCCGTAATTGGAGGAGGTTCCCTCATACCAGTACTGCCAGATCTCCGGATTCATTTTCGTGTTCAGGAAGAAGTAGCAGTCCGTTTCCTTGTCGTAGTAGGCGTCATACCGATCCGACCATGAAACCTCACGTCCGAGCGGCGTCACATAGATCGGATCGTGGTGCTCTGTATTCTGGCTGTAACCGGATGCAGGCTGATTGTCAGGCTTGTTGTCATTGCGGTTCATCACCCAGCGGACGGCAAACCCGATAAAGATCAGCAGGGCAATAAAGGAAAACAGCGTGATACAGCCGCCGATGCAGGAATTTCCGCCGTACCGGTAATCGTTCGGGCCGCTGTATCCGCCGGAATGATACGCGCGGTGCGGCCTGTGGTACCCGTGGTGCGGGGGCGGCGGAGAATGGTGGAATCCGCCGTGATGCGGCGGCGGGGAATGATGCATCCCGCCGTGATGCGAGGACGGCGAAGAATGATGCATCCCGCCGTGCGAAGAATGCGAGGATCCGGAAAATGACCGGGAAGAATGCGAGCTTGTCGGGCGACCCTGGGGCGGCATAATTCAGACTCCTTTCGGTTTCAGCGTCATGCATTTTGTCATTCAGCGCTCAAAGAAGCGCTTTTTGCGGACATAAAACGGGTCAATCCCCTGGACGGCTTTCTTGGCAGCCTGTTCCTCCAGACTGATGAACACGAGCGAATCACCGGATTTCGTATAACTTTGCAGATACTTGGAAAGCGGGAAGAACAGCTTGCGCGTGTTGCCGCTCATATCAAAGACGAACAGCGTCTGCGGCTTTTCGCAGCCGCGGATCATTTCGACCAGATAACAGGCATCGACATTTGCCTGTCTTGCGAGATATCTTGTAATCGGACGGAGCAGATGATCGACGTTCCTGTCGCATTTTCTGTACGCAATCGTTTCCTCCTCCTTCATGGAGATGGCAGGAATATTCAGATTTCTTGCGACCATGAGAATACTCTTGATCTCCTGCGAGGAAAATTCCTTTCCGTAGGAATTCGGGTTGAGCACTGCGTTCGCGGACTGAATCAGATCAAACAGACGCAGACAGTTCAGCCGGTAGCAGTTGACGTAACGCTTGGCAAACTGCTGGAGCGAACGGTAGCTTGTGAAAAACGGGATAAAGATGTCGCCGTCAGGGTTCTGCGTCGTCACCAGCTCCATGGAAATGCCGCCGTTGACATCATCCTGCTTCACAGGCTGCTTGCAGATGACATAGACGTCGCTCTTAATCAGCATCTGGAGAAACAGAGAACGCTTCTCCGGCTTTGTGATGGCTTCCTTCAGCAAATCATCAAGATTCATGGAACAATCCTCCTTTTTCTGTCTGTATTCCGTCAGGAAACGGTTTCTCAGAACGGTGCTGCGGATTCGTATTCACCCGCTGCAAATTTCATCGCATCGTCAATGGAAGCAAAATAATACATATAATGCTCATCGACCGCGGTCGGCCATGTGCCGTAATACGGGATCTCACGGAAATCAATCTGCACGGCCACCGAAGTTAAAGCGCCCTTGTCCAGACGGAAATACACATGCGGCGTATGCGGGAGATTTTCGTAATAAGACATCGTCTTCTGCGCAAGGGCGATTTCCGCTTCCGTCTTGTCCTCGCGGCCGTCAGCCGGAGTCAGAGAAGCGCCGTCAAAATGATATTCGCCGCTGAGCTTGCTGATGCCCATATCCTCAACATCCATGTCCGTCAGCGCTAAATCCAGCGCATTTTTCAGATCCTTCGCAGTCTGGTTTGCAATGCTGACCTTGGAAACGCTCATATAATCGACCATGGACTGAAGCAGGCCGAGATCAACTGTCCAGCTGCCGTCCTGTTTCTGGATTACATACATTTTCTGCGGTGTGCTTTCCCCGTTGGATTCAACCGCCACGCTGAACGAATAAATCTTGCTGATCGGATAGAACAGCTGCTCTGCGGCCTCTGCGGTTGCGGTTTCACCGATTTCCCGCAGTTTTTCACTGATTTCCTGCATCTCACTGCGGTAGTTCGCATAGGTTTCAAGCGCGGCGATATTCAGAGCACCCTCGGTGATTTTATAATCCTCCATGCGGCAGTACGCAGCAATCATGTTGTCATGCATTTCCTTTATTGTTTCTTCCGTCGGGGCATCGCCTGTCACAGCAGCAAACTGCGGAACCAGCGCAATGTTGGATTTCTGCTCCAGCACATCCGCCTGATTCTTTTTGCATCCCTTGCAGAATTCCGTCAGCACCTTGGTCGCTGCCTTGAGATCGTCTTCATCCTCCACGGTCGCAAAACTGTCGCCGCTGCCGTCCGGATTGTTCTGCTGGGGTGTATCCTGCTGCGAAGCCTCCGCGCTGACCGAAGAATCACCCTGCGGCTTTCCTGCACAGGCTGTCAGCACCGGCGTACAGAGCATCAGCAGCGCTGCTGCAAAAATCAGTTTCTGTTTCATTCTGAACCTCCTGCTTCATGGATCCGTTCTGCGGATCCGTATGTCTGCTGCCCGTTCATCATCCGAGCATGTTTTTTCCGAGCTGCATCAGGGCAAGACGGATCAGCTCCGAGGAAGGCAGCGACGGATCCAGCACCGCCAGCACGCCTGCAACCTCGCCCTGCGAATAACCGAGCACCTGGAGTGCGGACATTGCCTCATCCAGACTGCCGCCGCCCGAAAAGACCGGCGCCGCAGGGAGTCCCTCCGTCCTGACGGCCTTCGCAACCTTATCCTTCAGCTCCAGGACAATCCGCTGTGCGGTCTTTGTCCCGATGCCCTTTGTTGCTGTAAACTGCTTATAATCCCCCGATGCAACGGCCAGTGCAAAGCGGTCGGGCGTAAAATCGGAAAGAATCGCCAGCGCTGCCTTCGGGCCGATACCGGATACTGCGGTCAGCTGATCAAAGCAGCTGCGCTCGCTCCGTGTCCCGAAGCCGTACAGTGCCACCTCGTCCTCCCGGACGGTCAGCCGCGTATAGAGCAGCGCTTCGGTATCCACCGCGCCGACTGACGCCGCCGTCTGCACGCTGGTTCTGCACGCATAGCCGACACCGCCGCATTCGATCACGACGAGATCCGGCTCCTTGTGGCAAACCGTGCCGCGAATATGATCTATCACTGATGATTCCTCCGTTTACTCAATAATCCGGCTTGGCACAGTGCCCGTGGCAGATCGCAAGTGCCAGCGCATCCGCCGCATCGTCCGGCTTCGGAATCTGACTGAGATGCAGAATTCTGCGCGTCATATCCATCACCTGCGGCTTTTCTGCCTTGCCGTAACCGACAACCGCAGATTTCACCTGGAGCGGCGTATATTCATACACCGGCACGCCGTACTGCGCCGCAGCCAGCAGAATAACGCCGCGCGCCTCCGCGACCAGAATGCCGGTCGTCTTGTTCGTGTTGAAATAGAGCTTTTCAATCGAGAGAACCTGCGGGGTATGCGTTTTGAGGATGTAGCACATGTCCTCATAGATCTGCGCAAGGCGCCCGCCGAAATCCGTATGGGCAGGTGTCAGGATCGCGCCGTATTCGACGGTTTTGAAGTCCATGCCCTGATAGTCCACCACGCCGAACCCGACAGTCGCGTAGCCCGGATCAATGCCGAGAATCCGCAAACCGGTCACCTCCATATTTAGTCCATTCTATTATATCATATTATGCAAAAAAATGCAAGAGATTCGCAGGAAAAGGGAGTAGCTAATCACGGATATATATAAAGCGGTATCCGCTTCGCGGATGCAATTCAGGAATGGGGACCTCTATCGCAGGTTCCCAAGCCCGCCGAGCTCTTGAACGCGGGGGATTTCGCCGTCTGCGGACGGCGACGAGGGCGCTGCCCTCGATCCGCGAGCTTTTGAAAAAGCTCGACCAAAACTTTTGATTCGGCTCGCCATAAGCGCTCATAAATACTGCAAAATATCCACTCCCACCGCCGGCCTTGTTCAGAAGCCAGTATTTTCCATGGCAGAGAAATACAGCACGATAAATAAGCGGCGAATCCGGAGATCCGCCGCTTTTTGAATCATTTTGCTTTTTTGTCCTTTTTATCCTTTTTCTGAGCCTTTTCAGGATTGGCAGGGGCAGCCGCTTTTTCGGTTTCCGCAAGCGGATCCGCTGCTGTCAGACCAAGCAGCGCAAAGAATACAGGCACTACCGTCAGCACAGACGTACCGACAATCGCCGTCAGCAGATACAGCACCGCCGCACAGCACGCGGAGAGCCGGATCCAGCTGCTGCCGTTCTTTCTGCGCTTCCATGCGAGCACAAAGCAGCACACAACCAGCGCCAGATGCATCAGCAGCGAGGGAATGCCGCGCGTTCCCGCAATATACAGATACTCGTTGTACGGTGCATCCACCGAGTTCGGATTACCGGAAATGTCGTAGCTGGTTTTCAGCTGCGTATAAACGAAATTGTCCGGGCCGACGCCGAGCAGCGGATCAATTTTCACAGCACGCACGCCCTGCTCCCAGCAATACCGCAGAACAGAGATCGCGTCATAAATCTCAAAGTCATGCTCCTTGAACGGCGCATACGCTCCGGTATTGAACAGTCTGTAATAGCCGTTATCCCATACAATTCCGCCGTCATACAGCGCCGGATAGGTCTTGCCGTCCGTGTTCTTGTCGAACACAAACGCATTCTCCAGAACCACATCGGAAACGTCGTCTTCCCAGCCTCTCACCATGATGCCCTTCGGCCAGCGCTTATCGGAAAGCTCAGTGCGGTCCGGGTGGAAATAGGTCTGATTGATGCGCGGGGAGGCATAAATCCAGCCCGCCGCAAGAATCACCGCAGCAACCGTCAGAACACAGGGCGCGGCCTTGCTGAACGCGGTTTTGTGCTTGGCAGCAGCCATAATCAGCGTCAGCAGCAGAAGCCCGAATCCTGCAATCAGTCCCGCAACCGTCTGCGTTTTCAACGACATCACCACAGAGAGGAACAGGCAGATTTTCGCAAGCACACGGGTCTTTTTCTCCTCTGAGAGCATCGCCGCAGGCACGGCAGCCGCGCCGACCATACCGAGCATCATCGCGTAATTGATCGGGCTGTCGGTCATACCGGCCGGAAGGCGCACATTCCAGTACAGCAGCGGATCAATATTGCGGTAAGGGTTCAGCCCCTTGGACGGATCAATATAATCCACAAACGGCAGCGCCTGAATCAGGCCGACAACGCCCTGCGCGATGCCGAAGCCCATGAGCCGCCTGACAAAGCGTTCACGGTCGGACTTTCCTCGCACCATGGTGCCGAGATAGAAGATACCGGCATACATCAGCAGTACAAACCAGCCCTCCTCGTGGCCGGAATATCCGAGCAGCGAGGTGCGGAGATCATACGAATGGAACCGCGAAATCATCGCCCAGATCAGCGAACCGCTCAGCAGCAGATACGGTGCTGCGGTCGCCTTGGAAAACTGCTTGCGCATCAGGCCGATGGCAGTTGCAAACAGTGCAAAAACCGCAGCCAGTGAGAAAATAACCGAGGTTCTGCGCACCAGCAGCAGCAGAAACACCAGCACACCGGCCAGACCGCCGGAATTCGCAATTTCAGAGAGCCCCAATTCCGCCGAGCCGAGCATGTGGCTCATCAGCTGGGACAGCGCCGTTGACCAGAAAATGATCATTGCGATTTCCCCGCAGGCGGAGCGGAATTTGTCAAGATCCATATTCAGAATGAAATTGGATTTATCACTTGTACCAAATATTGTTTTAGCCATAATACCACTCTACTCTTCTTTACAGCAATGCGCATGACCCGAACGAATCATGCGCATTGAGATTTCTTACTTCGCAACGTCAACTGCTCTGCTCTCGCGGATCAGGTTGACCTTGATCTGTCCCGGATATTCCATATCGTTTTCAATCTGCTGGGCGATCTCTCTTGCGACAAGCACCATGCGCTCATCGTCGATGACCTCCGGCTTGACCATGATACGAACCTCGCGGCCGGCCTGCATTGCATAGCACTTCTCCACGCCCTCATAGGACATGCAGATTTCCTCGAGCTTCTGCAAACGCTTGATATAGCTTTCAAGGTTTTCGCTGCGGGCGCCGGGTCTTGCAGCAGAAATCGCGTCAGCCGCCTGCACAATACATGCGATTGCGGTACGCGGCTCCACATCGTTATGGTGCGCTTCCACCGCATGAATGACCTCTGCGGGTTCCTTGTACTTGCGGCAGACGTCCACGCCGATGGCGACATGCGAGCCCTCGATCTCGGCAGTCAGCGCCTTGCCGATGTCATGCAGCAGACCTGCGCGTCTTGCCATGTTGGCATCCAGGCCGAGCTCAGAGGCCAGAATACCGGCCAGCGTTGCAACCTCGATGCTGTGGTTCAGCACGTTCTGACGGTAGGAAGTACGGAAGGTCAGGCGGCCGAGCAGCCGGATCAGCTCCGGATTCAGGCCGTGGACATTCGTTTCCAGAATGGCGCGCTCGCCCTCCTGCTTAATGCGCTTTTCGACCTCTCTGCGTGCCTTGTCGACCTTTTCCTCGATGCTGGCGGGATGGATGCGTCCGTCCACGATCAGCTTTTCGAGTGCGATGCGGGCAACCTCGCGGCGCACCGGATCAAAGCAGGACAGCGTAATAGCCTCGGGCGTATCGTCAATGATGAGATCAACGCCGGTCAGCGATTCAATCGAACGGATATTTCTGCCCTCGCGTCCGATGATTCTGCCCTTCATTTCGTCATTCGGCAGCGGGACAACGGAAACCGCGACCTCCGAAACCTGTTCTGCCGCACATTTTGCGATTGCCATAGAAATATGGCTTCTGGCGATGTCCTCGCAGTTTGTCCGGATCTGCTGATCGTAGGCCGCAATCTTCACGGCCTTTTCATGCACAAGATCCTGATCGAGCTGCTTTAACAGATAATCCTTCGCCTGCTCCTTGGAAAATTCCGAGATACGTTCCAGCAGGTCGATTTCGCTGCGCTTCAGGCGCTCAATCTCCTCGGTGCCTGCCTTCTTGATCTGTTCAGCCTCAGCGAGGCGTTCGTCTGCCTGATGCAGCTTGTTCTGGAGCTGCTCCTCACGGCGCTCAAAATGCTCTGTTTTCTTGTCGAGGTTTTCTTCCTTCTGCTGGATGCGCCGTTCCTGACGGCTCATCTCATTTCTGCGGACCTTAATATCATTTTCCGCCTCGGTACGGAGCTTGAAGATTTCGTCCTTCGCCTCCACGAGCGCGGTTTTCTTGCGGTCCTCTGCTTCCTTGGCAGCCGAGCTGCGGATCCGTTCCGCTTCCTTCTCCGCACTGCCGATCGCTGCTTCCGCATCACGCTTCCGCTGCTCAATGCCCTTGGTCACGCCGCGCGCCTCAGCACTCTGAATCTGTGCATCCACATCCTGCTTGGCACGCTTGGAGCCGAACATCATGCCGGCAGCGGCACCGACAGCAAGTGCAAGAACAATCAGCAAAACCGCAACACCGGGATTCAGATCGGCGACCAGCATGAGGGTACTCAGTGTCATACCTGTGATTTCCTCCTAACATATTCAAATGGTATGGTATTTATCATTTGATTCTGCGGCAGGAAACACGCCGTTTGATGATTCAGTTTTGTGAATGGGAAATCGTCCGTTCCGCGTCTTTCTCTATCCGCCGGACGGTTCCGGTATCAGACAGTCACCGCAGCGTCATAACACGGCCTGCGGGACATAAAAAAAGATCATACAGCGGCATCTGCCGCAAAACACCATCGGACACCGGCGCACAAAAAAGGCCCCGACTTCCGGTGCAATGCATAATACACAACAATAGTATACTATACTTTTAGCCGAAAGTCAAGGGCTTTTTTACATTTCCTGTTGATTTGCGTGCCGAACCGATGCAAATCAGCGCATTATTGTACAAAAATGCAACCAATATAGACCGCATTCTCAATACCGTCCGGATATTCACGCGAAATAATCTTCGGAGCCTCAGCGCGGAGTGACGGGTCATAGAATTCATAAACGGTTCCGGCGGGAACATTCTCCGGAATGCGCAGCTCCAGCTCCATCAGAGCGGTTCCGGCCGGGATCGTCGATTCAAAGGATTCACCGAACACCGCATTATACGTATCGGTTTTCTCATCGTAGAAGCAGAGAAGGCTGATACGCACATCGGAATTCTCCTGAATCGGATACGAACAGGAGAGCACCTCCGGCAGCGGAACATCCGCCATGGACTGCACCCGAAGATGCACCTCAAAGCCGTCGGTTGCCGCAGTGCGGGTGAAATACACCTTCGCTCTGACGGTTTCGCCGGGATGTGCAATCGAATCGTCGAGCGCGATGATAGCCGCTTCCGGCACCTCCGGCAGAATGACGGTCGGAGGCGGCGCAGTCACGACCTCGGTCATGACGGGCGGCTCCTCGGGCATTTCGGTTGTAACAGTCGTTGATACGGTCTGCGGCTCCGGCGTTGTCTGCCGGATTTCCGTTGTGGTCTGCGCGGCAGCGGTCGCGGAAGCAGGGCGATCCGTGACGGCAGGCGGTGCAGTCTGCGCGGGCGGATCGGTCTGCCGCGCAGCGTCTGTCTGCGGATTCTCCGTACCGGTCTGCGCGTGCTCCGCCTGTGACGTCAGCACCGAGGTGACGGTCTGCACGGCATCCGCAGCCGTTGTCAGATTCGTCTGCTCGGGCAGATCGGACTGAATCACCACTTCATAATCCGACTCGGCCGTTTCAAATTCTGAATTCCGCATCATACCGGCGCGGTAGAAAAGCGCACCGGTCACGGCCAGCACCGCACATGCCGCAATGGGCGCAAAGCGGTAACCGAGCCAGTTTTCTGTGCGGAACTTCTTTTTTCTGCCGGACATATACACCGGCGAATCCGTTTTCTGCTCCGCAGCCTTCCGGCGGATCTGCTGTTCCAGCGCACGGATCCGCTGTTCGGGCAGATGAAGCTGCCGCCCGAGCTCACGATAGATCATCGGAGCCTGTTCCTCCTGATTCCGCTGTTCCGGTTTCATGCTTCATCCACCCCCGTTTCCTTTCGGACGATCTCCCTTGCACGGGCGATTCTTGTCCGGACTGTACTTTCATTCAGTTTCAGAATCTCTGCGGTTTCCCTGACGGAGTACCCCTCGACCGCGAACAGCATCAGCGGCAGACGGTAGCGCTCCGGCAGGCGGTAAACCGCCTCCATAACCTGTCTTAATTCCGGCTCCATGCTCTCAACCGGGATCTGCTCCATGACCTCCTCAGAGGCTCTTCCCCTGCGGAGCCAGTGCCGCAGATGATTCTTGCAGCGGTTCCGCGTCACGGTAATCAGCCATGCCCGTGCCTGGGAAGCATCCGGAAACTGCATTCCGGATTCCAGCAGCTGCACGAACACCTCGGAGGTCACATCCTCCGCTTCGGCCGGATTTTTCAGATAAGACAGCGCAATATGATAAACAGTATTCACATGCTGACGGTAAAGCGCCGAAAAGGCGTCGTCCTGCGCAGCAGCCTGCATAGCATCACTTCCCTCCGGTACGGAGCCGGACGAAACTGCTCTGCCTGAGATTCCTTTGTTTAAGAAACAATTCAGGTGCAAAAAAGTCCCGTGCTCCGGTAAAAATCGGCGAACTGCACAAACCGCGCCCTGAGATTTGTGCAGCATGACAATTTCTCCGGCCGGTTTTCTGCTGCCGTGAACAGCAGAACCGGAAAAATGCCCGCCCGTTCCGTATGCCGGCACGCCCCGGAGCGTCCGGCATATAGATATTCAACTTATATTATAGCATATTCTGTCATAAAGTGCAATGGGAGAAGAGAAGAAAAGATATTATCTTTGCTGCATAGGGAAAAAAAGGAGGGCGGCACTGCCGCCTTATAGCATACTATCCGGTAAAAAGCAAGGTGAGCGGAGCAGTAAAATGCAAAAGGCACTATATTGGCGCAGAATACCGCAAATCAGCGCAATATTATCAGTTTTCGCCATAAATAATATTGATTATGTTGCCGTTTTTCTACGCTTTACGTTCACCTTTGATCATTGTGCATATGATTTGATTATGTTATAATAAAATCAGCGCAGCGCATCTGCGGGTGCGTTGTGACATAATTCGTTTGCAGATACGTAAAGGAGGTTTCATGATGAGGAAACGATTGAAGGCGGCAGCGGTTGCTGCCATGGCACTGGTGATGCTGGGCGGTGCTTTGCCTGCCATACCGTGCGGCACAAAGCTGCTGAATGCACCGCTTACGGCACACGCGGCGGGCAGCGCGGTATTTGATCAGGATACGCGCACGCTGACACTGAACGGTAATGTGACAAAGGAGCAGATCTGGGAATACCGCTTGAACGATTATGTCGAAAATATTATTGCGGCGGAGGGCTGTGTGCTGCCGGAGGATTGCAGTGAGCTTTTCGACGGAGGCGATTGGAACATGGTTTACTATGAAGATACCTTTGAATGGGTGTATTATCGTCGATGGGAACGGGTTTATTCTATTGACTTATCAAAGGCTGACGCCTCCAAGGTAACAAACATGTCACACATGTTCAGTGATGCTCCGTTTCTTTTTACAATCAATCTGAACGGTCTTGATACATCCAATGTCACTGATATGTCCGGAATGTTTGAAAACTGTGGCGTAAGTGATTTGAATCTGATCGGCGTTGATACATCCAAGGTGACTGATATGAACCGGATGTTTGCATACTGCCTAAACTTGCGCACGCTGAATCTAAGCAGCTTTGATACGTCGAATGTGACAGATATGCGCTATATGTTCCGTGCGTTCAAAGATCTTGCTGAATATTGCAGCGTGATTGATTCGTCAACATATTATTACGAAATGGGTGAATATGATTATCACATTGACCTTACACCGCTTCTGGACGTTATTTATGTTTCTGACCTGTGGAATACTGATGCTGTTACGAAATCAGATGAAATGTTTCAGTATAACCTGGCACTGGCCGGAGGCGCAGGCACGGCATACGACGAAAACCATACAGACAAGGAATACGCCCGCATTGACGGCAAGGACGGAAAACCGGGATACTTATGTAAGAATGGTACGGTACCGCTGAGAACGGTCAAGCTGAATGAAGAAACGGGCGTATTAACGCTGTCTGGCAATATAGTCAAAAACCAGCTCTGGATATACCGCAACAATAGAACAATCACGAGTGTTGTTGCGGCAGATGACTGCGTACTGCCAGAGGATTGTTCTGATCTGTTCAATTCAGTACAGTATAAGTATTACTACAGTCGATATGAACCGACCGGCTGGTCGAATGTAACCAGTATTGATTTGTCAAAAGCAGATTTCTCGCATGTTACGAATGCAAATCATATGTTCAGCAAATTGAAAGAATTAACATCTTTGAATCTGAACGGCATTGACACATCAAATATAACGGATATGGAGAGCATGTTTGAGGATTGCTCATCACTAAAAACATTGGATCTGAGCAGCTTTGACACATCCAATGTAACCAATATGAGTCGCATGTTCTATGAATGCTATAAGTTTTCTTCAATAGATATAAGCAACTTTGATACATCGAATGTAACGAACATGAACAGTATGTTCGCCTGGACTTGTTTTACTGAATTGGATCTGAGTAGTTTTGACACATCAAAAGTAACAGATATGTCCGGTATGTTTAATCAATGCTATTACCTGAAAACAATTTATGCATCTGACCTTTGGAATGCAGATGCAGTCACTGAATCACACGCTATTTGGGGAGATATAGGCGCTCTGCAAGGCGGTGCCGGAACGAAGATTTCCGGCGACATGAGTGATATAGAATACGCCCGCATTGACAACCCGCCTGATGAACCCGGTTATCTCACCTACAAGGCACCGTTAAAGAACTATGTCAAGGGCGTCAGCCTCTCTCTGGACGGCACAATTCACATCAATTTCTACACCGTGCTGACCGACAGCGTGAAAAAGGCCGTGCTCTCCGGCCCTTACTACGAGGAGGAAATCACCGACTTCCAGAAGGTAAAGAAAGGCCCGTATAAAGGCTACACCAAGTTGAGCTACGGCGTCAACGCAACACAGCGCACCGACAAGGTCAGCCTGAAGCTCTATGACAAAGACGGCAATCTGCTCGACATTTACAACAGCAGCTTGCAGAAAGTGCCGGGCAGTGTGATCCGGTATTCCGTGAAGGATTACTTTGAAAACTACACGGGCGAACCCCGCGAAAATGACACGGAAACGCTGACTGAGGAGCGGAACACCCTTGTCGAGTGGCTAGAGCGTTACATGAAGGCCGCGGAAAATTACTTCCTCGGAAAAACGCATACAATCCTGCCGGAGGGCTTTATGCCGCGCTGGTTTGATATTGTCAACGAAACGCATGGCGCATATAAGCTGGGCATGGTGCTCAATTCCGGCACGGATCTGCTGATCTACACGGACGCGGACCGCGTGGTGCATAAGCAGTATTCCGGTGACGTCGATCTGGAAAAGTACACGGACAAAGCGGGACGCAGTTGCTTTATCATGCGGAACTTTTCTGCCGCCGGAACGGTTGGAAGCGAGGAGATTGAGATCAACGGCGAAACGTACTACGTCTGCCCGAGAGATTACTGTGCATACGCAGTCTGGCAGTGCGAGGAGGGCAGCGCCATGTGGGATCTGATCTGGGCGTTCTATGAATACAGCAAAGCAGCAGAATATTATGTATTCGACTGCAAGGATGACTGAAAGGAGGTTACAGGCATGAAACAGTATACAGCACCGGAAATCGAAATCTTCGCATTTGAAGCGGAGGACGTGATCACCGCAAGCTCTGTGAAAGATCCGACACTCCCCGCCATCGGCGAGGAGGAATAATACGAAAACAGGCAGCTCAAAAACGGGCTGCCTGTTCTTTATTCTGTTCATGTTGATTGAGAGCATTATCTTTTATGCCGCAGTTGAACGACCGGAGAGCTTTCGATCAATGGAGGCGGGCACCGCCTGCACGTAAACTTTTAGGATAATTTCAGGTTTCATCAACATTCTGCAATACGCAGCCAAAAGATGTACGGTATGCAAAAAAGTGCCTATCTCCGCGGGCAATACAGCTTTTAGCAATCTGCACAAGAATATACTGTGCGGATTGTGCAAGGATACAAAACTGAATTTTTCGTGGGACTTTTTCCCGCGCCGATTGTTTCATATACAGAGGCGCGGATTTCCCGCTGCGCACTCATATCCATTCTCCCCCGCCATTTGACCGACATCAGTAAGGAGGAATGCTTTGACACAGGATCCTTTTATGATTCACAGACAGTTTCAGAGCACCTTGCAGTCTGCGCATCTTCTGTATTTCCCGTTACAGAGCCTGCTCTGAGCGTTCACCCGATGCGGTGAACGAAACCGTTCCGATGAGCGCACACTCTGAGGAACCCCCGCAGACGAATATTCGCTGCCGTGGGACATCACCGTCCGGTGCAGTCCGCGGCGAGGCTTTTGAACAGACGGCATACGGTTTGACCGGATCCGGCATCTCACCGGAAACGGGGACAAAACCGTCCGCAGAAACGGATTTCCCGATTCGCTTCACGCAGACGCTGTGCACAGCCCGGTTCGGCAAAAGATACTCCGGATCGGCAGGGTCACCGCCGTGATGCCGCAAACTATGTGCGGATCCTTTCCGGGATTCTCACAGCACGAACACGCAGGCGCCGTTGCGAAAGAACGGTACCGCGTCATACTCCACAAAAAAGGCGAGATCTGATCAGAGGGCGGTCAGATCCCGCTTTTTTTCTTGGGAAATATTGTTTTTTGGTAGCATATTTGGCGAACTGTACAATCAGCGCATATAAAAATTATATATCGCAACAAACTTTGTGAAAATCATACACAAATCGCCTGAAATATGTTATAATATATGCAAGGTCGGTTAAGCCCCCGTACCGGCCGCATCTTCGCAACTACATAATACCGGCAATTCTGTTTATGACAAGGAGGAAATCACCATGAAAACCGCAAAGATGAAAACCATGTGCGCATTCTGCGCAGCCGTACTGACGCTCGGCACTGTCCCGGCATTTCCCGCGGCAGCAGAGATTCCGTATTATGACGGAGAGTACGTGAGCAACGCTGACTTCGGCCATCGCTATAAGCCGAACCCCAAGCTGCAAATTATGGGCGACACGAACGGCGACGAGAGCGTCAGCGTCGATGATGCGCAGTCTGTTCTGCTCCGCTATGTGCAGAGCGTGGCTGACGACACGACCATTCCGAGCGAGGATCTTCCGTCCGCAGACACCAATTTTGACGGCGTCATCGACATCATTGACGCAAGCAACATCCTGCGCTACTACTGCCGCACGCTGGTCGGAGATGTTCCGCTGTGGTCTGAATTCCGCGACATGTGTGAAGTCACAGGCAAAGAAGTACCGATTTATGAAACTGTTGACTATGTCACAGAAGAAGGCGAACAATATACTGCCACAATTCAGACAGGAACCAAATTCCTTTCATACGGCAAAACCGGCATGTTCCTGGAAGTCGGCGCTGTATCCGCCAAGCCCGGCGAGTGTGTGTCCGTTCCGGTTTACATTTCCGGTGTTCCGCTGCTTGCAGGCTTCCAGTTGTTCGTCACCAACCCGGATCTGGTCGTAAAAGAGGTGCGCCCACTTCCGAATGCTGAACAGTACGGCGGCAGCTTCATGAACACCTCACTGATGCCATCCTGGGGCGATGGCTACGGCGGGGCTGTCTGGGTTGCAGGAGGTGCGCGTGACGTCGTGTTCAAGAACGGCTCTGTTATCACTGAGCTGGTCTATGAGATCCCGGAGGATGCAGTCCCCGGCACAGTTTACCCGCTCAATATCTTACGATCGGAATCCAAATTCGTCAGCAGCGGAAGAGAGATTCCCCGCGAAGTGATCCGTGAAGACCCCAATGCCAATTCCTACCAGTTTACGATTCTGAACGGCTGTATCAGAGTCGAGTAAACAGCATTGCATATCAATGCCTGCGGAACGCAGATGTTCCGCAGGCATTCTTTATTCTGCACATAAATTCAGCTGCAATTTTGTGCATTCCAACAAATCTCTTTTGCTGTGAAACATATCCGGCCGCTCAATCGTATACCATACGAGGGACAAACAGAGCCCTCATCCCGCATGATCCGGCACATCATTCTTACAAGGAGGATAAATCACATGAAAACAACCAAACTGAAGGCTTTGTGCGCAGCATGTGCATCTGTGCTCGCACTGAGCATCGCACCTGCATTCAGTGCATCCGCAGCCGGTGAATTCACATACCGGAGCATGGGCGACATTGACGGCAACGGTGAAGTCAGCGTTGATGACGCACAGTCCGTTCTGCTCGCATATGTCAAGAGCGTTGCAGACTGCGAAGCACTTCCGGCCAGCTCCAACCCGCCGGCTGACACGAACCTCGACGGCGTCATCGACATTCTCGATGCGACCAACATTCTCAAATACTACTGCCACACTTTGGTCGGTGACAAGCCGATGTGGTCGGAGTACCGCGCTGTGTCTGAAAAAACAGGCACACAGTCACCTGTCTACAAGACCGTTGACTATGAGCTCCCGGACGGCTCCGTGCTTTCGGTCAATGTCCCGACCGAAGAAACCGTTTTCACGACCTACGGCAAGACCGGTATGTTCATTGAGGTCGGCGTTGCCTCCGGCAAGGCCGGTGATTTCGTCACCGTCCCGGTATACGTATCCGGCTGCCCGGACATCGCAGGCTTCCAGTTCTTCATGAACCAGAGCGGCGATGCACAGCTGAAGGGCATTCAGTCCAACATCGACGAGATCCTCGGTGATCCGATCCCGAGCGCCCCGGTCTGGAATCCGGATCCGGAGTACGGCGCACTGGTCTGGTGCTCCGCGCGCGGCGAAAACCTCAGCATGGCAAACGGCACTGTGATCGGTGAATACATTTATCAGATTCCGGAGGATGCGAAAGCCGGTGACGTCTTCACGCTGACGATTGACAAGGAGAATACACTGTTTGTCACATCCGGCGATGAAATGGGCAATGGAAACCTGATCTGCACAGATGCAAACGCCTGCTCATATCAGTTCACGCTGCTTGACGGTGCAATCGTCGTCGAGTAATCAGCACAGCCTTACAAAATCCCGTGCAAACAAGCAGCCCGCAGTGTTCCGCTGCGGGCTGCTTTTTATTCAGTTTCAGCGTGTACAATATCATAGCCCGCCGCACGGATCAGCCGGTTGTATACCGCAAGCCCGACGCCATCAGTCCGCGGCGCACGGACATACAGATGCTGCACACCCGCCGCATCCGCCTCACGGAGCGACGCAAAAAATGCCGCAGCGCGCGCTTCATCGGAGTCGCCGTATGCTTTGCACGGAATCCCGTCCGCCTCGCAGGCCGGAACATCCGCATCAAAGACCAGCGCCAGCACACCCGTACCGGTATGCGTCTCCATATACCGCAGAAAATCTGCCTGACTCCCCTGCACAAGCGTCACGCGCGCCTTCGGCGCATAATGCCGGTACTTCATGCCGGGCGACCGCACCACGGTGCCCTCCCTGACCTTTGCCAGTACCGCGTCATCGACGATCACGCGCCGGG
This sequence comes from Oscillospiraceae bacterium, assembly GCA_016281125.1. Lineage (GTDB taxonomy): Bacteria > Bacillota > Clostridia > Oscillospirales > Ruminococcaceae > Firm-04. Next base: position 94,201 of record JAEEIA010000041.1, on the reverse strand, counting down.
CAACTGTTTTGAGCTGCTCGGGGGTGACAAATCCGGGACGCAGCACACGCACCGTTTCCGCATTATCCAGCGCAATCACCGTCGATTCCACGCCGCAGATACAGCTGCCGCCCTCCACAATCGCAGGAATGCGCCCGTCCATATCCGCCAGCATATGTGCGGCCGTTGTCGGGCTCGGGCTGCCGGAACGGTTGCCGGACGGCGCAGCAATCGGAACGCCGGATTCTTTGATCAGCGCCTGCGCGAGCGGATGCGCCGGAAACCGGATTCCGACGGAATCCAGACCGCCCGCCGTAATCGCAGGAACGCGCTCCGAACGCGGCAGAATAATCGTCAGCGGCCCCGGCCAGAAGCGTTCTGCGAGCTTCTGCGCAAGCGGCGGAATCTCCGTTACAAGCGGCGCCCAGTCTGCAATGTCCGCAATATGCACGATCAGCGGATTATCCGCAGGTCTGCCCTTGGCTGCAAAGACCTTGCGCACCGCCTCCGGATTTCCCGCATCACAGGCAAGGCCGTAAACCGTTTCCGTCGGCATTCCGACGGGTTCTCCGGCGCGGATCAGCGCTGCGGCTTCCGGTATGTTTTCTGCATGAAGCAGCTTTGTGTTCATTCGTTCTGTCCTCCCTGCGCCGCCAGACGTTCCGCCTGCTCTGCCTGAATCAGCGCGTCAAATACGGCATCCAGATCGCCGTTCATCACATCCTCCAGCCGGTACAGCGAAAAGCCGATCCGGTGATCGGTCAGCCGCGACTGCGGAAAATTATACGTGCGGATCTTCTCAGAGCGGTCACCCGAGCCGACCTGCGTCCGCCGCTCCGCAGCAATCTGTGCGTCCTGCTCCGCCTGCGCCCGCGCAAACAGCCGCGCACGCAGAACAGACAGTGCCTTATCCTTATTCTGGAACTGGCTGCGCTCGTTCTGGCATTCCACGACCATGCCGGTCGGAATATGCGTCACGCGGATGGCCGATGAGGTTTTGTTGATATGCTGGCCGCCCGCGCCGCTGGAACGGAATACGTCAATGCGCAGATCATTCGGGTTCAGCTCCAGCTCGACATCCTCGACATCCTGCAAGACAGCGACCGTGACCGTTGAGGTATGCACACGCCCCTGCGATTCGGTTTCCGGGACGCGCTGAACACGGTGAACGCCGCTCTCAAATTTCATCTTCTGGTATACATGATCGCCTGACAGCGAAAAAATGACTTCCTTCGTGCCGCCGAGCTCGGTGGCGTTCAGGCTCATGATATTCTGCGTCCAGCCCTGCCGGTCAGCGTACATCGAATACATCCGGTGCAGTGAATGCGCAAAGAGCGCCGCCTCCTCACCGCCTGCACCGCTTCGGATCTCTACGATCACATCACGCGCATCGGCGGCATTCTCCGGCATGAGCAGCCTGCTGATCTCCGCTTCCAGCCCGGCAAGCCGGACGATTTCGGTCTGCTTTTCCTCGTTTGCAAGCGCGCGCAGCTCCTCCTCACAGTCCGGATCCGACAGCAGCAGATCGAGCTCTGCAAGCGTATTCCTGCACGCGGTATAGCTGCGGTACGCCTCCACAACCGGCGTCAGCTGCTTATATTCCTTCATCAGCGCCGCCAGTCTGTCCGGATCCGCCGCAATGCTGCCGTCCTGGAGCCGCTCTGTCAGCTCGTCATATTTCTGCTCCGCCCGCCGGAGCTGTTCTTCGGTTTGCATGAGAATCTTCCTTTCCCGTTCGGTACATACTATATTATTATACTGCTTTTATCTGAAAATAGCAAGAGCATTCCGAAAAAAGTCCCGCAGCACCTGCATGTGATACCGGCTCTCTCCGGCGGATGCATCATACGGGCACCGCCTGCCGTGTCGGGCGTCGGAAAATTTTGGCACTTACACAGTTGCATTTCATATCATTTTATGGTATAATAACGGTGTATGTATATTTTTCGGGAAAGGAAGTGATTTCGTTGCATATGCATCCGCATCGGCTCCCGGCTGTACTGACAGCAGCCGTCATGATCGCCGTATGCCTGGTACCGTCCGGGAAGCAAAACAGTCTGCACGCATCTGCGGCGGTATCGCTTCCCGGAATAGACGTATCCAAGTATCAAGAGGAGATCAACTGGGAGGAAGTCGCCAGAAGCGATGTGAAATTTGCGATTCTGCGCTGCTGCAAGGTGCTCCACTCCATTGACGACTGGGAGGTCGATCCGACCTTTGAGGACAATTACAGAGAGGCCAAAAAAGCCGGCATCGCCGTCGGCTGCTATCTTTTCACGGATGCTGCCTCGCAGGAGGAAATCCTCGCCGATACGGAATATATGCTTGAGGTGCTCAAGGACAAGTCCCTGGAACTGCCGGTTTTCTATGATCTGGAATCCGCAACCCGGCAGGAGCATCTGCCGCCGGAGGTGTTTATGCCCGGGCTGCTCGCCGGTCTTGAGCGGATCGAGGATGCAGGACACACGGCCGGCGTCTATTCCAGCACCGCGTTTTTCAGCGAATGCATTGACCGTCAGGCGCTGATTGACGCAAAATACCCGATCTGGGAGGCCAATTACTTCAACACGTCAAACGGTCTGTCCAGTCCGGTCGGGCATGATCTCTCCGATGAGGCGACAATCTGGCAGTATTCCGGCTGCGGCAGATGCCCCGGCATCCGCACGACTGTTGACCGCAATATCTGCTATACATATCAATTCTTCGACCGGCAGGCGGTCATCACGAATTCCGTTCTGCCCGGCGGAACCCTGAAGGCAGGCTCCAATTTCACCCTGGCCGGAACCGTCAGCTCCGACAACGTCCTGCGCACAATCACCGGAACCATCCACAAAAAGGATCACCCGAACGCCGTCCAGAGCGTGACGGTCTATCCGATGGCAAAAGACTACAAGCTGACCGGCTTCTTTACGAAAAAGCTGATCTTTTCAACGCTGACCGAGGGAGATTACGAGCTCTGCATCCGCGCTGTGGATTCCTCGGGCGCTGAAATCGAGGTCGTGCGGTCTGCGTTCTCCGTCGGCCCGGATGAAATTCCGCCGGAAACCGATGCCGCCGCACCCATTGTGACAAATCCGCATTCTATGCCGGAATTCCACTTTGCAGGTCAGGGGCACCGCCGAGAAACCGAAACCGTACAGAATCAGCCGAAGGCACCGCTTTCCGTCCGCATGAACGCATTTTTTTACGAGCACTGGGCACTGCGGAGCGCGCTCAGAACGGCAAACAGCATCGGCATAAAATGCGCGCTGGAACGCACACCGCTGTACCGCATCGTATCCAAGGGCTTCTGCCAGCTGGAAACAGGATATCTCGCCCTGCAAATCCGCAAGCTGAGCCCGTCCGTGCAGCAGCCGGAACAGACCGCGGAGGTCTGAACACACAGCAGCCAAATCAGCAAATCCCGAAAGCGTCTTATGCCGCTTTCGGGATTTTTTCGGTTATTTCTTCCTGACCGGAATCCAAAGCTCGCAGAACACACCGCTTCTCCCCTGCTCAGGATAGTATTCATAATCGGTTTCATCTGCGGCCTCATAGCCCATCTGCGGCAGGAATTCCTTATAAAACCGTGCCCAGGTTTCGCTGATGCAGTCAGCATCCTCCCCGATGCATTCAAACACCGCATAGGTGCCGGGCTGCACGTCCCAGATGCAGAGCCCCGCCTGTTTCAGCACATCCGGATCCGGTGCCGCAGAATCCGCGTCCGCCGGAATGCCGATGCCGTATGCAAAGGTTTCCGCACCCGGCTTCGTCGGCGCACATAACCCGTAAAGGTCACGCCTGCCCGCCGGACACATTGCAAGCAGCTTCGCAATCACGCCGTTCTCACGGCACATGCCCCAGAAATCGGGAATCTCGTGATTCTCCGCATCGTTGATAATCTCGTTGCGGAAATCCCTGACAACCGCAAGGAATTTCTGCGCCTCAGTCTGTACGATTCTGTAATCCATACTCTTACCGCCTTCCACAGTTAATTTCAGCACAAGCGGGTTGAACAGCACGAGCTTTGCAGCGCCTTCTCTGGCATATTTCGGCGCAACGCCGTGAAACCGTGTGAACGCCTTAGTGAAGCTCTCCGGTGTATCATAGCCGTATTTCAGCGCAATTTCCGTGATTTTCGCATCCGTTTCCGCGATTTCACGCGCAGCAAGCGAAAGCCTGCGGTTCCGGATATAGGCATTTGCCGTCATGCCCGTCAGAAAGCTGAACGCCCGGTGAAATTCATAGCTTGAAAGATAAACCTGTTTCGCAACATCCTCATAGTTCAGATTCTCCAGAAGATGCGCCTCCATATACGAAATCGCCGTTTGCATCGCTGCAATCCATTCCATGCTGTTCCCCTCCTGTGCTTCTATCATAGCAGAATTCCGGATCATCCGCATTTCCCGGCTTGCGGAAAACTGTCAGGAAACCGGAACCGCCGCCGTATTTCCGGTTTCAGACTCCGGAATACGGCGGCGTTTTTTTCATATGTCAGCGCCGCAGCCAGACCAGCAGCAAAACCGCACCCGCATTCAGCAGAATGAGGATCATGACCTCCGAAACCAGCTGACGGCTGAGCCGCTTCCGGTCAGATTCCGGTGCGCAGGCCTGCTTTGCATAGCCGAGCAGGCGCGCCCGCTCCAGATTGCGGTTTCCGGCCAGCACCAGTGCAATCAGCGCAAGAACGGCTGCCATCACAACGGAGGCGGTCAGCGCCGTCCGTTCCGTCATCTGCACAGAGAAGCGTTCCCGCAGCAGCCGGATCACACCCTTTGCGCCCGCATAGCCGCAGAGGGCTGCGGTCAGTCCCCAGATCGGTTTTCTCATATATCATCGCTCCTCACGGAAATACGGCATACCGAGATGCGCAGGCGGCTGCGCCTCACGCTTGCGGCGCATACTGATAACCACCAGCAGCAGAATCGTCACGGCATACGGAAGCATCTTGAACAGCTCCTGTCCGCTGACATCCAGCCCGGGAATGTAATTGTGGACGATATACAGTCCGCCGAACAGAATCGAGCCGAAAATGCTGATATTCGGACGCCAGACTGCGAAAATCACCAGTGCAATCGCAAGCCAGCCGCGGTCGCCGAAGCCGTCGTTCGACCAGACGCCGTTCGCGTAGTCCATGACGTAGTACAGGCCGCCGAGTCCGGCAATCACACTGCCGGTACAGGTCGCAAAATACTTGTATCTGCCGACACTGATGCCTGCGGCATCGGCGGTTGCGGGATTCTCGCCGACCGCACGCAGATGCAGGCCGATGCGCGTATGCGAAAGAATGAACGCAGTCAGCGCAGCGATGATCACCGCTGCATATGCCAGAAAGCTGTGCGACAGAAAGACCTGCCCGAACCAGCCGCATTTGTCTGCGAACGGCAGCTGCGTGCGGAAATAACCGGAGGTCGTGCTCAGGGAAATGGATGCGACATCGCTGCCAGCCAGCTTGGCCAGCGAACCGCCGAAGAAATTGCCGAAGCCGACGCCGAAGGTCGTCAGTGCAAGACCCGTCACGTTCTGGTTTGCGCGGAGCGAAACCGTCAGGAAGCTGTAAATCAGCCCCATGAGCAGCGAACCGGCAATCGAACAAAGCAGCGGAATCAGCACCGCAGGAAGCGGATGCACCGAAGCGGCGTGTTGCTCATACAGAAATGCGCCGATGACGCCGCTGATGCCGCCGACATACATAATGCCCGGAATGCCGAGGTTCAGGTTGCCGGATTTCTCGGTGATAATCTCACCGGTCGAGCCGTACAGCAGCGGAACGCCCTGCATGATCGCGCGCTGCAAAAATCCTGCCCAAATCATTTCGCCGCCTCCTTTTCCCGGAATTTCACGGTATACTGAATGAAGAATTCACAGCCGATGATAAAGAAAATGATGATGCCGGTGATGATATCGGAGAAGGATTCGTTCAGGCCGAATGCCGTCGAAACCTCCGTCGCGCCCTTTTCCAGAAACGCAATCAGAAATGCGGTCAGCACCATGAACACCGGATTGAATTTCGCCATCCACGAAACCATAATCGCCGTAAAGCCTCTGCCCGCGGCAGTATCGCGCGAGATCGTGTGATCCGTGCCGGAAACCAGCAGCATGCCCGCCAGTCCGCAGATCGCACCGGAAATCAGCATCGTGCGGATGATAACCTTTTTCACCGGAATGCCGATATAGCGCGCGGTATTCTCACTCTCTCCGACAACCGCGATTTCATAGCCGTGCTTGCTGTATTTCAGATAGATATACATGAACAGTGTAATCGCCGCAACAATCAGAATATTCAGCAGATAATCGTATTTTCCGATGACCGGCATCCAGCCCGCATGGGTTGCGCGGTTGATGACGCCGACCTGACCGGAGCCCTTCGGCACCGACCATTTATACACAAAGAACGACACCAGCTGAATTGCGATATAATTCATCATCAGCGTAAAAAGCGTTTCATTTGTCATCCATTTTGCGCGGAACACTGCCGGAATCAACGCCCAGAGCGCACCCGCCAGCACACTCGCGGCAAGAATCACAAGCAGCAGCAGCGCATTCGGCAGCTTGTCGCCCAGCAGGATCATGCACGCTGCGGATGCAAGACCGCCGACCAGCACCTGCCCCTCCGCGCCGATATTCCAGAAGCGCATTTTGAATGCGGGCGTCACCGCAACGGATACACAGAGCAGCATCGCAAGGTTTTGCAGCATACCCCAGATGCGCCGTTTGGTTCCGAAGGCGCCGTCCAGCATTGTTACATAAATGCGAAGCGGGTTTTCACCGGTGAGCAGGAAGGATACCAGACCGCTGACGACCAGTGCAAGCAGAATCGCGGCAATGCGGATGCCCCAGGCCTTCCACCAGACAATCGCGTCACGCTTGGCAATGTGGAACAGCGGTTCCTTTGTCTTATGCGTTTGCTGCGCCATCTGCTGCACCTCCCTCCTGTACGGCATTCTTTGTCATCAGCAGGCCGATTTCCTCTTTTGTCGCAGTACGCGCATCGACCGTTCCTGCAATGCGTCCAGAGCTGATGACCATGATGCGGTCGGAGAGCTCCAGCAGCACGTCCAGATCCTCACCGACAAAGATGACCGCCACGCCGTTTTCCTTCTGCTGATTCAGCAGGTTATAGATCGTGAATGAGGCGTTGATGTCCAGACCGCGCACCGGATATGCAGCCATGAGCACCGTCGGGGATGCGGCAATCTCACGGCCGACCAGCACCTTCTGCACATTGCCGCCCGAAAGCCGCCGCACCGGCGTATTCGCGCCCGGCGTCACAACCTCCAGATCGTTGATGATCTTTTCCGCCAGAGAGCGCGGGCTCTTGCGCTCCAGGAAAAAGCCCCTGCCCTTTTTGTAGCTGCGGAGCATGATGTTATCCACAATGTCCATATTGCCGACCAGTCCCATGCCGAGGCGATCCTCCGGCACAAACGACAGCCGCACGCCGAGCTCTCGGATCTGCACAGGCGTCTTGTCACGGAGATCGTCTGTCTGCCCGGTCTTGGGGTTGCGGTAGAGAATTTTGCCGTTCACATGCTGCAAGCCCGCGATTGCTTCCAGCAGCTCGCGCTGTCCGCTGCCCGCAATGCCCGCAATGCCGAGAATCTCGCCCGCACGCGCAGTAAAGCTGATGTCATGCAGCAGCTCCGTGCCCTCGCGGTTTTTGCAGGAAATGCCCTCCACAATCAGTCTGTCCACCGGATCCTTCGGCTCAGAGCGTGCAATGTTCAGCGTGACCTTCTTTCCGACCATCATCTCGGTCAGCCTGCTCTCATTGGTTTCCGCGGTATTGACCGTTCCGGCATATCTGCCCTTGCAGAGCACCGCGACCTGATCGGAAAGCGAAAGCACCTCATGCAGTTTGTGCGTGATAATGATAATCGCTTTGCCGCTGTCGCGCATTCTCCGGAGCACTGCAAAGAGCTTTTCGGTTTCCTGCGGCGTCAGCACGGCGGTCGGCTCATCCAGAATCAGAATGTCCGCGCCGCGGTACAGCACCTTCAGGATCTCAACGGTCTGCTTTTCGGAAACAGACATCTCATAGATCTTCTTGTCCGGATCAATGTCAAAGCCGTACTGAATGGCAATTTCCATGATCTTTCTGGCGGACTGCTTCAGGCTGAATTTCGGCTCGCTGTCCAGACCCAGAACAATGTTTTCGGTTGCAGAGAACACATCCACCAGCTTGAAATGCTGATGGATCATGCCGATGCCGTATCGGAACGCATCCTTCGGGGAACGGATCACGACCTCCTGTCCGTCCACAAAAATCCGGCCGTGATCCGGGAAGTAAATGCCCGCGATCATATTCATCAGCGTGGTCTTTCCGCTGCCGTTCTCTCCGAGAATCGAGAGAATCTGCCCGTGCTCGACGGACAGCGAAACATTGTCGTTCGCAACGACCGTCCCGAACCGCTTGGTGATATTCTGAAGCCGGATGGCCGGCACCTTCTCTGACTGTTTGACTGCTTTGCTCATGTGTATTCCTTTCACGGCGCGTCAGCGCCGGTTTCGGAGCTTCTGCGAAAACACGGCAGGCGGGACAGTTTGGGTGCCCCGCCTGAGAAATCGTAACGCGATCAGAACATGGTGTTCAGCTGCTCGATGCCGTCGATCTTGATATCGAAGTACGGCGCCGAACGGTATTCCGATTCATGGAAGTAGCCGTCCTTGATGACCTCGGTGTCCGGCTTGTATTCCGCATCGGTGTCCACGTCCGCCTCATAGGAGGTCAGCATCTTGCCCTCCACCGTAAAGGCCGACGTATCAAAGACATGCAGCTCGCCGCTCTTGAGCTTGGCCGCCGCCTCATCAATGGCTGCCTGTGTGCCCGCTGCGGCTGCCTGCTCATTGACCTCAGTCAGCCGGACGGAACCGGTGCTCAGATCGCCGACCCAGTCGGTCTTGATCTGCTCGCCGTTCTGCACGCACTGAATTGCATATACATAATACGGCATCCAGTCAATGCGCGAGGAAACAATAAAGGTATTCGGGCAGGCATCCTTTGTGGAGCCGTTGTAGGAGATGTTCGGGACACGACCGTTCTCGCAGGCAGTCGGTGCACCCATGGAGTCCGCGTGCTGCGAAATCAGCACACAGTTCTCGCTGATCAGTTTGGTCGCGGCTTCCTTTTCCGCGGTTTCATCGTACCAGGAGCCGGTGAACTGCACCTTCATCGTCGTGCTCGGGCAGACGGATTTTGCACCGAGATAGAACGAGGTATAACCCGAAATCACCTCTGCGTAGGTATAAGCGCCGACATAGCCCATGACCGCTTCCTCCGGCTTGATCTTGCCGTCGTCGATCATCTCATTGAGCTTCAGGCCTGCTGCAATGCCCGCAAGATATCTGCCCTCATAGATCGAAGCGAACGCATCGTGGAAATTGTCCCGCTTTTCGGTATGCGCCAGGGTGCCGGTCGCGTGGCAGAACTGCACATCCGGATAGGCCTCGGCCGCTTCGAGCAGATACGGCTCATGGCCGAAGGAATCCGCGAAGATGATGTCGCAGCCTCTGTCTGCCAGATCAACCGCAGCCTCCTTGCACTCGTTAGACTCCGGAATATTCTTTTTGATGATGACCTGATCGTCGGAAAGTCCGAGTGCCTTTTTCGCCTCATTCAGTCCGTTGAGGAAGTTGAGGTCGTAGGTGGAGTTCTCATCGTGCAGGCAGATCAGGCCGACCTTGACGGATTTCTTGCCTTCCTTTGCGTCCCCGCCGGAACCGGTACCGGGTTCGCCGCAGGCGGCCAGTCCCATGCACAGCGAGCCTGCAAGCACCGCAGACGTCAAACGAATCAGATTCTGTTTCATAATCCTTCTCCTTTGCATTCAGCAAATTATTTGATATCCGGAACCCGGATATTATTCAGCTTTCCCGGAACACAATTCCGTTTTCATCCATACTGTCCACAATCGCAAGCGATTCGACTCTGAGCCCGGACGCGCGCAGCTGTGCGCCGCCGTCCTGAAATCCCTTTTCAATCACGATGCCCGCACCGACAACTGCCGCGCCCGCCTGCGCCGACAGATCCAGCAGTCCCTCGACCGCTTTGCCGTTCGCAAGGAAATCGTCGATAATCAGCACACGGTCATCCGCTTTCAGATACTCCCGTTCAACGACGACCGTATAATCCGTGCCGTGCGTATAGGAGTGAACAAGCGTCTGATACAGAACGCCGGAAACATTGCTGGTACGGTGTTTTTTTGCGAACAGCACCGGAACATGCAGTGCCGCGCCGACTGCAACCGCAATCGCAATGCCCGAGGATTCGATCGTCAGGATCTTCGTCACGCCGTCTGCGCGGAAACGGTCTGCAAGCTCCTTTCCGAGCTCCATAATCAGGTCGGCGTCCATCTGATGATTCAGAAATGACGATACTTTCAGCACGGGGCCGGGCAGAATTCTGCCCTCCGCAAGGATCTTGTCTTCCAGGATCTTCACAGCTTCACACTCCTTTTCCCAACAATAAAAAAGCAGACGATTGAAAACGAGCGCTCAATGGTCTGATTCCGGTGCTAATACTATAATTATTATATTCCAATTTGTACGAAAATGCAAGACGGCATTTCAGCGAAATTGTCTGTATATCGCAGACTGTTTTAGGCAGCCTGCACAAAAATGAGATCGTGCAGCCATTCCGATTTACCGCGAACCGCTTACATTCCGCCAGAGCATTCGTACAAAAGCCCGGAAGCATACGCCTCCGGGCTTTCCGTTAATCTTTCGGCCCGCCCTGCATGCTGGACGGATCAACGCCGTTTGCTTTCAGCACGAGCTTCAGAAACATCGGCTTCAGCAGGAAAATCAGCACATAGCCGAGCACCAGCGAAACCAGCAGCGACACCAGAAACATGCCGCCGAATGAAACCGAGGCGCCGTGCTGCACGGCCTGCCGGTACCCGAGCAGCGTCATGACCAGCGTGATCACCGGTGTGTAGATCAGATCCGAAACCAGTGCCGTGACTGCATTGCCTTTCATCGAGCGCGGTTCAGCTTGCAGCTTTTCGCAGACCGCCCCCTCCAGCTTCGGCATCGGGACAAACATGCCGATCAGCAGGCTGATGACCGTGCTCAGAAGAAAGCTGATGAGAAATGCGGGAACCGTAAAATGCCCCGAGCGCAGATTGCCGGTCAGTGCCAGAAAAAAGCTCAGTGTGATTCCCATTAACACGCTCATCTGTAATCCAATCTTTTTCATGTAATACCTCCTTTTATCTCTTTCGCTTATCCCGCAGTCTGTTCCAGAATATGCCGTGCGACATATACGCCGGATGCAGACGCATGAGAAAGCGAATGCGTCACGCCGGAGCAATCTCCGATGACGTACAGACCGTGATATTTTGTTTGCAGATCGCTGTCGATCTCGACCTCCATGTTATAGAATTTGACCTCAACGCCGTACAGCAGCGTATCGTCATTGGCGGTGCCGGGGGCAATCTTATCGAGCGCATAGATCATCTCAATGATACCGTCCAGAATACGCTTCGGGATCACAAGGCTGAGATCGCCGGGCTGTGCGGCAAGCGTCGGTACGACAAAGCTCTCCGCGATGCGCTGCGCATTGCTTCTGCGGCCGCGGATCAGGTCACCGAAGCGCTGCACCATGACGCCGCCGCCGAGCATATTTGACAGGCGCGCAATGCTCTCGCCGTAGCCGTTGCTGTCACGGAACGGCTCGGAGAAATGCTTGCTGACCAGCAGCGCAAAATTCGTATTGTCCGTGTGAAGTGCCGGATCCTCATAGCTGTGGCCGTTGACCGTCACAATGCCGTTCGTGTTCTCATTGACGACAACACCGTGCGGATTCATGCAGAATGTCCGCACCAGATCCTCAAACTGCTTGGTGCGGTAGACGATCTTGCTCTCATAGAGCTCGTCCGTCAGATGCGAGAAAACCGCCGCCGGGAGCTCCACGCGCACGCCGATGTCCACGCGGTTTGAGCGCGTCGGGATGTCCAGCGCGGCACATACGGTTTCCATCCACTTGCTGCCGCTGCGTCCAACCGAGATCACGCAGCGCGTTCCGGTGAAGCGCTGCTCCCCTGCCGTTACGGCATAGCCGTGCTCCGTCCGTTCAACGGTTTCAATCTCTGTGCGGAAGTAGAAATCGACCTTGTCCTTCAACGCATCGAAGAGGTTTTGCAGCACAATATAATTCTTGTCCGTGCCGAGGTGCCGCACCTGCGCATCAAGCAGATGCAGATCGTTCTCAAAGCACTTTTTCTTGATCGCGGTGTTCGCGGTGGAATACAGCTTTGTCCCCGCCCCGCCGTGCGCAAGATTGATTTCATCGACATAGCGCATCAGCGAGAGCGCCTCCTGCTTGCCGACGTATTCGTACAGCGTGCCGCCGAACTGGTTCGTGATGTTATATTTGCCGTCCGAGAATGCGCCCGCGCCGCCGAAGCCGTTCATGATGGCGCAGGTTCTGCATCCGATGCAGCTTTTCACCTTTTTGCCGTCAATCGGGCATTTGCGCGCGCCGAGCGGATTGCCGCATTCAAACACCGCAATCCGCAGGCCGCGGTTTGCCTGACACAGCTCATAGGCTGTAAAAATGCCGCCGGGTCCTGCGCCGACAATCAGCACATCGTAGTCCGTATTTCTGTTGCTCTGGTTCATAGCTTCTGCCCCTTTTTTCTGACTTCATTCGTTTTCATTTAACAGGGATCGAAAACAAATCTATCTTATTATATCATATTATCAGGTAAATTTCAATGGGAGAAGTGCTTTTCATTCTAAATTTGCATACATTGGAGCAGAAATGGATGCGGGCACTGCCTGCTTATAACATATAATCCCGCAAAATGCAAGTTGAGAGGCAGGAAAAAACAAATGGTGCTGCACCGGCGAAAAGTGCTGCAAAATGCTGCAAATCTGCACAGTATTGTCAAATGTGGCTATATTATATGTGAATTTTGTTGTCATTTTTCTATGCTCTTGGTTCACCTTTGACCATTGTGCATATGATTTGATTATGTTATAATAGAATCAGCACAGCGCATCTGCGGGTGCGGTGTTACAAAGTGGATTTGCAGAAGCGAAAAGGAGGTTTTATGATGAAAAAACGATTGAAGGCGGCAGCGGCTGCTGCCATGGCGCTGGTGATGCTGGGCGGGGCGTTGCCTGCTGTGCCGGGCGGCGCGGAACTGCTGAACACACCGCTGACGGCACATGCGGCGGGCAGCGTGACGCTGGATGAGGAAACCGGCACGCTGTATCTGGACGGCGCGGTGACAAGAGAGGATATTCTCGCGTACCGCGAACCAGTGTACAAGCCTTACATGGATGGTTATATCCCTGTATATAAAGTCGAAAGCGTTGTGGCAAATGAGGGATGCATTTTACCGGAAGACTGTTCAGAATTATTTCAACAAGAACGGTATGAAACATATGAGGCACCAGGCGATTGGTATTTTGAAATTCAGGATTGGTATAATTTGAGCAGCATTGATCTTTCCAAAGCGGATACATCTCATGTCACAAATATGCGCTCCATGTTTGAGTGCTGTGATCTGACTTCTTTGGATCTGAGCAGCTTTGACACATCCAATGTAAAAAATATGAGCCGGATGTTCCGTAGTTGCTATCGTCTGACTTCGCTGGATCTGAGCGGCTTTGACACATCCAATGTGACGAATATGTACGCTATGTTCGATGGTTCCGATTTCTATTCGGTGGATTTGAGCAGCTTTGACACATCCAATGTTACGGATATGAGCTATATGTTCAAAGGCTGTAACAGTTTGACTTCGCTGGATCTGAGCAGCTTTGACACATCCAATGTTACGGATATGAGCTATATGTTCGAAGGCTGTAACAGTTTGACTTCGCTGGATCTGAGCAACTTTGACACATCCAATGTTACGGATATGGAAAGTATGTTCTGCTACTGCAAAAATCTGACTTCATTGGATCTGAGCAGCTTTGACACATCCAATGTTACAAATATGAAATATTTATTCTGTGGCACTTATAATATGGTAATTGATAACAGTAATAATCTGGAAACAATCTACGTGTCCGATCTTTGGAACACCGATAGTGTCAATTCTTCTGGTGCTATGTTCGGAAAATGCCCCAAACTGAAAGGCGGCAACGGAACTGTCTACGACAAAAACCATATAAACAAGGAATATGCATGCATTGACGGCAAAGACGAAAAACCGGGTTACCTGACCTACAAGGAATACAAATGCCCCGGCAGCTATGTCAAGGGTGTCAGCCTCGCACTGGCAGATCAGATCGGCGTCACGTTCTATGTCAATATGAAAGATCAGGTGAAAAAAGCCGTGCTGTCAGGCGTCCCCGGTGAGGTGACCGTCACGAGCCTCAACCAGCTTTTGAGCGGCGATTACAAGGGCTGCGTCAAGCTGGTGTACCCAGTCAATGCCACGGAGGCGCGCCACACGATCACCCTGCGCCTGTATGATAAGGACGGCAAGCAGCTGCGGCTTTACAACAGTGATTTCCGCCGCGCGGAAAACGATACGATCAGCTTCTCCGTACAGGACTATATTGAACAGGCGCCGCAGTATTATCCGGACAACGAAAAGGCGCAGAAACTGGCAGCAGCACTTTCTAATTACTGCAATGCCGCAAGCAATTATTTCTGCGGCAAGGATTACACGGTCGAGGGCATCGGGGACGTCACGCTCGCCAGCTTTGCCGGGTTCGGTGTGCCGCTGCACGGCCTGAAGCTGTCGCTGGTGCTGAACTCGAAGACTGAGCTCCGCGTGTACGGCATCAACGATACGGATGACTACATCGGCGGAACAGGCTCGCTGCCGAACCTGAAATATGACGCGGAAGGCGGATACCACAAGATCACCGGACTCAAACCGGCAGAGCTTGTTTCTGCCGACGATTACACAATCAACCGCGAATATATTGTCATTTCCCCGCTGACCTACGGATACTACGTCATGAAAAATTCTGACGACGAAGCGCTGAAAACCGTCGTCAGGGCGCTGTTCGTTTATGCAACGACTGCCCTGGAATACTAAAGGAGGAAAATACCATGAAATACACTACACCGGAAATCGAAATCTTCGCATTTGAAGCGGAGGACGTCATCACCGCAAGCTCCGTGAAGGATCCGACACTTCCCGCCATCGGCGAGGAAATCTGAAACGAAAACAGGCAGCCCGGAAAACGGACTGCCTGTTTTTATATGATTCTGTTCGAGCCGACTGAGAGCGGTATCTTTTATTTCGCAGTTGACCAGCCGGAGAACTTTAGATCAATACCGGCGGGCACTGCCCGCGCGCTGCCCGCCAAGCTCACGCAGCAATTCTGCGGTCATTGCAGAACCGCTGAGCGGTCTGACGCCGGAATCCCCGACAATATCCGCGGTATGGCATCCGCGCGCAAGCACGGCGTCCACGGCGTTTTCCACAGCGTCGGCTTCATCCGCAAGCCCGAATGCATACCGCAGCATCATGGCGCCGGAGAGAATCATCGCCGCCGGATTTGCAAGATCCTTTCCCGCGATATCCGGCGCAGAGCCGTGAATCGGCTCAAACAGCCCGCGCTTGGTTTCTCCGAGCGACGCAGATGCCAGCATCCCGATGGAGCCGGTCAGCTGCGAGGCCTCATCCGAGAGAATGTCCCCGAACAGATTGGACGTCACAATCACATCAAACTGCTGCGGATCGCGCACAAGCTGCATCGCGGCATTGTCCACGTACAGATCGCTGTACGCAACATCCGGATAGGATTCCGCCAGCCGGTGCATGGTGCGCCGCCAGAGCCGGGAGCTTTCCAGCACATTCGCCTTATCGACGCTGACCAGCCGCCCGCTGCGCTTTCTTGCAGCTTCAAATGCCGCTTTTCCGATGCGCTCGATCTCGTATACGCTGTAACATTCGGTGTCGAATGCTTCTTCGCCGTACCGGCCGGTACGGGTGCCGTGTTCACCGAAGTATATGCCGCCGGTCAGCTCGCGGACAATCAGAATATCAAACCCCTGCGCCGTCAGATCCTCACGCAGCGGCGACGCGCCCTTTAACGCAGGAAACAGCTTCGCCGGGCGCAGATTCATATACAGTCCGAGCGCCGCACGGATGCCGAGCAGTGCTTTTTCCGGCCGCATATCCGCCGGGAGCGCATCCCACTTCGGCCCGCCGACTGCACCGAGGAGCACGCTGTCGCTTGCCAGACAGCCTTCCACCGTTTTGTCCGGCAGAGGCTCCCCGACAGCGTCAATCGCCGCACCGCCGATCAGATACGGCTCAAACACAAAGCGATGCCCGAACCGTGCGCCGACCGTTTCCAGCACCTGCACGGCGCTCTCCGTAATCTCCGGCCCGATGCCGTCGCCCTTTAACAATGCAATGCGATATTCCATATGGCACCTCCTGCTCTCATCTCCGCAGCGCTCAGATCACGCCGTCCGCAACCGACTGCATCAGACCGCCGTGCGCAATGATTGCCTGAATAAACGGCGGAAACGGTGCCGTGCGGTATTCCGCGCCGGTCGTCAGATTCCGGATGATTCCGCTGTCGAGATCCGCTTCGACGGTGTCACCGTCCCGGATTCCCTCCGCAGCCTCCGGACATTCGACGATGGCAAGCCCGATGTTGATTGCATTGCGGTAAAAGATCCGCGCAAAGCTCTTCGCAATCACAAGGGAGATACCGCTCGCCTGAATCGCAATCGGCGCATGCTCCCTTGACGATCCGCACCCGAAGTTCTGCCCCGCAACCAGAATATCCCCGGCATGAACGCGGCGCACAAAGCTGCTGTCCAGATCCTCCATACAGTGCGCGGCAAGCTCCTGCCGGTCACTGGTATTCAGATAACGCGCCGGAATAATGACGTCCGTGTCCACATGGTCGCCGTATTTCAGGACTTTCCCCTGCATTTTCATCACGCAGTCACCTCCCACGGACTTGTAATCCTGCCGGTCAGCGCACTGGCTGCTGCAACGGCCGGACTTGCCAGATAGACCTCTGATTCCGGATGCCCCATTCTGCCGACAAAATTGCGGTTGGTTGTCGCTACGGCGCGCTCCCCTTTCGCAAGAATGCCCATGTAGCCGCCAAGACAGGGCCCGCAGGTCGGTGTGGAAACCACCGCGCCGCTTTCGACAAAGATTTTCAGGAGCCCCTGCTCCATTGCCTCCAGATAAATCTGCTGCGTCGCCGGAATGACGATCACGCGCACACCCGGCGCACAGGTTTTTCCGCGCATGATCTCCGCAGCAAGCTGCAAATCCTCCAGTCTGCCGTTTGTACAGGAGCCGATCACGACCTGCTGCACCGGAATCTCCCCGATGCTTTCAAAGGTACGGGTGTTTTCCGGCAGATGCGGAAATGCAACGGTCGGTTCCATCTGCGACAGATCAACCGTCACCGTTTCTTCGTACTCTGCGTCATCATCCGCTTCATACACAACCGGCTCTGCCGCATGATGCGCCCGCAGATACTCCAGCGTGACCGCATCAACCGGGAAGATGCCGTTTTTCGCGCCCGCCTCAATCACCATATTGGAGATGCAGAGCCGGTCGCTCACGGAGAGCGTCTGCACGCCCTCGCCGGTGAACTCAACAGAACGGTACAATGCGCCGTCCACGCCGATTTTTCCGATCAGGTGCAGGATAACGTCCTTGCCGGTCACATACTTCCGCAGTCTGCCTTTCAGCTCGACGCGCATCGCGGCAGGCACCTTGAACCATGCCTTGCCCGTCGCCATCGCGCAGGCCATGTCCGTGGAGCCGACGCCTGTCGAAAACGCGCCGAGTGCGCCGTAGGTGCAGGTATGCGAATCCGCACCGATCACGGCGGAACCGGCCGTGACCAGACCCTGCTCAGGCAGCAGCGCATGTTCAATGCCCATTTTTCCGACGTCGTAGAAATGCGTGACGGCATGTTCGCTGCAAAAATCGCGGCACATCCGGCACTGCTCCGCCGCCTTGATGTCCTTGTTCGGCACAAAATGATCCATGACCATTGCGATTTTCCCGCGGTCGAACACATCTGTCTTTCCGAGCTGCTCAAATGCCCTGATTGCGACCGGCGCCGTAATATCATTGCCGAGCACCAGATCGAGCTCTGCAAGAATCAGGTCCCCCGCACGCACGGCCGTGAGCCCTGCATGTGCCGCAAGAATCTTCTGCGTCATTGTCATGCTCATACAGTATCCTTTCTTCCGGGCGCAGCGCTGCGCATCCTCAGCCCTGCTTGTTCAGCATGTTATTGATCGCGCTGACAAATGCCTTGACCGACGATGTCATAATATCGTTGTCGATGCCGACGCCCCAGAAGCTCTCCTGACTGCCGTTCACGACCTCCACATAGGAAACCGCCTTGGAGGTGGAGCCGACCTCCAGTGCATGCTCGGAATAAGTGTTGAGCGTATAATCCAGCCCGGTATACGACCGGACGGCATTGCTGACGGCATCCAGACGGCCGTTGCCGCTGTTCGTTGCGGACGCCGTTGCACCGTTGTACTCAATATCAATGGTCGCTTCAATGCCGTTGTGCTGGACATAGTGTACATCGGTGAGATTGAGCGGCGCCGTAATGTCGATATAATGCTGCTTGAAAATCAGGTAGACCTCGTCCGGTGAGAGCTCCTTGTGACTTTGGTCGGAGATGCCTTTGACCAGATAGCCGACGCGCTCGCGCATTCTTCTGGGCAGATCGTATCCGAATCTGGTTTCCAGAATATACCCGATGCCGCCCTTGCCGGACTGGCTGTTGATCCGGATGACGTCTGTTTCGTAGGTGCGTCCGATATCGTTCGGATCAATCGGCAGATACGGCACCATCCAGTGCGGATCGCCGGTTTCGCTGCGCCAGTGCATGCCCTTTGCGATGGCATCCTGATGCGAACCGCTGAACGCCGCAAAGACCAGCTTGCCTGCATACGGCTGGCGTTCATTGATCTCCATGTGCGTCAGGCGCGTATACATCTCAGAAAGTGTCGGAATATCGCTGAAATCGAGCTGCGGATCCACACCCTGCGCATACATATTCAGTGCCAGCGTGATGATATCCACATTACCGGTGCGCTCGCCGCAGCCGAACAGGGTTCCCTCGACGCGCTCCGCACCGGCGAGCAGACCCATTTCGGTATCCGCAACCGCACAGCCGCGGTCATTATGCGGATGCAGCGACAGAATCACATGCTCGCGGTATTTCAAATTTTCATTGAGATATGCAACCTGATTCGCATACACATGCGGCATGGACAGCTCCACCGTCACCGGCAGATTGATAATCACCGGATCGTCCGCGGTCGGCTGCCAGACGTCGAGCACGGCATTGCAGATTTCGAGTGCAAATTCCGGCTCGGTTCCGGTAAAGCTCTCCGGAGAATATTCAAACCGGATTTTCCCGGCTGCCCGGTCACGGTACTCCTTACAGAGTTTCGCGCCGGATACGGCAATGTCAATGATTTCTTCCTTCGACATGCGGAATACCTGCTCCCGCTGGACAGCCGAGGTCGAATTGTAAAGGTGAACGATTGCCTGCTTACATCCCTCCAGCGCCTCAAAGGTTCTCCTGATGATGTGCTCACGGGACTGCGTCAGCACCTGAACCGTGACGTTCTCCGGAATCAGATCCTCCTCAATCAGTCTGCGGCAGAATGCAAATTCCGTTTCGGAGGCCGCCGGGAAGCCGATCTCGATTTCCTGAAAGCCCGCCTTCACCAATGCGGAGAAATACTCGAGCTTATCCTCCGGCGTCATCGGAATCACAAGCGCCTGATTGCCGTCGCGCAGATCAACGCTGCACCACTGCGGCGCACGGTCGATATAGGTTTTCTGCATCCAGTCAGATGCAGCGTCCGGCGCAGCAAAGAACTGTCTGGTATACTTTTCTGCATTTCTCATGTTCAACACCTCCGTAAAATGTCAGCCGGATCAGGGCAGGAATAAAAAATCGCCCCTCTCCAAAATCATCGGAAAGAGACGAAGCAACTGTCAAATACTCCGCGGTACCACTCTTCTTGACACAAATTGTGCCCACTCATCTGCGTCACACGAACGCATTTCTCTGTGACGGGAGAACCCGGTCAGGCCTAATTGCAAGCTGCGTTCAGCCGACTGCTCAGGGAGGAGCTATGACCTGCGGCACACTGCTGCCTTTCAGCAAAACGGCAGCTCTCTGTGAGCGAACCGCAGGCTTTTTATCCCTTCATCGCATTTATAGCTAAATTATATCATATTCTCAGGAGTTTGTCAAGTACATCTGACAAATCGGACGCTGATGATTCCGTCAGCGTCCGAGGTTTTCGATAAAAGGCTATCCCCGATCAATTCAGCGATCCAGATACCGGCACGCGGCCAGCGCAGCGGATGCACCGTCTGCGGTCGCAGTCACAACCTGCCGGATTGCCTTCGTGCGGCAGTCACCGGCAACAAAGATGCCGTCCGTTCCGGTTGTGCAGCTTTCGTCAGCGATGATATAGCCCGACGGATTCAGCGCAGCAAATTCTGCGAATGCGCCGTTTTCCGGCTGCTGTCCGATGGCAACAAACATGCCGGTCACGGAGAGCACCTCCGGCGTTTTCTCTGCACCGCGCAGAATGCGGATGCCGCTCAGCTTCTCCTCCCCGAGCAGCGCATCTACCACAGCATCACAGATCACGGTCACATTTTCGAGCTTCTCAACGCGTTCCCGCAGCACGGGATCACCGGTCAGCTCCGGCAAATTCTGCACAACCGTCACCGAAGTGCAGATTTCCGAAAGGAACACTGCATCCTGCAAGGCCGTATTGCCGCCGCCGATCACCGCGACATCCTGGTCGCGGAAGAATGCGCCGTCACAGACTGCGCAGTAGCAGACGCCGTGTCCGGTCAGCTCCGCCTCATGCGGCAGACCGAGCGTCCGGTGTTTGGAACCGGTCGCCAGAATCACGCTTTTCGCCTGATAGCTGCCGTATTCGCCGGTCAGCACAAAGCCCTGCGCATTCTTTGTAATCTGCGTAATGTTGTCCATCTCCAGCACGGTTCCGTGCGCCTCCGCCTGCGTCATCAGCTTTTCGGCAAATTCCGCGCCGCTGATTTCCATAGCCGTCGGATAGTTCTCGATCTTCGGGGAGAATGTGATCTGTCCGCCGAAGTTCTCCTTTTCGATCACAATGACCGTTTTTCCCGCACGCCGTGCATAGAGCGCGGCTGTCAGACCGGCAGGACCCGATCCGACAACCGCGATGCCATAGAGCTTGCACATTACTCTGCGCTCCGCTTGACGGTTTCATCCGCAAACTTGCGGATATTGGAAACATTGACGATGCTCTGATAGCTGTCACCGGAAACAACGACAAGCGTCGGCGCCTGGTGAATATCGAACTGCTCGACCATTGTAGGCTCCTCGTCTGCAATTACCTTCTTATAGGCAATACCGGCCTGATCGAGGAAGCGCTCGGCCATTTTGCAGTTCGGGCAGGTACGTGTCGCAAACAGCAGAATCTCCTGCTCGGTTTCGCCGGTCTTGACTGCCGCAACCGATTCCGGCACATTGACAGCGCCCTTCCGTTTCAGAATGCTGTTCTCGACCACATACTCCTTGCGGTCCTTGAACTCCTGCGCCTTGCCGTCGTTGAAGTTCTTGACCGGACGGTAATAACCGGTGATGCGGCTGTAAACCTCTGTTTCAGCGCCGCACTCCGGACAGATATACTGCTCGCCGACCAGATAGCCGTGATTGCGGCAGACGGAATAGGTCGGGGACATGGTGTAGTACGGCAGCTTGTAGTTCTCTGCAATCTTGCGCACGAGCGTCGCCGCGGCTTTCCAGTCCGGCAGCTTTTCGCCGAGGAATGCATGGAACACGGTACCGGAGGTGTAGCGGGTCTGGAGGTCATCCTGAATATCGAGTGCGGAGAAGATGTCCTCAGAGAAGCCGACCGGCAGATGCGAGCTGTTGGTGTAATACGGGGTCTTGCCCTTGTCTGCTGCGGTGATGATGTCCGGATACTGTGCGACGTCATGCTTTGCAAAGCGGTAGGTCGTGGATTCCGCCGGAGTCGCCTCCAGATTGTAGAGATCGCCGTATTCTTCCTGATAGCCCATCAGGCGCTCACGCATATGATCCAGCACCTGCTTGGTGAATTCCTGCGTTTCGGTGTGCGTCATGTCCTTGCGGATCCACTTTGCATTCAGACCGGCCTCGTTCATGCCGATCAGGCCGATTGTCGAGAAGTGGTTTTCCAGCGTGCCGAGATAGCGCTTGGTGTAGGGATAAAGTCCCTCATTGAGCAGCTTGGTGATGATCGTACGCTTGATTTTCAGGCTGCGCGCTGCAATGTCCATCAGCTTGTCAAGGCGGTGATAGAAGTCCTCCTCGTTCTCGGACACATATGCAAGGCGCGGCATGTTCAGCGTGACAACGCCGACGGAGCCGGTGCTCTCGCCGCTGCCGAAGAAGCCGCCGCTCTTCTTGCGGAGCTCACGGAGATCCAGACGCAGACGGCAGCACATGCTGCGGATGTCGCTCGGCTCCATGTCGCTGTTGATATAGTTGGAGAAGTACGGCGTACCGTATTTCGCGGTCATCTCAAACAGCAGACGGTTGTTCTCGGTTTCGCTCCAGTCAAAATCTCTGGTAATGGAATAGGTCGGGATCGGATACTGGAAGCCGCGTCCCTGTGCGTCGCCCTCAATCATCGTTTCAATGAACGCCTTGTTGACCATGTCCATTTCCTTTTTGCAGTCCTTATACTTGAACGGCATTTCCTTGCCGCCGACGATGCAGTTCAGCTCTGCGAGGTCATTCGGAACCGTCCAGTCCAGCGTGATATTGGAGAACGGCGCCTGGGTGCCCCAGCGGGACGGCGTATTCACGCCGAACACGAAGGACTCAATGCACTTCTTGACCTGATCATAGGGCAGATTGTCCGCCTTGACAAACGGTGCAAGATAGGTATCAAACGAAGAAAACGCCTGTGCGCCCGCCCATTCGTTCTGCATGATGCCGAGGAAGTTGACCATCTGGTTGCAGAGCGTTGCAAGGTGCTTGGCCGGAGCCGAGGTGATCTTGCCCTCGACACCGCCGAGGCCTTCCTGAATCAGCTGCTTCAAAGACCAGCCCGCGCAGTAGCCGGTCAGCATGGACAGATCGTGGATGTGCATATCACCGGCGCGGTGTGCGTTTGCGATCTCCTCATCATAGATCTCAGAGAGCCAGTAATTTGCGGTAATCGCGCCGGAATTGTTCAGAATCAGACCGCCGACGGAATAGGTCACGGTCGAATTTTCCTTGACACGCCAGTCCATGACCTTGACATAGCTGTCAACGGTATCCTTATAATCCAGGATCGTGGACTTCATATTGCGGAGCTTCTCACGCTGCTTGCGATAAAGGATATAAGCCTTCGCGACATCACTGTAACCGGCTTCGCCGAGCACATGCTCGACACTGTCCTGAATATCCTCAACAGCAATCATGTCATCCTTGATTTTGTCTTCAAAATCCGCAGTCACGCGCAGTGCAAGAAAGTCGATCACGGAAGGATGATACTGCTTTTTCTGGGCTTCAAAAGCCTTGCGGATCGCTTCTGCAATCTTGGAAATCTCAAATTCGACCACTTTTCCGTCGCGCTTGGTAACCTGATACATGAGAAAAACCTCCCAGTTATAATATAGTGCTCCGAGCTTGTCAAATGCCGCGCAATTCGGCATTCGGTACGTCCTTACGGACAGTTTCAAGAAACTGCCGCATCTCGGAGGGCGTGCATCCGGTTGTGCTGTTGTCGATCAGCTGACCGGAATTCCGGAAATTTTGCAGATAATACGCTTTCGCCCCGCGGATCCATTTGCCGATCTTCTCAAAGTCTTCAACAGTGTGGTACTGCTTCACGACTGTGGTGCGGAACTCATAGGGAATCAGATCCTGCTGCATCAGATAACGGACACTCCGGTTCACCGCGTCAATGCTGATCCGCTCAGTGCCGGCGGTGACAGCATATTTTTCGGGGCTGTTCTTAATGTCCATCGCAACCATATCTATGAGTCCGTCCTCGCAAAAGGCACGGAGCTTTTCGGGATTGGTGCCGTTGGTGTCGAGCTTCACGGCAAATCCCATGTCACGGATCGGCTTGATCAATTCCGAAAGATCAGGCTGGAGCAGCGGCTCGCCGCCGGTAATGCACACACCGTCGAGCAGGCCGACCCGCTTTTTCAGAAACGCATAAAGCTCGTCCGCAGTGATCGTTTCCGTCATCGGCTCCGTCACCAGCCCTGCATTGTGGCAGAACGGGCATCGGAGGTTACAGCCCCAAGTGAAAACCGTACAGGCTGTTTTGCCGGGGTAATCCAGCAGTGTCAATTTTTGCAATCCGGCGATTTTCACGTACATACCTCATTTTTCGATATTGTTAATATTTTGCCGTATTATGTGACCCATATTTCTCTGCAAAAGAAGTGAAATTGGAACAAAACACAAGATATAGTGTTTCGGAGTTTCCAAAAGCACAATACCTCGTGTCTGATTATATTCTAACAGATTTTTACATTTTTGTCAAGAACGAAATATATATTTTTATGTTTTATCAAACTACATTTTTGCACGTCAACACACCGATTGCGGAAACCGTCTTTCGTTCTCTCAGATATTGCTGTTTCAACAGCCGGGACGCGTCATATCCCCGTAAAAATCCGACATCTTATTAGATAGTTTATACGATAATCCCGCCGTGATGTCAGACAGAACATCCAGGATACACAAGATTTGAAACCGCGCCTGCGCGTTCCAGGCAGAGGTGCTGTTGAAAGTATCAAAAGCAGCGTATCTGTGTCATTTTTATGCAGAGCGTCCCATAGAGTCAAAGAAAAACAGGGCTTGACATCGGCAGCATAATATGGTATAATGAACATGTAGAAAAAACAACTGTCCGTCACAGACGGAAGGTTACAGGGAGGCACTGCTGCTTCATGTCAGATCATTCCAAAAACTGGGTCGTTGTGGATGCTTCGGTTCTGCCGGAGGTCATCCTCAAAACACTGACCGTCAAGCGTATGCTCGCCAACCGCGAAGAAAAAAGCTCTTCGGCTGCATGCCGCGCTGTCGGAATCTCCCGCAGTGCGTTTTACAAGTACCGTGATTCGGTATTCGTATACGAGGAGCAGATGCGGGAGCACATTTTTACGGTATATCTTCTGCTGCATGACGAGGCCGGTGTGCTGTCCGGTGTGCTCCATGAGCTCACGGACGCAAACGCCAATGTCCTGACACTGAATCAGAGCATCCCGGTGGACGGCGCCGCAACGGTCACTGTCACCTTCCGGCTGGAGGATTCCGCAAGAATGTCCGCGCTGGTCAGTACCCTGGCGGAGCGTAAGGGCGTTGTAGAGGTACGGTTGCTCTCCGGCTCGTAAGCGGACAGAAAAGAATCGAATAGAAATGAGGTCAGAAGCTCCGGTGAGCGGAGCGAAAATTGTATGAAGAAATTTGCAGTATTGGGTTACGGCACGGTCGGTTCCGGTGTGGTGGAGCTGTTTTACAAGAACCGCAGCAAGATTGAAGAGAAAGCCGGTTCCCCGATGGAGCTCGGCTATATTCTCGATCTCCGCGAGTTTCCGGATTCCCCGTATGCCGAAAAGTTCACCAAGACAATCGACACGATCCTTGCCGATGACGAGGTCAAGGTCGTTGCAGAGTGCATGGGCGGCGTTGAGCCCGCATTCACCTATCTGATGCAGTGCCTCAGCCACGGCATCAGCGTGGCAACCTCCAATAAGGAGCTGATTGCCAAAAAAGGCGCAGAGCTGCTCGCCGAAGCGAAGGCACATTCCTGCAACTGCTTCTTTGAGGCAAGCGTCGGCGGTGCGATTCCGATTATCCGTCCGCTGCACCGCTGCCTCGCCGCGAATGAGATTTCCGAAATCTACGGCATTCTGAACGGCACGACAAACTATATCCTCAACAAGATGCTGACCGACGGCATGACCTTTGAGGATGCGCTTGCCAAGGCACAGAAGCACGGCTATGCCGAACGGGAGCCGAGCGCGGATGTGGACGGCCACGACGCCTGCCGCAAGATCTGCATTCTCTCCTCGCTTGCATTCGGCAAGCATGTGTATCCCGAAAGCGTCTATACCAAGGGTATCCGTGAAATTACGCTGGAGGACGCCGCTGATGCAGACGCACTGGACGGTGCCGTCAAGCTGATTGCATTTGTCAAAAAGCTCGGTGACGGCCGCATTCTGCCTGCCGTTATGCCGATGTTTGTCCCGCATGAGAATATGATCTCCCGCGTGGACGGCGTATTCAACTGCATCGAGGTCTGCGGCGACGCAATCGACCGCGCATACTTCTGCGGACGCGGCGCCGGCAAGCTGCCGACAGCAAGCGCCGTGATGGCTGACATCATTGAGGAAATCAAGCATCATAAGACGGTCTTCTCTCAGGACTGGGTTGATGCAGGCACGCAGAACTTCATCGCAGGCATCGACGAGCTGGTCTGCGGCATGTTCATCCGCTTTGCCGAAGCACAGAATGCGGCTGCGTGCTGCGAAAAGCTGACCGGTTACCTGAAAGCGGAAAACCTCGCTGATTTCTCTGAGGACTGTGTTTCCGCTGTCGATCATGCCGCGCTCATCACCTGCCCGATGACCAAAGCACAGCGCGATCAGCTGCTGGCCAAGCTGGCAGAGGACGGCCTGAACATCGCGCACTGGATGCCGGTCATGGACGCATAAGCCAAATCAGAAAGACACAAAATGCTGCATAACCAGCGTGTTATGCAGCATTTCAGTTAGTCGAAAAAGGTATCCGCTTCGCGGATGCTATTACGGAATGGGGGCCTCTATCGCAGGCCCCCAAGCCCTTCTAGCTCTTTGCGCGCAAGGGCGTTTCGCACTCTGCGGAGTGCGACGAGGGCTCTGCCCTCGACCCGCGAGCTTTTTGAAAAAAGCTCGACCAAAAACTTTTATCATAGGTTTTCCGTAAGTTTATCGACAGTCCATGATGCTGCATAACCAGCGTGTTATGCAGCATCTTTCTTTGCCTATCATATTTACGCGCGTTTATACATCGTGACGTCATAAAATGTGATGCCTGTACTCATCTCACCGAGGAAAAAGACAATCTCGCAGGCATCATCCGCAGCCGCCATGTCAAACGCCCTGACGACCGTTTCCTCTTTGCCGTCGGCGTTCATCTCGCCGGTGCAGTAGACCTTGCTGTGATCCTTCATGCTCCGCACCGCGTATTGCAGCGCAATTCCCTTCTGCGGCGCTGCACGGAACGACAGCTCATAGCTGCCCTTGATCAGACTGAGATTCCGCACATACGCGACCGCAGCCTCCGGCGAATCCCCTGCCGCTGACATATTCACATTCAGCGACTTGTCCCACTCGCTGAAATACGGCCAGCCGTTCGCACCAGTTTCCGTGTCAATCTCCGCGCCGTATTCACCGTCCGCGGCAAAGTCAATGCCGATTCTCGCGGACTCAATCCCAAGCGCTTTGCAGATCTGATCTGCCAGAATATACGCATTCAGCTGATGCGTCACAGGCGACGGATGCCAGTCCGCGCCATAGCCGTCTGATTGCTTCTGCGTCGGCGCCTGATAGCAGGTGATCTTCGGATCCCCGACCGCCTTCACCGCCGCTTCGAGGTACGGATACAGCTCTGTGCAGCCCATGATGCCGAGCGTGCAGATAATCGCCGCATCCGGATTGCATTTCCGCACGGTTTTGAGGAACGCCTCATACCCCGCCTGATACTCCGCCGCGCGCGTTTCCAGATCGTTTTTCGCGTAGGAATCGTCATTCGTGCCGAGGTTCACAACAACGGCGTCATACTTGTGCGCCGAGAAATCCCAGGGCTCCGCATACGGACTGTAATGCGCGATCTGCTCATAGATGGGCGGCAGCAGGCTGCTCGAATTCTTCTCACTGCCGCTCGTATAGCCGGACACAATGCCGTAACCGCTGTAACTGACCGCGCTGTAATCCGCATCGAGCAGCTGCGCCGTCAGATAGGCATAGGACTTGGAAAAATTCTCTGTGCCGGTTTCAAAGCCGACATACTGCGAATCCGCCTCCACACCGTAGGCACAGGTGATCGAATCCCCGATAAACTCCACGGAGAGCGCCTTGTCCGGTGTCGGCCTGACCGGTTCGGCAGCAGAAGATTTCACAGTAAACTGCCTGACGCCGACAGCGCCGTTGTTTGCTTCCGAAAGATGCATGATCTTCACGGTCGCTGCCCGCTGCTGCGTACCGGAGAACAGCTTGACCGTCTGCTCCTTTTCGCTCATCACAACATCCCGGATCAGCTCGCCGTCCACATAGACGCCATAGCGCGGACGGTATTTCTCAGCCGAACTGACCGAACTGTCCCCTGCAACCGTGACAGAAGCCTCCGCAGCTGTCACAGTGCATTCCACGGCAGAGCCGCTGTGAACAAGCCATGTCACGCCGTCTTTCGTCAATGTTCTGCCGATCACCTTGGTATGCTCCGCAACCGCGTCCACGGTCTGCTCCGTCACCGGGCCGGTCAGCGGCGGGGACAGCAGCTCCCGCTTCATCAGCGTCAGATCGACGACGCTGATTACGCCGTCCTTGTTATAATCGTCCGCCGCAAGCATGGAATCGGCTGTGATCAGCGCTTGCAGCAAACGGTCAACCTCTTTCCGTGAAACTGCCTGCACCTGCATCGGTGCCGCCGCTTCCGCAGTGATCAGCAATGCCGCCATGAACGCAATGATTTTCCTGAACATAACTGAGCCTCCCAAACTCATTATTATGGTAATTTTATTATATCTGATTTCCGGCGGCATGTCAATGAATGGTGTACAATCAGACAGCAAAAGATCCCGTACAGTCATCCTGTACGGGATCTTTTCAACTCATTTGAGGAATTGCAGCTTAGGTTGACAGCAATTCCGGTGCCTCATCAGAGGCTTCTGTCATATCCGGGCCCGGCATTGCTTCAGCATCATTGCCCGTCTGTGCGCCGGTATCAGCCGCGACCGCAGCAGTTTCGGTTTCAGCCGCTGCTGCCTGTGCATCCTGATACACAAATTCAAACTTCGGAGATTTCAGACCGAGAACACCGCGCAGGTCATTGCCCTTCACGCGAACTTGCCCGCCGATGACCGCATAGGCTACATAGCCGCCGTCACCGTACTCAAGTTGAATCCAATCATATGGGTTGCCTGTCAGTGTTACATGGTATGTATTCTGGAGCTTGGATCTGAGTGCGCTCGCAGAAAAGATTTTGCTGCTGTTGTAATTCGGGTCGGAAGACTCATCATGTCTGACGGGAACGCTTGTCAGATAAGGAAGATCCGCAAAGAATACATCCTTACAGGAAGCAGTTGCACCGCCGCTGGATGCATAGAACGGTGTCAGTGCGGGTGCATTGTTGTAATACACGACAATGCCGAGCACAGACTTCACGGCATCCACGATCTTCTGCGAAGGATTCGCCTTGCAGACCATTCCGGATCCGCAGCCGTTATAGAGGTAATAGGTATAGGCGGCAATCGCCTGTGCCTTGATTGCCTCAACGGAGAAGCTCGGTCCCATCTCATTGTTGCAGATCTGGGAAAGAATCGAAACAACTGTGTCGGTTTTGCCGCCGACAGTCATCAGTTCATTTGCAGACGTGCCTGTTTGCACAAGCATCGTGCCGGGGTAATACAGATTCAGAATCTGATCATAGGTATAACCGTCGTACATTGCGTAGAAATTCGCACCATTCTGGCTCATTCCGACGCCGTGTCCAAATCCGGACGAATAAAAGATTACGCTGTCGGGCTCTGCGGTAACGGTCTGCTTGGCCGTGACCGGGGGCTCAGGGACTGTTTCGACGGTTGTGGTAATGGTTGGTTCCTCACTATGAACGCCGGTACTTTTTACGGTATCAGCGGGTGTTGCAGTGGTCGTCGTAAGCGGTTCGTCCGGCTCCGTGTACGCTGCCTCATAGCTGATCAGCGTCAGGCTCTTATCATATTCATAAAGATCCGCCTTCCACCAATCGGCAACTTGATACTGCTCTGCACCTTCAAGGCTGCTTCCGGAGGCGGCTGCTCCCGAAACGGCTTGTACGTCCGCTTCGTTCTCATAGTCGCCGGTGGTTGCTGCAAAAACAGTATGGGCAGCTCGGGAGCGCTGCATGACCTCCTTGTCGCCCTGCATTTCACATGTACTGGTGAAGCACAGCGCCATAGAAACAAGGATCGCCACGCGGTTTCTTCGCGTTCGAGCTTGCATAGTTTCTCTCCAATATTTCAATCTCACCGGGTTTGACCCGGCTTTATTTCCCCGAGATTGCTGCGGGGATTTTGTCTAATCGTTTGTGTCCCTTTCGCCGGCTGATCGGCCCAATTCCTTTCAGCCAGGCGCACTGCTTGTTTCAAACAGTGCATTGTTCTGCGTCGCAGTGAATCTGCGTACATCTCTCTGCTTAGCTGCATAGTATCATATTGCGGAGATGTGCACCGCGGGGAGAGCCGCGTGTGAGTATGGCTGTTCGCTCATAGCTCAGAACAATATGAAGCAGCGAAACCGAAAGAAAGCAGTCCGCTCAAAGCGGAAACAAGTCCGTTTACCTCCTTGACGTCCCATTTTCCTCCGGCTTGATCGGTTTCAATCAAAGCCTGCATCACGATTTCGGCCCGTAGGGGACGAATTTCTTGGGATCGTAATTTTCAGGGCGGCCTCCTTTATAGTAGGCCGTTGGGTACAACACATTCTCATTTAATGTGGCATTCTTTGTACCCTCATAAGGGTCTTCGCCGGCACGAACCTCTCGGCACATGAGTATCAGTTTTCCGTTTTCGACCAGTCCATTGCACGTGTACAGCGACAGGAGCTGATCTCCATACTTCACATCAACATCATTGCTGATCAGTGTGCGTTTTTTTGCTTCGTTCACATAATCATAGAACATGGTTTCGTTTTCAAAGTCCAGCGTATTCCAGCAATCAAACGCGTATTTCGATGTCATGTCTTCTCCGTCAACGACAAAGACAGCAAAGATTTTAAACTTGTAATGATTGTAGGCGGAGCTGAACTCAACGATCGGATGCTCGCTGTAGAAATACGGATTGCTGACATAGTCGCGGAGGCTTCCGAACATCGTTCTATTGTTCATGTTGTGTCCGTAAATGAAAACATTTCCGGAGTTTGCAACGACGCGTCTGTGATCGACGACCTCGTCGAAGCGGCACCTGTAATCCATGAAGATGCAACCCGCAGGGTTTTCCTCTCCCTTGAATGTTCTATACAGGTAATAGTTGTTGGTGTTGACGTTGATATCCTCAGATTTTTTCTGCACGACAGGATAGCTGACAACGGTGCCGGGAATATTGATCCAGCCGATGAAATCCGGATTGACCTCACGCCAGAACCAGAGCTCATTGGGTTCAAGATACTCGGCCTCGATGCCTTCGCCATAGTCTTCTGCATCCCCGTCTGAATTGAAAGACCTGTTTTTCTTCGCTTCCTCGTAAAGCCTGTTCCACTCCTCGTACTCCTTCTTGCCCTTGTAACGGTCAATATAGTAGCTGCTGATGAGGACTGCACAGACTCCGACAACTACGACGGCAAGCGAGAAAACCATCTTGCGCATTGCTTCAAATGCGGAGTCGCCCTTCCACGGGAAAATTTTGCTGAGAATACCGGTTAATTTGTTTTGTTTCCTCGTTCCCTGCGTCGGCTGCGGAAACTCGTCGTCAAAGCCTGCTTCCTCCGTCTGCATCGTATATGCATCCGGCTTCGGCCTGCTTCTCCGTCTTGCTGCCGCCTTCGGAGCCACATTCTCATACGGCTCCTCATCCTGCCATGCTCGCGCATGTGCAGATACGTGTTCAGGTTCGGAAGAATATCCGGCACGCGGTTCCTCATGACGGTAAGAGTGACGTTTTGCTTCGGCTTCGTCAAGAATTGCCGCAATGTCGTCCCGGTCCGTGCGATGCCGTTTCCATTCAAGCCGTTCCGCATCCTGCTGTACGCGCTCCGCAGAAGGTTCCGCATGTCCAGCGGCGCCCTTGAGCATCCTTCGTCCTGCATATGCATTCCGTCTTGTATTATCCGCAGCATTCCGATCACTCGGATAGCCGTAACCGGGGTCCGCCGGTCTTCGTCCCCTTTCGGGCACCGAATCCGGACGGCTGGGTTGTTCATAGGGGTTTTGCGAATGATTCATATAGAACGCCTCCATCAACTGCTTCGCCTTGCTTCCGGTCTGTGCAGGAATGCATATCCCTTCCGCGCGGCTCGGCGCAGGTATGTCTGTCTGAAAGTCTGTACATCTTTCAGGCAAGCAGTAATCGTTCCGCTAAGCGAAACACGCATAACGCAGTCATGTGCCGGATACCGTCCCGGTCAAGCTCCGGAAATTCCCAGAGCTTCAAGAGGGTGGCAGCAATCCTGTTCCGATAGGCAAAGCCCGCATATACGGTTCCGACGGGAAGTTCCGCGGTTCCGCCTCCGGGTCCGGCCAGACCGGTCACTGTCAAACACAGATCCGCACCGGAAAGGTGCATCAGTCCCTCCGCCATGGCATATGCTGTCTGGCGGCTGACTGCTCCGTATTCGGCAAGAATACCGGACGGGACATGAAGCAAGTGTTGCTTCATCCGATCAGAATAGGTGCAGACTCCAAGCTCAATGACCTGTGATGCGCCTGATACTGATGTAATACGTTCAGAGAGCAGACCGCCTGTCAGGCTTTCGCCCGTAGATACAGTTAGCCTATTCTCCATTAGATATTGTACTACATCATATACGGTCTTGTCAAGGCTGCCCGTCATGATTTCGGAGGATTTGCCAAATTCGGGCAGGATAATTTGTTCAATATTCATTGTTCCTCCAAATTGTTATAAGTACGCATCATTTCATTAAAAATGCGCGTTTATGGGCTTTTTCTGTCGGATCAGAGCGCCTGCTCCTCAGAAACATGCTGTGCAAAGACCTTCTTTTCGGCCTCAGCAACGGCTTTTTCGACCAGCGGTGCAAAATCGACCTCCGCCTGTGCCTCCGCGACATCCGCCACATGCGGACGCAGCTTCGGGTGACGCGGCGTAAAGACCGTGCAGCAGTCCTCATAGGGCTGGATCGAAATATCATAGGTGTCAATCTTCCGGGATATTTCGATGATCTCGGTTTTGTCCATGCCGATCAGCGGCCGGAGCACCGGCATCGTTGCAACAGCATCCGTGCAGGCCAGTGCCGGAAGCGTCTGGCTGGCGACCTGTCCGAGGCTCTCGCCCGTAATAATCGCGCCGCACTCCTCGCGCTCTGCGAGCTTGCACGCAATCTCCATCATCAGTCGGCGCATCAGAATCGTGAAGTATTCCTCCGGGCAGTTCCGCTGGAGCTCCTCCTGAATCTCGGTAAACGGCACGCAGTAAAACGCCATGCTGCCGCACCACGGCGTCAGCTTTTCGCAGAGCTGCTCCACCTTGAGCCTTGCGCGCTCAGAGGTATACGGCGGGCTTGCAAAATGGCAGGCCGTAATGCGCAGGCCGCGCTTTGCCATCATATAGGCAGCGACCGGGCTGTCAATGCCGCCGGAAAGCAGCAGCATCGCATTGCCGGAGGTTCCGACCGGCAGACCGCCCGCGCCCTTTTCCCGCGCTGCATGAACATATGCATTCAGGTCGCGGATCTCCACGGTCACGGTCACATCCGGATTGTTGACATCCACTTTCAGATGCGGATAATGCGAAAGCAGGATCCCGCCGAGCTCCCGGCAGATTTCCGGCGACTTCATCGGGAATGCCTTGTCCGCACGCTTCGCCTCGACCTTAAAGGTCTTCGCGGCGGTCAGCACATCTTCAAGATACGGCACAGACTTTGCAGCAATGTCTGCAAAGGACTTCTCGCAGGTCAGCGCACGGCTCAGCGCCGCAATGCCGAATACCTTTTTCAGGCGCGGCATCGCAGCGGCAAGCAGCTCACCGCATGCATCGTCCGTTTCCGCCTCCGGCACAATATAAATAGTAGACTGCGCGTGCGAATACGAAAACTTCCCGAGCTTTTTCAGCCGGTAGCGGATATTCCGCAGCAGCACGTCCTCAAAGGTGCCGCGGTTCAGTCCTTTCAGCGCCATTTCGCCGTATTTGACAAGAATAATCTCTCTCATTTCGCTAACCTCATTGTATCATGATTTCTGCTCATCCCGCAGTGTGCGGTACATCGTGAGCATATTCGGAGCGGTCTGAAATCCGTTTTTCAGATAGAATTTCTCGCTCGGGTATCCTCGGGTTGTTTGCAGGCAGATTGAAGCAACGCCGTCCGCACGCATCGTATCAGCAATATACGAAAGCAGCTTCGTGCCGATTCCCTGCCCCTGCGCATCCGCAGCGACACAGAACTCGTCAATCACATATTCCCTGCCGTAAAGATAAGTCACGACACGCCCCGCCGCAAAGCCGCAGATCCGGCCTGCTTCCTCATACACAAATGCAGCGGAAAGCGCCGTCCCCGTCAGTTCGGAGATGCGTGTTTCTGCCAGGGACTGCGTCCACTGTTCGTTCCACGGAGCCGCGCCGAACGCACTGCAAAATACCGCAGCACACGCTTGCAGATCCCGCGGTTCATAGCTTCTCACCATATCAGCTCCTGTTCAGCGTATTGAGCAGCACACATGCGATGCAGACCGCAGCGAACAGCGTCATGCCGATGCATTCCGCCATGCTGAATACGGAATACGGCACACCGGAAATCTCCGGCCTCTGATACGCAGGATCCGCAAAATAAAACACGCCCGGATGCTTTTTCTCATAGCAGATTCTGATTTTTTCACCTTTTCTGATCTCCGGCGCATTGGCTTCCAGCGTCTGCCGGAGCGGCGCGGTCGCAAGCCGTGCAATCCGCTGTCTGCCGTCCGGCTCCGGATAGCCCGCATAGATCAGAACGCGCTGCTGCGCTTTCTTCTGAAACGGATGCCGCCGGATCGCTTTCATCCGGATGATCACCGCATCGGTTTCCGTCAGCGCCGACGGTGTGCGCGGATGCGTTTCGCACCATTTGTCATACCACATGATTGCCGTGATCATAAGAATTCCCGCAATCATGACACAGCCCATCCAATCCGCCGTGTCAAAGCAGCAGGACAAACAGACTGTCATATGCATCCCCTGCTCCTCACCGTTTATGCACAAGCTGCGCCTGCGCATCCTTCAAAGCTACGCACAGTGCCGTGATTTCCTCCGCGGAATTCTCCGCACAGAAGCTGACGCGCAGCGTACTGTCCGCAAAATCGGGCTTGATGCCGAACTGTTCCAGCACACCGCTCTGCTTGCCCTTGGAGCAGGCCGAGCCGCTGGAAACGTAAATTTCCCGGTCAGAGAGGAAATGCAGCATCGTTTCCGAGCGCAGACCTTTGACCGAAAAGCTCAGAATATAGGGGGAGCCGCCGTCCGGCGAATTGACCGTGATGCCGTCGAACGCAGACAGCTGCCGGATGCATTCGCGCCGGAGGCCGGAAACATATTCCGAACGGGAGCCAACTGTTTTGCTCAGTTCACCGACCGCGGCACCGAATCCAACAATCAGCGGAACCGATTCTGTACCCGGACGGATGCCGCCCTCCTGCTCGCCGCCCTTCATCAGGCCGACAAGCCGCACGCCCTTTTTGTGATACAGCGCACCGATGCCCTTGCAGGCATGTACCTTGTGACCGCTGACGGTCAGCAGATCGGCGTTCAGCTTCTGCGGCGTAAACGGAATTTTCAGAAAGCCCTGTACCGCATCACAGTGCGTGATGACGTCGGGATAGTCCCGCTTCACCTGTGCAAAGACCTTCTGTACCGGCAAAATATGACCGGTTTCGTTGTTGACGAGCATCATGCTGATCAGGCAGGTATTCTCATTGACGGCCGCTGCAAAGGCTGCCGCATCCGGTGTGCCGTCCGCACCCGGAGCAACCCGCACAACCTCATAGCCCTCTGCCTCCAGCAGATCAAACGCCCCGCGCACGGATGCATGTTCCACAGTTGAGGTCACAACACGGCGCTTTCTTCTGCCGTAGGCATGCGCCGCGCCGAGAATCGCAAGATGATTGCTTTCGGTCGCGCCCGAGGTGAACATCACCGTCCCGGACTCGCAGCCGAGCGCCGCAGCAATCTGCTTCCGCGCCTGTGTCACAAGCGTTTCCGCAGCCAGCCCGAAGCTGTGCAGTGAGGAAGGATTGCCGTAGGTTTCCCGCATCATTCCTACCATTGCATTCACGCATGCCGCACTCGGTCTGGAAGTTGCAGCAGAATCCAGATAAATCGCCATTTGTGACCGTACACTCCCTTATTCCATACTATCTTACCTATTATAACATACTTTTCTGAAAAAAGCAAAACAGTTTTTTGAAAAGTATGCGAAATCAGGATGAAGAAAATGAAGAATCTGTAAGATTCTTCTGAACAAATCAAAAGCGTCCCGGCATCACTGACGGAACGCTGACTGTCAAAGCAGGTGAAGGGAATCGAACCCTCGACCTCAGCTTGGGAAGCTGATGTTTTGCCATTAAACTACACCTGCATTTATGAAGAAACCCTCATACAGCTGTATGAGGGTTTCGGATGCGGATAAGAGGACTTGAACCTCCATGATATTGCTATCACATGGACCTGAACCATGCGCGTCTGCCAATTCCGCCATATCCGCACATCCTGCCGCTGTTTTCCTGCGACTTTATTATTATATCACAATCCGGCAGGTTTGTCAAGCCCTTTTTGCAATTTTCTCAAAAATTTTTTTCGGTTCAGGGAATAGACGGAAGCTCCGGCTTTTCCGTCTCCTCATTCGGCTTGGAGAATTTCCATCCGAACAGCATGCCGCAGGTGCCGCCGATGATATGCGCCATCTGGGAAATGCCGTCGTTCGGCTTCGCAATCGCATTGATAATCTCGCCGCTCAGATAAATCAGCGCAATCAGAATCAGCGTGATCGGAATGCTGCCCTTTTTATAATTGGCAAAGGAGCTGAGCAGGATCAGCATGAACACAATGCCGCTGGCGCCGAGCAGCTTGCCCTGCGGGAAGAAGATAATCTGGATCAGGCCGGTCACAAGCGCGGTGACCAGAATCATTTTCAGCATCAGCTTCGATCCGTACTTCTCCTCCATCATCGGGCCTGCCAGCAGGATCAGCATAAAATTCCCCAGAAAATGCGAATAATCCACATGACCGAGCACATGCGTGAACAGCCGCAGATACAGCAGCGGATTTGTCAGCTTGGTGCGGGAAACGGAAAACAGCACTGAATTGCTCCAGCCGTGCGTGATCCAGTTCAGCAGCAGCGCAATCGCTGAAATCATTGTCATGGTCAGAATGACCGGCGAATTATACTGAAATTTCGGCAGTTTGATTTTCATGTTCATACTCCTTTGTCACATAGCAGAATTGCTGCACAGATACCGCCGGAGCGGTACCTGTACAGCTGACTGTCATATCATTTTTGCGATCTTCATGAGGATCCTTGCAATGTCCCCGGAATCCGGCTGACCGTTTTCGTTCATGTCGGCATTGGCATAGCCCTGCTCCGTCACCTTTGCTTCGCTGTCCGCAACAAGCAGTCTGGCCAGCAGCACGGCATCCGCAACATCAACCGAATTGTCGCAGGTAACGTCGCCGCGCAGCGTCACGGCAATCGCAGCGGTCGTCGCGGCCTGTTCCGCAGTTGTAACGACGGACGCAGTTGTAGCAGCGAGCTTGGTGGTTTCCGCAGGCTTTGTGGTCTGCGGAACGGACGCCTTGTAAAGATCCTTCGGCATTTCATCCAGCGTCAGCACCTGATCGCTGTTATAGAACGCCTTGAGCAGATCCTTCGGGTTGTTGCTCTCTCCGGTGATGTACTCGTCATACCACGGGCAGATATACGACCACCATGCACCTTCGCTTGTGATTTTTTCAATATCGGGGATGCGGTCGCATTCCGAAAGCGCGACCATTTTGGTATCGCCGGAATATCCGACGAGCTTCAGAAAGACGGACGTGGCCGGATCGGTGCCCCAGCGTGTGGGCGAGCCCTCGTATTTGTCATACGCGATCATGTCCACATATTCCGCACCCGGGTACCACTCAATCGAGTTGTCCATCTCATAGAGATTGAGCTCCCAGATCAGATTGTGCAGGCCGTAGGTATCGGTCAGCTCGCTGTACAGCAGCTTCCAGAGCTCCTTGAACACCTCCGGGCCGCGGTCGCCCCACCAGAACCATGCAGTGCCGTCGCCGTAGCGGCCGTAATTGCCCTGCGCCTCATGCAGCGGACGGAAGATAATCGGCACACCGGCCTCCTGTACGCGCTGGAGCTGCTCCGCGAGCATCTTGACAGCTGCATCAAAATACTGCCGTTCCTTGGAATCCTCTTTCAGGATATTCGCAGTATTGAACGTGCTGTTCGACGCCTGATAGTTCTTGTAGGAACACTTCTGCCAGTCCACCGCATCACCGAGCGTGTAATTTGCAAAGTCAACCGGCACATTGAGATGCCAGCTGGCTGTCGCAATGCCGTTTCTTTCCTTGCACCATTCGATCACGCGCTCCGTGGTGTTGTCGTCCCAGCCGTAAAGCGGGTTGTAGTTCATGAAGTCGAATCCGCGGACGGCCGGGAGCTTTCCGGTCGTATCCTTGAGATAGTCGAATTCATACTCATAGTTGCCGTCATGGCCGCTGCCGTAGATCTCCTGCTGGCCGCTGATGACCTGCTTGCCGTAATTGTCCGTCAGGAACTTCATCAGCGATCTGGTTTCCGCATTGGCCTTCGGATCGCACGGCACCGGATCAATCTTCATTTCCGGCATCTTTGCATAGCCGAATGTCACGGTATCATAGAGGATATATCCCCAGCTGCCGGTCGATCCGACCTCGATTGTGTGCTTGCCCGCCGGAATGAAGAAATAGCCGAAGCTGACCTCTGTCCATGTATCGGTCTTTGCAATGTTGATTTCCGCGGTCTTTTCGCCGTCCACCGCCAGATCCTGGAGCCGGTCCCCGAGATAGCTGAGGCAGCGTGTTTTGACCTCGTACATTGCACCCTCTTTCAGATCGACGTCAATCTTCACGCCGCCGGAGCCCTGTGCCCAGACAAAGCCGTCTCCGGAATAGCCCGGATACTCGTCGTTATAGACCTTCGTGGCGACCTGTGCGCCTGTCGTGACCGTCAGCGCCTCTGCCTCGGATTGCAGAATCACAAGATCCTGATCCGCAGCCGTCACCGGCAGTGCTCCCAATACACCGCCCGCGACCGCCGCAGCAGAAACTGCCGCCGTCAGACGTCTGTTCCATCCTTTCATACGGATACCCCTTTCCTCTTGGCGCAGGCAGTGCCCGTTCCGCCTGCTTCTGCCCCAATTATATCACAAATGCACAAAAAAATCAAGTATTCCGTATATATTCTAACGTATCAGCAAACAAAAAGCGCCGGAATCCACCGTAAAGCTGTCACCCTGCACAATCATAAAGTGCAGAAAAGGCGCCACCCGTAACGGAGCGCCCCTCTGCGTATATCATGAAAAAATCGGAAATAGCTTTTGTGTCTGCGGATGATGCCGCTTTCCGCTCTGCATCAGCCGCCGTACATCGGATCCCAGTCCGGGATCTCCTGATAACACATGCCCATGCCGTCCTGCGCACGGAACAGAACCAGATAATTGCCCATGTAGGATACGGCGCCTTCCAGTCCCGTCAGCGGCGTAATGTCGCTGATATGCAGTTCTGTGCTGTTTTTCCAGTCGTAGCGGAAGAAGATGAGCGTTCTGCTGTATCCGTCCTCTGAATCCCGGATGCCGACGAACATATCATTGCCGATATTCAGGCAGTAAGCATACGATGTATACGCGGAATGAAGCGGAACATTTTCCTTGATGACGGTCGTCTGCTTTGTACCGAGATCATAACAGAGCCAGCGGCTGTTCTGGTCAAGGAACCACATTTTGTTGTCCCTGACGCACCACGCACTGTGCGGCTGTGCTGCCTGTCCGCTGCCCAGCGGATAGCTTGTCATCGCGCCTGTGACTGCATCCACACGGACCAGTGTATCCTGTCCCTGCAAAACATACAGCGCGTCCTGATTATCCTGTTTGATAAAGCCCCATGCAATGTTGTTTTCGTCAAAGCCCTCCGGCCCCGGCTGTCCGATCAGCTTCTGCGTCCCGCGCTTTGCGTCCGCGAGCAGCACATATGTGCAGTCCGGATCCGCACCGGCGACGTCGAGGCTAAGAGAAGCATTGATAATGTACCGCTCGGCCGATGCATCCGCCGAACCGATTTTTGTAATGGAATTGATCCAGAGGTCAGCGTCGCCGAGGCTGCTGCCGTTCACCTGTCTGATCTCAAACAGCTGTGTTTCTGCGCCGCTTCTCTCGTCAATCGTATAGACCTTTGTGCCGCGCTGTACATGCGAGCCGTCGAGCAGCCGAACCGTCACGCCGTCCTTCGGGGTGCCGTCTGCATTCATGCGCGCATTATTCAGATTGTAATGATAGAGCGGGCAGCTCTCATCGTCATGCTTGCAGTTCTCTTTCCGGCAGACGGTACCGGCATCGACATACATCACCGACTGATCCGAATACGGTCTGAGCCGGGTTCCGTTGTACCGGACTTCATACAGTTCGCCGCTGCCGTCCGTGCAGAAGCTGCCGATCTGCGGATACAGATATCCGGTGCCGCCGAAGATATTGGAGCCGTCTGCGACCGTAAACCCTGCCGCATTCGTCTTGGACGCGGTCGTGACCGTGCCGCTTGCCGCGGTGCCGTTCAGCGTTGTGCCGCTGACGGTCGTGCCATTTTCCGCATTGACGCTGCCCGTACCGCCGACAGCCGTTGTCGAGATCACCTCGGCAATACTGCTGTCATCCGGCGTGTTGAGGCTGTAATTTTCACCGCAGTAAAGTGCCTTGCCGGTATGCAGGTCGATCATGACGGCCTGCTCACCGTGCTTCGCCGGTCTTTCCGCACCGTTTACCGTTACCGGCAGATACACAATCACCATGTCGTCAGACTCGTACACGGACTGGTAGTTGGGCAACTCCGGCGTACCGTAAGCAGCCGTATCGAAATACTGCGCAAACGGAACAGAGAAGATCTGCTTCTCGTCCCTGCCGTCCAGCGTGCTTCTGTAAACCTGAAAACTGTCTGCATCGGTTGTCATGCGGATTTTTGCCGTTCCCGCATAAAGGCGGTCATTCATGCTGACCTCTGCGTCCTCGAGTTTGCCGCTGTTCAGATCCGCGACCATCCAGCGTTCCGGAACGGTCGCCGGATCCGCTTCCCCGATTTCATATTGCTTCGCGGCCAGATACAGCTTCTGATCCTTCAGCACAACCGCGTTGTATTCGTAATGCACCTGACCGGCATCCCACACAGCGGTATCGGTCAGCGAACCGTCTGTGTTCATCTCATACTTTGCCAGTCTGCCCGCCATCGAGCTGAATGCATAATAGCTTGTTTCGCTGTCCGGGAACAGCGTGCAGAAGGTCGGATCATACTGCTGCACGGCAGTTTTCGTCTGAAGATCGCAGATCAGCAGGGCTTCATACTGCGCATTGTTGTCGTATCCGATGCAGAGCAGCCGTTCACTGAGCTTCTGCACGCTGTGGATGCGGTCTGCTTCCACGGTCAGCGGGAACTGCCATGCTGCAATGTCAATCAGCTCGGTTTCCTTGCCGAAGCTGTCCGTTTCAAAGATTTTACCGTCGTGCAGACGGAACAGGTTTTCGCCGTCCTTGAACAGATTCGCAGGCTTCTCGTCCTCCCAGACGGCAATCACTTTTCCGCCGCTGCGGACAGACCACTTGCAGTTAAATTCGTAGACATAATCGTCATCGTAGCAGATGATGCCGTTCATGCCCCTGATCTGATGCAGTTCCCCGTGACCGCCGTACAGATTCTTCTGCTTTTCCAGGTCTTCGGTCACGCTGCTGTCCTTGTCGGAATTGGCCGTGTCAATCTTATCTTTGTTTGCTCTGTACGCGATCATGCCGACGACCACGGCCAGCGCTGCGGCCACTGCGCCGAAGCTGACGGTCATCCTGCGGATCTGCCGGATTCTGCGCCGCTGTGCGCCGTCCCAGGCAACAGCCTCCTCAAGATACTCCCCGCGGATCGAACCCATAATGTTCATATAATCCTGCTCTTTCACAGCAATCCCTCCTTTTCAAGATGGTCTTTCAGGTGATTGCGGGTGCGCAGAAGCGTCATCTTGACCTTGCTCTGGCTGACGCCGCACTTGTCCGCAATTTCCTTGATACTGAGATTGCTCCAGTACCGAAGCACGAACATGACGCGTGTTTCCGCAGGCAGATCCCCGAGAAAGCTGTTCAGCTCATCGGAAACTGCGCGTGCATCAAGCTCCGCCTCCGGGTTATCCTTGGAAGCCAGCACCTCCTCGATTTCGCTCAGTGCGACGGCAACCTCTCCGCCGCCGCGCTTGGCTGCCTTTTTCGAGGCGCGCCGGTTGCACGCCATATTCCGCACGGTCACGGTCAGGAAGGCTGCAAGATTCTGCGGCTTTGCAGGCGGAATTGCCTCCCATAGCTTAAACAGCGCATCGTTGACGCATTCCTCCGCGTCCTCACGGTTGCCGAGAATGCATTTTGCGATGCTCTGACACAAACCGCCGTACTTTTTTTCAGTATGTGCAATGGCCTGCTGATCACGGCGGAAATACAGCGCTATGATCTGATCGTCGGCGATATTCTGCATACGGTTTCACTCCTTATGGATTGATATTCTGATGTCTGTTCTTATACAGCAGGATTCTGACAGCCTGATTCGTCCGCAGGAAAGCGCTCCTTTTCCGGAGCGCAGACCTGCGTATATCATAAAAAACGGAGATTGCTTCATCCGGTCAGCTGTGCGGCATCCATTCGCGAGATTGACTTCAAAGAACTGCATCCCGTTTTCGATGTCAGAAACCGCGCCGGTAAAGGTGCCGTTGAACATGCTGACCTCAGCGCAGCTCAGCTGCCCCCCGGTACCGAGCGGAATCTGCATGCTGTTTGCGTAGTCATAGCGGAACACCTCAACGTCGGTCTGACCGACTGCGTTCTCCTTTAAAGCAAAGAACACACCGTCATAGTATGCACAAGGGACATGACCGGTGGCCTGGTCACGCAGCAGTCCGGTATTCTCCTTGAGAACATGCGCAATCTTCTTGTCCCATTCAAAGCTGCACCACTCATCCCGCATGTTCTGATACCACATCTTTCCGTCATAGATGCACCATGCAATCGCATCCGGATATGCATCCGGCGCAACCGGAATCTCATACTCCGCAATCAGATTCAGGGAATTGTCAAGGCGCACCAGCGTTCCGCCGTTCTTAATCACGAACACATCGCCGGTTTCCTCGTCCTGACGCCAGGTTTCCCACTGCACGCCGCTGCTGTCCGCATCCCAGCCGTGATCGCCGGCAACCAGCGTTGTAATCAGCTTCTGCGTATGATTCCGGGTATCCACCAGCAGCAGATACATAGCGTAGGTGCCGTTTCCGTTGCTGTTGAACAGATCGCCGTTGTATGTGACGCTGCAATTCACGAGATATTTTCCGGTATAAGCCTTTCCTGCGCCGGGCAGCGGTGAAATGCCCAACACCGCCAGCCGGTTGCCGCCGGTTTCGCTGACGGCAGTGCCGTCAATCTGCGTGATTTCAAACATCAGCTCTTCGTTGCCGGTTGCAGTATCAACACGGAAGCTCTTTCTGCCGCGCTGCATCCACAGCTCATTGCCGACGCGCTTCATCTCAATCTGCTTGTCAACATATTCATAGTTGTCACTGTTCGGATGTGT
Source organism: Oscillospiraceae bacterium (assembly GCA_016281125.1). Lineage (GTDB taxonomy): Bacteria > Bacillota > Clostridia > Oscillospirales > Ruminococcaceae > Firm-04. The sequence goes on along the minus strand of JAEEIA010000041.1, from coordinate 50,547 downwards.
CTGCTGCCCCTCGAAGTTATAGTGATACAGCGGGCAGCTTTCATTCTGATGATCACAGCCGGTCTTCCGGCAGATGCTGCCCAGATACTTCACGCGGGTCAGGCCGTCCGCGCTGCGCTGCGCGGAAAAACGCCCGCCGGTCTGCCCAAGCTCATAGTAGGATTCGTCATCTGCCCAGTAATCGCTGCAGATCCAGCGCAGCGGGCCTCTGCCGCCGCAGATATTATAGCCGTTTTCAACTGTGAACTTTGCCGCAGCTGTGGTTCCGGCCGCCGCTGTAACACCGGTGCCGCTGACGGTCGTGCCGGTCACTGCACTGCCCGTGCCGCTCACGGCTGTCGTGGATACGTATTCAGCGGTGCTGCTGTCCTCCGGCGTGCTGAGGCTGTAATTGACGCCGTAGAACAGCACCTTGCCGGTTTTCAGATCAACCAGTGCGCCGTCCTCACCGTGTCTGGCGGGGCGCGGGATCGTATCCACAGACTTCGGCAGATGCACAATCAGCATATCCTCAGACTCATACAGGGACATTATAAGCTCCGGCATACCGTAGGTTTCCGTATCGAAATACTGATCCACCGGGACAGAGAACACGCGCTGCTCATCTTTGCGGTCAAATGCGCTTTTGTAAATACTGTATGCACCGTCCGCAATCACGCCGCGGTAACATGCCGTTCCGGCGTAGACATACGAGTTCACAGCGATTTCCGATTCTGTCATGGTTCCGTTCGTCAGATCCACGGTCATAAGATACGCCGGATCGTCGTCTGACACGCCCGCGGCCGGATCATACTTGCTTGCGGACATATACAGCTTCTGGTCCTTCACTGTCAGCACATAGAACCCGACATAATCCTGCGGCGATTCCCATACGGTCTTTTCCGTCAGCGAACCGTCTGCCTCCAGCTCATACCGCACGACAATGCCGGCCATCTCGCTGACTGCATAATAGCCCGTTTCGGTATCCGGGAACAGAATAGGATAGCTTGAACTGGTCTGTTCCACGGCTTTTTTCGTCTGAAGATCGCAGATCAGCTTTGTACTGAACTGCGCTTCGGTATCATAATCGATACAGACCATACGGTCACTGAGCTTACGCACATTAAGAATACGACCGGTGTCCACAGTCATCGGGAACTGCCATGCTGAGAAATCAATCAGCTCGGTTTCCTTGCCGAAGCTGTCGGTTTCAAAAATCTTACTGTCATGCAGACGGAACAGGTTTTTGCCGTCCATAAACAGATTCGCAGGCTTTTCGTCCTCCCCGACGGCAATCACTTTTCCGCCGCTGCGGACAGACCACTTATAGTCATACTCGTAGACATAATCGTCATCATAGCAGATCGTCCCGTCCGTGCCGGTGATCTGATGCAGTTCACCGTGGCCGCCGAACAGATTCTGCTGCTTTTCCAGATCTTCCACCAGGCTGCTTTCCGTATCGGAATTGGCGGTGTCGATCTTCTCCTTATTCGCCTTGTAGGCGATCATTCCAATCACGACCGCGAGCGATGCCGCAACGGCACCGAAGCTCACTGTCATTTTCCGGATCTGCCGGATTCTTCGCCGCTGCGCGCCGTCCCAGGAAACTGCTTCCTCCAGATACTCGCCGCGGATTGCACCCATAATATTCATATAATCCTGCTCTTTCACAGCAATCCCTCCTCCTCAAGATGTTCCTTCAAATGGCTGCGCGTCCGCAGGAGCGTCATCTTGACCTTGCTCTGGCTGACGCCGCATTTGTCTGCGATCTCTTTGATGCTGAGATTGCCCCAGTACCGCAGCACGAACATGACTCTTGTTTCTGCCGGAAGATCACCGAGAAAGCTGTTCAGCTCATCCGATACTGCTCTGGCATCGAGCTCCGCCTCCGGGTTATCCTCTGACGCCAGTACTTCCTCAATCTCGCTGAGCGCAACCGCGACCTCTCCGCCGCCGCGCTTGGCAGCCTTTTTGGAGGCACGCCGGTTGCACGCCAGATTCCGCACGGTCACAGTCAGGAAGGCAGCCAGATTCTGCGGCTTTGCAGGCGGAATCGCCTCCCATAGCTTAAACAGCGCGTCGTTGACGCATTCCTCCGCATCCTCGCGGCTGCCGAGAATGCACTTCGCAATGCTCTGGCAAAGCCCGCCGTACTTTTTTTCAGTATGTGCAATCGCCTGCTGGTCACGGCGGAAATACAGCGCGATGATCTGATCGTCGGCAATGTTCTGCATACGGTTCAACTCCTTATGTTTTGACTTCTGAGGTCCCTCTAACCCTTACGACAGGAACAGCAGCGGGTGCGTCACAAAAAAGCACAAATTTTTTTTACGTTTGACTTTCGGCGGGATCTGTGTTATAATAAATCCAAATTTCAGGAATCTGGAGGAACAATTATGGCAATGGGCATTCAGCCGGAGGAGCTGATCGCGGAATACTGCGATCTGGATGCGGTATCCCGCGCACTGCACCGCGGGGACACCGCAGCGACAGAGGCGGAAATCGACAAGGCAATGCAGGCATTTCTCGCAGAGGATCCCGATGCGGAAACGCTCGCACTGCTCGTCAACTGTCTGTTCGTGGTGCTGCAATACCATGTATTCTATACATATTTAGATGAAAAATCGTTTGCGCTCGGAGAGCAGTATGCCGACCGCCTGGCCATGCGGAAGGACTGGGAGGCATGGAACGCCGGAACAGCGCTCTCGGATGCGGCATGGGTCACGCCTGCCGCGGAGCAGACCAAAACCGAAGTGTTTGAGGCCATCCGGGCACTGCATCTGACGGCGGATGATTTCGACGAGGTGCCTGCGCCCGAGATGAAAGAGCCGAAATGGCAGAAGAAAACCTACGGAGATTTTGAGCTTGTCACCATCGCGGACGCCGAAATCATTGACGACGGCGGGCTTGCAAAGGACAAATCCCCGGCGGGCAAGAGCTATATTCTGAAAGACGCGGACGGCGTCACATACTATCTGAACAATATCCGGAAATCCGCGGTTCCCGGCGGTCTGGACGCGGAGGAGGAACGCCTCTACACCGCAGACGGCTGGATCGACGGCTACACCGGAAAGCAGCCGCGCGAAATCGAATTTGAGATTTACGACGGCGGATTCATTTTCACGTACAGCACCGACGGCACGGACGATTCCTGCACCGCGCAGGATCCGCGGTGGATGCCCTATGAAATCTGGGTGCAGAGCCGGATCGCAAGGCGCCGCGCACAGCAGAAGGCATTTCTGGCAAAATACGGGCACTGAGCGCAAAAATCCCAGTATGAAAGGCGGGACGATTCTTGGCATCCTTTTCCAATCAGACCAAGCAGGAAATCTGCGGCAGCATCCGAAAACCGGCGGAGCGCCGTTCGTTCCTGACCGGCATTCTGCTCGGGACAAGGCGGTTTTCGGCGGACGAAATTGTGTTCCAGACCGAATGTGAGGCACTGGCCGTTCTGCTCCCGCAGCTTATTCAGAGCGCCGCACCGCAGCTCCGCTTTGACACGGAATTCCGCAGCCGGAGCAGCAAGCAGCCGGTCTGGTGCTTTACGGTCACCGGCGCCGCACAGACGGCCGCGCTCTGCAAGGCGCTCAGTATTTCGCAGGCACAACGCACGGAAACCGTCCGCACCCTGAGCCCGCAGGCCTTCGAAGCCGCACTCGCAGGATGCTTCGTCATCAGCGGCAGCGTCACCGACCCCGAACGCGGCTATCATCTGGAAATGGCAATTCCCGATGCCGCACTTGCAGAAGCACTCCGCGAAAAGCTCGCAGACATTCAGCCGGATATCCCGCTGAAAACGACCGTCCGCAAGGGCGATACCGTGCTGTATCTGAAACAGAATGAGCAGATCTGCGATGCGCTGACCTATATCGGTGCGCCGAATGCGTCCATGTCGCTGGCAGAGCAGCAGATCTACAAGAGCTTCCGCAGTCAGACGAACCGGCGCACAAACTGCGACCTTGCAAACATCGACAAGACCATCGCGGCAGGCATGCAGCAGGTGCGGGATATTGAGCTGATCCGCGACACAGTCGGGCTGGATCAGCTGCCGGAAAACCTCCGGGAAATCGCCGCAATCCGTCTGCGGGATCCGGAAGCCAGCCTGACCGATCTCGGCTTACAGTGCAATCCCCCGCTTTCGCGCTCAGGCGTTCACCACCGGATGCAGCGCATCTCGGAAATCGCAAAAAAGCTGGCGCCGCACGCATAACAGCAACAGCCGTACAAAGCCGCAGCAGAATCCTCTCTGCTGCGGCTTTTCTGCTTTTTTATCAGGAAGCTGCTTTCAGCTGCGGAACAATCTGATCAAGCATATACTTTGCGCGGTCATAGGCCTGCTGCATTTCCTCCTGAGAATTCATGTTCTCAACAGGAATCCGCAGCGCCAGATAGCACTCCGGCTGCATCACCGCGGCCTGACCGGTCAGCTCCGTAAAGTTGGTGCCGTCCAGATTCAGACGGAAGCCGTCCGCGAACGGACAGTCCGGATAAAGCTGCTCCATGCTGACAAACATATCCTCCGGCTGGAGGTATTCCTCCGCACGGGAATCAGCCAGCACCAGCATACAGGCATCACTCTGGAACTGCACATAGAGCTGCGTGTTGTATGCGGCAGCCGCAGTGCCGCCCATCTCCATCGTATTTTCGGATACGGGAATATACACAAGATCGGCATGGATTTCCCCGTCATAGTTGTAATCCGGGCAGAAGCTCTCCAGATACGTGCAGATCGAACCGGCATCCGCCTGGAGCTCCGGATTCTCCGCGAGCACCAGAATCCGGAAATCCGGATCCTCCCGCGTCACATAATCATATATCAGAAATGCGCCCAGCAAGCCCACAAAAACGGCAATGCCGAGCCACCATTTTGCGTGATAGAACCAGTTGCCGATCCGCTGCCAGAGCGTATAGTGCTTCGGTGCTTCCTCATCATGGAAAATCTTATCGCTGTCCGTAATGACGCCCTGTTTCAGGCGGATCAGATCGACCTTTTCCTCCTGGAGCTCCCTGGCATATTCCTCGCGCGCCTGATAGGCCGCCTCCTCGGCTGCATGCTGACGCCGCCGTTCCTTTATCTCCTCGGCACGGCGCAGCTTCGCCTCCTGCTCAAACGCATTCCGGAATGCGGAAACCTTTCCGCTCGGCAGATTCTCCTCTGCCGGTTCCTGATTCTGTTTGCTGTCCTCTGCCTGCGGAGCTTTTTCTTTCTCCTGCAATGCAGTTCACCCCCTGTGATAATCGTTTCCGGACAGCATATCGTCACCGTTCCGGATCAGCCCGGCGATCCGTCCGTGCAGGACTGCCGCCGCATAGTCTTCTGTTGTGTGAATATCGGCATCCGTGAGGATTCCGCCGCCGAACCCGCCCGCATGATGTGCATCGGAGCCCGACGTCTGAAGCAGGCCGTAGCTTTCGGCATACCACCGTGCACGGTCATTGTAGATCTCCTCAAAATTGCCCTTGTTGTACGTTTCAACCGCATCGACCTGATCAGGCAGCAGCTTGATCAGCGGCACATAGCTCGCCTCACGGAACGGGTGTGCATGGACAATGCAGCCCCCCGAACGCCGGATCAGCCGCAGATAATCCTGCGGCGGCAGCGTCACCGTTTCCGGATGCGCCAGCAGCCATTCCGGCGAAAGGCCGTAGGTCAGGAAGTCCGTGCCGTCCCAGCTGTATTCCCAGCCGAAGCACACGCGCAGTCCGATTTTCTCCCCTGCTGCCTTTCCGTGTTCATATCCGAGGCAGAACTGACGCACCCATTCCTGCCACGGCAGATCCCGGTTCACAGCGGTGTTGCCGTGCCAGAAATGATCCGTGACAATCATGCCGTCATATCCCGCCTTCCGGCAGGCTTCGGCCATTTCCGCAGCAGGCGCCTTTCCGCAGGCGCTGCCCTCCGCTGTGTGGGCATGTGTCTCCCAGCGCATCATGCGCCTGCCTCCGATCCGTTCCGGCATTCCGTTATTTGATTGCCGCCGCGACCTTCGGTGCCGCTGCAACAGCCAGCGCGATAAACAGAATCTGGAGGAAATTGATGGACACGCGCAGCTCCACGATAAACGTCAGCGCATTCAGCCCGAGGGTTGCCGGGCCGAGGTTAAAGCTCAGACTTTTCCCGAGCCAGATCAAAGCCGGTTCGCTCGTATTCAGGCAGGCATTCCCGAGATAAAAGCCGCACAGAATTGCGATAATAACGAGGAACAAATACGTGAGCTTGAGTTTCATAAGACTGTTTCCTTTCTTTTGGTTTTTTTCTTTGCTTTTGTTCTGCTGTTTTGTTATCTTCCGGTAGAGCCGAAGCCGCCTGCGCCGCGCGCAGTTTCCGGCAGCGTGTCCGCCTCCGCGGTTTCCGGCAGATAAACAGGGACTGTAATCAGTTGCGCGATGCGCATACCGTCTGTGACCGTGAACGGCTCGCTGCCCTGATTGATCAGCGGCACGCAGATTTCGCCGCGGTAATCAGTATCGACAATGCCGACGCCGTTGGCCATGCCGATGCCGTGTTTCAGCGCCAGTCCGGAGCGGGCACAGAGCATCAGCATCGCATCACAGCGGTCGAGTGCTGCTGCAAGTCCCGTCGGAATCAGACGGATTTCACGCGGCTGAATGACAACCGGAGCCTCCAGACAGGCAGAAAGATCAAGACCGGCGCTTTCCGCCGTTGCACGAACCGGAATCACGGCATTTTCACGCAGCCGTTTGAATGTCAGCTTCATAAAGCTCCGCCTTTCTGTTTGAAAACTGTCTTTCCTATCAGTATAGTATACCATAAACAGGAGAATTTTGCAATACATTCCGATAAATTTATTGCATTTTTCTGCCGGAATCCTGCAATTTCCGCAAACAAATCGCCGCACCGGGATTCCGATGCGGCATTTTTCATGATTTCAGATTCTCGTCCGTTTCCGTTTTACGAATCAAGACGAATCTGCGCCGCATACATTTCGGGCGGCAGCATCTGCCGGTACATCGCGGCATAAATCTCCCGGAGCTGCTCAGCATCAACCGGGCTGTGCAGCGGCAGCATCAGAATGCGGTACCGGACGCCGAACACCGTCGCCTCTGTCCCGCAGTCGGTACAGCCCGCCCGCAGATAAAACCGGAGCCGCCGCTCCCGCTTTTCCCGGTCGGCGGAATCCGCCGCGGTCTGCGGTGTTTCAGACTCAATCAGGACAGCGCCCGCATCCGGGAACTGCTCCGGCAGCATTTGCAGAAAGCGGCTCCCGATGCCTTCGCCCCGGTGCGCCTGCTCGACCGCGAAATAATCCAGCAGCAGATCCGTTCTGCCCTGCGCCCGCAGAATCATGAAGAAGCCGTATGCGAGCAGCTGCCCCTCTGAAAACAGTCCCGTGCAGTGGTAATGTCCCTTTTCCCGCGCTGCAAGAATTCTGGAAAGCGGCTTGCGCTCCGCGGGCGGGAAATCCACGGTCAGCCGCGTCTGATAGACCTCTGTCAGCTGCACCGCTGTCAGCTCTGCAAATCTCATTTCTTACTCCCATCCGGGCAGCAGGTCAATCTTGGCAATATGCCGCAGAATCAGCACAATGTCACCGGCCTCCGGCATTCCGTTCTGATCGCAGTCTGCATTGCGCAGTCCCTGATCACTGATGGACGCCGTTCTGTCCTCGGTCGCATACCGCGCAAGAAGCACCGCGTCTGAAACGTCCACGACGCCGCTGCAATCGGTATCCCCGAGCCGCAGCCGGCCGTCTGCCGTTGTGACCGCTTCCGTTGTTGTATTTGTTGTTGTATCTGTTGTGGTCGTGACGGTTGTTGTCGTCGTGACCTCGGGTTCTCTGACCGTGATCTTTTCCGCAGGTATCAGCACAAACTTCTGCGAATCGCTGCCGGATTTTTCACTGAGCTTCATGCCGTCTGCATCAAGGCATTTCTGATCGTTCGTGCTTCTCGCTGTCAGCAGATAGCTGCCGTCCGGATTGCAGACGATTTTGAACTGCTGCTCCTTTCCGCTGTTCAGCGGCGTGAGCGCCAGTCCGCCGTTTTCCGTTACGGTCAGTGCATTTGCAGTTTCATCCTGCAAAGTATAATAGCAGTCCAGATTTTGCCAACCGCTCTGTTCTGCCAGCGTCAGCTGCCACACTTTGCTTTCTGCATCGGCGGTGACTGTGCCGTTCGCTGTGCTGAGGTATTTTCCGTTATCGACCGAGCGCAGCGTATAGCTGTGGTCCGGCACAGAGGCATGCGTCGGAGTGAAATCCCAGAGTTGGCAGCCGCCGTCCCAGAATTCCCACTGCTTCACAGCGCCGCCATTTTCTGTGCTCCACTCGTAAACATCCAAACATGCCGCATCGCCGGAACATTTCGACACAATGCCGTAATGCATGCCCGAGCGAACAAGCCTGAACTGCTGGTTATCCGCACCGGTATATGCCGCAAGTGAAACATCCAGCCCGTTCTCCGCGCTGCTGCCCTGCACCGTCACACATTTGGATTCATCCGAGAGCGGGGTGATCCGGCAGTACCCGTTTCCAAGATCGGTCAGGCGGAAGGCTTCTTCATGCATCCCGCCGTATTCCCACTGCTGTATCTTTCCGGTCTGTGGATCTGCATCCAGCAGCAGACCGCTGTTCCGGTTCATGATGAAATACGGCAGATTGCTGAGCAGCTCCGTTCCGCTGATATACACATCCCCGCTCTGATCAGGCAGCGCGTTTTCATCCGTAAACAACGCCGTCAACGGCTCCGTGAAGATGACCGGATCCTGCTCCGTGCCCGTCCACGCATCTGTTTTGATGCCCCAGATCGTCTGATTGTTCGCACCGGCCGCGGTGAACGTCATAACCTGTTTGCCGCTCTCGTCATACTGCGCATTGAAGCGGCCTGTATAATCCACATTACCGATTCTGAAATGTGCAAGCGCGTTGCTCTGGCTCGCCTCCCAGGTACCGGTCACGGCACCGGTGATATTCATGTCCGCCCCGAAGAACGGGCCGCTGCCCATCACAATGTTTTCGCAGGTCAGCGTGATTTTCTGCGTGCCGGTGATTTTACCGTCCGTCGCGGAGCCGTGATTGATAAACGCATATTCTCCGGCCAGATCCCGCGGATCATAGCCGCTTTCCGACCATGTTTCGCCGCTGTATTCATACGGCATCACGACCGGCCAGCCGTCCGCATTGAAGTTCATCGCGTGAACGCGCACCTCATGGTACTCTGCGCCGTCGTCAAACCGTGTATGATGGATGAGATACCACTGTCCGTCATCATCATGCAGCACAGAATTGTGACCGCAGGCCATATACGCCCTTTGCAGACCAGGAATCATGTAATTCGTCATCAGCTTTAAGCCGACCGCGTTCAGATCCGGATTCTGCGGCAGCACCATATCCTTGCCGGAGGGATCCTTGAACGGCCCCAGCGGGCTGCGGGAGCGTCCGACGCGCATATTGTAGCCGCCGGCCGAAGTCAGTCCGCCGTAGGTCACAAACAGATAATAGAAGCCGGTTTCCGCATTGTACTCAATGAACGGCCCCTCACCGGATTTGCCGTAGCCGCCGGAAATCTTTGTGCCGAAATAGCTGTCCACCATTCTGCCGTCCGCAGTCGTTCCGGTCTTCGGATGAATGCAGCGGCCGGTCGCCCTGTCGATCTCCAGCGTGAAGATGCCGCCCGACCACGAGCCGTAGCACATATACATTCTGCCGTCGCTGTCCGTATAGATCGTCGGGTCAATCGCATTCGGAAACAGCTGATTGTTGAAATTATGCTTGTTGAACCAGCTGTTGTTATACGTCACCTGCCCCGCCGCGATCAGCTCGTCAATGTTCGTGCTCGTGTATTTGCGGTTGACATTCTTCGTCGTACTCGTCGCATAGCTGTCGTTATCGGTGAAGCCGGAATAGATCAGATTGTCCGCAAAGGTATACGGCCCCTCGATATTCTTCGACACGGCAAACGCGATGACCGAGCGCATATAGGTCGAGGAGGTGCAGAAATACATCAGATATGCGCCCTTTGAGCCGTCCGTGTTGACGTAATCCGCATCCCAGAACACATCCGGCGCCCAGACCGCAAAGCCGCCCGCACAGTCCTCCAGATCCTCACCCGCCCATGCAAAGGCCGGCTTCAGATTGCCGGAGAGATCCCCGAACAGCTTGTTGTTTGTCCGCGCATAGCCGTTCGTAAAGGTCTGCCAGCTTTGCAGATCCGCAGTCTTTGCCGCGTCGATATGCGAACCGAACACATAATACATGCCGGTCGCCGGATCCTTTATGACGGAAGGATCGTGAACAGAAACGCGGGATTTTTTCTGTACATAATCCGCTGCATCCGCAGCAGGCAGCTGCATCCCGAGCATGCTCACCGACATGACGGCTGATACCGCCGCCGCTGCAAGTTTCCTCAATTTCATGGCAATATCCCCCCAAAAAATTATTTATACTTCTATTATAGCACATTGTTTTCCCGCTGTAAATATTGCATTGTATTATTTTTGTTACGGATTTGCACAAATAACGACTTGACAAAGGCGCAGATTTGTGGCATAATATAGGTATCGTGGCGCAGTATGCCACAGGATAAATTCAGGAGGGGATTTTTCTATGAGAAGAAAACGGATCACGGCGCTGGCAAGCGCTGCCGCCGTGCTCGCAGGCATGATGCAGTCCATACCGGCTGCAAATGTGACCGCGGCTGCCGATCTGGACTACGGCAAGGCACTCCAGATGTCACTTTACTTCTATGAGTGTCAGCAGGCCGGTAAGCTGCCGGAGTGGAACCGTGTGGAATGGCGCGGCGATGCTGGACTCGAAGACGGGCTGCTCGGCGGCTGGTTTGATGCAGGCGACCACGCAAAATTCAATCTGCCGATGGCCTATTCGGCAGCCATGCTCGCATGGGGACTTTACGCCTATCCGAACGGCGTCGAAAATGCCGGTGAGATGACAAACTATGTCAACAACCTGAAATGGGCGCTTGACTATTTTGTTGACTGCGACCTCGGCGACTCGGTCATCTATCAGGTCGGCCTCGGCCAGAAGGACCACACATGGTGGGGACCCTGCGAACTGCTGGAATACGGCATGAAGGATCAGGGCAACGCCGACTGCCGCGGCGTTCTGAAGGGCAGAAACTGCTCGGCCGTCACCGCACAGATGGCTTCTGCACTTGCAGCAGGCTACTGCGCATTGCAGGGGCGTGTGGACAGCTCCGTGCTCGACAGCTACCTCAAGCACGCGGTCAGCATGTTCAAAATGGCAGACGCCGACCGCAGCGACGCGACCTACAACAAGTCCGACGCACAGGGCTTCTATGAGTCCCGTCAGTTCTATGACGACCTGTTCTACTGCTGTAACTGGCTGTATATGGCAACCAAGGACAGCTCCTATCTTGAAAAGGCTGCATCCTACAAATCCAGTCTTGGCACGGAAATGGGACAGGGCGATATGCTGAAGTATTCGTGGTGCCACTGCTGGGACGATGTGCAGCAGGGTGCAACGATCCTCTACGCAATCAATACCGGCGACGAAGCATGGAAAACACAGGCCAAGCGTCACCTTGACTACTGGCTGGAATCCAAGGACACCGTTCCGGGCGGTCTGATCTATGTTCAGAACTGGGGCTGCCTGCGTCACGCAAATTCATTTGCATTCACCTGTGCATATGCATGTGACAACCTGTTCAAGGACGATGCAAACTATGACAAGTATATGGCACTGGCTGAGAAGCAGGTCAATTTCGCACTCGGCGACAACCCGAACAAGCAGTGCTATGTGGTCGGCTACGCTGATAATTCCCCGAAATGCTGCCACCACAGAACCGCACACGGCTCGTGGAAGAATGCCGAAAAGACACCGACGCTGAACCGCCACATTCTGTACGGCGCGCTGGTCGGCGGCCCGAAGCAGGACGGCTCCTTCAATGATGACCGCGGTGACTACATCTGCAACGAGGTCACAACGGACTACAATTCCGGCTACACCGCAATGCTCTGCAAGATGCTCGAGAAATACGGCGGCAAGGGCGATCCGAGCTTTCCGTATCCGGAGGAGCGTGAGGATGAGTTCTTCGTTGAGGCAAAGGCAACCAGCGATTCCGGCGGCACAACCGTCAGCATGAAGATCACGAACCACACCGCATGGCCGGCTCGTGTCGTTGATAACATCTCGATGCGCTACTACATGGATCTCAGCGAGATTATTGACGCAGGACTGGATCCGACCAGCGTGGAGATGCGCGTGGACCGCGACCAGACCGGCATGTATTCCGGCGACGGCGTCAAGGCTGCGGAAATCTCCAAGCCGAAGCAGTACAAGGGCAATATCTACTACGTTGAGGTCAACTTCCCGGACGGCAGAGCATTCATGCCGATCTCCGAGGGTCAGCATCAGTGCGAGATTCTGCTTGCACTTGTGTATCCGAACTACGGCAAGGGCTGGGATGCAACGAATGACCCGTCCGCAAAGGGTCTGGGCGGCACAGCGAACGAATACACCGCCTACATCCCGGTTTATGAAAACGGCGTGCTGATTTCCGGCGTTGAGCCGGACGGCACCAAGGGCACCGGCTCCACCAGTGCGAACCCGGCGCCGAACGGTTCTTCCCGCCCGGTCACCGATCCGCCGAAGGTCACGACCGCTGCACCGGAAACCACGACCGCAGCACCTGCGACCACGACAGCACCGGTCAAAATGGTCAAGTGCGATGAGTGCGGCAAGGAAGTTCCGGAATCCGATATTGTTTACGGCCCACTGCGCGGCGTATGCAAAGAGTGCTACGAGAACGGCGCATACCTCGGCACCGTGACCAAGGAAACGACCACGACACTTGCTCCCCCTTCCAACATTGACTGGGGCAACGCAAACTGCGATGAAGGCGTTGACGTTTCCGATGCGGTTCTGATTGCTCGGTTTGCGGTTTCCGACGCCGAAGCAAAGATGACCGATCAGGGCAGACGCAATGCCGACGTCACCGGCGACGGTATCGTTGACGGCTTTGATACCACGAAGATTCTGAAATATATCGCAAAGATTATCACCGCTGAGGAGCTTGCTCCGTAACAGACAGACAAATACCCCCGCAGAGCAAAAATGCTTTGCGGGGGTTCTGTTTTACGGTTTCAGCAGCAGCCAGATACACACACCGGCCTGCCATACAAGGCCGAGCAGATTGACCGCCCAGAAATACGCCTTTTTGGTTTTGTGGTGAAACACCTGCATTCCGAGCAGCGCACCGACAGCGCCGCCTGCAAATCCGAACAGCAGCAGTCTGCGTTCCGGCGCGCGCCATGTATGCTGCTTGGCCGCGTGCTTGTCCAGCCCGTAGACGATGAACGTCAGCAGACTGATCACTGCGAAAATAATCAGCATATATTTCAGCATATCCGCGAAAGACTCCTTTCAGAACAAAGCACCCTGTTTTTGCAGGGTGCTTTGCGTTTCATGTTACTGGACGATCTTATCCGACCAGGTTTCGTTGTTGTAAATGTCCGTGAACAGATACATAATGCTGATTGCGCCGTCACCGACATTGACATTGCTGATCTCCATCTTATCTGTGACGGTCATCTCATCGCCAAGGTAGTAGCTGTCCAGATACTGTCCGTCATAGGAATAGTAATCGCAGACAAACTCCAGCTTGTCGCCGGGCGTCAGCTCGGTAAAGCTCTTTGCGACGGTTTCGGTTTCGTTGTTGTGATAATCGGTTTCCGCGCCGGAAATGAAGCCGTACTTATGATCCTGATCGAACACAAGCAGCAGCTTTGCGCGCTCGCCGTTCAGCATGCACGGAACATAACCGTCGATGCGGTAATCGTCGCCGTTCGTCACGGTATTCATGTGGTAATATGCAACCACCTGACCGTTGATCGCAAGCCATGTGCGGTCGGTATCGGCGAGCAGATTGCCCTTGTCATCAAAGTCGTAGACATTGTCCAGTCCAAGATCAACATAGCCGGAGCCGTCATCGTAGAACACGTTTTTATCGACCTTCTCGACGAGCTTCCACTGATCCTTTGAGAGCGTCATCTTATACTGACCGTTCTCCTCAAACCAGGTGAGGCTGTCCTTCGGGAGCTGGTTCATCGAGATGTACTGCGCAACCTCGTCCTGGCTCATCGGCAGATCGTTCATGAAGTCAATGTTGGACGAATCCAGGCCTGCAATGCTCTTGCCGCCTGCCATGCCGGAGGAGAGGAAGCCGCTCAGCAGCGAGCCGATCATATCCGCGCCTGCAGCGCCGCCGCTGCTGCCGCCCATACCGAACAGCGATTCCAGCGGAGAGCCGGAGCCGCCGGACGCGATCTGACCGCTGGTCTGGAGGCTGGCAAACTGCCGGATACACTTGGTATATGCGGAGTTCATGTTGATCTGGTTATAGGTATTGCAAGCCGGTGCAACATACTTGGAATTCCGGTACGGGAAGAAGATGGAAACACCGTAGGCATTCGTCATATTCGAGGACGTGCGGTTGTACTTGACGGCCTTTTGCAGCGTTTCTGCAAGCGCCTTGCCCTCAGATGTCTTCATGTTCAGCGCCAGATGTGTCAGATCGACCTGGTCAATGCGGTTGCTGGACGCGAATTCTCTGGTGCCGTAGCGCGCATCCGAAACCTGCTGATATTCTTTCTTCTCCATCAGGCTGCTGACAGACTGCGCAAATGCGCTGAGCTTGTCCGGCACGGTATTGGAAAACTCCGCAAGGTCAATGACAGAGAGCGTGGTCTGCTGACCGGGGCACTTTCTGGCACATGCAGAGGTGAAGTCATCACAGATCAGCTTGCCGATTTCCACAGTCGGCATCGAAGTGTTCTCGCCGAGCTTGGTGACCCAGTTGGTATAATACCAGCCGATACCCGGCTCGGTTTCCTCGGATGCAACCATATAATCCGCGTAATCATTCAGCATCAGCGCAGTTTCCGCGGTCGCCATCAGGCAGGCGTCAAAGCCGACGAAATCGAAGGTCACGCCGCCGTCGCGGAGTGCCTGGCTGATACCGGCCAGATCCATGGAGCCGCCGTTTCTCAGCTTTTCGTCATAGCCGTAACCGCTGACGGATCCCCCGCCGTGATCCCAGAAGATCAGCTCATTGCGGTTTGCCGGGAAATTCTTGTTGCAATAGCGGATGAATTCGGAGAGCGTAGCTGGATCGGTCATCGGCTTATTGCCCATATCCGCTTCCAGACGCTCAAGCTGCTGATTCCGCACACGGTAGATCTGGTTGACCTGGCTGCTGATGCCCTGCGTCTTCCAGCCGGCACAGCCGCCGGTGTAGACAATCACATTGACATTGTCGCCGTAGGTCGCACTTGCAATCTCCCCGAGGTCAGCGGATGCCATGCCGCTCTTGGATTCCAGATCCGTTCCGCAGACATAGAGCATCATGGTGACGGTATCCTGATTGTTGCCGAGAATCTTCGTGCGCTTATCGCGGGAGCCGGATGCAACGGTATTGTCCACCGGCGTGGAATCCGGCACAACATGCTGCTCCTCCTGCTGCTGCCCGGAATGGTACGGCAGATCTCCGCCGCCCCCGCCGAGCAGCTCGGTGAGATCGGCCGTTCCGCCGCCTCCGCCGAGGTTCCCGAGGCCGCCGCCGCAGCCCTTGAGCATCAAAAATACAAGCACCAGAAGCAGAATGGTTCCACCGCCGCCGGCTGCTGCCGCACGCTTTCCGTGGCCGCCGCCGGACTCCTGCCTGCCTGCATAGCCGTTCTGCGATCCGACCGGACCGGTTCCGAGGCCGTCACCGCGGCGGTGAACACCGGAGCCGCCGGAGGTCACATGCTTCTCACGTCCCTTTGGGCGATTCTGATCCATATTGCAATCCTCCTATACTTGCAAGATTCTGATACTATTTTACATGAATTACCTTTTTTTGTCAAGTATTTGTCTGCTATTTCGTCAGAAAAAATACAACTTTCTCCGATTTCCGTACCGAACCGGTGCCAGTTTCTCACGCGATGACCGTAATCCGGCTGCCGCTTGAATCCTTTGTAATGCGGATCTGCGCGGGAATCGCATCCTTCAGCTCCGTCACATGGGAGATGACGCCGATCAGCCGTGAGCCGTCCGCCAGCCGCGAAAGCATCCGGATCGCCTGCCGCAGTGCCTGCTCGTCCAGGGAACCGAAGCCCTCATCAATGAACATCGCATCCAGCGTGATGCCGCCGCTCTGCTGCTGCACGACATCCGAGAGCCCAAGCGCCAGTGCCAGCGAGGCCAGAAACGATTCGCCGCCGGACAGCGTCGAAACCTCGCGCCATGCGCCGGTCGTGCTGTCATAGACCTCAAGATCAAGACCGGTCTGCCCGCGCAGGGAGCCGCCCTCGGTTCTGCACCGGAGCGCATAGTTGTCGTTCGTCAGGAAGCAGAGCCGCTGATTCGCCGCATCGGCAACCCGCCGGAAATAAAACTGCTGCACATACGCCTCAAAGCTGAGCTTCATCTGACCGGTCTGCTGCCCGCTGACCGTGCGGTACAGATCGCGGGCCTCCGCCTCGTATTCCGAGAGCAGTTTCCGCTGCTCGGTCAGCGGAACCAGCGTGCGCAGCGCCTTCTGATTGCCTTGCAGACTGCGTGCCGCCGACTGATATGCGGCATCGGCTGCGGCCTTCTCCTTCCGGAGCGCGGCAATCTCCTGCTGGAGCGCTTCAACCGGCAGCGGCTCCGTGATTGTACACTGACTGCGGTAGCTTTCCAGCTGACCGCTGAGCTGCTGCATCCGGTCACGGTAGGTACGCAGTCGGCTCCTGAGCAGCATCATCTGCTCGGGACTGCGCAGTGCGGAAAGAAATGCCGCTTCATCCGGAAAATCGGAAGCCGCCAGCGCGGCCTCGTATTTCCCCGCCAGATCACAGGACAGCGTCCGGCTGCGTTCCCATGCAGTCCCCGCCTCCGCAGCGGCAGCCTTTTTCGATGCAAGCTCGCGTTCGGCGCGCTGCATCACAAGCTGCGTTCTGCGCTGCTCTTCGGAAAGCCGTTCCGCAAGGGCTGCCGCCTTCGTACAGTTTTCCTGCAATTCCGTTTCATCGGGAATCTCATCACCGCAGACCGCAGAGAGCTCCTCTGCCAGCGCGTCAAGTGCCTGCTGCTTTTCCGCGACGGCCTGGCTCTGCCGCTCATAGCGCGCAATCGCTTCATTGACCGCCTTTGCCGCACGGTCTGCGTCCGCATCCGTCGGGGTATGCGCAGGCTTTTCCGCCGGTGCGGGATGTGTACACGAACCGCAGACCGGACAGGCTTTCCCGTCCTCCAGCTGTTCCGCGAGTGTCCCGGCCAGCCCTGCGCGATAAGCCAGCAGCACCTTTTTGTGCAGCATGGATGCCTGCTCCAGATCAGCTGCACATTCGGTCATCTGCACGACTGCCTTCTCATGCAGGTCTGCTGCAAGACGCCGTTTTTTCAGCAGCTCGAGCGCCCGCTCCGCCTTCTGCTTTTTCTCATTGAGCACAAAAATATCTGCGGCGGCCTTTTCTGCGGCGGCATATGCCGATTCTGCTTCCGCATATGCAGCCTCCAGCGCCGGGAGCTCCGCAATGCGAGCCTCTGCGGCAGATTTCGCCTCGGCCTCCTGCTTTCCGGCAGACTGCAACACCGTATAATGCTGATTGACCGCGGCAGCCTGTTCTGAGGCATCGAGCTCCTGCTGGAGCTGCTCCGTTTCATCCTTCTGTGTCAGCATCTCCGCAAGCGACTGCTCTGTCATTTTCAGCTTTCGGAGCAGATCATTCTGATGCAGTGCCTGCTCCGCTGCGGATGTTTTTTCCAGGAGTGCGGATTCCATCTTTTCGGTATCGCCGCGCCGGAGCCGGAGCCGTTCCTCCTGCGTTTTGCAGAGCGATTCCAGCAGCGGAATCGCCTGCCCTGCATACACAGGATCGCTTTTCAGCATACCGAATATGCTCTCCGCATCGGGATCCTCTGCGCCGGAAATATCCGCAGCGGCGTACATGATCTGCTGCGCGTTCTGCGTCAGCTTCTGTCCGGACTCATTGCAGGCATCCCGCAGGAGCTCCTGAAACCGCGCATAGCGCACCGTGGAAAACAGCTTCTGAAACAGCGCGCGCCGGTCAGCGGATTTCGCATTCAGGATTTTCAGGAAATCGCCCTGCGCAATCATGACGGTCTGCGCAAACTGCTCTCTGTCCAGCCCGAGCAGCCCCTGCACGGCGGCATTGACCTCCGGAATCGAGTCGAACACTCTGCCGTCCGGCATTTTCAGGAACGCAGATGCCTTGACCTTCGCAAGTCCTTCGCCGCGGAGCTTTCTGCGCTCATGCTCCGGCACGCGCCCGATGGTATAAACGGCGCCGCGGTGGGAAAACTCCAGCTCAACCGACGTTTCACGCGCCGGATCGGCATAATCCGAGCGGAAGCTCCTAGCAGCGCGGCGTTCGTTTCCGCCGCTGGCCTCCCCGTAAAGTGCAAAAGACATCGCATCGAAGATCGTCGTTTTTCCTGCGCCCGTGTCACCCGCAATCAGGAACAGCCCGACGCTTTCCAGCTGCGTGAAATCCACAACCGTTGTTCCGGCATACGGGCCGAACGCCTGCATCGTCAGTTTTCTCGGTTTCACAGCGCACCAGCCTCCTTGTCCAGCTTTTCCAGCAGTTCCCGGACAATCTCCATCTGCTTCTCCTTCGGCGCGGCGCCCTGATTCTGTGCCGCGTAAAAATCCGAAAGCATGGATGCAAAATCCGTCCGCTCCGGGAACGTCTGCGCACCGGGCGTAAAATCCGTGCGGATGCGCGTGTTCTGCACGGTCATTTGCAGCAGGTTCGGGAACACCGTCCGCAGCATTCTGACCGCATCCGCCGGCGGATTGCCGTCCGTCAGAATCACATGGATATAATCCTCCGTCTGTTCATGCTGCATCAGCGCATCCAGCGAGCCGGTCAGTTCCTGCATCTCATGCAGCGGCACCAGCGGGACGGTTTCTATGACAACATTGCCCTTCTCCCGCACATCCGCGATGGTCACAGATTTGTGCTGATGCACCTCGGAAAACGAATATTTCAGCGGCGAACCCGCATACCGGATTGTCGGGCGGGAAACCTGCTGCGGGCCGTGAAGATGCCCGAGCGCAACATAGTCGTATCCGACGAACAGATCGGCGGAGATGTTGTCCAGCCCACCGATGGCAAGCTCCTCGGAATCGCAGACCGCACCGCCCGTCAGAAACTGATGCGCAACCATGATATGCCGCCCGCCGTCGTCCGGAACCGGATGATGCGAAAGCAGCACGCGGATCGCGTCATCGTAGGAACGGATCTGCTCCGCCTCCTCCGGATACTGCTGCCGCACCGGCAGCGGCGACGTAAACGGCATCAGATGAACCGTCAGTTTGCCGTAGGCATCCTCCGTTTCGTATGACCGGACAAAAGGCGCACCTGCACCCGCAATGCGTATGCCGGAACGTGCCGCAATCTCTGAAAGATACGCGACGCGTTCCGCGGAATCATGGTTGCCGCTGATCAGATAGCACGGCAGATGCATCTCCGCGACTGTGGACAGGAAATCGCTGAACAGCGTCATCGCGTCCGCCGATGGCGCATTGCGCTGGTATACATCGCCCGCAATCAAAACCGCGTCAATCTGATGCGTGCGGGCAATTTCAAGAATCTGCTGCAAAATATAACGCTGATCTTCCAGCAGATTCTGCTTATGGAGCGCTTTGCCGATATGCAGATCGGCGAGATGCAGAAAGCGCATAGAAAGCCTCCTTTACAGTGCGGCAAGCAGTGCGCAGAGGAACTCCCATGTCCGCTGCACAGAGGGAATCGAAAGCCGCTCCCGCGGGGTGTGGATGTCCAGAATATCCGGGCCGATTGAAATGCAGGCCAGCTGCGGCGCCTTGTCCGATAAGATGCCGCATTCCAGTCCCGCGTGAATTGTCACAATCTGCGGTTCCCTGTCATACTGCTCCGCAAAAACGCGGACGGCAGTTTCCTCCAGTGCCGTGCCGGGGCGGTATTCCCATGCGGGATAGTCCCCGGATTCCGCGCAGCTTCCGCCTGCCTGCTCCGCGATCTGACGGAGTGCATCGGCAAGCGCCCGCTTTTTGGCATTGACGCCGCTGCGGATCAGCGCATCGACCTGCATCGCACTGTCATCCAGATTAAAAATGCCGAGGTTCAGCGAGGTTTCCGGCATATTGAGCAGTTCGTTCATCTCCTGCACGCCGTTCGGCAGACGGTTCAGCGTATACAGCAGCGTCTGCGTATTGACGGCAGAGAGCGCCTGCCCGCTCGCCTCCTCTCCGGTGATTTCCAGACGAATGCCTGTTTCACCGGGATATTCCTCTTTCAGCGCAGCCAGTCCTGCGGAAAGAGATGCCTGCACCAGATCCGGTTCCTCTGTATACAGCTGCGCAGAGCACTCCGTCGGGATCACATTGTCCCGGACGCCGCCGCGGAACGCAGCCAGACGGATCGGATTCTGAATGCCGGAGAGCAGCCGGAGCACCGCAGCGTTCGCATTGAGCAGCGGCTTGTGGATCTCCGCACCGGAATGCCCGCCCGTCAGTCCGGAGAGCGAAACCGTCAGCGCCGTTCCGGCTGCCGGCTGCATAATCACGGGGAACCGCAGATGCGACCGCACGCCGCCTGCACATCCGACCGTGAACACGCCCTCCTCCTCCGAGTCAATGTTGATGAGATGCACGCCGTCGAGCTGCTCCGGAGAGAGCCCGGTTGCACCGTCCATGCCGGTTTCCTCGTCTGCGGTCAGGATCACGGTCAGCGGCGGGTGCGGAATCGTATCCGATTCCAGCAGCGCAAATGCATATGCGACCGCAATGCCGTCGTCGCCGCCGAGCGTCGTGCCGTCGGCAGAGAGGTACTCCCCGCCCCAGACCAGATCCAGTCCCTCGTGCAGCATATCCTTCTTGCAGTCCGGCAGCTGCGCGCAGACCATATCCAGATGTCCCTGCAAAATCACGCGCGGGTGATCTTCATACCCCGCGGTCGCTGCCTTGCGGATGATGACGTTTCCGGCTTCATCCGCCTGAACGGAAAGCCCGAGCTTCAATGCGGTCACCGTCGCCCATTCCCGGATCTGCTCCGTGTGGCCGGAGCCGTGCGGAATTGCGGCAATCTCGGCAAAATACCGGAAAACAGCCTGCGGCTGCGGATAAACATGCAACACATAATCCTCCTGCTGCTTCAGAAAACGGTAATTCGGGTGACAGGGCAGAACCAGGGAGGGGTCGCGTTCCGCCTCTGCAAAGATGCGGTCACGCAGCCCGCCGTCAAGCAGTCTGCTCCATGCCGGATCTTCCGCATCCGGTACGCCGGGACATCCTGCATACAGCGCGAGTGCTGCGGTTCCGTCCGGGCGGCGCATCAGGCGGAGCGGCCAGACGGAGCATGCAAAGGGCTTTTCCTCCGGCGGAAGCGTACAGCCGCGTTCCGGATCCAGAAACGGACACGGCTGTGCGGCATGGGTTTCGTCATAGGGCAGCGTGACGCGGATGCGTCCTTCCGCCTGCCGGAACCGGTACTGCGGACGGTTCCTCAGACGTTCTGCGGAGGCCGCCGGAAATGTCGGCAGCTCCCACGCGCTCTGTTCCTCGAAGATACAGCAGTTCCGGCAGACCGCGCAGGTTTCCGGTGAGAGAATTGTTTTCAGCATTCAGAGCTCCTTTCCGCGCCGGAGCGCAGTGTACTTTTCGTTCAGCAGGTCGGGACGGTAGGACTGCTTGGAAGAGCGCATTCCGCGTTCCCCGAGATCCTCCTCCCTGTTCAGATAAGCGGCGCCCGCAAGGCATTTCGCCATTTCATTGACGACGACCGGCCATGCATGGGGATGCGCCGGAATCACCTTCTCAAAATGAATATCAAAAACACCGGCGGAAATCTCCGAAACGACCGTCATGCCGATCGGGTTCGCGCCGTCGTAGAGCAGCAGCCCCGTCAGATGCAGCGCATCCCAGTTCGCAGCAGCCTCACGAATACAGGAAAGCTCATAGCGCAGAGAAGAATCGTCCGGATTACTGCGCGCGGCAAGCCACTGCTCTGCAATCCCGACTGCAATGTCGGCATTTTCCGCGATGAGCGGCTGAATATACGCCTCGGGACATCCGCGCCAGAACTGCGCAATGTGATTGCGCTTTCCGTGATAGCGGCTGCCGCGGAGCGCCGCAAGATTTTCCTGCAAATAGAGATATTCGGTATAATCCGTCATCGGTTCAACTGCAAACTGCCCCGGGAACAGCGCCTCCAGCTGTTCGCACTGCGCCTTTGTCAGCAGCGTCAGCCGGAGCGGAATGCCGCGTTCATCCGCATCGGCAGCCAGCAGAGAAACCGCCGCCCGCAGATCGCCGTTCCCGATCGGAAAGCCGTAACAGCCCGCACGGATACCGGAATGATACCGCCGGAACAGCATCCCACCGGACACACAAAGCTCCGTACCGTATTTCTCGCGCAGCAGATACAGATTTACAAAGGCTGCGTCATTTTCCATTGCACGGACACTGTTTGCCGCCGCTGCGGCAGCTGCCCGATCCGCCGGAACAGGGCTGTGAAAGCATAGGGACATGCGGGAATCCGCCTTTCTGTTTTTGATACCCCATTATAGCACGGATGCAGTGCTTTGTCAAATTCGACACCTTCCAGGGAACAAATCCGCAGCCGTTTTACGGTGCATCCGCGGCGATATTTTTGTTCGATTCCACAAATTATCCGCGGAATCTATTGATATTTCATCTGAAACGTGCTATAATCAAAAGTGCAAAGAAAGATACCCGGATGAAGCTGAAATGCATTCTGGTTTTCAGAAAGGGCGGGATTTATGAGAGCCTTATTTTCGGTTTTATTTCTGATTCTGATTCTGGCACTGGTGGTCTGTACCATTCTGACACGGCGCTCTGACAAGCACGCACGGAATTCGGTTGCTTTTCTGGAGGCAGCACTGATTCCGCCGGTGCTGGGCAATCTGATGATTGTCGCAACGGGCAGCCGGTTTCCTGCGCTGATCGGACATTATTTCTACTATCTCGGCATGGATCTTGTGATGGGCGCACTGGTGAATTTTACGAATGCATACTGCCGCCGGAAGGACGGGCACAGAGCGGATCCGTATATCGCATATCTGTTTCTGGTGCTGGACGCCGTGCAGATGATGCTGAATCCGTTTTTCGGACATGCGTTTCAGATCACCGCGGTGGACGTTGAGGGATTTGACTATTATAAGCTGGTTCCTCTATGGGGACAGACGGTTCACCGCATTGTGGATTACGGCGTGTTCTTCTCCGTCATTCTGATGTTCATTCTGCTTTCGGTCAAAACACCGCGCATCAACCGGGAACGGTACACCGTCATTCTGGCCGCCATGACCGGCATCGGTCTGGTGCAGACCTACAACATCTTCTTCCGGGATGCGATTGACCGCTCCATGCTCGGATACGGCGTATTCGGCGTGATGATTTACTACTTTGCGATTCTGTACAGACCGCTCCGCGTGCTGGACCGCGTGCTGTCGGACATTGTTTCCAATCTGGAGGACGCGTTTTATATCTTCGATCCGAACGGCAACTGCCTCTGGGCCAACGAACAGGGCTGCAAGCTGGCGGAAATCAAAGGCGACCATTATGAAGCGGCAGCAGAAAATCTGCGGAAGAAATTCGGGGATCCGGGCAATTCCGCGGCTGCGGCACAGATCAAGCGCACGGTGACCGCCGGTGAGCACACCTTTTATTATGAGCTGGATGAAAAAAAGGTAACGGATGCAAGAGGTCATCTGAGCGGCTCCTATCTGCGCATTCAGGATGTGACCGAGGGCGAGCGCCAGCTTAAAGCCCGTGAGGAACAGATCGGACAGATCAGTCAGGAGGCGTACAGGGATGCCCTGACCGGCGTCGGCTCCAAGGCGGCATATGCCAGAAAGGTCGCAGCACTGAACGAAAAGCTGGCAGAAGGCAGCCTGGAATTCGCCGTCGTCATGGTAGACATGAACAATCTGAAATACATCAACGATGATTTCGGCCACAAGGCCGGTGATATGTATATCTGCGGCTGCTGCCATATGATCTGCGAGGCGTTCAAGCATTCGCCGGTATTCCGCATCGGCGGCGACGAATTTGTCGCAGTTTTACAGGGACAGGATTACGATCACCGCGCACAGATTACTGCGGAGCTGCGCGCAAAACTGGCGGAATCCTTTGCACAGACCGACAAGGATCCGTGGCTCCGGTATTCTGCCGCTGTCGGCATGGCGGAGCGCGCCTCCGGTGACATGACCTTTGAGCCGGTGTTCAGACGCGCGGATCATGCCATGTATGAGGAAAAGAAGCAGTTCAAAAGCGAGTTCGGCAGCTATCGCTGAAAAAAGCCGCAGCAGTCCGGCAGACAGAAAGAAAGGACGGAAGCACGATGAAATATCCGGCAGAGGAAATCAAAGCCGCGCTGGAACGGGGCGAGCTTTGTGTCTATTACCAGCCGCAGTATGTCACGATGACAAACAGGCTGAAAAGTGCTGAGGCGCTTGTGCGCTGGATCAGACCTGACGGCACCGTGATCATGCCCTCAGAGTTTATTCCGACGGCAGAGGAATCCGACCTGATTATGGACATTGACTGGTTTGTCACCGAGCATGTCTGCAAAACACTGGTCAGGCAGAATATGATGCCGCAGTTTCCGGTTTCGGTCAATTTCTCGCGCAGACATATCCGCGAAGCAAACTTTGCCGAAAAGCTCTCTGCGATGGCAGACAGATACGATCTGCCGCATCCGCTGATTGAAATTGAGATCACAGAATCTGCAATGGTTGACGAGGAATCCAAATTTTCCGACTGGATTTTGTCGATCCGCGAAGCCGGCTTTACGGTTGCAATTGACGATTTCGGCAGCGGCCTGTCCTCGCTGCAATTTGTCAAAGACGTTCCGGCGGATGTGCTGAAACTCGACAAATCTCTGCTCAGCCGCAACTGTGAGGACGAAAAGGAACGCATTGTGCTGGAAAGCATCTTCTCATTCGCACACCGCCTGCATATGAAAACCGTTGCTGAGGGCGTTGAAACCAAGGAACAGCTTGCTTTCCTGCGCTCATGCGATTGCAGCAAGATTCAGGGCTATCTGTTGGCCCGTCCGATGCCGGAGGACGATTACCTCGCACTCTGTCAGTCAAACCCGACGGCAGAGGAATCGGTGGATATTCTCCGGATTCAGAGCCCTGCGAGCGCAGCCAATCTGCTGATGGGTGTCATTTTCCGGCGCTATCCGCTCGTCATTTTCTCCAATCTGACGCGGAACACCTATTACGGAATGACGAATCAGAATTTTACGGTGACAAGCTGTCCGTCCGCCGGAATGTATGACGACCTGATCCTGCGCGGCGCAGAAACCATGGAGCCGGATGACCGCGCAGATTTCAAGGCGGCGTTCAGCCGGGAAAAGCTGCTCGCAGATTATGAAAACGGGATCCGTGAGGTGCGGCTTGTCACGCGGCAGCGCGGGGATGACGGCATGATCCGGCGCCTGGAAACCGTGGATTTCTTTGTGAAGAGCGTCTATTCCGACGATATCATTGTCATTTCGCTCTGCCAGAATCTGCCGGACTGACCCGGCTGATCGAAAAGCAACAGACGCAGTTCACCCGGCAATCCCTGCATAACCGGAAACTGAAATCAAATCATGATTCAAAAGGAGGAATTCCCAATGGAAGAATTCAATCCGGCTGATTATCAGCCAGGCCGCAAGCCCGAGCGTTCCTATATCTGGTTCGTATTCGCAGCCGCATTCCTCATAGTAGGTCTTGCGATTCTGATCGGCGCAAAAATGGAACAGCAGGATTTCCCGCTCAAGCTGACCGGCGAGGTCATCTCCTGTGAAACCTACACAGAATCCGACGGGGACGGCGGAACAAGAACATTCAGCAATATTGAGGTACTCTGCACCGATGACAGCGGGATTGAGCACACCGTTTTCATCGGGCACAACTCCGGCAGCCGCATGAAGGGCGAAACCGTGAACATTCTCAGCAAGCCCGATTACAGCTCCGGCATTATGAACAACGGCAGGAAACGCAGCACGCTCAATGCGGCCATTCCGTTATTCATTGGCGTTGTCGGCCTGTATTGCGGCATAGTGAGCATCAGAAAGAACCGGCAGTTCGGCTGACCGGAGAAACTGTACCGAAAGCATCCGCAAAGCATCAACGGCAGATACACTGCGTATCTGCCGTTTCAGTTTGTCGGAGATACTGCAAATGTAACAGGCGGCGCAGCACCGTGACTGCGCCGCCCTCCGAAAGCAGCTGCTAAACCGTATATCCCTTTTCGCGGAGCGCGTCAATCAGATCGCCCAGAATCTTCGCATTCGTTTCCGAAACGGAGTGAAGCAGATAAACCGCACCGCCGTGTGCCATATCCGTCAGCTGCGCAAGTGCGGCAGACGGCTCCGGCTGATCGTCGGTTTTCCAGTCCACATAGGCTGCGCTCCAGAACACCGTGCTGTATCCGAGCGAACGGATTTTCTCCAGCGCAAAGGCATCGTATTCCCCGCACGGCGGCCGGAAATACTGCATGGAATAGCCGTACCGTTCCTGCACATAGCCGTGCAGGCTCACGAGCTCCTCCTCAATGGCGCTGCTGTTCATGCCCGCGACGGACGCATGTGTCATGCCGTGATTGCCGAGCGTATGCCCCTCCGCAATCATCCTTCGGACAAGCGCGGGCTCTTTTTTTGCATAGTCGCCCGTCAGAAAAAAGATTGCCGTCACATGCTTTTCCAGCAGCGTATCCAGAATCGCCGCAGTATAACCGTTCTCATAGCCCTGATCGAATGTCAGAATAATCCGCGACGGATCCGAGGAAAGCGCGTAGGCACCGCTTTCCGCATACTGCGCCTGAAATGACACGGCGCCGGACGGACGGTTCAGCGCATCCCGCTCTCTGCCCTGTCCGTAGCCCTCCGCCGAAACCGGAAGTCCTGTCAGCAGAGAAGCTGCGGTCAGCACTGCAAGCAGGTTCATTTGCCGTTTCATGCTGTCATCCTTTCCTGCGGTGAGTACCCGCAGAAGCAGTATATGCAGCCGTTTTGCATTTATCCGCGGGAGCTTCTGGCATGATAAGCTGCAACACCGCGGCGGTAATGCGGCAGATAGCCCGCAAGCAATGCGGCGCCCGTCAGCAGCGGCGGGAGCGCAGTCAGGAGCCTTCGCATCGGCGGCACAGCCGAAAACGGCTCATGTCCGTCAAACAGCAGCTGATACAGCCCGATGAACGGCGCGTTCAGCAGCAGAAACATATTCTGCATCAGTACGCTGTCCCGGAACAGCGTCAGCAGCAGACAGAGCAGCCATGCGGGCAGCATCCCGCAGACAGCCAGCAGCAGCGGCTTGCGTACCGGCATTGCGGCTCCGGTCTGCCGGTATCTCCGCAGGTCGTCCTCTGCGGTTTTCTGCGCAGTATTGTACATCAGCAGAGCATGTGCCGTGATTTCACAGAGCATTCCTGCAAGCCGCAGCAGAACCGATCCGCCGAGCAGCGCGAACGAGAACGCAAGCACCAGGCAGAATATCTCCGAAAGAAGCAGCCAGAGCAGCAGCCGCGCCAAATGTTTCCCGTATTGCTTCATATTTCCTCCGTGTATTCCGCGGCTTCTGCGGCATACTGTCCTTGCCGGAGCATCAGGGCTGCGGCATCGGCAGAAAGGAGAAGCAGCATGGAAAAACGTGAATCCGATGTAAAGATCTATATTCCGCATCTGCGGAACAGCATGTCCGGCAGCGACCTGAACAAACAGCCGCCGGAGCAGAATCCCCCTGCGGAATCGCCGGAGCAATATCCGCCGGAAATCATATGCAAGGGTTCGCTGTGAACTATTATACATGATTTCCACAGGATTGTAAAGGGATGCACGGGAAGTTTTGGGAAACCCGCCAAAAACGGCGCAATACCTGCCGGAACAGCCGGAATGCTTGACGAAATAACGATTTTGCGATATAATATGAAATGGACGATTTCGCATTCCGGTGATTGGAGGGCTATATGGCTTTGGTTTCAGTTTCGATCCTCAACGGGGATCTTGCACGGCTCGCAGAGGTCGCGCAGACCATTGAGGCCGCGCAGGCGGATATGCTGCATTTTGACGTCATGGACGGCATGTTTGTCGATAACATCTCCTTCGGGCTCCCTGTTCTGAGCTGCCTGAAGCCGCTGGTGCAGCTGCCGCTGGACGTACATCTGATGATCGAAGAGCCGCTCCGTTTTGCAGAGCGTTTCGCGGAAGCAGGCGCTGACCTGCTGTCCTTTCATATCGAGAGCCGCTCGGATGCGGCTGAAACACTGCGGGAGATCCACAGCTTCGGCATTCCGGCGGGCATTGCGGTTTCTCCGGAAACACCGGAGGACACGGTCTTTCCGCTGCTGGAGCAGATGCAGCCGGAGGATTTCATTCTGATGATGACGGTACGCCCCGGGCTCGGCGGACAGCAGTTCATGGCAGAAGTGCTGCCGAAGATCCAAAGGCTCCGCAGCCGCATCGCAAAATTGCAGATTCCGCTCCATGTTGAGGTGGACGGCGGCATCAATGCAGAAACCGGACTTCTCTGCCGGAAGGCGGGCGCGGATTATCTCGTTGCAGGCTCCTATGTGCTCGGCGCAAAGGATCCCGCAGGCGCGGTGCGTTCTCTGACTGCTCCGTTCTGATTCAGATACACTGCACGGCGTCCTGCTCAAAAATACAGCTGCCGTATTCCGAAAGCCGCGCGCGGTTCAGCGCGGACAGCCGGAACGGCCTGCCGTATTCCAGCAGCAGATGATGCACCTGCATCGCGCCGCTGCGTTTCAGCCGGACGGCAAGCACATACTGCCGCCGGTATTCATATAATTTGCTGCTGAGAATCGCCTCCTGCCGCGCGCGCAGCAGGACACAGCACCGCTTTAAGGTGCTGCGGTCAGAAAAGCGCGCAGCCAGGCGCACCGATTTCGGCGGCTTCTGCTTTTTTTCCGGTTCGTTCTGTACCGTGAAATACGCGGACAGACTGCCGTCCGCTGCGGTCAGCAGCTCGACCGTCACCGGCATTTCCGTCAGCGGAATGCCGCTTGCAAGCTCTGCCTTTGAAAGCATAAACGAGATCATCCGCATCATCTGCGGGGAATCGGGCGGAGCATCCGGATCATATAAAAATACGGTCAGCTCATCCGCTGTGAGCTGCACCTTGACGGACTGTGCGGAGAGCCGCTGTACGGTCATGTCTGTATCCTTTCTGCCGGAATTCCGGCGCTGAAGCCTTGCAAGGGGGGTGTTTCCGCTGCAAAAAAAAACACAGAGCGAACAGTATTTTGACGTTGGCTGCGCGCTGCTGGCAATCCTTGCACCGGCTGCATACGGCTACGGAATGCGGATCTGGCTGCTCGCCGGAACCGCCTTTGCCGTGTCACTGCTGACGGAATGGGGCTGCCTCTATGTCCGGAAGCAGACCTTTACACGGGCCAATCTGGATGCCGGGTTATACGGCGTCATTCTCATGCTGATGCTGCCCGCATCCGTCCCGCTGTCCCTGCTTATCATGTCCTGTATTTTCGCAAATATTTTCGGCAGACAGCTGTTCGGCGGCAGGGAAAATCCGGTCGTACATCCGGCTGCTGCGGGATACTGCTTTGCGCTGCTCAATCAGCGCGCCGCCGTCACCATGTTCCCGAAGGCCTTTGCGCCGATTCCGCTGAGCGGTGCCGCGGAAAGCGCACTGACAGAGGGTGTTTCCGCAGCATTCAACCGCGGGCTCGGCTTTGCAGGGTATCCGACGGACTGGCTCATCGGCCTGCCGAATCAGCCGGCCGGGACAGGCTCTGTCGTTCTGCTGGCGGCTGTTGCAGCCGTTCTGATGTTCCGGCGCTCCGCGTCCGGCTGGGTGATTCTGCCCGCGATGGCATTTGTCTGTTTCAGCGGTATCGTATTCGGGTATTTCCGTTCTCCCGCAGAGCAGCTCGCAGGGAGCTTCCTTGCAAATCAGATGCTGTTTTCCATTATTTTCCTGCACGGCGATCCCGCCTACGCCCCGAAGCAGATCGGCGGCATGCTGTACGGAATCATGTTCTCCGGCGCGGCGATCATCCTGACAAGGATTCTGTACGTCACGGATGCGCCGGTCATGCTTGCGGTAATCCTCTCCCCTGCTGCGCTGAAGCTGCGCATTCTGATGCAGGATTATCTGACGCAGAAAGGAGGTGCCGCGGATGCAGAAGAAAAAGACACGGGTTCCGTACCGGAATCCGGTGCTCGCTGACGGCCTTCTCGCGGCACCGCTGGCAGCCTTCTGCGATTCCTTTGACCGGTCGCTGGCCGGTGCATTCGTATTTGTCTGCGTCACGCTGATCACCGTCCTGCTGACGGCGGTCATCCCGAGAAAGCTGTCACTTTCGCTGCGCATCCTATTTTATTCCGTGACGGCCGCTTTGGTGTATATCCCGGCCGTGCTCGTTGCGGCCACGCTGATTCCGGTTTCCGGCGGCATCTGGCTGCCGGTGATTGCGGCTGTGCCTGCGCTGACCGTGTACCGCGACCGCTACTTCGGCGGCAGGGGGATGCTCCGCAATCTGCTGCGGACACTGATTTCCGTCCCGCTCATCATGCTGCTGTTCGGCGCTGTGCGGGAAATGCTCGGCAGTGGAATGCTCTCCGGCAAAACCGTGCTGACGTATCCGCCGCTGCCGATTCTCTGCACCCCGGCAGGCGGACTGCTACTGCTCTGCTGCGTCTGCATCGGTGCAGTGTATCTGCCGAATCGGATCGGAAAGGAGGCGGAGCCTCATGCTGCTCGCTGATTTTCTGGTGATTCTCGTGCAGAATCTGCTCTTTTCCGAGCTCCTCGGACTCCCGTCCGTTGCAGCGGCAGGCAGCAGAGGCAGGGGGCTTCTCCGGACAGGCATCTTCACGCTGCTGTTCTGTGTCCTCTGTGCCGGAGCCGTTGCAGCCGTCCGCAGCTTTCTGCCAATTCAGCTCGAAAAGCTGCTGTTTCCGCTCCTGATTGCGGTTTCAAACGGGATTCTCGATCTGATTCTGATTCACCTGTTCCGGCTGATTTCCAAAAAACTGACAAAGAAAATCGCACCGCAGATTCACGCGGCGGCCTGTTCCTCCGCGGTGCTCGGCGCTGTCCTCATGAGCACGGATTATACGCATGAAGCCGGCATCGCCATGCGGTACGGCTTCCGGATGGGCGTCGGCTTTCTGATTGCCTGCATCCTGCTGCGGCTGGCACTCCCGACGCTGTGCAGCAGCAAAATGCCCGCGGCTGTCCGCGGCTGGAGAGGCCTGTTCTTATACTGCGCGCTGCTTTCCATGGCAGGCGCATGCATGTTCCCGGCATAAACAGAGAGGAGAATATTTTCCGTGAAACACAGAAAAAAAGGCAGAAGGATCTACACCTACCGCGCACGGAACCGGCGTGTATTCAGCCGGAATCACCCGATGCGCTCGGCATTCGGCACGGCCGTGCTGCTCGCGCTGCTGAGCGTCTGCGTGATCGTCGGCTACAACGTCATCGGGCCGATTGTCACGCGTGTGAATCAGGAGAAGGTCGATCCGACCACCACGCCGGATCCGTATTTCAGCGACACATCCGAAATCACGCTGGAAAACACGGATCCCGTGACGACACCGCGGACAACCGCCGTTACAACCGTGACAACGGAATCTGAAACAACCGTCATAACCACAACGACAGAACCGCTCCAGAACCGTTTCCCGGAGGGCGCCGATGCTGCATATATGCTGCCGGAAAGTGCTTTGCAGGATCTGACCGCACTGGATCGCTGTGCTGCTGACGCCTACAAGCAAGGGTTTACCTCCGTGATTCTGCCGCTGAAGCTCAAGGGCGGCATGCTGCAATATGCATCGTCCAACGACCGCGCAAAAACCTGCGGCGCGTCCAGCGACCGGATGCTGACGCTGCGCGAGATCACGAACGCCGCAAGCCGCTATCACCTGAACTGTGCGGCGATGTTCAGCACGCTCGAAGACCATGTGTATCCGAATGTGTACATGGACGGCGCATATACCTTCAACGGCGCAACACGCTGGCTCGACAACAAGCCGGAAAAAGACGGCAAGCCGTGGCTCAATCCGTTTGATCCGGCATCCGGCACCTATCTGGCTGCACTCGCGGCGGAAATCGAACAGAGCGGCTTTACGCACATTCTCTGCACGGATGCCGTGTTCCCCAATTTCTTCCGTTCGGATGCGGAGCTGCTCGGCAACCGCATTCAGGATCCGGAACAGCGCAAAACGGCGCTGGCATCCGTGCTGAACCAGATCTCCGAAGCGGCACACTCCGCAGGCAGTTACATCTCCCTCTCAGAGCTTGTTCTCGGTCAGGAGGAGGCATTTGTGCCGGAACAGCTCAATATGAAGCAGGTCTATGTGCGGATTGATCCGCTGGATCTGCCGCAGGCCTTTACGCTGAACGGCCAGCATTTTGATCCGGCGCCGCTTGCAGATACGGACAAGCTGCTGCTGCTCGCATCCGCAGCACAGCAGGCGATCGGAGAACGCCAGCTGATTCCTGTCATTTCGATTCAGGGAAAGAGCGACGCAGAGGTCAATGCAATGGTCGAAGCGCTCTGCGGCGCAGGCTACAAAACCGTCTGCGCAGATCCCGGCACAGCGGAACCCGAAGCCGAATCCTCCGAAGCATCAAACACAGAATCATAAGTCAAATTTCCTCCGGCAGATTCGTCGTGGTGGCACTGCCGCCAGCCTTTAAGAATCCCATCATGATGAGAACGACGCATTTTCTTCACTTTCCTATATTTTGGGATTCCAAAGGGTCAGTGACCCTTTGGCGGGTTTGGGCAGAGCCCATTATCAATCCATCGGAGATACCGCTTTATCGAAAAAGCAAGGCACGCACTGTTTTGGTGCGTGCCTTTTGTTTACCTGTTTAATCTCAGTCGCTTCGGTTATCCGGTCAGTCCGTGCGGTTCACTGCATACATCCGCACGAGCTGCTCCATTCCGGCGTCATCGCCGTCGAGATAACGGCGATAGCTGCCTGCACCCTGATCCATAGCATCCTCCTTTCGTAAAATATCAGCCGGCTTCTGTCTATTAGACGCCCGGAAATGAAAAAACGCTAAGAAAATTTGAAAAAATTTTGATAATGACTGCTTTTGGTGCGCTTTTGGTGCGCTTGATGTGTATAATAGGAGTAGAACGGCCGGAGAAAGCCGTCATCGCAACAATGCCGTCGCGCAGAGATTCTGTCATCCCTGCGCAGAAAGAAAAGGGAGCTGTCTTATGAATACTATCACTTTTGACCCAGATGCCGCACAGACCGCTGCTGTTTCAGGCATCCTCACAACCATTGATCCGGACGGAATGCACCTGCGCGCGGAAACGCCCGTACAGGCAGAACGGATTCTTGCCAACACCGATATTGACGTACTCTACATGGAGATTCCGACCGCGGAACAGGGCGGCATGGAATCCATTCGCAGACTGGTTCGGGAGCACCCGCAGACCAATCTGGTCTTTCTCACCTCGCACCCTGAGTTCGCGCTGGAGGCACATAAGCTGTACGCGAGCGCATACTTGCAGAAGCCTGCCACACCCGATGAAATCCGGGAGTCGCTCAGTCACCTGCGTTTTCCGCTGAACGCGCAAAAGGCACCGGAGCCGCTGCTGCGCGTCCAGTGCTTCGGCGGATTTGCCGTCTTCTGTGACGAGGTTCAGGTCACGTTCCGGCGCGGCAAAACCATTGAGCTGATGGCCTATCTGGTCTATAAGCGCGGCGCAATGTGCTCCAATGCCGAACTGGTTCATGCAATCTGGGGCGAAAAGACGCAGCCGGCCGAAAAATATGCATATCTGCGCAAGCTGATCAAGGATCTCCGCGATACATTTCATGAGATCGGCGCAGACGGTATCGTTCTGAAAGCCTGGAATGCAGTCGGCATTCGTCCGGAGCTGATTGAATGTGATTATTACCGCTATCTGAGCGGCAGCCGCAGTGCAGCGGATCAGTTCCGCGGCACCTTCATCGGCAATTACCCGTGGGCAAAAGACGCCTCACGATATTTTTAAGCAATCTCAAATCAGAACAGAATGGGCGCTCCCGGATAGCGGGAACGCCCATTCTTTTTGTGATGAATTCCTGGGAGGGAGGATTTTGTAAAGTCCCAAAATCAAACTGCCGGAAACATCTCCGGATTACTGTCCCTCATGGAAGAACAGCGGCAGTGCATCATAGATATAATGCCGGACCTGCGGCCACCAGTGAACATTGCCCTGCGCGGCCAGGAAGTAGAAGTTGCCTTCGGAGAAGTCGCTCGTATACGTGAAGTGGCTGTCGTTTTTCAGCTCATTGATCAGCGGAACCATATTGCCGTATGCAATATCCTCGGTACCGGTCGCGGCCAGCACGAAGTATTCGTTCTTCTTGAAGCCGAACTTGTCAATGGCCTGCGTAATAGCGCCTGCGCCGCCCCAGCAGTGACCCGACAGCGGCATGTAATATGCCATGATGTCAAGGTTGTTGATGAAGCAGTTCCATGTAGAGCCGCCGCCCATCGAGAAACCGCCGTATGCACGGTGATATCTCGACTTCTTGAGATCGTCCAGAGAGGTCGATTCCGCATAGGTCGAATATTTCGCCTCGATATACGGAATAATGGTCTGGCGCATCTCATTCCAGACATCGCCTGCACCGTCCGGGCAGTTATTGAAGGTCGGGGTGACAACGATCATCGGCTCGATATCGCCGTTTGCAATCATGTTATCGAGCATGATATCAATGTCAATGTTGCTGTCGTTGAAGCAGGTTTCCTCGCTCTCACCGCCGCCGTGCATCAGATAGAACACATTGTACTTGGTGTTCTCGTTATAGCCGTAGGGCAGATAGACATACATCGTCTTGGCGCCGTTGATGCCGGTATAATTCTCCTTGACAACCTTGCCGTGGTTTGCAGGCTGATGGAAGTAATTGGCGGGTGCTTCCTTGTAGCTCAGGTTCTTCGGATACATGTAATCGCTCTTGGGCGGAGCCTCACGCTCAGCCTGCGGCGGATATTCCTTCGTCTGACCGCTGACATACTTTGCAATCCACACGACGTCTGCAATGCGCACAACGTCATTGCGGTCAACGTCCGCAGCCTTCTGTGCAAGTGAGCTTGCGAACTTCTCGGTCAGAATGCCCTTCTTTGCAAGGGAGAGGTCAACCGCATTGATCACACCGTCCGCATTGACATCACCGAGCACAAAGGACGATTTTCCGGGGCCTGCGATTGCCGTACCTTCCGGCGCCGCAATCACTTCATCGACGTAGAAATCAATGCTGGATTCCGCAGTTTCAACATAGATATACATTTCGCCTGCGCAGTCCGACGGAATCGTGAACGACGGATTGGAAAGCTGTACCCATTCGCCCTTCACGGCGTTTTCAGTCGCAATTTTCTTGTAATGCACCTCGCCGTCCGTGCCGGTATACTGGAACGTGAAGTGGAAGGTGTCTGTATCGGAACCGGTTTTATACATCGCATCCGCACTGAAGCTGTATGCCTTGCCCGCCTCAAAGGAAGCAGTGCTCAGCGTATGGCAGGCTGCCTGCCACGAGGCCTCTCTGCCGGAAACGAGCATGGACTTGCTGCCCGCATACTTCTCTGCGGCCGTGGAGGCAACGGACTCGCCGCCTCTCGCGCGGAAGCCGTCCACACCGTTCTCAAACGTGCAATGGAGCCAGTAGCCGTCCGGATCCGGTTCGATGACCTGCGGCACATTCCATTCGGCGCGCTCATAATCGAAGTAATCGAAATCCGCATAGCCGCCGGTGGATTTGGTACCGTAGCTGTACAGACCGCTGCGGTAGCCGGTGAACAGCGTCAGATCGTAGCTCATATTCAGCGTATCACCGATCTTTGTCCAGCTGCTGCCGTCAAACGAATAGTAGAAGTTGGCCTTGTCGATGTTGTTCGACACATTGAAGCTGCTGTCCACGGTGTTGAAGTTGAAATCGACCTTGAGGTAGACTTCATCACCGGACATATTCTGCTGCGCGACGATCTTGTTGCTGCTGGTTTCGACCTTGTCGCCGCCGTTGACAGCCATATAGACCTTCTTGCTGCCGTCATCGCCGACATAAACGCCGACATTGCCGTACTTGAACTGGAACGCGGAGAGTCCGGCGTAATCGCCCGGCTTCATCCCCTTGGTATCCAGCTTGACAACACTGGAGCAGGACGGCCCCTCGGTGCGCATGGTCAGCGTATTGCGTGCATGCAGAAGCTCATTCGCGGTCGTCTTGTTCGTCAGGCGGAGATAGCCCGGACGCTCGGTCACAGACCATGCCGTGTTATCGGGATTGTGGTTCCACTGCCAGAGCAGATCCAACTTGTTTGTATCATAGCTGAAATCATCGTCCTTGGCCATGTACGTACCTTTGTAGGTATCCGGAACGGTCAGCGTGACAGGCGCCTTGCCGCCCTCGCCGAGCACCGGCCAGTCATTCTGCCAGGTCATCGGCACCAGAACCGGAACACGTCCGACGGAGCCGTGATCCTGGAACAGCAGCGCGTACCACTTGCCGTCCGGCGTATCCACGATGCCGCCCTGTGCGACGCCGCTGCCGTATGTGCCGAGGCCGGATTCCAGGACTTTTTTGCCTTCCCAGCTGCCGGTCAGGGACTTGCTGCGGTAGCAGTATTCGGTTCTCGGCTGCCCGTTCGGCCATGCGATGATGAAGATGTAATAGTAATCGCCGATTTTGTGAATGTGCGAGCCTTCGCCGGAAAGACCGGAAAGATTCGTCTTGAACAGCGCCTTGTCAAGGCCGCCGGATTTGAAGCCGGTCATATCGTCGTTGAATTCCTTGATATGGAACTCACCGGAGCCGTAGACCAGGTACTTTCTGCCGTCGTCATCGAACAGCATGGACGCATCATGGTACATGCCGTTGATCTCGGAACGTGTCCACGGGCCGTTCTCAATGTCAGTTGTCTGGTAGATGTACGATTTGTTCGTTCCGTAGCTGCCGAAGAAGACATAGTACTTGCCGTCGTGATAGCGCAGGCTGGTCGCCCACTGCCCGTGCGCGTAGTCATGATTGCCGTTGGAAAGCGTCTGCTTCGCGCCGTCCGCATAGGTATCGTACACATAATTGCACATCTCCCATGAGAACAGATCCTTGGATTTCATGATCGGTGCACCCGGTGCAAAGAACATGGTTGTATGCACCATATAGTACGTATCACCGACGCGGATAATGTCGTCATCCGGTACGTCAGACCAGATGAACGGGTTTGCGATGGTCATTGCCGCATTGGCATTGACCGGCTCCGTCACATGCGGGAACACGGTCAGTGTCCCGGCTGCGCAGAGCAGCGCTGTGACGGCACTCAGAATTCTTCTGTGCGTCATATCTCTTTCCCCCTAATCAAATTTTTTCCAATTTCCATTCCATTTTTTCTATCAGGCATGATATGCCCGCGGGTATAAGTCACCCTATATACATCTTATAATATTTTTCCTATAATGTCAATGTACTTTTCGTAGAATTGATAGACAAAATGCAGACTTGTACGTACAAATATAAAACAGCCGTGCGACGCTGCATTTCGCAGCGCCACACGGCCGTTGGGGGGAGGTGATTTTGCTGTTGATACTCAGCGAGGCATTACTCGGTGAAGGACCAGCTGTCGAATTCGAGCTCGCCGCTGAACACGAAGCTGATGTCGTTCACGCCGTCAATGCTGTTGCAGGCCACAGGTGCCAGATCGGTCATAGAACCGCCTGCCGGAACCTCGATGTAAGCAAATGCTTCACCGTCCGGACCGCCCTTGCAGACCTTGATGACTGCGCCGTTCTTGGAGGATGCGCGTGCAGCAAAGGTTCTGCAGCCGTCCTTGAAATCGACGCCCTTTAGCTTGATCCAGTCGCCCGCCTGAATATCCGTGACAACCGTGTCGCCGACGCCCTTGATCTGGATGCCGCCCTGGTTTGCCATGGTTTCAGCCTGAACCGTCTGATACGGATTCAGATATTCGAGCTGGGAAACACCGGTCATGCTGCCGTTGCAGGTGATCTGACCGTTTGCCGGGTTGTAGGAAGCCTTGTCGATGTGCGTCGAGCGGTAGTTCAGACCCTTGCCGCCGTTGACGCCCATACGCATCTCAGTGGTACGTGCATGGTATGCAACATAGTACTGATCCTTGAAGAAGATGATCGAGTGGTGGTTGTTGCCGCCGTTGTCGAGGTTCATGCCGCCGTTGCCGGTGCCCTTCAGGACTCTGCCTGCGAGCTGGCTGCTGGTCCACGGACCGAGCGGGTTCTTCGAGGTCATGTACAGGATTTCGCCGCTGTTGAAGCTGACGCCGTTGATGTTGGTGCCGCCCGGAACATTGAAGTTCGAGCAGTAGGAATAATACCAGGTATCGCCGATCTTGATGAGCGAAGAATCTTCAAACAGATACGGATTCTCAAGCGTCTTGACCGTATTCTTGTCCACGGAGATCATGTCATCATTCAGCTTCATGCATCTGCCGGTCTTCGGGTTGGAGGCATCTCTGCCGTCCACGCCGCCGCCCATGAACAAATAGCCTTCATCGGTCGCTTCATCGTAGTAAACGCCCGGGTCAAACATCCAGACAACGTCGTTCATGTTCGGGGTATTGGACTTGGAAACGAGCTCAGTGCCGAGCGGATCCGTGAACGGTCCTGTCGGGGAATCGGACGTCAGAACGCCGACGCCGGAGCCGTTGTTTGCAAAGTACAGGAAGAACTTTTCCTTGCCGTTGATCTTCTTGTGGAGTGCATCCGGAGCCCATGCGTTGGATGCCCACTTTGCAGCGCCGTTGGTGGTTCTGTTGTTTCTGCCTGCTGCCGGGATCGCGCCGTGGTCAGTCCAGTTGACGAGGTCGGCAGAGGAGATGCAGTTGATCGTGCCGGAGTTGTAGGAGTTCTCCTTGATCTGGTTGCCGCTGTACTCAAACGCATCATTCGTGGTGTAGAGATACAGTCTGTCGCCGTAGACCATCCAGCCCGGGTCTGCGCCAAAGCGCTGGGTGGTACACGGGTTGTTCTCGTTATCCTTCTTGGTCGAGGTTGCGAGCTTGATGCCGCTGAACTTCTGTGCCATTGCGGTGAAGTCCACTTCAACCGTTTCGATCTCGCCCTGCGGGAATTCCTTGATCTTGGAGAGCAGGAAGTCGCGGAGGAGCTCCGCGTCTGTTGCGCTGACCTTCTTGCTCTTGTCAACGTCAGCGTTCTTCTTCGCATTGGAAGAAGCGAACTTGCCGTCGTTGCGGAGCGCCGCCTTGAGAGCGGAGAGGTCTGCTGCGGAGATGATGCCGTCGCAGTTGACATCGCCGAGGATCGGCGGAACTGCCTTCGGGCCGGTGATCGTGGTGCCGTCCGGTGCGCCGATGACTTCATCAACGCTGAAGTCCTGAATATCGTCGCCGGTTGTTTCCAGATAGATATGGACATTGGACGTTGCATCCGACGGAATCTTGAACGAGGTGTTCGCAAGCTGTGTCCACTGTCCCTTGGTGACATCCACGGTTGCGATGTTCACGTAAGTCGTGTCATCGCCGGAGCCGTAGGACAGCGTGAACTTGAAGGTGCTGGTTTCCGGACCGGAATCGTACTTGACATTTGCAGCAAGGCTGTAATTCTTGCCGGGCTCCATTGCGTAGGTATCGAGCTCGATCTGCGGGCCCTGCCATGCGTTTTCTCTGCCGGAAACGGTCAGGCACTTGCTGCCGTAAGCGGTATCGCTGCCGGTTGCAACGGTTTCGCCGCCGCGGCCGCTCCAGCTCTGCGTGCCGTCCTCAAAGTCATAGTGGAACCAATAGCCGTCATCATCGACTGTCGGCGGTGCAGGCGGAACATACTCGCTGCCGTCATCGGTATACTTGGTACCGTCGCCCCACTCGGACTTCGGAATCATCTGCGTCAGTGCATTGTAAGCTGCCTTCGGCTGGTTGCTGCTGGTATAAAGCAGGCCGTTGGAGCCGGATTCCAGCCAGGAGTGACCGTCATTCGGTCCCCAGATCTGGATCAGCGTCACGCGGTTCTTCGGACGCGGATTCTTCTTGTTCCAGTCCATTGCGTGCTGGAAGATGGTCTTGTACTTGGTGACCTGATCGTTCTCGCTGGAGCCCTTGACGCTGACGTCCAGCTCAGTGACCTGCACATCACAGCCAATGCTCAGGTACTTGTCCATTGCGTTCAGGTAAGCCTGAGTGCCGCCTGCCCAGTCATTCGCATTTGCGGTAACATGGGACTGCATGCCGACACCGTCGAGCAGCTTCTTCTCATAAAGGCTCTTGCATGTTCTGTAAATGCAGTCGCGCTTATAGGAAGCATGCTCATTATAGTCATTATAATAGAGCTTGCAGGTGGTCGGTGCGTACTTTCTTGCGTAGGTGAACGCTTCCTCGATGAAGCTGTTGTTGCCGTAGATCTGCACCCACGGAGAATTGCCGCTGCCGTAGCCCTTGCCTCTGGAGCCGTCGCCGTTGTTGCAGGAGCCTGCATCATCACTGATGCACTCGTTGCAGACATCGTATGCATAGAGATTCAGGTTCGGGTACTGTGTCTTATACAGATTGAACATACCCTTGATGTAATTCTCCATGCGCTTGCTCATGGTCGATTTATCGACCCAGCTGCCGTTCTGCTTGAAGAAATTCTCAGGCGTCTGGCTGTGCCATACAAGCGTATGGCCGCGGAATGCGATGCCGTTCTTGGATGCCCAGTCGCAGATTGCCGCTGCGCCCTGGCCGAAGCCGACGGTCACGTCCGTGCCGCTGACGCTTTTCAGCGTCTGATCCGGCTTGGTTTCGTTTTCGCACTCAATCGCGTTGCAGTCCTTGAGCAGGATGCTCTTGATTGCAGAATCGTTGATGGTCTGACCGTTCAGAATGTTGCCGATCCGGAAGTAGGGCGCGAACTCGTCCTTCAAGCCCTGTTCGGCAGCGGAAACGACCGGCACCTGCTCGCTTGTGGTGATCTTGACGTCATCAAAGCGGAAGTCATTGGTGCTGTCCGTTGTAATGGTCAGTCTGAATTCGCCGCTGTTCTCAGCGGACCTATCGGTTGCTGACAGTGTTGTCCACTGTCCCGGACGCACGTTCTTTACAGCGAGTTCCTTGAACACTTCCTCACCGCTGTCAATGTCCTTGGTCAGCAGTGTCAGACGGAAGGTTTCCGCGGTTTCACTGTAAACACGCACGGAATAGTCGTACTTCAATCCGCCGTGCAGGAAAAAGCCCTTTGCCGAAGCTGCGCCGTCCTGCGGAGCGGTTCTGCCGGAGATCAGCATGCCGCGGGATCCGCCGAAACCGATGCCGTCAACTGCTTCCAGTGACGCGTCGGTACTGGTGGAATACCAGCCTTCATACTCGACCTCGAAATCGTTGCTGACGCAGGTTGCTGCCTGAGCCAGACTGAGAGGCATGGACATCAGCATGGATGCTGAGCATGCCGCAGCGGTCACAGTCGCTGCAATGCGTTTCCATTTCATACTCATTCCCCCATTGATCATCACGATCTCGAAATAAAATAACGGAATTCGGATGGCTTCTGCCGGATCAAGCCCGGTTCATGCCGCAAGATCACACATCCTGAAGGGGTGGGACGGATGATCCTGCTGCATGTCCGTTCTTGTCTGCACAAGCTGATATAAATGCAATATTTATATCTATCTTTATCTTAGCCTAATTTTCGCCGCATTGCAATGTACATTTTGTAGATAACATGGACAAAGTGCAGTTTGCCCTATGAATTTGATACTTTTTTGCGTACATGTTGCAGATAATCATAGTAAAACATGCGTACAAGATAGCAAAAATACGGTACAACTTTTTGGAAATATCTTTTGCCACATGTCCGTTCAGTTTTGTACAAAATGCGTTTTGTACATAATTATCTCCATATTATGCATTGAATTCCCTTAAAAATTCATTTATAATAGATGTATGTATTGTGCATGTTCTGTGATCAAGGAGTACAGGATGTGCGTCAGGCCAATACATCAATTATAGTTTTGGAAAGAGGGATTACTATGAAAAACAGGCTCAGGCGCGCAGCAGCGGCCCTGATCAGCGGGACGATGCTGTTCACCATGTCGTCAATGCTGCCGGTTCAGACAGCATACGCAGCCGCATGTACGGTCGATCCGGGTAAGACTTACCAGACGATCCGCGGCTTCGGCGGCATCAACCTCCCGGAATGGCAGGCGATCAATCTGCCCTCCGGCACAACCGCGGACATGTCCGCAGCGCAGATCCAGAAGGCGTTCGGCAATGGGGAAGACGAACTCGGCCTCACGATCCTGCGCATCTATGTCAGCGATGACAGCAGCCAGTGGAAAACCGCTGTCCCGACCGCACTCGCCGCGCAGAAGCTCGGCGCAACCGTCTTTGCATCGCCGTGGTATCCGCCCGCGTCCATGCGCAGCAACGGCAACGGCTCCAAGTATCACCTGAACAACAACCAGTACGCAGACTATGCCAAGCACCTCAACAGCTATATTAAATATATGGAGGGCGAAGGCGTCAACCTGTATTCCGTATCCGTCCAGAACGAACCGGACTATGCACAGGACTGGACAGGCTGGAGCACGAACGAGCTAGTCACCTTCCTTGCAGATTACGGCGATAAGGTCACTGAGGGCACCAAAGCGAAAATGATGTCGCCGGAGAGCTTCCAGTACCGCAAGGAAACCTACAACGCGATTCTCAACAATCAGAAGGCATTTGCAAACACCGATCTGTTCGGCACACATTTCTACGGCACCTCCCGCAACGATATGAACTTCCCGGCGCTGGAAAACTGCGGCAAGGATATCTGGATGACCGAGGTTTACGTCCCGGATTCCAGCTCTGACGCCAACACCTATCCGCAGGCGCTCCAGGTTTCCGAGAACATCCACAACGGCCTGGTCGTCGGCAACATGAACGCCTATGTCTGGTGGTTCATCCGCCGCAAGTACAGCCCGATGAAGGACGACGGCACGATTTCCAAGCGCGGTTACTGCATGGCGCAGTATTCCAAGTGGGTGCGTCCGGGCGCAGTCCGCATCGACGCAACCGAATCGCCCGAAAACAACGTCTTGGTTTCCGCTTATAAGAACACGGACGGCACCATCGCTGTCGTTGCCATCAACAAGGGCAGCGGTCAGACCAGCGAGAACATCAGCCTCAAGAGCACGGCGATCAAGAGCGTAAAGGCGTACCGCACCAGCAGCAATGAGAACATCAAGGATATCGGCTCGATTTCTGCTTCCAACGGCAGCTTTACCGCACAGCTCCCGGGCAACTCCGTCACAACCTTTGTGATTGATACCGGCAGCGGCAGCACCACGCCGGATCCCGTCACCACAGATCCGCCGACCACCACGCCGCCCGCCCAGACCACAACCGATCCGGACGGCTACATCGCACATTATACCTTTGAAAACGGCGATGAGGACTTCACCGGCCGCGGCGGCGCTTCCGTCAAGACGGCTTCCGAGGCCTACGCAGGCAGCAAGTCCCTGCTCTGCTCCGGCAGAACGGACAGCTGGAACGGTGCAGCACACG
The DNA here is from genome assembly GCA_016281125.1 of Oscillospiraceae bacterium. Taxonomy (GTDB): domain Bacteria; phylum Bacillota; class Clostridia; order Oscillospirales; family Ruminococcaceae; genus Firm-04. The sequence goes on along the minus strand of JAEEIA010000041.1, from coordinate 7,090 downwards.
CACTCCCGAGCGCATGTGCCGCAGGAACAGCGTACAGCTTCAGCGCGGTCGTGAAATACACCTCCGGCTCCGCAACGGATACCATGCACTTCACGCTCCAGTACAATGACGGCAGTTCGACCAGCTACAAGAAGATCGCTACTGAAACCGTCCCGAAAGGCGACTGGGTGCAGCTTGCCAATACGAATTTTGAGATTCCGGCAGGCGCAACCGACTGCACCATTTATATTGAAACAGACAGCAGCACCAATGATTTCTATGTTGATGAGATGATCATTGCAAAATCCGGCACGGCGATTTCCGGCCCGAAGCCTGCAAAGTACGCCATCGCGGACGTCAACGGCGACGGCTTCACCAATGCAGTAGACCTGTCGCTTGCCAAGGCGGGCATGCTCAAGGGCAGCTTCGCATCCGCAGGTGCCAAGAAGGGCGCAGACGTCACGCAGGACGGCGACGTCACCAAGGACGACATCACCTGGTTCGTCAAGTATCTGACCAAGCAGGAAACCACCATTCCGGAACCGCCGCCGAAGCCGGTCGGTCAGATGCGCACCATTTCCGAATATACGCCGGTCTGCAAAGATCAGCTGGTCATGTCGGAGCCGAACGATTCCCATTCGCAGAAGGCAGGCGTCACCTATCCGCAGGTCAAAAAGACGCAGTATTTCTCCAAAAAGGCCAACAAGAACAAAAACGTCAACGTCATGCTCCCGGCCAACTATGACGAGAGCAAGAAATATCCTGTTCTGTACATCCTGCACGGCTTCTTCGAGAATGAAGACCGCATGATTCTCACCGGCAACAACCCGCCGATCCGCACCCGTGAGATCATTACGAATGCAATCGCCGCTGGTGAAGCGGAAGAGATGATCGTGATTGTGCCGTGGGTATTCACGCATCCGACCAAGGCCGATGCGACCGACTTCGGCGATTACGAATCCAGCCAGGGCTACGATAACTTTGTCGATGACATTGTTGACAGCCTGATGCCGTGGGTTGAGGAACATTACAGCGTCGCAACCGGCAGAGAGAACACCGCCGTCACCGGCTTCTCCATGGGCGGCAGAGAATCTCTGCGCATCGGCATGAAGTACGCGGACAAGTTCGGCTACGTCGGCGCGATCTGCCCGGCGCCGGGCGTGGAAGGCCCGTGGAAATGGAACAGCGAGGAAGAAGCGCCGTCCCTGATCCTGCTGACCGGCGGTACGAATGACGATGTTGTCGGCCTCTCGACACCGGAAGGCTATCACAACAACTTCGACAAGGTCAGCACGCCGCATGTCTGGCATGTTGTGCAGGGCGGTTATCACGGTGACAATTCCATCACCGCCCACATCTACAACTTCTGCCGCATGATCTTCAAGGCGTAAGACCATCGCAAAATATTAAACACTTTCCATAAAATTACCCCGCGTGAAGCGTCCTGCTTTGCGCGGGGTTTTGTGTTTTCGGTGCTTTATCCAGTAAATATAGACAAAATTCAGATTTTCCGCTTGACATATCCTCTTTTCCGGTTTATAATATAAATTGTTAAGGCATGTCAGCATTCGGCGCTGTATGCCTTTGTGGAGGGAATGGAATATGTCAAATCAGATCAGGCAGATCATCGGGGTGATCACCGCCGAAGCCAACAGCATCGAGCAGCGGCAGATCATCAAAGGGGTGATCGGAGAAGCACAGGCCAGAAACCTCACCACTGTCGTTCTTTCCAATGTCTATAACCCCTACGATTACGATTATGCACTCCGGCTTGAAAATGATGTCTACAAGCTGATGTTTTCCCAGCAGCTCAGCGGGCTGATTTTAATTGAAGAGTCCTTTATCAATCAACAGATCCGCCAGATTCTGCGCAATCTGCTCTCCAGACGGCAGGATATTCCTGTCATCGCAATCGGCATTTACATCGAGGAGCTGGATTTCGGAAATGTACACTTCATCAACACCGACGACAAGGAGGATATGAAGTTCATTATGCGGCATCTCATGGATGACCACGGGATGCGGCGCATCGACATTCTGACCGGATTTCAGGGGAACGACGCGGCCGAACGGCGTGTCGAGGGATACCGTGAGGCGCTTGAGGAGCATGGGATCCCGTTTGATCCGGCGCATGTTCACTACGGGGATTTCTGGTTTTCATCCGGTGAAGCGCTCGCCAAGCGCTATGTCAGCGGAGAGCTCCCGCTGCCGGAGGCCGTCTTCTGCACAAGCGACCATATGGCCTACGGCCTGCTCGATGTCTTTCTCAAAAACAATATCCGCGTGCCGCAGGACGTTGCAGTCACCGGATACGAATATGTCCACGAACGGATCTATCATGCACCGCTGCTGAGCACGTATCAGCGCGCACGCGGAGAAATCGGCAAGCGCGCCGTCCGTGCGCTCTGCCGCCTGATGACCGGCGATGATGCGGATTTCACGCCGCCGGTCGGCATCTGGGTACCGGGCACCAGCTGCGGCTGTGATCCGGATCCGGAACAGCTCAACACGGAGCTGGAATCCCTGCGCACCAAGCTGCAATATGAAAAATGGAACGTGCTCGGCACACTGGAGCAGCAGCTGACACTGTGCAGCAGCCTCGATGAGTTCATCTCCGTGCTCGGCAAGCATAATTACTGGGTGCGCTGGGTGCAGAACATGTTTCTGTGCCTGTACGAAAACTGGTATGACACCGATTCCGACACGCCGAGCGGCCTGCTGACCTGCCGGAGCGTTATGCCGTGGAACGACTGGCAGCAGCCCGTCACCTGCGACAGCAACGATTTTTCCGCGCTGTATGCATATTCGCCGGAAACGAGCGCGCATTATTATCTGCCGCTGTTCTTTGAGAAACACTTTTTCGGCTATTATGTGCTGGAATATCACGCACCGGATACCTACGACGATGTATTCCGCAACTGGATGAAGTCAATTTCGATTGCACTGAATTTTCTCTGCATGAAAAATGATATCCGCTATCTGCTGCAATGCCAGAACCTGTCCGAACAGCATGATTCGCTGACCGGCCTGTATAACAAGCGCGGATTTGAGTCGGCACTGTCTGCAAGGTGTTCTGCGGATCCCGCCCCGATCTATGTCATTGCGCTGAAAATCGGCGTCATGCAAAACGACCTCAGCCCGGAAACCCAGGCGATCATGAGCGGTCTGATGCAGAAAACCGCAGAGGTGCTGCGGACAGTCAGCGCACAGGGCAGCTTCTGCGGCAGAGTCAGCTCGCAGACCTTCTTATGCGCGGGCTTCCCCTGCGAATCGGATACGCAGTGCGAACGCATCTGCGGAAAGCTGCGCGCCGTGATGATTCATCAGGCAGGACTGACCGAAAGCATCGGCATGGAATCCATGGTTGTGAACTGGTGCAGGATCAGCGAAGACCTGCCGCCGGAGCGCGTGATTCCACATCTGGACGCGCTGCTGAACGAGAGCTCTGCCGTACTCGCCGCACAGAAAAAGCTGCCGCATGCAGGCATTCTGTTTACGGTACGCAATCAGCTTTACCAGACCGGCATGCTGTCTGCGGACATTGTCTGCAAAAAGTACGTGTTCAGCGCCGGATACTTCCGGCAGATTTACCGCGACTGCTTCCAGATCAGCTTCCATCAGGATGTGATCAATGCGCGCGTGTATCATGCCATTTACCTGCTGACGACCACCGTGCTGAGTATTTCGAGCATTGCCGAACAGTGCGGGTATGAGGACTGCAACTATTTTCTGCGGCAGTTCCAGAAGGTCACGGGCATGACGCCCGGCCAGTACCGGCGGCAGATCTAAAGTGCCTCCGGCTGATTTAGAATGGTGGCGCTGCCCCCATACCCCTGCTTAAGGGCTGCTAACCCTTAAGAATCCCGTTATTGTAAAATAACGTATCTTTTGTGTTTTCCACATTGCGTGATTTCAAAGGGATTTATCACTTTTTGGTGAAGTTTGAGGAGAAGCCTTATTCTGAATCCATCGAAGATACATCTTTCACAACAAACGAAGTCAGCCGGGCGAAGATGCCCGGCTGACTTTCCTGTATACAGAATGATAAAGCAAAACGCCTTCAGCGCATATAAACCGATTAAACCGCAAGCGGCTCAAAACGTGAGGACAAACTTACACCGCCCGGTTTTGCCGTACCAATATTTGATGCTGCCGCAATTCCGGCATCTTCTGACGTTGTACTCTTCATAATAGGCATGCGTGACGCCGTCGCTGTCCTTGTAACCGGCAACATACTTCAACGCGGTTGAATCGTAGACAAACTGTCCGCAGCTGTGTGCATAAGCGCTTGCGACGATGCAGTTGCTGTCTGCATCAAGGCCGCTCTGAGGGGCAAAGCCAGCAATGCCGCTGAACAGCATCGTAGCAGACAGTGCGATTCCGGTGAGCATTTTTGTGATTCGTTTCATGATTCATTTTCCTTTCGTATAAGATGATTTGGCAGATCTGCGGTTATCCGGATAACCGTTTTGTTATATCACATCAGAATCAATTTGTCAATTACATTTTTAATATTATTGCCAGCATTTCGCAAAAAAAATTCAAATAATAAAGAAATCCCGCAGGCGGCTGTATCTGACCGCATGCGGGGGATTCTGTATCAAATGAAATTGTGCAGGCTCATGCTGCGCCGCCGTTCAATAGAATGTAGCGACCTCCTGCTCGGGCGGATCGGCGTCCGCGAGCTTCGTGACATGCAGCATCGGGACGAACACGCCCTGCATCTGATTGAACCGCACCTCCAGCGCGCCGGTCACCATAATCCAGTGATCCTTGCGCGGCTTGAACGGTCTGCCGTACTGCGCCGCGATCCAGCAATACTGAATATCGTCCACGCAGCAGGTCATGATATGCCGCCCGACCGCAAACATATTCGGCGGGAAGGTCGGATTCTTGACCGCACGCGCGCGGAACGTGACCGTCTTGTTCTCGTATTTTTTCGCATCCTCCATAAGGTCGCGGTAAAAGAGCGCAAAATCGCGGTCCTCGATCACGATATTCTTCGCGTTGACGTCAAACGGCAGCGGATCCTCAATATCGTCAAACACCGCATCGCCGTTCGGATACTCATAGTAAATATCGGCTCTGCGCGTGACACCGCGGACAATCTGGTGATAGGGCATCGTGTCCTCACCGTCTTTGATCCGGTTGAAGTACACCAGCTCTGCCATATTGAGCTTATCGACAACCAGGCTGCGCATATTCTGGTTGTAGTTCATGAATGTGGATGCATCCACGATCAGCACCGCCTGATACACCGCCCAGTCATCGGGCATTGCCTCAAAGAGTGCCTGTACCTGCCACATGCCGTTGTATTCGATCATGACACGCTGTGCGCCGCATTCCTTTGCAAGGCGCTCCAGATTCCGCTCGTTCAGGTCGCTGAGATCCTCAATGACCTGCATATGAATATCCAGCTCCTCAAAGCGGGAGGTGTCGTATTCCTCAACACCCTCCTCACAGACGAGCAGCAGCGTGCGCTCGCTGTTGGTGAACTGCGCATCCTCCAGCGCATCCTGCATAAATTTGGTCTTGCCCGCCTCCAGAAATCCGAGGAACAGGTAAACCGGGATAAAATCCTGCTGATTATTCGGCATAAGATCCTCCTTATTCCGCACAGAACAGCTTTGCGATCGCCGCCTCATTCAGCTTGGAGCCGATCACGCACAGACGGCCGGTCGGCTCTGCGGTACCGGTGCGGACATCCGGTGTCCCGGGCACATAGTCAAAGTGAATCCACTGCCCGTTTTCGCCCTTCACGATACCCTTTGCACGCAGCACCATGCCGAAGGTCTCCGCATCGGAGAGCGCCTCCAGTGCAGCGGTGATTGCCTCCGCGGTATAGGCATTCGGTGTTTCAATGCCCCAGCTGGTGAACACCTCGTCTGCATGGTGATGGTGATGCTCGTGGTCGTGATCATGACAGCCGCAGGTGCAGTCCGGGCCGTGGTCATGGTGATGATGCTCATGTTCGTCATCGTCATGGTGATGATGATGCTCGTGTTCGTCATCGTCATGGTGATGATGATGCTCATGCTCGTCATCGTCATGGTGGTGATGATGCTCATGCTCGTCATCATCGTGGTGGTGGTGATGCTCATGCTCGTCATCATCGTGGTGGTGGTGATGCTCGTGTTCGTCATCGTCATCATGGTGGTGGTGATGCTCGTGTTCGTCATCGTCGTCATGGTGATGATGATGGTGATGATGCGTTTCCTCCTCCAGCAGCGCTTTCAGCTCGTCATCGAGCGTATTTTTCTGCGTCATGGATGCAATCAGCTGCGCGCCGGTCAGCTCATCCCATTCCGTTGTGACAATCGGCGCAGCAGGATTCAGCTCCCGCAGGCGCTGCACGGCATCTTGCAGCTGCGATTCCGTCAGACCGGCCGTATGGCTCAGGATCAGGCAGCTTGCATAGGTAATCTGATTGTTGAAGAATTCTCCGAAATTCTTCTGATACATCTTGCATTTTTTCGCATCGACGACCGTGGTGAAGCCATCCAGCTCCACATCCTGCATATGCAGATTCTGCACGGCGCTGATGACATCGCTCAGCTTGCCGACGCCGGAAGGCTCAATCAGAATACGGTCGGGGTGGTATTCCTCCAGCACCTGCTGGAGCGCCTTGCCGAAATCTCCGACCAGACTGCAGCAGATGCAGCCGGAGTTCATTTCATTGATCTGGATGCCTGCCTCCTTGAGGAATCCGCCGTCAATGCCGATCTGGCCGAATTCGTTCTCGATCAGCACGAGCTTTTCGCCCTGATAGCCGTCCTTGATCAGCTTCTTGATCAGCGTGGTCTTGCCCGCGCCGAGGAAGCCGGAAAAAATGGTAATCTTGGTCATGATAACGCACTTCTTTCTATGAAACTATTGATCGCCGCTGATTTTTCGGCATACGAATATATTATACCACATCGTATCGCAAATTTCAATGATAGAACGACGAAATTTTGCATACTGCAAAAAAACAATGCCGCGCACCATGCACGAAACGAACCCTCCCACAGCCGTGAGAGGGTTCATCTGTTTGGTATCATGTGTGCGTGTGTTTCGGGGATATTGGGGACACCCCCGATACATCTGGGTTAAGGGGTTATTTGAGCGTACT
>JAEEIA010000040.1 GCA_016281125.1 Oscillospiraceae bacterium | reverse complement strand
GCCGCCGCCGGCGCCGCCCATGGTATAGGCCGGACGCAGAACGACCGGATAGCCGAGCTGATCCGCAATCTTCACAGCCTCGTCTACGGAATAGGCGACCTCGCTGCGTGCCATTTCCACGCCGATGGACTCCATCGTTTCCTTGAACTCGATTCTGTCCTCGCCGCGCTCAATCGCATCGACCTGCACGCCGATCACCTTGACGCCGTACTCCTTGAGGACGCCTGCCTTGTCAAGCTCGGAGCAGAGGTTCAGACCGGACTGTCCGCCGAGGTTCGGCAGCAGCGCATCCGGGCGCTCCTTCTTGATGATCTCGGTCAGACGTGCGCAGTTCAGCGGCTCGATGTAGGTCACATCGGCAACGCCCGGGTCCGTCATGATCGTGGCGGGGTTGGAGTTGACGAGCACGATCTTGTATCCGAGCTTGCGCAGTGCCTTGCAAGCCTGTGTGCCGGAATAATCGAACTCGCATGCTTGTCCGATGATAATCGGGCCTGAGCCGATGATCATCACTTTGTTAATATCAGTTCTTTTTGGCATATTGCGAACACCTCACTTCAACTACACATTATATCATAAACTTACCCCGAATTGCAAGTGTTTTTTCCGATTTTAGCAAATTTCACATTTCGGATTATTTTTCTCACGAATCTCCCGGCGGTTTGGGATGATTTGCCAGTTTCATCCGGTGAAACGCAGAAAGCCCGCACCCCGGCGGACGAATCCGGGGGTGCGGGCTGAAAATACTGCCGTGTCAGTCTGTATACAGGACTTTATTCTTCATTTTTGCCGCGGACATCTGCCCACGAGATGTTCTTGAGTGCGACGTTCTTTTCTGTATAGTACCGGAGGATCATCTGTGCGTCCTCCACGCTGACTGTGTTGTCGCGGTTGATATCCGCACACACGATCTGCTGCCGGGTCAGGTTCTGATCCAGACCTGCGACATAGGCCGTGTACGCTTTCAGCGCCAGCTGTGCGTCAGCCACATCAACCTCGCCGCTGCCGTCGGTATCGCCGAGCGCGGTCAGGCAGTCGTAATCCGCTGTGCCGAAATCCTTTCCGAAGGATTTCAGACAGAGCTCGGCACCTCCCAGGTCAGCATCATATTCATTGGGATTCACAGCATTAAATTTGCTCAGATCGGCCACATACAGGCAACGGTCGTTATAACACCGGATACCGCTTTCCGTATTCCATGCATACGCACAGACCGCCACCCGGAACAGTTCCTCGCCGTTTTCATCAAGGAATGCGACGGTCGCATCAACAGTACCGCTGTCGTTGAATCTGTTTTCCGCTTTCGACATGAGCCGCGGGAGAATGAGCATTCCGCCGTCATATTGCGCCAGTAAACGAATATCGCGCTCATTTTCCGTCAGCGTCATCGTTCCGCCGGTCACCATTTCCGTTTTTTCCGGATGCTCCGGATCAACAACGTAATAATCCCCTGTCAGCGTAATCTTTTTGACCTTGCTCAGAATTGCTTCGGCATTCGCCTGATATTTTTTCTGCTCAGCCTCCGTATAGCCGTCTGCTTTCAGATACGGAACCAGCTTGAGGCTGACATCCATGCCCGTCAGCGGATAAACAGACGCCGGAGCCACATCCAGTTCTTCAAACTTATAATGATACTTTTCTGCATATTTCTGTGCCGTGGAATCCTTGAAGCCGACAATCTTGCCTTTGAAATACCCCTTGCCGTTTTCGGTTTCGTTGCACACGGTCAATGCGCTGTCTGCAATCTCACAATCCGGATTCATGAAAACCAACCGATTAAGTGCGCGGCAGTTGCAGAATGCCTGCTCCCCGACATGCGTGACACCGACCGGAACTGTAACATTGCCAATCCAGTGAGATCCATTGAATGCATCACGGCCGATGCCGGTGATGCCGTCCAGAATATGGATATTGACGATCATTTTTTCATTCTCGTCACTGATTGCGTGCTCATACCACGGCGGTGTCTGCCCGTTGGCAACGTCATAATCGGACATATCACCTGTGCCTTCGATCGCAAGGCCTCCCAAACCGATATACTCCCAGTTTGCTTTTTCACCGCACATGCCCCAACGGCTGTAATCAGGCATATTCGTGGTGACCGGCATAAAGGTCGTTGTTTCTACCGGCATGGTCGTCGTAACCGATTCGGTTATCGAAGTTGTTGCTTTGGTCGTTGCCTTGGTCGTTGCTTTTGTCGTCGCTGCCGTTGTGGTTCTTGCAGTTGTGGTGTCGCAGCCGTGTTCGCCCGCTCGGGTCACATCCGTCGCGGTTGTCACCGCGGAAGCCGTTGTCGTTTCACTTCCGATTGCTTCAAACTTGTATCCGTACTTCTCCGCATACTTCTGCGCGGTGGAACCTGCATAGCCGCGGATCGTACCGTTGAAGAACGCGTGATTATTCTTAATGCCGCTGCTGATTGTCCATTCGGTATCTGCGATCTCGCATGCCGGATTCAGAATCGTGATCTGATCCAGTGCGCCGCAGAGGTAGAACGCGTTTTTGCCGATACTTGAAACATTTGCCGGTACCTCAACATTCTCCACGCTTGCGCAGCCGACGAATGCGCCGTCACCGATCCGCGTGATGCCGCTGCCGATACTGATCTTACGGATGCGCTGGTACATGTCATTCTCAAAGAATGCATATGCAAACCACGGCGCAGATTCCTGCTGGTCAATGTCATAATCCGCCATGGCGCCCTCGCCGTCAATCCAGAGATTCTCCATGACAATGTTGAAAGCCCATGTTGCACTTTCGCCGCACTTGCCGCGGATCGTATCGTCCGGCGCCGATGTCACCGGTCCCTGTGTGGTAACCGCATCCTCCGGCATCGTCGTCGTGCCCAATGTAACGATGTTTTCAGCGGTCGTTGCCTTGGTCGTTGCCTTGGTTGTCGCTTTCGTTGTCGCTTTGGTCGTTGCAGCCGTTGTCAGGCACTCATGGTCGCCGATCACGGTCGTAACCGGTGCAGTTGTCGTCACAAGCGCTGTTGTAGTCACCGGCTGATCCGTGATCTCCTCAAACGTGAGTTCGTACTTTTCAGCATATTCCTGTGCCGTGGAGCCCGCATAACCGCGGATCACACCGTTATAATAGTCTTTCTTGTCCTTTTCGCCGTTGCTGATGGCAAGACCGTCATAAAACTCCGGAATGTTCAGATCCTTTGAATAGATCGTGACGGATTCCAGCGCTGCCATGTCGCTCAGCGCAACACCTTCAATGCTCTTAACATTTTCTCCGATCACGGCATGCTTGACGGTGTCGCGGTACGCATACCACGCCGGAACGCCCTGATAGCTTTCGCCGGTGTACTCGCCGTTAATTTTCATCGGAGTCTGATAATCGCTCATTTTGCCGCTGCCGCTGAATGTCAGCGTGTCGCCCTCCATCTTCCAGTTCATCGTCTGGCCGCACCGGCCGGAGGTCTGTCTTTCACCGAGGGACTCAAATTTCAGCCCGAACAGCTTGCAGTAATTATGCGCCGGGGAATCATCATAGGCGCGCACAACGCCCTGATAGGACGCTTCCTTGGTATAGCGTCCCTGATTGCTGATCGTGACGCCGTAATCAATGTTTTCGTTGTCTGCCGGCGGCAGTTTTCCGTCAATCGCCGTATAGTAATTTGAGAATGTGAGGGATTTCAGCGCTGCACAGTCGGTAAATGCGCCGCTGAAAAGCGTCCGCAGGTTTTCCGGCAGCGTGACCTCCTCCAGTGCGCTGCACCCGGCAAAGCTGTCCGTTCCGATGTGCTCCAGGGAATACGGGAACTCGATGCTTTTCAGGGATTTGCACTTTTCAAATGCTTCCCGCTCAATTCTTTCGACGCCCTCCTCCAGCGTGACGGATTCCAGGCTTTCGCAGCCGTCAAATGCACTGTCGGGGATTTTCGAAACGCTGCCGGGAATCGCTACGGATTTCAGCGAATCGCAGTCGTAGAACGCGAGCGATCCGATTTCTGTCAGCGTCGAAGGCAGCGTGACGCCCGTGATGTCATCATTATACTTGAATGCGGATTCCACGATATACGTGATGCCCTCGGGAATCACAACATCGCCGGAACACGCAGAGCCGTCAAACGCGATATGACCGAGCGTGACCAGCTGCTTTTCCGCGTGCTTCTTGTTCAGCCATGCCGTATTTTCAAATGCGGAGCTGTAAATCTCCAGCTTCGCCGCGCCATCCGGAATATTGATCGTTTCCAGCGATGTGCAGCCGCTGAAGCAGTAGCCGTTGAGCAGCTCAATGGTTTCCGGGAGCGTGACGGATTTCAGCGTGGTGCAGTCCTTAAACGCATTCATATCAATCCAGACGACCCGCGCATTGGCGATCCGATCCGGAATGACGACATCCTCCGGCAGTGCGGAGGTGTAGCCCTGAATATAGCACTTGCCGCTCATAATCTTGTACTTCATGCCCTCGTAGACGCCTGTGCCGTCTACCGGAGGCGCACCTGCCGACGCTGTCAGGCCTGCGCCGGATCCCGTCAGCGCCAGAACGACCGCGCTGAGGAATGAAAGTGTCCGTTTCATCTTCATAGATGTACCTGCCTTTCTGTGTGTGGAAATGGATGTTAAGAGTGATTCTGTCAGAAGCTGCCTGCGGCAGCCGCGGCGGACGCATCCGCCTTCACCCTTTATAGACCGGAACGGCTCGGAAAAGGTTACATCCTTTTTTCGCCGGTGATTTCATTATAACATATAATCGGAAAAAGTGCAACGGATTGCTGTCTTCCGGCACAGAAAAAACGCAGGGGCGCCGGCTGTTTCAGCCGACGCCCTCATGCTTTAAAAAACGTGCCTCCGGCGGATTCATAATGGGGGCAGCCCATTATAAAGCATCGCGCAGCGATACCTTTCACTTTTTCAGCAGATCATCCCAGGTGATGTCCTTGCCTGCGACCTTTTTCTGCGTATAGTATTTCAGAATCAGCTGCGCGTCATCGACAGACACCTCGCCGTCGCCGTTGATGTCCGCCGCCTTCTCCTGCGCCGGGTTCAGGCCGTTGTCCAGACCGGCCACGCTCTTTGTATAGGCTTTCAGCGTCAGCTGCGCGTCGTCAACCGAGATATCGCCGTCGCCGGAAAGATCGCCGCGCTCCGGTTCCCTGCCGACAGAAACCGTGAATTCCGCCATACCGTCCTTTGCTGCAAGCTCATAGGTATTCTCCTTGCCTGTCGCTTTCAGCGTTTTGCCGTCGATTCCGTTGACCGTGCATGCACCGGTCACGGTAAAGGTCAGCGGTTCGACCGGAAAGCGCCATGCAAGCCCGTCATAGAGATACGCTGTGCCGGACGAGGACGCAACCTTGATCTTCCCGTCCGCGGTCGTTACGGTCAGCGCACCGGTCCTGCTGTTGAGCTCCGTTTTCGTTTCCGCCGGAAGGCCTGTCGCATTGTCCGTGACCGTAACCCTGACCGGCGAATAAATATTGCACACATACTTGGGCAGGCCGGTCGCATCCGGTGTATAGAATCTGCGCGTGAGCACATCACCGATGCGGAGCATTTCGGTCTGTGTATAAGACACGATCTGATACCCGAGGTCACTGCGTCGGACAGTCATCTGCATCGGCGTGCCGATCATATAGCGAACCGAATACTGCGGATACTCCTTTGTGAAATAATCCACATTCTCAACTGCATTATCAGAGATCGTATAACCGGTCATCTCGCTTTCCGGCGTGCATTTTGCACCGCGCACGATGAACAGACCGTCCTTTTCCACATAATCCACCATGACATTCGCGGTATCCAGCCCGCCGGAACCGCTGAACGTCACGTAAACCTTCACCGTATCCGTCTTGCTGTCATAGCGCTCGCCGAGAATCTCTTTCAGATCGGAATGCTTGGCAAACAGCTGATCGGCATACTCCATATAGGTCTTGTACGGCACGGTGTAATACCGCAGAACCTGAATTGTTTCTTTGATCTCGGTCAGCTCCGATTTATAGGGCGACTTGTACAGCGCGTCCTCCGTCATATGCATGACGAGAGAATCCGGTGCGGCTTCCCCGGTCTGAAAATCGCCGCCGTCCTGCACGACCTCGGAATAATACCAGCCGACCTGCGTAAACAGACTGCTCAGCTGATCGGATGTGACAAGCTGCGGATCTTTCGTGATCGTGAAGGTCAGTTCGGTGTCGCCCGAAGACTGCACCAGATTGTCCTTGACATCCCTGCTGCCCTTTGCATCCTTGCAGACAGCCTCGACAGTCGTCTTTTCGCCCGGCATGGCTTCATACTTGAATTCACCGTCCACCGTTTTCCACAGTCTTTCAAATGCAAACGCGGTATCCTCACCCGGGAACTCGAGCCGCAGATTGCCACTGTCGTCAATCACATCGCAGACCGTCACATTCACCTCATAATAGGACTGTGTCCGCTCGTCAAGCAGACGCATTTTATAGAGCTGATACGCCGCATCCGTCAGCTTGCCGGTTTCTGCATCCCTGAACTGCATTTTGAGATCGACCGGCGCATAAACCGTTTTATAATCCTCGCCAAGCTCCTCGGAATGCGAAACGACATACAGTCTGCCGCCTGCGGTGTAGCGGTCAGTCTTTTCATAACGGCGAATAAAGAACGTACCGTTCAGATTCTGACGGATTTCCATGACCACCGGCGTGCCGATGCTGTAATACTGCTTGCCGTCCGCGCTGCAATCGCAGTAATCCGCGAATTCCGAATCCTCAGCCTTCGGTTTTCCTGTTTTCAGCTCGTTGGTCGTGCCGTAAACGGTATACACGACGCCGTCCGGATCCTCCTGCGTGTCAATCCACCAGAGCCGGTTTTTCAGATTTTTCGCGTCTGCGTTTTCAGCCGCCAGCTTCACCGTATCCTTGGCGCTGTCGTAGACCTTGAGCGCGGTCAGCTTCTCTTTCAGATTCTGCGGCGTGAACGGACATTCCTCCGCTGCCGTTTTGTAAACAGCAAAGGAAACCGTATCCTTTTCGCCTGCCTTACGCAGCACATCGCTGACGTATGCGTGGTAAAACGCCGGATCCGGCCCCGCATTGATATCGGTATATGCCTTTTCGCAGGTTTTCATCGCATCAAAATATGCGGTGATCTGTGTCATCGCCGTTTCCGGGATCACAGGAATGTCTTTCACCGCCGCAGCATAGACTGCGGGCGTTTCTGCGGAAAACAGCGGGAATCCGCCTGCAAGCCCCGTCAGCGCCAGACATGCCGCGCTGAGCAGGGAAATCCCTTTTGTACCTTTCATGTCTTACACCCTTTCTGAATCTGGTTCGGCCTCAGCCGTTTTATATTATAACATATCCGGCTTCTTTTTGCAATATTTTTTCATATATCAGGAGTTCCGGCACGTTGAAACAATACCGATCATCTCCTGTCAGTATACTGCGCGTCTGATTTTTCATTCTGAAATCCATTGCTTTTTTCGGCATATTATGATATAATAAAGTTACTTTTGAAGTCAAAGGAGCCATTCTTTATGGTGAATCTCGAACAAAACTATGACGTTGTCATTGCAGGCGCAGGCGCGGCAGGCTGCTATGCGGCGCTGCATCTGCCGGAAAATCTGCGGGTGCTTGTGCTGGCCAAGCGCGAAGCGACCCTCTGCAACTCCGCACTCGCACAGGGCGGCATCGCCGGTGTATGGAATTCCCCCGGCGACAACATCGAGCTGCACGAAAACGACACCCGCATCGCAGGTGCCTTTACGAACAACCCCAAAACACTCCGGATTCTTGTTTCCGAGGCTGCGCAGGATATTGAACAGCTGGTCGAATACGGCGTGGAATTTGACCGCGGCGCGGACGGCGACTACGACCGCACGCTGGAAGGCGGTCACTGCCGCAGACGCATCTTCCATTACCGCGATTCCACGGGCGCAGAGATTCTCAGAGGGCTGCTGGCACAGACGCGCAACCTCCCGAATGTGACAATTTCTGAATTTACTGTCATGAGCCGCGCCATGCAGACCGAAACCGGCTTCTCCGTGGAGCTGCTGCGCGACGGTGAACTGACAACCGTTGACTGCCACTTCCTGATTATGGCAACCGGCGGCATCGGGCGCGTATACGAATACACCACAAACAGCGCGATTGCAACCGGTGACGGCATCCGCATTGCATATGAGCTCGGCGCACGCATCAAGAATCTCAGCCTGATTCAGTTCCACCCGACCGCCTTCAACAACAAGCACACCCGCGAATGCTTCCTCATCTCCGAGGCTGTCCGCGGTGAGGGCGCCTATCTGCGCAACTGCAACATGGAGCGCTTCATGCAGCGCTATGATGACCGTCTGGAGCTCGCCCCGCGTGACGTGGTTTCCCATGCGATCATTCTGGAAAGCCAGCGCACCGGCTCCAAGGATTTCTGGCTGGACATTTCGCATGAGGATCCGGAAGTCGTAAAGGCGCGCTTTCCGAAGATCTACAACAAGCTGCTGGAACAGGGCTACGACCTCACGAAAGAGCCTGTTCCGATCTACCCCTGCCAGCATTATCTCATGGGCGGTATCGACGTCAACTCCAATGCGCAGACCCGCGTAGACCGGCTCTATGCCTGCGGCGAATGCGCGCACACCGGCGTCCACGGCAACAACCGCCTTGCAAGCAACAGTCTGCTGGAGGCGCTGGTCTTTTCCCGCCGCGCCGCGCAGGAAATCGCCAGAGCTGCTGCGGACATCACGCCGCGCTTTGTACACGGCGAATTCAAGCCGGTCACGGCGACCGAGCCGATCCCGCACGGCATCCGCACGGAGCTGCGCAAAATTTTGCAGGAAAACTATTTCGTCATTCCGAATACCGAGCACATGCGGCAGGCCTATGAGCGCGTGACCGAGCTGATCCAGCTCATCGCATGTGAGGACTGGAAGATGGATCTTGATTATCTTGAAGCCAAGTCGCAGGCAACCTGCGCATACCTGATTCTGGAGGAACAATTATAATGGAACTGCTGCAATCCTACGTGGATGAGGTGATCCTGCGCGCACTGCACGAGGACATCACCGGCATGGATATTACAAGTGATTTTCTGCTGGACGAAGCACATGAATCCGACGCCTACCTCATGGCAAAGGACGAGGGCGTACTCTGCGGCACGGAGATTGCGGCGCACGTCTTTGCGCTGGCCGGTGAGGGCGTCAGCTTCACCGCGCTTGCAAAGGACGGCGACCGCGTGAAATACGGCGACATTCTTGCGACGATGCACGGCAAAACGCGCACCCTGCTGAAAGGCGAGCGCACCGCGCTGAACCTTTTGCAGCATCTCTCCGGCATTGCGACCGAAACGCGCAGATGCGTTGATATCGTCGCAGGCACAAACGCTTCCATTGCAGATACCAGAAAATGCATGGTCGGCATCCGCGCCATGCAGAAATATGCTGTCCGCTGCGGCGGCGGCAAGAACCACCGCTTCAACCTCTCCGACGGCGCCATGCTCAAGGACAACCACATTGACGCCTGCGGCGGAATTCTCCCGGCGATCACACAGCTCAGACAGCACATCGGGCATATGGTGCGCATTGAGGTCGAGGTGCGGACGCTGGACGAGCTCCGCGAGGCGCTGGAAGCAAAGGCGGACATCATCATGCTCGACAACATGGACAATGATACCATGCGGGAGGCCGTGCGCATCACGGACGGCAAAGCAATGCTGGAGGCCTCCGGCGGCATCACCCATGACACGCTGCGCGGCGTCGCGGAAACCGGCGTGGACATCATCTCAATCGGCGCGCTGACGCACAGCGTCAAGGCGTTCGACATTTCGATGAAATGGGGCAAACGGTAAACCGCAGCTTATCGATAAAGGTATCGCTGCGCGATGAGATGATTTATAATGGGCTCCGCCCAAACCCGCCAAAGGGACACTGTCCCTTTGGAATCCCGCAATATAGGAAAACGAAGAAAATGCATTGTTTTCATAATAACGGTATACTGAAAGGCACTAGCCTTTCAGCAGGGGTATGGGAGCAGCGCCCCATTATGAATCCGACGAAGGCACTTTTTATACAGAATGCGGCACCCTCCGTCGCTGGCGGAGGGTGCTTTTTACGCGCTATCAGATAGCAATATAGTTATAGTTTTAGTTTTTCATTTCACTGATGTGAACGGTTTATTTCCGGAGCGTGCCGTGATCCGGCAGTTTATTATGCACTATATGCAATTATTACGCATCCCTTTTGTGCATATATACGATTAGCATGCCAATAATTGACAAATCAGACTTTTTGTGCTATAATAGCGACAGATACAGGTTGCAATATATTCCAATCTGTATGATTCAGAACGCCGCCCCCGAACGGCTGACCGCCTGCGCCATCTGAGCGAGGCGATCTCTGAACATGCCCCGCACGAACCGTCCCCGGTTCGGAAAAAACGACAGGAACATATGTTTTCAGAAAGGACAATGACATGAAGTACACGAAACTGACCGCGCTGGCATCTGCGCTCTGCACCGCATTCTCCTGCACCTCCGCATCCTTCACTGCGTTCGGCATTGATAATGAGCTGCCGGAGAACACGTTTGTTTATGAAGACATGCTCATGCAGATTGCATTCGAACGGCCTTCCGGAAAGCCGTATCTGGTTGTCAAGGGCTTTACAAAGGATACGATGCAGGAAGGTTGTTATCCTCCCTCGCTTCATCTGCCGTTCATAGTTGAAACCTGCAGCATGCCGCCTTTTGAGGGCATGGAGGAGTATGAAGCACTGGAGGTCCGGGAAATCAGTGATGGCGCTTTTTCTGACTGCAAAAGACTGATGGATATCACAATTCCGTATACTGTCAAAGAAATCGGCATGCGGGCTTTTGAGAACTGCGCAAATCTGACCGATGTCCGGTTTGACTATAATATGGATGACGAGCCGCAGTTGTACAAGATTGATTCCTATGCATTTAATAACTGCCGGAAATTGGAAAACATCAGTCTTCCGAGTTCACTGGACATGATAGAGGAAGGTGCATTTTCCAGATGTGATGCCCTGACGGAAATCAAAATTCCCGCACAATTTATTGAACGGTACGCATTTACCTCCTGCATCAATCTTGCGGATGTAATCATAACCCGCAGCTATGCAGAAATCGGAGAAAACGCTTTCTTTAACGATGCCGTAACGGATCCGTTATGGCCGGGAGAAACCTTGAATTATCTGTTCTACGGCACAATTCACGGTTACCACGGCTCCACCGCACAGGAATACGCAGAGAAGTTCAAGTGCAATTTTGAATACCTCAGCTACCTGGACAAGGACGCCGGCGATCTGGACGGTGACAGCAAAGTCACCGTTGCGGACGCACAGCTCGCACTGCGGGAATACACCACCGCAACCGTCGCAGGCGGCAAGAGCACGCTGACCTTTGCGCAGCGCAAAAACGGCGACATCAACCGTGACGGCGCCGTCGGCGTGGAGGATGCACAGCTGATCCTGAAATACTACGTCACGAATACGCTGGCAGGCACCCCGGCCAGCTGGGAGGATCTGCTCTACGGCAAGGTCGAGGTTGAAGCGCCCGAAAAGCCCGTCACAACGCCCGCCGTCACCACCACGACTGCGCCCGCTGTGACCACATCCACGATGCCGGCAACGTCTGCTGCTCCGGCGCAGACGACATCTGCTCCTGCTGTCACAACCGCGCCCGCTTCGACGGCACTTCCGGTCATGACAACCGTACCTGCTGCGACAAGTGTGCCGGTCATGACGACCGCCGCAGTACAGACAACAGCTGCAAAATAATGTTCAAACAGAACGAACCCCGTCCGATCACAGAATCAGACGGGGTTTTTGTTATGCTTCCTCGGGATCGTCGGCGGTGATCTCCTCAATCAGCGCCCGGAGCGGTTCAACGCCCTCTCCGGTCACGGAGGAAAAGACCGTCACGCTCAGATCCTCAAACTGCGGCAGCTCATCCGGCAGCGCTGCCAGACGCGCCGCGCGCTCGGTTTTGTTCAGCTTGTCCGCCTTCGTCAGCACAATCGCAAACGGCATCTCCGTGTCAATCAGGAAATTCACCATTTGCAGATCATTCGCCGTCGGCGGGTGCCGCATGTCAATCAGCAGCAGCACGGCGCGCAGGTCACGCTCATCCTGCAAATACGCATTGATCAGCTCCTGCCAGCGTTTCAGCTCGGATTTCGACCGCTTTGCATAGCCGTATCCTGGCAGATCCGCAAAGGTCACATGCCCGCACTGATAGAAATTGATTGTTGCGGTCTTGCCCGGCACCGAGCTGACGCGCGCCAGATTCTTCCGCTGAAACAGCTTGTTGATCAGCGTGGATTTTCCCACATTGGAGCGCCCCGCAAAGGCAATCTCCGGGCATTTGCATTTCGGGAGCTGGCTCGCCAGTCCGTATGCTGCGGTAAATTCCGCGGTATTCCAGTTCACGGACGCGCACCTCCTGCTCAGACCTTCACGGTATTGCGCTTTCTGGGCATTGCAATCGGGGAGAGCGCCAGCTTCTGCGCCTCATCCTCCAGCAGCGGCTCCAGCTTGGTATCGTAATGCGGCGGAATCAGCGCAGTTTCCAGCACCGTTTCGACGTTCTCGCACGGGATGAAGCGGATCGCTTCGCGCACGGTTTCATCAATCTCCGCCAGATCCGGCACATTACCCGCGGGAATCAGCACGGTATAAATGCCGTTTTTATACGCAGCCATGGACTTTTCCACAAGGCCGCCGATCGGCAGCACCTTGCCGTGCAGCGTAATCTCGCCGGTCATGGCAATATCATGCCGGACAGGAATGCCGCTCAGTGCGGAAACCAGTGCGGTCAGCATCGTGACGCCTGCACTCGGGCCGTCCTTCGGCACAGCGCCCTCCGGCGCGTGAATGTGAATGTCCTTCGTCTTGAACAGCTCCGGGTTGATGTCATGCTTCTTTGCCACAGAACGTGCATACGAAACAGCGAGCTTTGCGCTTTCCTTCATGACATCGCCGAGCGAGCCGGTTACCTGAATCTCGCCCTTGCCGTCCATCGTCAGCACCTCAAGCGGCATCAGCACGCCGCCGACGCTTGTCCACGCAAGGCCGTTGACGATACCGACCTCATCGGTCTTGGTGTGATAATCCTCGGTATATCTGTGCGGGCCGAGCGCCTTTTCCAGCGATTCCGGGGTATACTGCACCTTTTTGACGTTCTCCGTCAGGATCGTCTTGGCGCATTTCCGGCACAGCGAAGCGATCTGCCGCTCCAGATTGCGGACGCCCGCCTCCTTGGTATAGAAGTCGATCAGGTCATAGACTGCGGCATCGGTAATTCTGATCTGTGTCGCTTTCAGGCCGTTCGCCTTGATCTGCTTTTTGATCAGATGCTCCTTTGCGATGCGGAATTTCTCCTCACGCGTATAGGAGTTGATCTCGATGACGTCCATACGGTCAAACAGCGGCTCCGGAATCAGCGAGGCGTTGTTCGCGGTCGTCAGGAACATCACCTGCGACAGATCGAACGGCACTTCCAGGAAATGATCGCGGAACGCATGATTCTGTGCGCTGTCGAGCACCTCCAGCAGCGCGGCTGCGGGATCGCCCTTGAAATCGCCGGAGAGCTTGTCGATCTCGTCCAGCAGAATCAGCGGGTTCATGCTCTTGGCCTGCCGCATCGCCTCAATGATCCGGCCGGGCATCGCGGCAACATAGGTCTTGCGGTGACCGCGGATCTCGGCCTCGTCGCGCACGCCGCCGAGCGACACGCGGACGTAGTTGCGGCCGAGCGACTTGGCAACGGACTGCGCAATGGACGTCTTGCCGACGCCGGGTGGGCCGACTAAGCAGATAATCTGACCGGTCAGCTTCGGCTGAATCGCATGGACGCTCATTGCTTCCAGCACGCGTTCCTTGACGCGCTTCAGACCGTAATGATCCTTGTCGAGCTGTTCTGCGGCCTTCGTAATATCGAGCTTTTCCTTTGTCGTCACGCCCCACGGCAGCGAGAGCACGGCATCCAAATAATTGTGGATGACATATGCCTCCTGCGAGCCGGACGGCATTTTGGTCAGCTGATTCGCTTCTTTTCTGAGCTTTTCCTTGATCTCGTCGGAAGCGGCCAGCTTGTCAATCTTTTCGAGATACTGCTGCGGCTCGGTCGTATCGCCGTCGCCGAGCTCCTCGGAAATCAGGCGCATCTGCTCGCGAAGATACATCTCGCGCTGGCTCTGGTCAATGCGCATCTGCACGCCGGACTGAAGCTCGGTTTCGACCTTCAGCACCTCGTTTTCGCGGACGAGCACCGCATAGAGCAGCGTCAGGCGCAGAAAGAGGCTCCCCTCCTCCAGCATAATCTGCCGGTCGTGATAATCAAAATCCAGATTCGACCAGATCGCCTCAAACAGCTGCGGCGCATTCTCCTCGGTCAGCACCATCTCGGCAAATTCCCGCGGAATTCTTCGGGACAGGCGGCAGTGCGCGGCGTACTCCTCCTTCACGGAGTTGACAATCGCCTGCATCTCAATCGGCGTCGAGCGGTTCCGGCCGTAGTTCGGCAGCGGCTTATACTCCGCAATCCAGTAATCATGCTCCTCCGGTGCGATCAGCTTGACCGCCTTTGCGCGCGCCAGACCTTCGACAAGCACTCTGGTGCCGTCCTTGCCTCGCATGACCTGGCGGATCTCGCAGATCACGCCGACGCGGTAAAGGTCGCGCACCTTCGGTTCCGTGACGGACGCATCCCGCTGCGCAAGCAGAAAGATCCGGCGGTCACCCTTCAATGCGGCATCCACCGCCTTGCGGGACTCTGCGCGTCCCACCTCAAAATCAATGACCATATGCGGGAACGCAACCAGCCCGCGAAGCGCAACAACCGGGATCAGGTTCTGCTCCGGCGCAGTCTGCTCATTGATGTCATCTGTGCGTTTTTTTTCCTGCATGTTCTGTTCCATTCTGCCCTGCGCGGCACTGTGACAAGCCCTGCTCCCGTGCGCAGCCGGGGACAGGTGCGATATATGATCACGCGGATCGCTCCGCTCATTTGCTGTAATAACATTATACATGATTCGGCAGCAAAAAGCAAGCGGAAAACTCAGCCATACTGTGATATCTTCATGAAAATTCTGTGCGGTTTTCCGCGGAATGAGAGAGAATCTCCCGCAGCCGTACACCGCAGGAGATTCTGGATTGACTCTTTATGCCTTATGCAGCGGATACTTCCTCGCCCTTTTCAGTCAGCAGCTTCGGCGGCGTGCTGTTCTGCACACAGTCCGCCGTGACGAGCACCTTCTTCACATTCCCGACCGACGGCGCATCGAACATCGTCTGCATCAGAATGCCCTCAAGGATTGCACGCAGGCCGCGGGCGCCGGTTTTCTGCTCAATCGCACGCTTTGCGATTTCTGCGAGTGCTCCGGTTTCGATCTCCAGCTCGATGTCATCATAGTGAAACAGCTTTGCATACTGCCGCACCAATGCGTTTTTCGGCTCGGTCAGAATCCGGATCAGCGATTCCTCGTCCATTTCGTCAAGCGTGGTGATGATCGGCAGTCGGCCGACCAGCTCCGGCACGATGCCGTACTTGACCAGATCCTGCGGGATGACCTTCCGGAAAATGTTTTCGGTTTTCTCCTTTTTGGAGAGCACCTGCGCGCCGAAGCCGAGTCCGGAGGATTCGGTACGGCTGACGATATGCTTTTCCAGTCCGTCAAACGCGCCGCCGCAGATGAACAGGATATTCTTCGTATTGATGTGAATGAACTCCTGATTCGGGTGCTTTCTGCCGCCCTGCGGAGGCACATTGGAAACCGTGCCCTCAATGATTTTCAGCAGGGACTGCTGCACGCCTTCACCGCTGACATCTCTGGTCAGGGAAGTATTCTCAGATTTTCTGGCAATTTTATCAATTTCGTCAATATAGATGATTCCGCGCTCCGCGGCCTCGACATCGAAGTTTGCCGCCTGAATCAGACGCAGCAGCACATTTTCAACGTCATCGCCGACGTAGCCCGCCTCGGTAATGGTCGTGGCGTCCGCGATTGCGAACGGAACATCCAGAATCTTTGCGAGCGTCTGTGCAAGATATGTCTTGCCGACACCGGTCGGGCCGAGCAGCAGCACGTTGCTCTTCTGAATCTCCACATCTCCGCCGTCATCCTGGCTGAGGATGCGCTTGTAGTGGTTATACACAGAAACAGCCAGCGAGATTTTCGCCCTGTCCTGCCCGATGACATATTCATCCAGAACCTTCTTGATTTCCGCGGGCTTGAGCAGCTTGATCTCCTTGGCGGATTTCGGCTTGCTGCCCTTGCCGGGGCTCTTCGGCTTCACATCCAGATCGCCGTACAGCAGCTCGTAGCAGTAGGTCACGCACTCGTCGCAGATATTGTTCGGCCCTGCGGAGAACATGCTCTGCACCTTGCTTTCGGGCTTGCCGCAGAAATTACAGGTCCGCATATTTTTATCAGGCATATTCTTTTCTCCTGTGAAATGGGATCGGATCCCGGAAAACCGGGCTCAGCGCTTGTCAACGACCTTGTCAATCAGTCCGTAGTTCATAGCCTCCTGCGCGGTCATGAAGTAATCGCGCTCAACGTCGCGCTCGATCTCCGCAAGCGGCTTGCCGGTATTCTCGGAGAGGATCCGGTTCAGGTTGCCCTTGGTGCGGAGCAGGTTATCCGTTCGGATCTTGATGTCGGTCGCCTGGCCGGACAGTCCGCCGCCCATGATCAGCGGCTGATGAATCATGATCTCGCTGTTCGGCAGCGCCATTCTCTTGCCCTTTGCGCCGGACGAGAGCAGCAGCGCGCCCATGGACGCTGCCAGTCCGATGCAGATGGTCGCAACATCGCACTTGATATACTGCATGGTATCATAGATTGCCATGCCCGCCGTCACGGAGCCGCCCGGGCTGTTGATATACAGCGAAATATCCTTTTCCGGATCCTGGCTTTCCAGGAAGAGCAGCTGTGCGACAACAAGGCTCGCCGTCACGTCGTTGACATCCTCGGAGAGCATGATGATGCGGTCATTCAGCAGGCGGGAGTAAATGTCGTATGCCCGTTCGCCGCGGTTGGTCTGTTCAATGACCGTCGGGACAAGGCTCATATAGCTCTGGTTCATGGTTGCCATCCTTTCGGGAAATCAGCAGCAGCTCCCGGAATTCGCGGAGCGCCGCAATAAAGCAGATTTCCGGCTTCTGCCCCGCAGCAGATACCGCGGGGCAAAAAGCCGGTCCTTGATCTGTTTACATCCTGATTACTCAGCGTCAGCCGGAGCTTCCTCCGCAGCGGGAGCTTCCTCGGCCGCCGGTGCTTCATCAGCCTTTGCCATGTCGTTGTCAACGACAGCATTGTTCTTGATGAGCTCCACGACCTTCTGCACGCGCAGATCGGTGCGGTAATCGTCAAGCGGAATTCTCGCCTTGACGAACTCAACCGGAGCCTGCATCTGTGCTGCGAAGTTCTGGAGTGCCTCCTCGAATTCCTCGTCAGAAACCTGAATATCCTCGGTATCTGCGATCTTCTCCAGTGCAAGACGGAGCATGACCTCCTTCTTGGACTGCGGCTCGTACTCGTCGCGCAGCTGATCCATGGTCATACCGGTCAGCTGGAGGTACTCAGCGAGCTTCAGGTCGCCGTACTGCTGCTGGAGCTGGTTCTCGAACTCACGGACACGCTGGTCAATGCGGCGGTCAAACATGACCTTCGGAACGACAGCCTCGGTGCGCTCCACGAGCGTATCGAACACAGCGTTCTCAAATGCGACCTGTGCCTGCTGCTCAGCAGAATCGGTCAGCTTATTCTTGATATCCTCTTTGAGCTCGGCAATGGTATCGAACTCAGAAACATCCTTTGCAAACTCGTCGTCAACCTCAGGCAGCTCCTGCATGGTGATGCCGAGCAGCTCGGTCTTGAACACAGCCGGCTTGCCTGCATAGCGCTCGTCGCCGTACTCCTCCGGGAAGGTGACGTTGACTTCAAACTTGTCGCCGATGTTCTTGCCGACGATCTGATCCTCAAAGCCCGGGATGAACTGGCCGCTGCCAAGACGGAGCGGATAATCCTCGCCCTTGCCGCCTTCAAATGCGACATCGTCGATGAAGCCTTCAAAGTTGATCTTGACCTCGTCGCCGGTCTGTGCAGCACGGTCATCAACGTCGACGACACGAGCCTGACGCTGACGCAGCATCTCGATCTGCTGGTTCACGTCATCATCGGTGATCTCGCGCACCTGCATCGGTGCGTGGATGCCCTTGTACTCGCCGACCGTGACCTCCGGCTTGGTGATCAGGATCGCCTTGCACACTGCGCCCTCTTCCTTCGAGCAGGAAACCAGCTCAACGGACGGACGGTCAATGATAATGATTTCCTTCTCGCGCAGGATCGCATCCAGCTCGCCCGGGATGATCATGTTGACTGCATCCTCAAAGAAGGCATCCTCACCGTAGAGCTTTTCCACCATTTTGCGCGGAACCTTGCCCTTGCGGAAGCCCTTGACGGCAATATCCTTCTTCTGGCGCTGATAAACGCGCTCGCAGGCCGCCTCAAGATCCTCGGCGGAAATCGAGAAGGTTACTTCTCTCATATTCACATCGGTTTTCACATCGGATACTAAGCTCATCGGTTGTTCCTCCAACATTTCGTTATTTCTTTGCCGCAGCGCTGCCCGGCGCCGCGTCATATGCGTATTGACAGATACACTTTATTATAGCACAATCAGGAGAATTTTTCCAGTGGTTCCGCCGCTTTCTTCGGTTCATACAGTTTACAGAACCTTTTGCGGAATAAACTGTACATAATCCCCTGCAATCAGGTGGTAGCAGATCCCGTCCCGCTCCCCGTTTACCGCATAGCGGTGCTGAGAACGGCCGTGAACATGCCCGTACCAGCAGTCCGTGACCGGGTGCTTCCAGAGCACGTCCAGCATCGGATAATTGCAGCTGCTGCCGTAAACCGGCGGATAATGCAGGAACGCAATCGGCTTTAAGCCCTGCTGCTCTGCGGCATTCAGGGAAACCTCCAGCCGCTGTGCCTCCCGCGCACTGACCTTCGCGTCATCCGGCGGCGCGGCGCCCGGCTCCATATTCACCCAGCCGCGCGTCCCGCAGATGCCGTACCCTTCATAGGCATAGCAGTTGTTGTGCAGGATCCGCAGCGTGGAAAGCTGATGCGCTGCAAAGAAATCGCACATCTTCTTCATCGTGACCCACCAGTAATCGTGGTTGCCCTTTAAGATAATCTTCTCTTTTCCGGGCAGCGCATCGAGCCACTGAAAGTCCGGCAGCGCCTGCTCCATGGTCATACCCCATGAGATGTCGCCCGCCAGCACGACGGTATCCTCCGGCGCGACACGGCTGCACCATGCATCCCGCAGCAGCGCCGTATGATTCTCCCAGCCCGCGAAAATATCCATGGGCTTCTGAACACCGAAGGACAGGTGCGTATCCCCGATGACATACAGGCTCATCGGATTCCCAGCTTTTCCTTTACGTATGCAGGCATTGCATCCTGTGCGACAGAATCGCTGAAGCGCACAGCCTTCGTTTTCAGTGCGGCCAGCGCTGCCGGGATCTTCATGCCGGACTTTTCCTGGAGCAGATCGAGCACGGCGTATTCGTCCGCGCCGTCCGCGCTGCCGCCGATTGCGCTCAGCACCGCTGCGCCGAACTTATACGGATTTGCAGTCGAAGCAATCAGCATCGGCTCTTTGTCAGCAGCCTTGCTGAGAAAATCTCTCGCCGCGCAGATGCCGACTGCCGTATGCGTATCGCTCAGATAGCCGTTCTCCGCAAAAACCTTGCCGATCATGGCCTTGGTCTGGTCATCGTTCCAGAAGCTGCCCGTGAACTCCGCACGGATGCGGTTGCGCAGCTCGGTGCCGATGTCGTATTTACCGTCCGTTTTCAGCGCGGAGAACCATGCACGGATCTGCGCATCGTTCTCACCGGTCATGTGATAGAGCAGGCGCTCCAGATTGCTCGAAATGAGAATGTCCATGGACGGCGAAACCGTTGCATGGAAGGTGCGGCTGCGGTCATACACACCGGTATTGATGAAATCGGTCAGCACATTGTTGATATTGGAAGCGCAGATCAGATGTCCGACCGGCACGCCCATCTGCTTTGCATACCACGCAGCCAGAATGTTGCCGAAGTTGCCCGTGGGAACAGTGATGCTGAACCGCTCGCCGTTTCTAAGGATGCCCTTTTCCAGCATCGTGACATAGGCGGAAACATAGTAGACGATCTGCGGCACAAGGCGTCCCCAGTTGATGCTGTTTGCGCTGGAGAACTGCATGCCGTTCTCACTGAGCGCCTTCTGCATCTCCGGATCGGTGAAGATTGCCTTCACGCCGTTCTGGCAGTCGTCGAAATTGCCCTTGACGGCACAAACGCGGACGTTTTCGCCCTCCTGCGTCTGCATCTGACGCTTCTGCATGGAGCTGACGCCGTCCTCGGGATAGAACACCATGATCTTCGTGCCGGGCACATCCTGAAAGCCTGCCAGCGCCGCCTTGCCGGTGTCGCCGGAGGTTGCCGTCAGAATGACGACCTCCTTGTCCGTGCCGGTCTTTTTGATCGCACGGGTCAGGAAGTGCGGCAGAATCTGGAGCGCCATATCCTTGAACGCACAGGTCGGGCCGTGCCAGAGCTCCAGCAGCATCGAGCCGTCCGCCAGCTTCGTGATCTCCTGCACCGCAGGGGTTTCAAAGCTGCCGGTTTCATATGCATTATGCGTACACTCACGCAGTTCCTCATCGGTAAAATCCGTCAGATACAGCTTGAACAGCCGTGCTGCGCGCTCCGCGTAGGAAAGTCCCTTGAGCGCGTCAAAATCTGCCGCGGAAAGCTCCGGGATAAACGCCGGAACAAACAGTCCGCCGTCTGCCGCGATGCCCTGCGCAATCGCCTCCGCGCTGCTGACAGCCAGCGCGCTGTTTCGTGTGCTGTGGTATACCATACCAAACGCCTCCTTATCAAATTCAGGCACAGCCCGCAGGCTGCACCGCTGTTTCCTGTATTATTTCAGCTTTTCCGGATAATGGACATAACTGCGGACGATGCTGCCGCAGTCCTTGCAGACGATGTGGTAGATCTCCTGGCCGCCCTGCACCAGGCAGCCGTCCGCAAACAGCTTGCCGCTGCCGTACTGCCAGCCCTTGACCAGATCCGTTCCGCCGCAGAACGGGCATTCCTTCACGATCACGCGTTTTCCCACCATGCCGCCTCCTTTGCTGCCTCAGACGCCTGTCGCATCAAATGCGCCCTCCAGATACGTGATATACCGGACAAAACCGCCGGAGCATTCCGCTTCCGCCACATCAAAGCGCGGCTGCAAATCGCACGGATATTTCAGCAGATACTGCTCCGCCGTGCGGATAATCCGCCGCTGCTTTGCCGCATCGACGGCCGCCGCGCCGGATACCAGAGCACCCGGCCGCCGCGTCTTGACCTCCACAAACAGCAGGTATTCCCCCTGCCGCGCAATGATATCAATCTCGCCGCCGCGAACCGTAAAATTCCGGCGGAGAATCTCTGCGCCCAGCCGTTCCAGATACGCACAGACCGCATCCTCTCCGAGATTGCCGGTCTGCCGCTTATTTCCCGCCGCGCTCATAAAACTTTTTCAGAAACGAGGGACGGTGCGCCGGACAGAGCCCGTACTGCGCAATCGCCTCGTAATGCGCCTTGGTTCCGTAGCCCTTGTGCGCCGCAAAGCCGTACTGCGGATACTGCTCGTCCAGCTCGCGGAGCGCCGCATCCCTTGCGGTTTTCGCCAGCACGGATGCCGCCGCAATGCTCGCGGATTTCGCGTCGCCGTGAATGACCGTCCCGACCGGAACTGTCAGCGGCGGCTTCTGATTGCCGTCCGCCAGCGCGTAGTCCGGCACGATGTCCAGCCCCTCGACCGCTCTGCGCATGGCAAGCAGCGCCGCCTGCAAAATATTCATCTGCTCGATTTCGGCAACGGTCGCACATGCAATGCTCCATGCGGCCGCCTGCGCCTTGATCACCGGCGCCAGATCCTCGCGGCGGGCTTCGGAGAGCTTCTTGCTGTCATTCAGCCCCGGAATCACGGTATCCGGCTTCAGAATCACCGCCGCTGCGTATACGTCGCCCGCGAGCGGACCTCTGCCGGCCTCGTCCACGCCGCAGAACACCGGAAAATGCGTCCGCACCTCCGCGTCAAAATCAAACAGCTCCTGATAAACCTTCAATGCCCTTGCCATATCAGTCCCCCCGGGGCGGCTTCTCCAGCGAGATCCGCCCGAGCTTTGTGCCGCGGAACTCGTCAAGCAGCGTAATCGCCGCACGCTCCGTATTCGGCACGCCGCCGGAAAGCAGCATTCCGCGGTTCTTCGCCATGAGCTCCAGATAGGCAAAGCCCTCTGCCTCCAGCTCCGGCGGAATCTTATAGCGCTGCTCCAGCGCCTGCGGGTATTCCGTATGCAGCAGCGTCATCAGACGCGCCGCGAGCGCTTCCTTATCCAGAATGTCGTCGCGGACGGCGCCCGTCATCGCAAGGCGCACCGCAACCTCCTGATCGTCCAGCTTCGGCCAGAGCACGCCCGGCGTATCAAGCAGCTCGACGCCGTCTGCAGTCTTGATCCACTGCTGCGTGCGCGTCACACCGGCTCTGTCCTCAGCCTTCGCGCGCTTTCCGCCTGCCAGACGGTTGATCAGCGAGGACTTTCCGACATTCGGAATGCCGAGGATCATCACGCGGATCGGTCTGCCCTTCATGCCCTTTGCGGCATATTTTTCCAGCTGCTCCTTCAGAAGCTCCCGGAGTGCGGGCGCAAACTGCTTCACGCCCCTGCCCGATTTAGAATCCGCCGTGATTACGGCGAAGCCCTGTTTTCTGTAATACTGCATCCATTGCTGCGTCACATCCGGATCGGCCATATCCGCCTTGTTCAGGATGATCAGACGCGGCTTTTTTCCGGTCAGGGAACGCAGCTCCGGATTGCGGCTGCTCATCGGCAGTCTGGCGTCCAGCAGCTCGGCTGCGGCATCCACAAGCGGCAGACTCTTTGCGATCATACGCCGCGTTTTCGCCATATGGCCGGGAAACCACTGGATATCCTTCATATCCTCCATAGGCTGCCTCCCTCCGTGTTCCGAATTATTCGACCTTTCCGAAATCGCTCAGCGGCGAAATCCGGATGATCACCTTGCCGATGATGTTCTCCACCGGAACCAGCCCGATCATATCCGAGCGGCTGTCATTGGAAACGGGACGGTTATCGCCCATGACAAAGACATAGCCCTCCGGGATCGTGATCGGATACGTAAATCCGCCGATGTCGCGCATTGTCGGCGCACTGATATACGGCTCGTCAAGAACCTCGCCATCCACGCGGACAATGCCCTCGGTGAAATCAATATCAATCTGCTGACCACCCTGTGCGATCAGGCGCTTGACAATGCGCTTTTCCAGACCCTTTTTCTCATAAATCGTGCCGTCCGGCTCCGGGATCCGCGCCTTGTCGCTGTCCAAGATCAGAATATCGCCTCTTTTGTAATGCTTGTCGATCCGGTTGACGAGCAGGCGGTTGTTCTCCAGCAGCGTCGGCTCCATCGAAGAGCCCTCGACATCCGCCGTACAGACCAGAAACGTAAAGACCAGCATCACCACAAAGACGGACACAACCACGGATTCGATCAGATCCATCAGATCTCCGAGCAGGCCGCCTTCCTTTTCCTTTGCGGCCTCCGCCTCCGGCTGTGCCTCCCCGTCTGCGGCCTCTGTATTCTGTGCAGCTTCTGCGGTTTCCTGCACAGCTTCCGCTGCTTCCTGCACGGCGCCCTCAGCCTCCTGCACAGCTTCTGCTGCTTCCTGAACGGCTTTCTCAGCCTCCTGCACGGTTTCCGCTGCTTCCTGAACGGCCTCCGCCGTCATCTGCTTTTCTTCCTCAAAAGGCTCCATTGCTGTGCCCTCCGTTTCGTATCAGAATAAGAAATCAAACCGCTCCGTCCACTTTGTCCGCAGATCCTTTTCGCGGTCATAGCGAAGCAGCGCCGTTCCGAGGATTTCGCTCTCCGGAATCAGTGCAACATGCGGGCTGCGGCTGTCCATGCTGTACAGGCGGTTGTCGCCCATCACAAAAATGTACCCCTCCGGCACGGTCATCGGATAATGAAACGCGCCGTCGTCAACAGTCGTGGGATCAGCGATATACGGTTCATCCAGCAGCACGCCGTCCACCTTGACGGTGCCCTGCGATGCGTCAATATCAATGGTCTGTCCGCCTTTCGCAATCAGCCGCTTGACGAGTATCATGTCAGAGCCGTTCTTTTCTGCAACCTGCGTCTGTTCCTCATCCCAGAACACGGCGGAAACCTTGTCATCCAGCACAACAATCTGCCCGTTCTTCGGCTCATACAGCGACATCAGAATCAGAATCTGATCCTTGTCGATCAGCGTCGGATTCATGGAACCGCCGTCAACCGTTACGCGGCGGATCAGAAAAATGAACACCAGCAGAAAGATGAATACCGTCAGCACACCGGCCTCCGCAATATCCATCAGGTCACTGAAAAAGTGGCCGCTCTCCCCGTCGCCGCCGGGCTCCTGCCCCGCCGCAGGGGAGGTCTGCTGCTCCTTCTCCCAAGGCTCCATCACGGATCCCTCCGTTTCGTATCAGAATAAGTAATCGAACCGCTCCGTCCACTTTGTCCGCTGCTCCTTGTCGCGGTCATAGCGGAACATCGCCGTTCCGAGGATCTCGCGCTCAGGAATCAGCGCAACCTGCGGGCTGCGGCTGTCCATGCTGTACAGGCGGTTGTCGCCCATCACAAAAATGTATCCCTCCGGCACGGTCATCGGATACCGGAACGCGCCGTCGTCGTCGGTTGTCGGATCTGCAATATACGGTTCATCGAGCAGCACACCGTCCACCTTGACGGTGCCCTGCGAAGCATCAATATCAATGGTCTGTCCCGCTTTCGCAATCAGCCGCTTGACGAGCACCATGTTGGCGCCGTCCTTTTCCATGACCTCTGTCTGCTCATAATCCCGGAACAGCGCGGAAACCTCGTCATCCAGCACCACAATCTGTCCGTTCTTCGGCTCGTACAGCGTCATCAGAATCAGAATCTGATCCTTATTGAGCAGCGTCGGATTCATGGAGCCGCCCTCCACCGTCACCGGTCGTACCAGATAAGCAAACAGAAGCAAAAAGAGAAAGACTGTGACCAGACCTGCTTCGACAATATCCATCAGATCGCCGAGGAGTCCTCCCCGGCTGCGGGTTTCATTCGTGTTTTGTTCCGGAACTGTCTGCTCAGACATACATCATGCCTCTTTTCTCATCTTATATTAAATCATATTCCATAGTAAAAACAAAAGGGGACTGCGCCAGTCCCCTTTCGCTTTTTTGCAATCAACGAACCAGTCCCTTGACCTTTGCCGCCTTACCGACTCTGCCGCGCAGATAGTACAGCTTCGCTCTGCGAACGACGCCTCTGCGGACGATCTCGACCTTGTCAACAGCAGGGGAATGAACCGGGAACACGCGCTCAATGCCGACGCCGTGCGCAACTCTGCGGACGGTGAAGGTTTCGCTGATCCCGCCGTGCTTCTTGGCGATGATCGTGCCCTCGAAAACCTGGATACGGCTCTTGTCGCCTTCCTGAATGCGGACGTGTACCTTCACGGTGTCGCCGACATTCAGCTCCGGGACGTCAGCCTTCATGCTGGACTTGCTGATTTGCTCAAGTGCATTCATTTTATGAGTTCCTCCTTGAATTGTTTACGGATGTTCATACATCGCTCCCGTGCAGATGCACCGGCAGAATCCCTCATCTTTCATGAATGCGGAGGGCAAATGCAGCGGACCACCCAATCGTCATAATGTTTTGCATACCGCAAATCACGGAAAAACGCCCTTTTTGCGTATGCATGGCATTCTGACCTCGCCGGCCAAGGACCGGCGGATATTCAAATGCTGTATTATTATATCACAGTTCTCCTGAAAAAGCAAGAGGTTTTGCGGATTTTTTTTCAATTCAGGCAAAAAACGCATATCCCTGCCGCCGTATTTATGGAAAAATACGGCATTTCTGCGGCACAGAGCGAAAAAGCACGGCAGCTCCGCTTCGGGAACCGCCGTGCTGCACGTTCTGGCAGGATTACTGCTGCTCCGGTGCGCCGACCGGACATGTATCTGCGCATGCGCCGCACTCAAGGCATGCATCTGCGTCGATGACGTACTTGCCGTCGCCCTCAGAGATTGCGCCGACCGGACATGCGTCTGCACATGCACCGCACTGGATGCAAGCATCACTGATTACGTATGCCATAATGTTACCTCCTGTTATATAAAATGTGGTGGTTTGTGTTCGGAGAGCGGTCCACGGCTCTCCTCCCCTATTGTATCATATTTTCGGAAAAAATCAAGTGGTTTTCAAAAATATTTTCTCCGCGCCCGGAATTTGGCAGAAACGCTGCTGAAACGGCAGAATCCGAGCCTGCCGTTGTACAGTCTGTACAGTTTCCAGGCCATTTTCTTCGTCACAGCAGCCCGGAGCGAAATCAGATTATACAAGTAGGAAATCTATGCTTTTATCTGCATGTGCCAGCCACTGCACGGCGCAGGTCAGGGAAAACACTCTTTTCATGCTGCAATGCCGGTATGATTTTACGTCCTGAAATCATTGCATTTTCCGTTCATTTATGTTATAATAAAGTGTATGATTATGCCCTGCCGCGGATGCAGCCGCAAACCGGTGCCGCGCAGGATACGAAAGGCGGTGATGCTGTGTTCGCAGCAAATACGGTCAGGCGGCTTGCCGCAGCGGCTGTTTCGATTCTCCTCTGCGGCAGTTTCTGCGGGTTATTCCCGGTTGCGGCGTCCGCAGCGGAGCCCGAAGACGATGCGCTCTACGCCCTGCGGTTTGAACCGGAAAACAGTTACAGCGATTACTACGACGCACACGCCGCCGACCCGCGTCCGGACGCGGAGATTCTGCTGCACGGCGCGGACTATACCGAAGCCGCAGACGGCGACTTCTCCGTCGGAACACTGGACGGCACGGAGCATGTGCTGATCTGGCAGAGCGCGGAGGGCTCCGTCAGCTATGAATTTGATGTGCCGGAATCCGGCTGCTACGCGGCGGAAATCCGCTATTACGCACTGGAATCCCCCTCCGACCGCGCTGAGCTTTCGCTCTCGCTGGACGGCGCCCTGCCGTTTGAAGCGGCCTCCCGCATCAGCCTGAGCAAGCGCTTTGTCAGCCGGACAGGATTCAAAACAGATGCCCGCGGCAATCAGATCCGTCCCGCACAGGTCGAATCTCCCGCGTGGCAGACACGATTTCTATACGACCGCGACGGCCTGTTCAACACGCCGCTGCTGTTCAGCCTGTCCGCCGGGCATCACACGCTGACGCTGACCGGCATCAAGGCCTCCGTCGGCATTGACACGATCCGGTTCTGTCAGCCGCCGCAGACGCCTGCGTATCAGGCGCCGTCCCAGGCGGATTTGCAGAATACACCCGCCGGAACCGTCCGCATTGAGGGCGAAGATGCAGCATATAAATCCGCGCCGACGCTTTCGCCCGCCTACGACCGCAATTCCTGCACGGTTTCTCCGTCCGATCCGGTCAAAACCGTCTATAACACAATCGGCGGCGCGAACTGGAATCAGGCCGGGCAGGCCGTGACATGGGAGATTCCCGCCGGAACCCTGCCGGGCGACGGCTGGTATCAGCTCGGGATCAAGGCGCGGCAGGACGTGATCCGCGGCTTTTACTCCAACCGCCGTCTGCTGATTGACGGCAGCGTCCCGAGCGACGCGTTCTCCCAGCTGAAATTCTACTACGACACGGACTGGTCGCTGACGACGGCGCAGCAGAACGGCGAAACCGCCTATCTCTATCTGACAGCGGATGAGGCGCACACCCTGACGCTGGAGGCCATCCCCGGCGAAATCGGCGACACGATGCGAAAGCTGGAAAAGACCATCACTGCGCTCAACACCTGTTATCAGCAGATTCTGATGGTGACGGGGCCGAACCCCGATCCGTATAACGACTACTATGTCGAGGAGAGCATCCCGACGCTGCTTTCCGATCTCCGGCGGATTTCGCAGGAGCTCCGGGACGCGCAGGACGGCATCGAGCAGCTCTCCGGCATGCAGGGCTCCGAGGCCGCCGCACTGCAAAGAATGTATGTGATCCTTGACAAATGTACGGCCAAGCCGACGCGCATTCCGAAGTATGTGCGGCAGATCAAGGACAATCTCTCGACGATCTCCGCATTCATCCGCGACCGGCGCAGTCAGCCGCTGGAAATCGACTACATCGAGCTGGTCTCCCCGCAAGCGCAGTTTGCACCGCTGAAAGCCGGATTCTTCCGGCAGCTCGGATTCCGGATCCGCGCGCTGGCCGGTTCCTTTACGGAGGACTACAACACAATCTCCGATGCGGGTACGGATGACGCAATCGAGGTCTGGGTCAATCTCGGCCGTGATCAGGCACTTGCGGTGCGCGAGCTGGTCGAGAATGATTTCGCATTGAAGCACCCGGAGATTCCCGTTTCGGTGAATCTCGTGGCGGGCGGCGTGGTCGAAGCGACGCTCGCGGGCAAGGGGCCGGATGTCGCGCTGTTTCTGGGCGGGGAATTCCCGGTCAATCTGGCCTGCCGCGGCCTGCTGACGGATCTGACGCAGTTTGACGGCTACGAAGAAGCCATGCAGGACTTCCATCCGGAGGCCGCCGTGCAGTATCAGTATCAGGACGGCGTGTACGGGATGCCGCTGACGCAGAGCTGGACCATGATGTTCTACCGGAAGGATATTCTGACGGAGCTCGGCTTCACGGAGCTGCCGCGCACCTGGGACGATCTGATCGGCGCGCTGCCCGCACTCCAGCGAAAGCATCTCGGCGTCGGACTGATTCTGCCGTCCGCGAATGTCGCCGCCGCAACGGAGCCGGGACACACCTTTGCCTCCATGCTGCTCCAGCAGGGGCTGAACTATTATAATGATGACCTGACCCGCACGACCTTTGACACGGTGCCTGCAATCCAGTGCTTTGAAAAATGGACGGATCTGTACCGTGATTACAAGTTCATGCAGGTTTACGATGCATACAGCTATTTCCGCACCGGACAGTATCCGATTGTCATTGCAAATTACAGCTTCTATAATCAGCTTTCGGTCGCCGCCCCGGAAATCCGCGGCCTGTGGGATTTCACGGTCATGCCCGGCACCGAACAGCCGGACGGCACGGTCTGCCACGCATCGAATTCAAGCGGCACCGGCGCTGTCATCTTCAATAAGGTCAAAAACAAAGAGGCCGCATGGGAATTCGTCCGATGGTTCAGCTCGGCGGAGGTGCAGGCAGCTTACGGCAGCGAGCTCGAGGGGCTCATGGGACAGATGGGACGCTATGAGGCCGCAAATACCAAAGCGCTCGCGCAGCTGAACTGGTCACAGAAGGAGCTCTCCGTGCTGACGGCGCAGCGGGACGCTTTACGGGAAATTCCCGTGCTCCCCGCATCCTATGCCGTCACGCGCAACATTATGAATGCGTTCCGCGAAACGGTCAATTCCAACGAGAACCCCCGCGATACGCTCATGTACTACAACAGCGATATCAACGACGAGATCCGCAGAAAGCGCGAGAATCTCGGCATCCAGTAAACGGCACAGGAGGTGTACGGATTGCCGCAGCCTGAAAAGCAGCCGGATCAGACCGGCAGAAAAACCAAAAAGGAACAGCGTCAGCAGCTCCTGCGGCGCATCCGGCAGAACCGCGAGGCCTACCTGATGATGCTCCCGTTCATGCTGCTGTTCACGTTATTCACCGTCATCCCCGTCATCATGTCGCTGCCGGTCGGCCTGACCGATTTCGACATGGCGACGTTCCCGCCCAAATGGGTCGGGCTGAGCAATTTCTACAATCTGTTTCTGAACGACAGCGTGTTCATCAAATCCATCCGCGTGACGCTGATTTTTGCGGTCTTTACCGGCCCGCTGAGCTATTTCCTGAGCTTTCTGCTCGCGTGGCTCATCAACGAGATGAACCGGACGCTGAAGGTCATCTTTACGCTGATTTTCTATGCGCCGTCCATGGCCTCCGGCGTGTATGCGGTCTGGCAGCTGATTTTCTCCGGCGACAGCTACGGCATCGCCAATTCCGCGCTGATGAATCTCGGCATCACGACCTCCGCAATCCAGTGGCTCACCGATTCACGGTACATTCTCGCGGTCGTCATCATCGTGCAGCTCTGGGTCAGCATGGGCGCCGGATTCCTCGCCATGCGCGCAGGCTTCCAGAACATCGACCCGGCACTGTATGAGGCCGGCGCGGTTGAGGGCATCAAAAACCGGTGGCAGGAGCTCATTTACATCACGATTCCCGGCATGGGGCCCTCGCTGATGTTTGCGGCGGTCATGCAGATTGTTTCCGCCTTTACCGCAGACATCGTCGCACGGAACCTGGTCGGATTCCCGAGCACGGATTACGCCGCACATACGATCATGACACATGCCTATGACTACGGCTGGGTGCGCTTTGAAATGGGTTATGCATCTGCAATCTGCATGATTCTGTTCATTGCGATGTATGCGGCAAACAAGCTGATCAGCCGCGTACTCGGCAAATATATGGAATAAGGAGGCGGGACAATGTCTGAATCCAAAACCGGCAAAAGGCCCGTCAGGCTGAAAGCCTCCAACCGGCGTGCAGGCAGAAAGCATGCCGGAACGGTCATGATTTTTCTGCTGCTGCTGATTCTCGGCGTGTTCATGGTGCTGCCGATCTGGCTGATGCTCGTCAATGCGGTCAAGCCGGTCAATGAGATGTTCATGTTCCCGCCGAAGTGGTACACGCTGAACCCGACGCTCGACAATTTCAAGGACACCTACCGCGTGCTCGGACAGATGTGGGTGCCGTTTTCCCGCTACGTGTTCAACAGTGTGTTCGTAACGCTTGCGGTGACGGTGTTGCAGTGCGTGTTTGCATCCATGGCGGCATTCTGTCTGGCGAAGGTCGATTTCCCGGGCAATAAGATCATCAATGCGATCATTGTGCTCGCGCTGCTTTACAACAGCAATGTCATCTATCTGATGCAGTATATCGTCATGGCGAAGCTGCACATGATCAATACGATGTCTGCGCTGATTTTCCCGGCGGTTGCATCCGCAATGGGGCTGTATCTGATGCGGCAGTCCATGGCCTCCGTCCCCGATGCAATGATCGAGGCGGCAAAGGTGGACGGCGCAGGCCTGTTCACAATCTGCTGGCGCATCGTGATCCCGAACCAGAAGCCCGCGCTCATGACCATGGCAATCTTCGCATTTCAGGGCGCGTGGAACATCACGGGCGGCAGCGTGATCTATGACGAATCGCTGAAAACACTCCCGACCGTGATTCAGCAGGCGGCCTCCGCGGGCATCTCCCGGCAAGGCGTGACCATGGCGGCGGCAGTGATTCTGTTCGTCCCGCCCGTGCTGTTCTTCATCATCGCACAGAGTCAGGTCATGGAAACCATGGCACATTCCGGCATCAAGGACTGAGCGGCGGAAGAAACCGCTGAGAAACCAACAACCCTGAAAGGAGGAAGCGGTCAGGCATGAAACAGCATATCAGTTTTCTGCGCAGACAGTGCGCAGCGGTTCTCTGTTCCCTTGCGGCAGCCGCTTCCGTGCTGACGCTGACGGCATCTGCGGACGAGCCGTATGACGTCTACAACTACAACCGGCTGGGCGAGGCGGTGCCCTCGCATGCCGGATATGTGGCAGAGCGTTCGGTCAGCGGCACCGACCTCGGCACGGGCGCGTTCAGCAGTCCGCAGGATCTGTTCCGCAGTGCAGATGACTGCTTCTACATTGCAGACACCGGAAACAGCCGCATCGTGAAAACGGACGGCGATCTGACAGCAGTGCTGCAAATTTACGACAGCTTCACCCTGCCCGACGGAACCCGCACAAGGCTCAAGAATCCGAGGGGCGTGTTTGTGTCGCCGGATACGGGGCGCATGTACATTGCCGACACGGAAAACAACCGCGCGCTGATCTGCGAGCCGGACGGCACCGTGTGCATGGAGATCACCAAGCCGGATTCCCCGGTTTACGACAGGGATCTGACCTTCCTGCCGCAGAAGATTCTCTGCGACAGCGCGGGCAATATTTACATTGTGCTGAGCAACACGACCAAGGGCGCCGCGATGTTCAGCGCAGAGGGCGAATTCATCGGCTATTACGGTGCAAACGCCGTCGCAAGAACGGCAAAGGTCATTGCAGATCATTTCTGGAATCTCATTGCCTCCGACGAGGGGCGGCGGCACAGCAACCGCGCTGCGCCGACCGCATTCGACAATTTCGACATTGACAGCGAGAAGGGATTTATCTACACCTCGACCTCCTCCGGCGCGTCGGACACCGACATCGTGAAAAAGGTCAATCCGGAGGGCTATAACCTGTTCGGATATCTGTCCGACCACAAGTGGGGCGACCTGTTCTCCGCGTGGTATTCCGGCACGACCTACAAAACCCGGATCGTCGATCTCGACATCGGCGAGGACGGCTCGATCAACTGCCTTGACCAGACAACCGGCCGCGTGTTCCAGTATGACAAGGAGGCAAATCTGCTGTTTATTCTGGGCGGCACCGGCGATCAGCTCGGCACATTCTCCTCCGGCGGCAATGTCACCGCCGTGGAAACAAAAGGCGCAGGCTGTGAGGAAATCTGCGTGCTCGATGCCGGAAAGGGTGCGGTCACGGTCTTTACGCAGACGGATTTCGGGCAGACCGTCCATACCGCGACCGACCTCTACAACCGGGGCTACTACGAGGAGGCGCTCGAACCGTGGCAGACGGTGCTGCGGCAGGACGGCAATTACCGCAGAGCCTGCCTGGGCATTTCCAGCGCATATTACAATATGGGGCGCTACCGCGACGCAATGAAATACGCCAAGCGCGCAGATGCCTCGTGGGTCTATAACCGTGCATTCGGGCGCTACCGTTCGGAGTGGCTGCGGGCGCATCTGAACGGGATTCTGGCCGGATGCGTTCTGCTGCTTGCGGCATGGATCGTCCTGAAGCAATACCGGAAGAAAAAGCATAACAGGCAAAAGGGAGGTGCGGCGGCATGATGGATCTGACACAGCCGCAGTGGGTCCGGCATACCGTGCTGCACCCGTTTGAGGGCTTTGAGGATCTCCGCTGGAAAAAGGGCGGCACGCTGAAATATACGGTCATCATCATTGCGGCGCTGTTTTTCTCGCTGATTGCCAACGACCGCTGGTGCGGGTTCCAGTTCCGCCCGCTGCCGGACGCGCTGTTTTCGGTCGTGCCGTATCTGATGCGCTCGGTCGTATATTTTCTCGCGTGGGTTGTCGGGAACTGGGCGGTCTGTACCCTGCTGGACGGCGAGGGCACGATGAAGAACATCTGCATTTACAGCTCCTACGCGCTGATCCCGTACATTATCTCCACGTTCATCAACGTGATTCTCTCGCATATTCTTGTGCGGGAGGAAATGGTTTTCTTTGCCGCGGTCTATTATATCGGGCTGATCTGGTCGGGGCTGCTGCTGTTCTCCGCAGTCAAGGCGGTGCATCAGTATACCGTCACCAAGACGGTCATGGCAGTTCTGCTGACGCTCTTTGCCATGCTTGTGATTCTGTTTCTGGCGGTGCTGCTCCTCAGCCTGTTCCAGAAGGTCTATGTCTTTTTCTATACGCTGTACACAGAAATTCTGTATCGCATCCGTGTATAGCGCGGAGCCCGCGCCGGCATTTCCCTCCGGGGGCGGTTAGCGATACTCTCCCGAAAATCATAATACACGCCGCTGTCCGCGGCTTCTGAAAGGTTACTGCGCCCAATGGTTTGCGCTTTCAGAAAGTCCCTTTTCGGAGCTGTATTGCTGTGATAAATCAGAATTTGTGAGGAGTGAGTGTTGTGCCGAAATCATTCTGTTCAGGAAAAGTCGTTTTTCAGGATGTAGACGATTATACTCTCGATGATGTCATATTCTTACTGGAAAACAGAGAATTTTCAGAATTCCGTTTCTACAGCGACGAAGGGTATGCATTGATTGATTCGGAAGCCGGTGAGATCGAGATTGAATATAAAGGATCAGACAATGTGATTCCGGAGGAAACCGTCAGGCGAATGCTGGATGTGCTGGCGCATATAGAAGAATGCATCGAAAAGGCGTATGACTGGTTCATTCATTTAGATCAGAATGGAAATGAAACACTTGCTGCGAATCTGGATAAAATATTTTCTCAGGAAATCTATGAGGTAAACGGGATCAAATTTGGTGATATCAAAATCTCGGACAAGTGGAGAATTCTGAAATGGAAACAATACCGCCGCGGCAAACATCATCCGAAATACGCCGCAGACAGTTTTTCGATTGAATTTCCAAACACTGACGCTCCGTATTTCTTTTTCATTGTGAAGTTTGATTACAAAGATATGCTTCCGTATGAGATTGAATTGTGGAAATATTAGGATACATGAATTCTTTTTTTCACAGCAACACAATTCTGAAAAGAGTCTTTCCAAAAACGCAAACCGTTGAGAGCGATGACCTTTCAGAAGCCGCAAACAGCGGCGTACTGCTGCGTGAACCGGGAGTACATTGGAAAAGGAGGTGTTGTGATGCCGAACATGAAACGATTACTTGCGCTGCTTTTTTCTGCCGTGATGCTTCTGCCGTTTACCGGGCTTTCCGCCTATGCGGAGGAGAATGCGGATTCCGCCGCCGCTGAAAGCGCTGCGGAAACAGAGGAACCGGAGCTCCCTCCGCGAACGGAGGACGAGGTCTTTGCAAAGATGCGCATTGCCGCAGAAAATGACCGGCTTGCACTCTGGGTATGGGATACGGAGCTGCTCGATGAGGATGCCGATGAAAAGCCGGAGGATCTGTTTGCGCTGGTCAACAAGACCAACGGCTATGTCTGGTGGTCGTCGCCGGTCAACGCGCGCTGCGACCGCATTGCGACGCCTGCAATCCGCAGCAAGCTGGCGTCCTGCCTGGTGCTGACGGATGCGCTGCTCAGCAAGCGCTCCAAAAACGAATTCCCGTCCGGAGATCCGCTGAAAACGGTCATTACGCAGGAGCTGCTGCCGGACGGCGTCAGAATCACCTACTTTTTCCGCAAGTGCGGCATCAAGGTGCCGGTCAGCTATCAGCTCCGGGACGATTACCTGGAGGTGCGCACCGATACCTCGGAAATCACGGAAAAGCACGGCCCCGACGACGAGGAGCCGCAGCTTGCACAGGCGCTCGCCGTACTGAACGGCTTCGGCGCGGCGGACAGCACCGAGGAGGGCTGCTTCGTCATTCCGGACGGCTCCGGTGCGGTCATTCAGTTCAACAACGGCAAAAATGCGGCATCGCCGTACTGCCAGATGATCTACGGCGCTGACCGCACGGCCGTTCCCAAGACAAAGGGCGCGGTCGTCAAGGGCGTGTCGCTCCCGATGTACGGCATCTGCAAGGGCGAAAACGCACTGCTCGCGGTCGCATCCGAGGGCGAGGGAAACTGTCAGCTCTGCGCGGATGTCAGCGGCAAGGGACAGTCCAACACCGAATAC
The DNA here is from genome assembly GCA_016281125.1 of Oscillospiraceae bacterium. GTDB lineage: Bacteria > Bacillota > Clostridia > Oscillospirales > Ruminococcaceae > Firm-04. Next base: position 55,328 of record JAEEIA010000040.1, on the reverse strand, counting down.
AACCGCTGCTATTTCAAATTTATTCTCCGCAGCAGCGACCAGTTTTATCTCGGCGGCGACCAGATGCAGCCGCTTGACGTTTACGAAAAGAATATGGCGCCGCGCAGCATTGCCGTGCGGTATTATCCGCTGACGGCTTCGGACAGCATCAACGTCGACCGAAGCCAGGAGCTTGACTTTGCCGATCTTGCGGCCAGATACCGGCAGTATCTGCTGGAGGATCAGCATGTGCAGGTCAAGGCAAAGCCGGATGATTCCAGGCTGCACGTTGATCTCTACGGCGGCTGCATGAAGCAGCGCAATGTGCTGGGATTTCCGGTGTTCATGAAAACCGCCGTGACATCCTATTCAGATATGGAGCAGATCGTCCGGGATTTGCAGGATGCGGGCGCCGATCGGCTTCAGGTGTCGCTGAACCGCTGGACGGACGCCGGAATCAGCGGCAAGGCAGACTGCAAGGCAAAGCCCTCAGCCGTACTCGGCGGGCAAAAGGCGTTCAGACAGCTGACCGCTTCGCTCGACGCAGCGGGTGCGGAATGGTATCCCGTTTGCAGTAACACGGCGTTTTATTCCGGAAACGGATACTGGGCGCTGACCGATACCGCCGTGCGTGTTTCCGGCGCATTTGCGCGCATTGTGGATTACGAGCGCGCATACGGCGTGCCCTACGGCAAGAAAAAAACGATGTCCCTGCTTTCCCCGGCTGCATTCCCGAAGCTGCTCGGAAAGCTGTGCGGCAGCTGTGAAGCGGCCGGACTGCCGGGCATCGGCATCGGGGAACTCGCTTCGTCGCTGTACGGCGACTACGGCAGGCAGAGCTACACCGCCCGCGATACTGCGATGCAGACCGTGACGAAGCAGCTCTCGCAGATGCAGCGCACGCTCGGCAAGGTGCTTTCGGAGCATCCGAATGCCTATGTGCTGCCCTATACGGACGCGGTCACCGACCTGCCGCTCTGTTCCAGCGGATTCAACATTTTCGACGGGGACATCCCGCTGTATCAGACCGTTCTGCACGGGGTACTGCCGTATACAACCGAATCCGTCAACGGCAGCGCAGATATCAGGGATACGGTTCTGCGGGCTGTGGCCACCGGCAGCGATCTGCGGTTTGACATGCTCGCTGCGGAAACGGAGCTGCTCAAGGATACCGATTTTGATGTTTTTTACTACGCATACGCTGCTGACTGGACAGAACAGGCTGCACAGTATTACCGCTTTGCGAAGGATACGCTCTCTGCGGTCAGTGATTCGTATATCATCAGCTTCCGCGAGGACGGCAGCCGCTTCACAACGCGGTACGCAAACGGAACGGAAACCGTCGTCGATCTGGATACAGGCGCCGTAACCTGCGGCGGACAGACACGGTACCTGAAAGACTATGTGAAGGAAGGAGCCGCGGCAGCATCATGAAAATCCCATATGAACGCAGAAAATCGCTGTACGGCTACGGCTTCATCTCGGTCTGGCTGATCGGAACGGTGCTGTGGTTCCTGAAACCGCTGGCAGAGTCGCTCTGCTACTGCTTTATGGATAACCGCAGATTAAAGCCGGACAGCGGCGGCATGCAGAAGATCTGGCTGCCGCTCTCGGACTGGCAGTGGCTCGGCAACTTCAAAAATGCCTTCACCGCCGACCGCGAATTCCGGCAGGCGCTGGCCTCCGTGCTGCGCGATACTGCCCTGACCACACCGATGATTCTCATTTTTTCGCTGTTCATCGCTGTGATCCTGAATCAGAAATTCAAGGGCAGAGGCTTTGCCCGCGCGATTTTCTTTCTCCCGGTCATCATTGCAACGGGGCCGGTTTACAACATCATCAGCGGCAATATCGCTGTGACCGGTGCCGACAGCGGCGCGCAGTTTTCCACGCTTTTTGAAACCGATATGGTGGACAAGCTGCTGGTGTTTTTAGGCGTCATGGATATCAGCGAATCCCTCAGCACCGTCATCAACACGGTCACAACCAATATCTTCGGGCTGGTCTGGAGCTCCGGCATCCAGATTCTGATTTTCCTTGCGGCGCTCCAGAATATCCCGCCGTCCGCCAAGGAGGCCGCGTCCATGGAGGGCGCGACCGCGTGGGAGTATTTCTGGAAAATCACGCTGCCCTATGTCAGCCCGATGATCCTTGCAAATTTCATTTATACAGTCATTGATTCGTTTACCAAAACCGACAACGCCGTCATGCTGCGCGTGCTGACAATCCAGCAGAAGGATATGTCATATGCCTATGCCGCGGCGATGTCCTGGAGTTATTTTCTCATCGTGATGGCCGCCGTCGGCATCATCACGGTTATCATCAACAAGTACGTGTTCTACGAGGTCGAGTAAAAGGAGGTGCGGATATGGAGCAAACGCAGGCACAGACGGCCGAAGCCCGCATTCCCGCCTCTGCAATCCCGGATACACACGAGCCGCATGAAATCGGCCGCGGTCTGACAAAAAAGGAGGCCGTGCATATCCGGATGCAGCACATGAACAAGGCGGAAATCGCTGCAATGCGCCGCAAGCAGCTCGCGGAGAAATGCTGGCCGGTGTTCCGTTTTCTGATTCTGTTCGGGCTGGGCTTCGTGATCCTGACGCCGCTGCTGTTCATGATCAGCTACGGCTTCCGCGACAGCGGCGACATGAGTGACCCGACGATCATCTGGATCCCGCGGCACCCGACGCTTTCCGTCATGAAGGATACCGTCCGCGCCATGGGGCTGACGAAAAGCAGCAATAACCCGCTGCTGAACACGCTGCTGCTGAATATCGGCTGCTCCCTGTGTCAGGTTGCGTCCTGCGCCGTCACCGGGTACGGCTTTGCGCGGTTCCGGTTCAAAGGGCGGGAGCTGCTGTTCGGCATCGTCATTCTGATGATTCTCGTCCCGACGCAGATCATTTCGATTCCGCTGTATGTGACGTTCCGGTATTTTCTGTTCGGCACGGTCAATCTGATCGACAATCCGCTGGTGATGTACCTGCCCGCAATGACGGCCAACGGCATCCGCGCGGGACTGATGATCTTCATTTTCCGGCAGTTCTTCCGCGGACTGCCGAAGGAGCTGGAGGATGCCGCCTATCTGGACGGCTGCGGGCCGTTCCGGACGTTCCTCAGGGTGATGATTCCGAATGCAGGCTCCTCCGTGCTGACGGTGTTCCTGTTTTCGATTGTCTGGTACTGGAATGATTATTATGTGGCGGGATCGTTCTTCTCAAACCGCAAGACGATTTCCATGGTGCTGAAAAATCTGGATGCGACGCTGAATCTGGCAATCTTCAACAATGCGAATGCCAATGTCAGCATCCGGGAGAAAATTGTCTGGCTGGAGGCAGGCTGCCTGATTTCGATTACCCCGCTGCTGATTCTCTATGCCTGCCTGCAAAAGCATTTCACAGAAGGCATCGAACGCTCCGGCCTTGTGGGGTGATTCCTTAGAAACCAATAGCGAGAGTCCGGAGGCGGGGAGTCTCCGGCCGCCGTCCGCAGCGGGCGGAATCCCCCAGCGTTCAAGAGTTCCGCAAGCGGGAACGCCCTGCGACAGAGGGACACCGAAAAGCTATATTTATCATCGCAGGCTGCGCCATTCAGTGACGCAGCCTGCTTTCTGTTGTTATGGTCTTTTCGGGAAAAACAGCCGAAGCAGCAGATGCTGACTGTATAAAAATCATGGCACACACACATCTGCCCTGAACACTTCATTCGCCAAGCGGACAGTTTTCCGCAGCGCAGCCGTTCTCAAGCCTGACGATATGGTCGCAGCAGGAACGGATCAATTCATGATCGTGGGTAACAACAATGACTGTTTTGCCCATATCTCTCAGCTTTTTCAGCTGGTCTGACACCTGTTTCATATGTGCAAGGTCAAGGCCGCTGGTCGGTTCGTCAAAGATGAGAATGGGCTTGCTGGATGCAATCCCCGAAGCAATTGCCGTGCGCTGCTTCTGTCCGCCGGAAAGCGCCATCGGATGTTTGTCAGCGTATTCCGTCAGGTCAAGCTGTGCGAGAATCGCATCGGCTTTCTGCTGATCGTTCAGGGATTTGTCCGTCATACTCAGCATTACCTCATCGCGGACACTTTCGGTAAAAAGCTGGTGGTTCACATCCTGCATGATCATATAGCAGTGACGCAGGCGCGCCTTTGCTTTCAGCTTTTTGCCATTCATGGTGAGCGTACCCCTGCACTTTCGCTCCAGTCCGCAGATATTTCTTGCAAGGGTACTTTTGCCTGCGCCATTGTGGCCGGTGATTGCAATGATGCGATTTGCAGGCAATTCAAGCCGAGGAATATTGATGCCGTGCTTGCCGTCCTTATACGTAAAACGGAAATCTTCGAGCAACAGCACATCGCCCTGTATGTCTGTATTTTGGTGCGAACCGTGTATTTCGGGGAGCGTCATCGGACGGAGCCCAAGATTTTCGGTATCGGCATTGGTGAGTTTTTTTATCTCTTCGGCATTCAGTTCCTTTGTGATTCTGCCGTTTTCCAGTATCAGCATTCTGTCCGCAAGCTCACGCAGAAAATACAGCCGGTGCTCTGCAATGACGATGGTTTTGCCCTGCGACTTCCACTGCGCCACAATATCCTTGAGCTTTTCAATCGCCTCGCAGTCAAGGTTTGAGGACGGCTCATCCAGCACAATGATATCGGGCGACAGAACGCTCACGCTCGCACAGGCAATGATCTGCTTTTCGCCGCCGGAAAGGCCGAAGATGCTGCGGCCGAGCAGCTTCTCAATCTGCATTGCGCCTGCAACGGCGTTCTTTCTTGCCAGAATCTCCTTTGGCGGCATTCCGATATTTTCCGCGCCGAATGTGATTTCACCGTCCGTATCCACGGCAAAGAACTGACTGCGGGGATTCTGGAATACCGTTCCGACAACCCCCGCAAGATCATACAGCTCAGTCTGTGCAATATCCCTGCCGTTCACCGTCACGCTGCCGGTCAGTTCGCCTTTGTAGTAATGCGGGATCAGTCCGTTGATCAGCCTTGCAGCAGTCGTCTTTCCGCAGCCGGAAGCGCCGCAGAGCAGAACGACCTCGCCGCCGCGAATCTTCAGGGAAAGATCGTACACACCGCCCTCAGAGATTCCTTTGTACCGGAATGTGACATGGTTCAGCTCTATCATGCAATCTCACCTTATATATTTTGCAAATACAAACAGCATCACGCTTGCGGCAAAGAATCCTGTCACCGCAATATCGGCAGCGCCGATCCGAAGCTGTACCGTGCCGGTTCGCTTCACCGGCGCGCCGAGTCCTCTTGTGACTGCTGCTGCCGATAATTCCTCGCCGATGTTCAGACAGGAGAACATTAGCGGCACCAGTCTGTATTCGATCATTTTCGTATATCTGCCGCCGCCGAAGGAGATTCCCCGCATCCGCATCGCATCGTTGATATAAGCGTATTCCTCTTTGATCGTCGGGAAGAACCGCATGACCACTGCAAGCGAGATCGAGATGCCGTCCGGAATGTGCATTTTCTGCATCGCCGACATAAATTCTCCGATCTTTGTGGTGCGGATCACATACCATGCCATGATCATCGCGGGCATAAACTGCACAACAATGCCGCAGTAACCGACCAGAATCGCAGAGAATACGCCTGTTGATTCCGCAGAGAGCCAGAACCGCATCAGCGCAAGCGCGGCGCCGTAACAAACGGTAAACCGGATGGCAGAAGCATATCTGCCTTCCGCCGCAAGCAGTAAAATCGGAATCGCCGTGACGGCAATGCGCACAGCCCACTCCAAAGGCGTAACGGCATTGACCATGACGATGAATGACACCGCAAAGATCATAAACAGCTTGGTTCGGGGATCCAGTTTCAGTGCCTTCATACAATGCCTGCTTTTTCAAAATGCTTTCTGACAACAGCCTTGCCCACAAATGCACCGATCACGCCGAATACAAAGCAGAGAATCAGCAGCACCGCAATGGTCTTGCTGTTGATTGCACGGAACAGTGCATCGCAGTATTCAGCCGAATATCCGCCCTCGATCAGCCCCTTGCGGTAGCTTTCTGCTGTGACGACCACCGGAAAATAATTGGCACAGATCCACAGGCAGAAAACGCCGTGGCTGATTGCTGTCAGTTTGAAACGCTTATAGCCGCCTTTTTTGGCAATCAGATCGGCGATCAGTCCCGAAAGAATAATCAGCGGTGCGCCGAGCCAGCCCATGCCGGTAATGAACATGATAATCGCAATCAGCACAGACATGATTGTCAGCATGCCGAATTTCTCGATTTTTGTGTAGAACAGCATCATCGGGATCGATCCGACCAGCGGGATTAAAACAACAAAGGAAGCGACGATGTACGGGTGTATGAATCCGAGCATACCGCAGGCGAATTCCACAACGAAGATCAGCGCCGTGAAAATGCCGATTGTGATAAAGTCCTTTGCTTTCAGTTTGTTATCGTTCATAATGATCCTCCTTCATTTTTTCCAGCCCGTGCTGACTGCACGTTTTGTCACCATGTTATGATAGATGCCGCCCATATCCATCAGGCTTTTGTGATTGCCGGATTCGGCAATTTCTCCGTCCTTGATGACCATGATGTGATCGGCGTGAGCAATCGTATTGAGCCTGTGTGCAATGACGAGCAGCGTCTTTCCCTTGCAAAGCTCCGAGATCGCCTGCTGGATATAGCTTTCATTGTCGGCGTCAACACTTGCTGTCGCTTCATCAAGAATGACAATGGGCGCATCCTTCAGGATGCACCTTGCAATGGACAGCCGCTGCGCCTGACCGCCCGAAAGGCTTGCGCCGCCCTCTCCGATGACCGTATCAAAGCCGTCCGGCAGCTCCATGATGAAGTCATAGCAGCGAGCCTTTTTCGCCGCTTCGATGACTTCTTCCCGGCTTGCGTCCGGCCTGCCAAGCGCGATATTGTTGTACACCGTATCCTGAAACAGATACACCCGCTGGAACACCATACTGATATTATCCATCAGTGCTGCAAGCGGCAGCTTCCGGATATCCGTTCCGCACAGAAGGATCTCGCCGGATTTCACATCCCAGAAGCGTGTCAGCAGACTTGCAATCGTTGATTTTCCGCCGCCCGACGGCCCGACCAGCGCCGTCATGGTGCCTCTCTCTGACCGGAACGAAACATCTTTCAGCACGTCCTTTTCCCCGTAGGCAAATGTCACATTGCGGTATTCGATTTCGGGCGCGCTGCTGTCAGTCAGTGTCTGTGTTCCGCTGTCATCCAGTTCTTCTTCGGCAAAGAGGGATTCGATTCTGTCCATGCAGGAGTTCATGACCGTCAGCCTTGCGATCTGTCCGTAGAAGGACTTCATGGGAACAAACAGATCAAACAGGAACAGCAGCATCCCGATATAGAAGTTCAGCGGCATCGCTCCCGTACAATAGAAATAAGAAGATACGGCAAGAACAAGAACCGTTCCAACTGTGTATATCAGGTTCACGCCAGTCTGCCACGGCACATGGTCAAACTCGAAGTCAAGGTTGACCTTGCAGTTCAGCTCAAAGCTGTCGGTCAGTTTCTTTGATTTATCGCCCATGAGGTTAAAGGTCTTGATGATGCCGATGCCCTCTGTGAAATCAAGCACCGACTCCGTCAGCTTTTCCGAAGCCTCCTGCCGTTCGTCTGAGTGGTGCAGGGTACTCTTTTTCATCGCAAAGCCGAGGGTGAGCATTGCTGCCGTCACTGTCAGGGAGATAAGGCCTAATCTCCAATCGAAGAAAAACATAAACAGCACCATGATCGCCTGCGAGAACAGATAGCTCATCATGTCTGCTAAGGTCATCATGCAGTTTTCCTCGATGAAGACCATATCCGTTGACAGCACCGAGCTGATTTTTCCGATGTTTCCCTCTGTGAAATATCCCATGGGCAGGCGTCGGAGATGCTCGCCGAGCTTCATGCGCATATCCGCAAAAATCATGTAGCCTGCCGCACTTTGCAGTCTGTCCGCAAAATACTGGAACAGCGCCTGCACCGCAACGCTTGCCGCGAGCGCGGCGGCGATGTAAATGCAGTGCTTTTTTGTAATCGTTCCGCCGATGAATGCCGTCACAACGAAATATGCCAGCATAATCGGCATTTTCATCAGCATTCCTTTCAGAAACGAAAGAAACATCGCCCCGTAGATTCTGCCCCTGTATTTCCCCGAAACGCCGAGGATTCGCCCAATCAGTCCGATCATGCGCGCACCTCATTTCCGATTGTCCAGCTTGCACTTGCTTCGCTGCTGTTCCAGAGTTTCTGATATTCTTCACAGCTTTGCAGGAGCTTTTCGTGCGTGTCGGCAGCGATGATACTGCCGTCCTTCATGACGCAGATCTTATCTGCATTCACGATTGTCTGCAAGCGGTGAGCAATCACAAGCACCGTCTTTCCCTTGATAATTTCCGCGATTGCTGCATTCATTTTCTCTTCGTTTTCCGGATCAATAAAAGCGGTTGCCTCGTCAAGTACGATCACAGGCGCATTTTTCAGAATTGCCCGCGCAAGAGAGATGCGCTGCCGTTCACCGCCCGAGAGCATCTTTCCGCCGTCGCCCGCCATTGTGTCGATGCCCTTCGGCAGACGCCCCAGAAACTCGCCGCACTGCGCTCTGTTAGCTGCATCTAACACCTGGTCGCGGCTTGCCGCAGGATTGCCGATCAGAATATTCTCATACAGCGTTGTGTTGAACAGAAACTGCTCCTGCGAAACATAGGAGATATGATCGTTCAGTGCTTCAATGCTCATATCGGTAATATCCTGACCGCCGAGCGTGATGCGTCCGCCGCTGAGATCATAGTAATGAACAAGCAGCTTTGCGAGGGTGGATTTTCCGCTGCCGGATTCGCCGACAAGTGCGGTCAGCGTTCCCTCATCAAGCGCAAGGGATACACCGTGCAGCACCTCCTGCTCCTTGTAGGCAAAGCGGACATCTTCAAACTGCACGATATGCGAATCACCGGAAAACGGATTGCTGTTCGTTTTCAAAGGCGTGCTGTCCATCGCCTTTTCGATCTCGTCGATCTTGCAGCCGAGCTGCGGGAATTTTCCGGCAAAACTGAGGGCTTTCAGCAGCGGGATACCGATTGACAGCGACAGGCAGAACACAAGCACAAAATCCGCAAGCGTGGATGTGCCATTGATAACAAACAGCGTTCCCACAGGCAGCATGACAAGCGCCGTACACGGGAGTATCGCACTGTAAAGCGCCATCCAGGGCCAGCAGGCCTTATACCATGCAAGCGTGAAATCACGGTAGCTTTTGATGTCGCTTTCATACCGCCGATAGGATTCGCCGTCCCGCCCGAACACCTTGACGACCTCCATGCCGTTGACATATTCAATGATCGTTGCGTTCATCTTTGCAGATGCGGCATAGTAGGCATTCATGCGCTGCATCCCCGTGCGGAACATCATGCCCATGGCAAACAGACCTAAAGGCAAAGAACAGAGCGACAGCAGCGCCAGTTTCCAGTCCGCAAAGAACATACAGATAATCGCTATCAGTGCCATTGCAAGATTGGAGATGCCTTCGGGAATTGCATGAGCCAGCAGCAGCTCAACCTGGTCTATATCATCAGTGAACAGCTTTTTTATCCTGCCGTTTCCCATATCCTGAATCGTGCCGAGCGGCTGGCGCTCCAGCTTTTTCTGCAAGGAGATACGGATGTTTTTCAGTGTGTTGTATGCAGAGATATGCGAGTATTTCAGCCCCAACACATATAAGATAGCGTAGACTAACTCACATGCACAAATAACAGTGATATGCACTGCATAATAGCCCGCGGAAAGAGTTTCGCCGCCGATCAGCGGCTTGATGATGCGGTACACCATAAAAAACGGCACTGCGGAGGCGATCAGTCCCGCAAACATGACCGCCAGTGCCGCATAGGTATATTTGATGTTGCCGCCCATATAGGGCCTGATCTTATTAAACATGGTTTTCATCGCCTTTCTTTAACATAATGACCTTCTGCCAGTTGAAGAACCGACAGACGATACGGCAATGCTCCTCAATCTGCTCCCATGACATATCGTGAATGATTGGCTCGCAGACGCAAGTCCAGAACGACGAGATCAACACATGAAATTCCTCTCTTGTGACCTCTGCGTGGGCAAGTCCTCTTTTATAGGCTTCTGTGTAGAACTGCTCATAGGCGCAGCTCATTTTCGTGACGTATTCATGGTTGAAATTCTCGTAGCGTGTGCCCGCTGCCTTGTCGATCAGCAGAAAAACCGTGTCCCTGTTTTGGTAGAGCAGCTTGAAAAGCGGCATCATGGATTCATACGACATCACCCATGAATCATAGATCTCATCGTCTGAAAGCAACGAAAAATCAAGCTCGGAGCGGCTTTCAACGAAATCGGTCAGTTCAGAGGCAATGTCCTCAACAACCGCACTGAACAGGTCTTCCTTGCCCTTGTAGCGCTTGTAAACCGCACCTGTTGTGATGTCGGCGTTCTCACAAATCGTCTTTAGCTCTGCTTTGAGGTAGCCGTATTTCATGAATTCTGCCTTTGCACTGGCGAGCAGCCGTGGGTCGATGCTTTTATCCGGTGTGGCCATTCTGTCCCTCCTGTGAAAATTCGATTATCAATAATCCGTTTATCATTGTAGCATATGCTAACTGCAATGTCAATAGGTTGTTTCAACGGTTTGTATAAACAAACAAAAAACGTCGGTGCGTTGATTTGATTTTGAACGCATCGCCGTGTTCTTTTCTTATTATGAAAACAGAGCCCGTATCCATGTCCGGATACGGGCTCGTGTTATGCCGTTTTCGTTTGATTACTTGTTGAGGTTTGCCTCGATCTTGTCAAGCACATCGTACAGAGCAGCCGGAATCTTGCCGCCCTTTGCCTTGATGTCCTCGTCATAGTATCTGCGCATCTCAACAATCTCCTTCTTCCAGAGATCCTTGTCAACAGCGACGAGTGCCTTCATCTGATTGAGATCAACCTCGCCCTCGAGGCCTTCGATGTTGATATCCTCCGGCTTCGGCAGATAGCCGATTGCGGTTTCGTCAGCATCAACGGTGCCTTCGCAGCGCTTGATGATCCAGTCAAGGACTCTCATGTTGTCGCCGAAGCCCGGCCACATGAAGTGACCCTCAGCGTCCTTCTTGAACCAGTTGACGTTGAAGATCTTCGGTGCCTTGTCACCGAGCTTCTCGCCCATCTCGAGCCAGTGTGCCCAGTAGTCGCCGACATTGTAGCCGATGAACGGCTTCATGGCCATCGGATCGTGACGGAGCACGCCGACTGCGCCGGTTGCAGCTGCGGTGGTTTCAGAGGAAACAGCAGAGCCCATGTAGGTGCCGTGCGTCCAGTCGAAGGACTGGTAAACCAGCGGCGTGGTGGATGCACGTCTGCCGCCGAAGATGATTGCGGAGATCGGCACGCCCTGCGGATTGTTGAACTCAGGGCTGATGCACGGGCAGTTCTCTGCCGGTGCGGTGAAGCGGCTGTTCGGATGTGCCAGCGTCAGGTGCTTGCCGTTTGCGTCAACCTGAGCGCAGAACTCCGGACCGTTGACCTTTTCGCCCTTCCACTCGGTTGCATCGACCGGCGGCTCCTTGGTCAGGGATTCCCACCACGGAGTATTGTCGGAGTTATCCAGTGCAACGTTCGTGAAGATTGCATTCTTCTTGGTGGATGCAAGTGCATTGTAGTTGGACTTTTCATTGGTTCCCGGTGCGACGCCGAAGAAGCCGTACTCCGGATTGATTGCGTACAGTCTGCCGTCAGCGCCAGGCTTCAGCCATGCAATGTCATCACCGACGGTGAAGACCTTGTAGCCTGCCTTGCGGTAGCCTTCCGGCGGAATCAGCATTGCGAGGTTGGTCTTGCCGCATGCAGACGGGAACGCCGCGCAGATGTACTTGGTATCGCCGTCCGGCTTCTGCACGCCGAGAATGAGCATATGCTCAGCCATCCAGCCCTCGTTCTTTGCCTGATAGGAAGCGATGCGCAGCGCGAAGCACTTCTTGCCGAGCAGAACATTTCCGCCGTATGCGGAGTTGATCGACCAGATTGCATTGTCCTCCGGGAACTGCACGATGTAGCGGTTCTCCGGGTTGACGTCTGCCTTGGAGTGCAGACCGCGGACGAAGTCATTGGAAACATCACCGAGGTTCTCAAAAGCCTTGGTGCCCATACGGGTCATGATGTTCATATTCAGAACGACGTAGATCGAATCGGTGACCTCAACGCCGACCTTTGCGAGCGGCGAGCCGATCGGGCCCATGCTGTACGGAATGACATACATGGTTCTGCCCTTCATGACGCCGTCATAGAGCGGGGTCAGCTTTGCGTACATTTCCTTCGGATCCATCCAGTTGTTGGTCGGACCTGCATCCTCCTGTCTGCGGGAGCAGATGAAGGTTCTGTCCTCAACGCGGGCAACGTCGTTCGGGCGGGTTCTGTGATAGAGGCAGCCGGGATACTTCTCCTCATTGAGCTTATAGAGTTTATCGGGATGACCGTCCGGCAGAGCGGTAACCTCAGCGACCAGCTGATCGAGCTGCTCCTTGGAGCCGTCGATCCAGACGACATTGTCCGGCTTGCAGAGGGCGATCATTTCCTCGACCCATTTGTTGACATTGGGATTCTTTGTCAGAGACATAATACAGACCTCCTAAAAAACTTTCCGGGAAAAACCAAATTTTCCTCTTTTACATTATACCGGAAATCGCCGCGAATGTCAAGCGTTTTCCCATAAGAAGTGTGAAAAACCACGGATTCGGCAAATGCCGGTCAGCAAATCGCAATAATCAGGAAATGAGGCTGCTTTTTCTTCATACGGCATTCAGCGGAAATCGGTTACAGGTATTTCCGACAAATATTCCGGCGGATTCTTGTAGCAAGCGCCGATTATTATGAAGAATCCGTGAACATGCTTGCTTTTGCACATATTTCGCAGTATAATCACAATAGCTTAGTATTCGGTATGCTCTGTCAGCACGGCTGTACGGGGAACAGCAGACAGAGCAAAACTTCACAGCACATTTTTACAAACAGAAAGGGAGAATCATCATGAAAGCATTCAGAACGATTGCGCTTGTCAGTGCGCTCTGTTTGACGCTGACAGGCACGGTTTCCGTTTTTCCGGCCGCGGCGGCAGATGTGCCTACTGAGATCAGCTCTATTGCCAGAGGCGCCTGCGGCACCGGCACTGAATGGGAGTTGAGAGAAGACGACCGCCTGACCATTACCGGCAGCGGCGAAATCATTGATTACAGCGATCCTGAAAAAGGCAGAGAAACCGCGGCGCCCTGGGGCACCGATCTCAGAAGCGTGAAGATCGGGGAAGGCGTCACGCGCATCGGCAGCAATGCCTTTGCCGGCAATACCGCGCTGAGGAGCATTTCTCTGCCGGATTCACTGACGGAAATCGGCGATTACGCATTCCGCGCCGCCTCATTTGAAAACCTGACGCTCTCGGCAAATGTGACAAAGCTCGGCACCGGCGTGTTCAAAGAGTGTCGTCCGGACACACTCACGATCCTGAATCCGACGCTCCCGCTCAGCACGGAATCACTCGGCTTTGCCGCAAATGACTTTTTCGGCCTGCCGACGATCTGCGGCTATGAGGGTTCCACAGCACAGACCTTTGCAATGGAAAACGGCTATCCGTTCCGCTTCATCGGGGATCCGGCCGGCGACAATGTCTGCGGACAGAACCTCCGCTGGACGCTGGATGAAGCGACCGGTACGCTGACGATCTCCGGCAGCGGCAAAATGTACAATTATTTTGCATCCTTCACGGATAAGGTGCCTTACGAATTCGAATACGCGGTACGGCGGGATGAGGCTGACGTTCCGGAACCCGCACCGTGGAGCAAAAGCAGCGTGAAAAAAATCGTGATCGGTGAGGGTGTCAAAGAGATCGGCAATTTCGCGTTCTATGACTGCAAGGATCTGGAATCCGTTTCACTGCCGTCCACGCTGGATTGGATCGGTTCGTTTGCATTCTGCAAATCCGGTTTGAAGCGCATCAGCTTCCCGGCGAGAATCGGAATTTTCGGTTCTTTTGCATTTTATGGCTGTGACAAACTGGAGGAAATCGCATTTACGGGAGATTCGTCCTATTTGGGAGCCTGCTGCTTCGGAAACTGCACCGCACTGAAAAGCATACATCTCCCCTCTGCGCTGAGCACGGTCGAGGATTACGCGTTCATGGGCTGCACGCAGCTTTCGGACATCTACGTGCCGTATTCACTCACGGAATTCTCCAAATTTGCATTTGAGGATACGCCGTGGTATGCGGAACTGAAAAAGCAGCCGTTCGTCATCATCAATGACATTCTGACGGACTGCGGCACGGTCAATTCCGGCACCGTTGAACTCCCGGCGGGGATAAAACAGATGGCAAACTGCGCTTTTGAGGGATATGACAAGATCACCTCTGTTGTGATTCCGGACGGCTATGAACTGATCAGTGTATGCGCATTTGATAACTGCAAGGGACTGGAAACGATCACGATCCCGGAGTCGGTTTCATCAATCTGTGACGGTGCATTTGAAAACTGCGTCAAGCTGCGTGAGATCAATCTGCCGAAGAAACTGATCTCGATCGGGTGGGACGCATTCAGGGGATGCAGTGCACTGAAATCCGTTGTGCTGCCGTATGATCTTGTGAGCCTCGGCGATGATGCTTTCAGCGAGTGCAGCAGCCTGACCGAGCTGACGCTCCTCGGACGCGCCGATGTGGTACGGAGTTACGCGAACCCCTTCGCAATGAACTGCCCTGCGCTGAAACGCGTTACGATCGTAAATCCGATCGCTGAGTTCAGTGATAAGTTCGTTCTGTTCAGCAATCAGGGCGAAAGCTACACCGGAACGCTCTGCGGCCGGAAGGGCTCCACAACAGAAGACTACGCAAAGAAAATGGGCTATCGCTTTGAAGCGCTGGAGGATGTGAATCCTTCGCTGATCCCCCCTGAAAATGCCTGCGGCGAGAATGCGCTCTGGACGCTGGATGAAAACGGCACGCTGACGATCTCCGGCACCGGCGATATGGGAAATTATTACCGCGGCCCTTATTTCACGTCTTCCACTGTCGCGCCGCAGGAGGAGAAGAGTCCTGCCTGCCCGGCGCCGTGGGGAGATCAGATCAAAAAGGTCGTGATTGAGGACGGCATCACAAGCATCGGATCGGGCGCGTTCCTGAACTGCAAGCTGCTGGAATCGGTTGAAATGGCAGACAGCGTCACGAAAATCGGATCGAATGCATTTGACAACTGCACCGGACTGGAATCCGTACAGCTTTCCGAACATATCACCGAGATCGGAACGTCTGCGTTCCAGAACACCGCATTCCGCGAGCTGACGCTGCCGAAGGATCTCAAGCGCATCGCACAGAGCGCATTTCAGAGCAGCAACAATCTGAAAGCGATTGTGATTCCGGAGGGTACGGAATCCATTGATTCAGAAGCGTTCCGGTACTGCCGCTCGCTGGCAGCGGTCACACTGCCGGACAGCCTGACCAATGTCGGCAACAATGCCTTTGACAGCACGAAATGGCTGGACAGCAAAACGGACACCTTTGTCATCGAGAACGGCATTCTGCTGAAAACCAATACCGATCAGATCAGCAAATCGCTCCGCGACGGCAGCCTGACCGAATTTACGTTCCCGGAGGGCATCCGCGTGATCGGCGGCGGCGCGCTGAACCGTGCGTTCTATGATTCCGGATATCTGTACAGCAGCACGAACCCGGCGCTGACGGTCAAACTGCCTGAGGGCATCACGCATATCAATGAATTCGCGTTCTGCTGGAACACAGGAATCGCAAAGGTGGAGATGCCTTCCACCCTGAAGGAGATCGGAAACAGTGCGTTCTTCGACAGCTTCTGCATCCGGGAAGTTGTTTTCAATGAGGGGCTTGAAACAATCGGCTCAAGCGCATTCGGAAACAGCGAGATGCTGACGGATATCACACTCCCGAAAACGCTCAGAAGCATCGACTATGAGGCATTCGGCGGATGTGAGAATCTGCTGTCGGTCACGCTGCTGAATCCGGAAACGGAAATCTTCGACGCGCCGAATACCTTTGCCAACCCCAAGGAATTGTTCGATTATAATTCCTATACCGGCGTGATCCGCGGTTATGAAAACTCCACGGCAGAGAAGTACGCACAGCGCTTTGACCGCAGATTTGAAGCGATCCGCAGCGATGCACCGGCCTCCAAAGGCCGCGGCGACATCACCTGTGACAACAGCATCGACGTTTCCGATGCCGTGCTGCTCGCGCGGTTCCTCAATGCGGACAGCGAGGCCGGCATCACGGATCAGGGGCTTGCCAATGCCGACTGCAACAAGGACGGCAAAACCGACGGAACCGATCTGACCGATCTGCTGCGGTACATCGCCAAAAAGATCACCTTCTGACAGCAGCAGGATGCAAAAACAGAGCGTGCGGGGAACCGGTTTCCCGCACGCTTTTTGCGAAAAGCAGCGCATTGCTTGCATTTTCTGCGATATTGTGATATAATATAGGCTGTATCGGAACGATCCGGTACATCTCCGGCAGAAAGCCGGAGCCGTTTGAAACGAACCGAAAGGACGGATCCTATGAAAAAAATCCGGAAACGCCTGCTTGCCGTACTGCCGGCAGCGGTCTGTGCAGTCTGCTGCCTGACCATGCACGCAGCTGCGGAAGGCAGCATCGAAGATGTATATGCCGCCATGCGGAGAATCGGTATGCCTGAAACCATGATCCAGAACGCGAAAAACCGGTACGAAACCGTACCGCACGACGAAAACGGCATGGAGATTGAGGGCCAGTATCTCCCGTATGATGTCTGGGCGGAAATGGTCATTTTGCAGGAGGACGAGATCTGGAACAAGGTCGGCGAGCAATTCGGCGTCAGCGGCCCGGACATCCGCAAGGCCATGCAGACCACCGCCCCGCCCGCTTCCCAGAGCGCGGATCCGGAACCGACCAAAACCGAGCCGGTGACCTATCCGGAGCCTGAAAAGCCCTTTATCAATATGACGCTGGAGGAAAAGCAGGCCTATGTTGCTGCCCTGCCGGCGGATCAGCGCGCGGCCTTCCTCGCCTCGCTCTCGACCTCGGAGCGCAACAGCATAATCAAGCAGATGGACACCGGCAGCCAGGCGGACATCGCCGGCAGCTTTATCACGCTGGGCGAACAGCTCGGAATGCATATTTCCGTCGATCAGCTCGGAGAAGACGGCATCAGCTACTCCGTCCGCGACGGTGAGGGCGACCTGATCGACTCCACCTCGGTCGGCGCTTCTGTGGACGAAACAGGCTGGAACATGACCGTTCCGGTGTTCGGCTCCTGCGGCGTGATCCTGCTGGCCGTCGGCGGACTGACCTGGATCAGTCTGCGCGGCAGAAAACAGGAGGCGCTCCATGGCTGAGGAAAAAACCGCAAAGCAGCGCAGCTCGCTGCCCGCATATCTGCTGACGCCGCTGCTGCTCCTGCTGCTGACAGGCGGCATTCTGGTGCTCTGCTATTCCCTGGCACCTGTCCACTATGTCCAGAAATATCTGAACATCGCATTTATGGACAACCTGAAAACGACCGGCACGACGGACGGTCTGCATATCAAGGAAAACGAAATCGAAACCGTCAAAAAGCCGGATGCGGATACCTTTGAAGACGGCAAGATCAATTATCCGGTCTTCGGCGAGCAGTACGCTGTGCTGTCCGCCGAGTCAATCGGCCTGACCGTCGGCGTGTATTACGGCGTCAATGCCGAGCTGCTCGACCGCGGCGCCTGCCAGAGCTCGCAGTCTGCAATCATCGGCGACCACGGCAACACCGTCATCGACGCGCATGTCACGACTTACTTCTCCGAGCTTTCCAAATTAAAGCCCGGCGACGAGGTTGAGCTGTTCACAAATTACGGTCAGTTCACGTATAAGGTCAAAGAGCAGATCAGCTTCGATAAAGAGGATAAGCACTGGCTTGCAGTCAGCAAGGACGACCGTCTGACGCTGTATACCTGCGCCCCGCAGGTCATCGGCAGCGCCGACAAGCGCATCGGCGTCTGGTGTGAACCGGTCAGCAGAAAATTCAATGCCCCGGCAGATGCAAAGTGATTCTGCCGCGCGGAGCAACGGAGGTACAACGTGAAACGGACATCCACCTATATCACATGCGTGATCCTCACGGTCTTTCTGATTTTCTCATGCATCCTTGCATTCCTCGCCGGTTCGGTGCGATTCCGGATGCTGAATACCGAAGCCGTGCTGCCGGTCGTCACGGAGCAGCAGCTTGCCAATAAGGTATCCAACACCTTGCAGACGGAATTCAAGGCCGCCGAAAGCGCATCCGGCATTCCCGCTTCTGTCTATGCAGACGCAATCACGCCGGACAAGCTGGAGCCGATGATTGCAGACGGCATCTCGAACGGCTTTGCATATCTGCGCGGCGATACCGCCAAGCTGGAAATCCGGCATGATTTTTCAGAGCTGGACGATCAGATCACTGCTTTCTTTGAGGATTATGCCGCAAAGCACAATGTCATCAAAGATGACACCTATCATGAAGCCGTCAAAACGGCAAAGGCCAACGCGGCAGAGCGGATTCTCTCCGCCTGTGACGTGTTCCGCTTTCAGTCGCTCGCAGATACGGGTGTGCTGAAAACCGCCAGAACATATATCCCGTGGGCGGGCTATGCGGTCGCCGCAGCCTTCGGCACCGTCATCCTGTTCATACTGCTGCTGTTCTTTGCCAATCACCGGGAGCCGGAAACCGGCTTCTACTGGATCGGCACGGGTGCGCTGATCGCATCGGTTCTGCTGCTGATTCCGGCGCTGTGGCTGAAGCACACGCGCTGGTTCGACCGCTTTGCCGTCAAGACCGACCACACCTTTGCCGCGGTCACCGGATATCTCTACGGCGGCACAAACGCCGTGATCCGGACGGCCGTCTGGAGCATCATCGCAGCGGTCGGCTGCTATCTGATTTTCGGACTGCTGCACGGCATCCGGCGCAGAAAGCATACGATCCGGCACGCAAAGCACTGATACGGAAAAAGCCCGGAAGCGGCCTTTCAAAGCTGCTTCCGGGCTTTATTTTTTATTTACGGCTTGCGCTGATCACCGAGATAGAACACGGTCAGCAGGCCGGGCCCGCAGTGCGCACCGATGATGATGCCCAGGCTGAATATATCGACGCTGCCGAGCGTCGGGAACGCATCCAGCAGCTCGCTGCGGAGCCAGTTTGCATCGGTCAGACAGTCCGCATGATTGATGATGATCTGCTGTCCGGACGGCGAAACCATGTCCCGCTTGACGCCCTCCAGCAGCGCATTCAGCGCCGCACGGCGTCCGCGCACCTTGGAGGAAACAGTCAGCTTGCCGTCATCGGGCACATAGAGCACCGGCTTGATTGACAGCATGGAACCGATCATCGCAGAGGCGTTGGACACTCTGCCGCCGCGTTTAAGATAGTTCAGGTCATCGACGGTAAAACGGTGCATGATATGCAGCTTGGTGCTCTCGCAGAAATTCAGCAGCGCCTGAAAGCTCATGCCCTCCTCCATATGACGGACACATTCGCGCACCAGCAGACCCAGTCCGCCGGAAATGCAGCGGGTATCCGGCAGCACAAGCTGCAGATCCGGGAACTCCGCCTGAATTCTGCTTGCAGCACGGTGCGAGGCCTGATAGGAACTTGACATTTCCCTGGACATATCCAGATACAGCACGTCCTTGCCGGTTTCCATCAGCCTGCGGAAGAAATCATAATAGGTTTCCTCATTGATCATGGAGGTGGTATAGACCGTCCCGCTGCGCATATCCTGATAGGCGCGCGCACGGGATTCCTCTTTGCAGTCATCCTCAAAAGTTTCCATCCCGATCGAGTATGTGTAACGGATCAGCGGGATATTGTGATCCCGGTAAAACGAATCCGGCAAATCAGCGGTCGATGCTGCTGCAATGATGTATTCAGCCATGTCATGCTCCTTTCGTTCGGGGCGTTTTTCGGATCTGCATGCCCCTCCCCTGCATATTATAGCATATTATACTGAAAAGTGCAATGGGAGAAGGGCAAAAAAGCGACCGCTGTGTAAAAATGGGAGTTAAAACGGAGGGCGGCACTGCCGCCGGCGTTTTCTTCCCCGTGTTCCTCCGGAATTGACAAACCGCGCCGCATATGGTACAATAACCGTATACATGAAAAAGAAAGGGGGATGCATATGCGGTCAGAAAAGCTGCTGACTGTGACGGCGATCTTCTGCCGGAGTCTTGCATGGTTCCCGGTCTGCATCCTGATGCTTTCGCTCCGTGCGGAGCAGGGAGAGATTGCGCTTCTGACAACGCTGTTTGAAGAAGCACTGACGTCCGTTCATTCCGAGCTTCAGATTCTGCTGCCCTCTGCGGCGGTCTGCGCCGTTTCCTTTGCTGTGCAGTTGATTGCGTATCAGATCGGTCACCGCCTGCGGACATCCCCGCGCAGGGCGTTTGCGCTCAAAGCGGCTGCTGCAATTCCCGCTGCCGCGCTCAGTGTCTTTGCTGTATTCCGGCTGAGCGGCAGCCTGTTCAATGCCGTTGTGCTGACGGCTGTTGTGGTTTTCCTCCCGATGCGCGGGCTGGATCACTCGCCGGATACATTCTTTACGCAGTCGCATTTTGCCGCGTTTCTCACTGCGGTATGCCTTTCTGCGCTGATGCTGCATTATGCGAAACTGCCGGTACATTCCGCGTGGTATCTTGCAGTCACGGCGGTGGTTGCAGTGCTGTATCTTCTGCTGCGCAATCAGTTTATGCTGATCCGGCTCGTGAACCGACGAAGCAATACGGAAACGCAGGTTCCGCAGGACATCCGCCGTACCAATCTGATTCTTGTGCTCGGTCTGCTGCTGCTGGCTGCGGCGGTATTCCTGTTCCGTGATCAAATCGGTGCGCTGATCGCATGGATGCGCGATACCGCAGCCAGAGCGGTATACGGACTTCTGGCTCTCATCGCAAAAACTGCTGATAAGATGACCGGCAAATACAAGACCGATGAAGAAGAAATGATGGAACTGCCGCCGCTGGAAGGCGAATTCAGTCCGTTCTGGCTGATCCTGTGGATTCCGATTATTCTGGTGGCTGTGATCATCTGGCGCAATCTGCTCTCCGACTGGTTCTATGTGATCCGCAGCATGATCGGGCGGCTGATTGCGTTCCTGCGCGGCGATCTCCGCAATTCCGCTAAGGACAGACACAGATCAGATTCCGCCGAATTTCACGATACTGAAACGATTCTGCGGCGAAAGCTGACCGCAAAGCAGGAAAAGCGCCTCTGGCGGCAGAAGCTGCGCGCGTGGAAGGCGATGCCGGATTCCCGCGAAAAATTTTACGCCGGTTATCAGCTGCTGGTGACGGCGCCTGCATGGGAAACCGGAGAGCTCCGCGATTCCGATACCGTGCGGGAAATCCGCAGCAAATGGCTGGCGCATCACACGCCGCAGGACGCACTCGATGCAGTCACAGCGGCGTACCACACTGACCGCTATGCGGAGCGCGGACTGCCGGAGCGCGCCATTCCGGAGCTGACTGCCGCGCTGGAGCATCTGCGAAAGCAGCGGAAAGGAGCGGAACATGTTTGATTTCAAGAAAGAATACAAGGAATTCTATCTGCCGAAAAATGTACCGTCGATCGTCACAGTTCCGGCTGCGCAGTTTCTGGCCGTCACGGGCAGGGGCGATCCGAACGAGCCGGACGGCGCATACCAAACCGCGCTGGCTGAACTGTATGCGGTCGCCTATACGCTGAAAATGAGCTATAAGACCGACTACCGCATCAAGGGCTTCTATGAATATGTCGTGCCGCCGCTGGAGGGCTTCTGGAATCTGAACGGCGCCGTGCTGACGGATAAATCCGTGCTGGAATGGGTGTCTGTCATCCGTCTGCCGGATTTCATCACGGAGGCAGATGTGCAGTGGGCGCGGGAAACTGTGCTGAAAAAGAAAAAGCTGGATTGCTCCGATGTGGAGCTGCGGCAGATTACAGAGGGGCTCTGCGTGCAGATCATGCACATCGGCTCCTATGACGATGAGCCTGCGACCATAGCACGCATGGAGCAGTTCATGCAGGAAAACGGATATCAGACTGATTTTGAAAGCGGGCGGCAGCATCATGAGATTTACCTCTCCGACCCGCGAAAGACCGCACCGGACAAGCTGAAAACGGTCATCCGGCTGCCGGTCAGAAGCACGAAAGGAGCATCCGCAGAATGAAATGGATGATTGCATCGGATATTCACGGCTCTGCGCATTTTTGCAGACTGCTGACAGAGCGCTTTGCCGCAGAACAGGCAGACCGTCTGCTGCTGCTCGGGGATCTGCTCTATCACGGGCCGCGCAACGATCTGCCGCAGGAATATGCGCCAAAAACGGTGATTTCGCTGCTGAATCCGCTGGCTGACCGCATTCTCTGTGTGCGCGGCAACTGCGAGGCGGAGGTCGATCAGATGGTGCTGGATTTCCCGGTGCTTGCGGATTACGCGCTGATTTCCGAGGGCGCCGTGCAGATCTTCGCAACGCACGGACATGTCTGGAATGCGGACAATCTGCCGAAGCTGCGGCAGGGGGATATTCTGCTGTACGGGCATACGCATGTGCCGCTCTGCGCGGAGGCCGGCGGGCATGTCTGCCTGAATCCCGGCTCCGTGTCAATCCCGAAGGACGGTTCAAAAAACAGTTATATAGCTCTGGAAAACGGCGTGTTTACGTGGAAAACGATTGACGGTGCTGTATACCGCACCTGGCAGGCGGGAACACCCGTGCTGTGACAACGGTATCGCTCCGCGATGATTGATAATGGGCTCCGCCCAAACCCGCCAAAGGGATACTATCCCTTTGGAATCCCACTTTGATGATAAGTTCGCAGCTTCGTCATTTATATACAAAATGGGGTCTGGGGATATATCCCCAGCAGGAGCTTGAGGGCAGAGCCCTCATTATGAATCCTCGCGCAGCGATACCTTTTTCTACAAGCTGTGGGGCGCTGATTATTACATCAGCGCCCCTTATATTTATTGTATTCATTTCGCCGGAATGACAACAAAATCTGCAATGATCTGCTCCAGAATCTCATCCGGATACGTTTCAAACGGTTCCTGACTGTGTGTACTGACGGATATCAGATAATCGCCGTTTCTCCACTCCAATGCTATGGTATCATAGCACGATGCTTCTTTGTTCCGGCGGCTGCTGGTGCCGTAAGAATCCCGATCCAGGTAAACTGCCGTGTCACCGACAGCGTGTTTTTCCATGCCTCCATCCGCAGCGCTGCGTTCCCAATCCTCCGAATACTCGTCCGTATGCCTTTTTCCCTGACTGATTCTACCGTAGAGGGTGACTCCGCGGCCTGCGAGGTCGCCCTTGCCGTCATACATGATCGTGAAATCACCGCAGGATTCCACCGAAGCATATGTCATCTCCCATCTTTCGGTGCTGACCGGAAAGCTGCCGAGGCTTCTGACGGTTACGCTGTCCTTCGAGAGCGAATCGCCCCGCATGGTAACGGTTTCTCCGGCGTAACGGAGCTCTGGTTCCTCCGGCGGCAGACCGAGATACGCGGCATATTCCAACACATTCATGCCGCCCATGTCAAAGCCCGCCACACTGTACGTATGGTAGTCCATAATCAGAGTGAAATCCTGATAGCTGATCAGATAGTCTGTCATGATTATTCCTTCAGGCCTTGTTATACCGTGCAGTCTTGCCAAGTATACATCCAGATTATCGTCTTTCGTATTCGGATAAACATCCCCCAGCGCAATCTGCTGCGGGGTCAGAATGCTTTCGCCGCCCTCAATGACGACGGCCACATACTCCTTATAAAGAATCTGTGCGTCTGAAAGATCCACCGTTCCGTCCATATTGACATCCCCCGGCTGATAGCGCGGGTCAGGCTGCGGGGCGGGTTCGGCAGTTGCTGCCGGCTCAGTTGCTTTTTCCTGCGCGGCCGCAGTCCGGGCGACTGTCTGTTCACTGTCTGCGGACTGCCGGCTTTCGGTTGCTGTCACGGCGGTTGTTCCGCTCTGCACCGGGGCGGTACGCTCCTGACGAACGACAGTCTGCTTGACGGCTTCGGTGTACAGTACGGCTGCCTCGGTACGGGATGTTTCCGCGGACGTCGTTCCGGTCTGTGCAGCAACAGCCGTCATTTCGGGTACGGAGGACGATTCTGTCACCGGCTTTTCATGCAGCCCGGTCCGGATGCCCGCGAAAACCAGAACGGCCAGACAGGCAGCAGCACCGGTCGGGAGCAGGATCCGCCAGAGGATGTTGTTTTGCAGCCCCTGTGTATTCTTCCGGATGACCGGTGCGGGCTTTGCCATACAGTCATCTGCGCTGTGTATTTTCAGAAAATCCGCAGTTTCCTCTGTGTATGCTTCCGGAATCAGTTCCATCAGCCGGTAAAGCTCTCTGTCATTCATAGCAGTTCCTCCTCCATCAGAAAATTCTCCAGCTTTTTCCTGGTGCGCGACAGTGACATTTTCACACGGCTCTGACTGACACCGTGATGCTCTGCAATCTCGCGCACGGACAGCATATACCAGTAACGCTCCACAAACATGATGCGGGTGTCCTTCGGCAGACCGGAAAGGAATCTGCCGAGTGCCTCGCGGAGCATCTTCTGCTCTGCTGTGCGCGCGGGGTCCGCTGTCGATGTCAGACTGCCGGAGAGCGTTTCCAGCGGGATATTCGTCTGACCGGCGCCGCGTTTTGCCGCACGGTGCGCATCGTACCGGTCAAGTGCGAGCCTTCTTGTCAGTGTGATGACAAAAGCCCGCAGGCTGTCGGGTTTGGCAGGCGGAATTGCATTCCAGATACGGAGCATTGCGTCATTCACACATTCTTCCGCATCCTGTACATTCTGCAAAATGCGGTAGGCAATGCTGTAACAGAATCCGCCGTAGTTTTTTTCGGCCTCTGCGATTGCCTGTTCGTCCCGGGACTCAAACATAGCAACCAGCCGCTGATCCTCTGCTGTCATGCGTTCTGACCTCCTTTACACCCACAGACGGAAAAACCTTCTGTTTGGTCACATGCTCCGCAAATTTTTTATGGCTGTCTGAAAGGCACTGCCGGATGCGGATTCTCCGCTGAGAAAGGCAAAGCGCTCCGGGTTTTCCCCGAAGCGCTTGGCACTTATCAGCGGATTATTCGTCCTTCTTTTCTTCCTTCTTGTCGTCGTTGTCATCATCCTTCTTGCCGAGGATGCTGCCGAGTACGCCGGTAATCTTCTCGCCGAGGCCGCTCAGGCCGCCGCTCTTGCCGATTGCTTCCTTGACCATCTCGATGATCTTCTTGATGGTATCGTCATCCGCCTGATCGCCGACCAGTCCGCGGACGGTCGCTGCCGGATCCTTCATGAACTTTTCTTTCAGGTCACCGTCCTTGGTCACCTGCGCAATGATTTTTTCGATCTCAGCCTTAATATCCAGTGCCATTGTAATACCTCCAGATTTTTGTATCACAGAATGCTTATGCTTCCTGCTTCACGATTTCGGAATCGGCATTTTTCTTGACGGATTCGATGCCGTTCATGCATCCGCTCAGAGCCTTGTAGCCTTCGCTGACCGCAATGATCTGACCGTTGGTTGCCTTCAGACGGAAACGGAATTCGCCTGCCTTGTCGTTGTAGATCTCAAACTTCGGGTGCTTTTCCTTGGCAAAGCCCTCGACCGTCTGGTTTTCCACCGCTGCAATCGGCGCATTGCGCTGCACGCTTGCGATACCGGCGCGGCATGCCTTCTCAGTGGTATACACCTCAGAGGTTGCGATGACCTCACCGTTGCCGGCCTTCAGATCAAACTTGATCCCGGTCTTGGTCGTTTTGATCAGATATTTGCCCATTTCCTTGATCCTCCTGTTTTCAAAATCTCCGGCTGTATCACATTCAAACGCAGCCGCTGACTCTATTATACACGAAACTGCACAAAAAGTCAATATCATTTTGATTTTATTTTATCTTTCCGTGCCGGATGCCGAAAAAAGCGCAGGGCTTTTTCGCTTTATCTCGCTGAAACGCAGACGCATCCTGCACGGATTACTGTTGAATCTGCCGAAATCTGCGCGGGAGATTGACAAATCCTTGACAAACCCTGTCGCGTGTGCTATAATATTGCTATCAGTTGCCGGAACGGTCTTGCTGTATCCGGCGGAAAGGGATGTTTTCCATGTACGATGTATTTACGCTCGTCCTTCGACTTACGGTCTTGGCAGATTGTCACAGGCCTGCTTCGTTGTGCACGGGCGTTTCGGAATGATACATGCGGAAAAGTCCGAAATCATGCATAATCAACGGTGTGAGGTCTGAGCAGGCTTCACACCGTTTTTTATTGCGCAGATACTGGGAGGTATCATTATGAAAATCTGTTTTTCCACGCTGGGCTGTCCGGATTTTGAGTGGCCGGATGTATACTCTATGGCAAAAGACCTCGGCTTTGACGGCATCGAGCTCCGCTGCTACGGTCTGCCCGCGGATCCGTTCCGCAGCAAGCCGTTCACCGGCGTCATGCTCCCCAAAACCGTTGCAAAGCTGAAATCCCTCAAGCTGGAAATTCCCTGCATCAGCTCCAACTGCTGCCTGAACGAGCAGGACAATGAAGCACAGAACCGCAGAGAGCTTCTCGCATGTATGGAGCTGGCACAGGCTGTCGGCGCACCGTATGTCCGCGTGCTGGGCGACCGCTACGGCGAGGTGACCGGCGTTGTCGATGACAGCTATCTCGCCTCCGTGCTGACCTCCCTGATTCCGGAGGCGGAAAAGCATGACGTGACGCTGCTGGTGGAAACCAACGGCGTGTTCAGTGATACCAAACGCCTGAAAAAGCTGCTCGATCAGGTCGGCAGCATTCATGTCGCGGCGCTGTGGGATATGCATCATCCGTACCGCTACGGCGGCGAATCGCCGGAGGAAACCGTTTCCACGCTCGGCAATTACATCAAGTTTGTGCAGACGAAGGACAGTTCCTTCAAGGACGGCGTGCTCCGCTATGAGATGATGGGCAGAGGCGACCTGCCGCTGGATGCCATGATGGCAGCACTTTCCGGTATCAATTACACCGGCTTTATCTCGCTGGAATGGGTCAAGCGCTGGATGCCCGGCCTTTCCGATGCAGCCGTCGTGTTCCCGCAGTTTGCAGACTACATGTCCAAGTATCACACCAAGTATAAGCATGAGCTCCAGGTCAGCAACCGCGGCAACGGCTTCTATCCGTGGCCGAAGGAGCGCCTGATCGACTACACCTTCCCGGATGTGCTCGACCGCATCTGCGAGCAGTTCCCGAATCAGTATGCATTCCGCTATACTGAGCTGGACTACACCCGCACCTATCCGCAGTTCCGCGACGATGTCGATACCTTTGCGCGCGCGCTGATCGCAATGGGCGTCGGTGCCGGAGACAAGGTTGCAATCTGGGCAACCAATGTGCCCGCATGGTATATCACATTCTGGGCAACGACCAAAATCGGCGCAGTGCTCGTCACGTTCAATACCGGCAACAAGATCCACGAAACCGAGTATGTGCTCAAGCAGTCCGATACGCACACGCTGGTTATGATCGACGCTTACAAGGGTACCGATTACAATGAGATTATCCGGACGCTGATTCCGGAGATCACCGATTCCGAGCCGGGCAAGCTGGAATCCGCAAAGTTCCCGTTCCTCAAAAATGTCATTACCATTGAGAGCAAGCAGCCCGGCTGCTATACATGGGATGAGGCTGTTGCAAAGTATACGGAGGTGCCGCTGGCTGAGGTCGAGCGCCGCCGCCGCGCAATCAAGAAGGACGACGTCGCAAACATGCAGTATACCTCCGGCACAACCGGATTCCCGAAGGGCGTCATGCTGACACATTATAATGTCGTCAACAACGGCAAGGCCATCGGCGACTGCATGGATCTGTCCTCTGAGGACCGCATGATGATTCAGGTGCCGATGTTCCACTGCTTCGGCATGGTGCTGGCGATGACCGCCTCCGTGACGCATGCCGTCACCATGTCCCCGATCACGGCATTCTCGCCGAGAAAGGGTCTGAACTGCATCAATAAGGAGAAGATCACCTGCTTCCACGGCGTTCCGACAATGTTCATTGCCATGCTCGGACATGAGAACTTCCCGAGCACCGACTTCTCCCACATGAGAACGGGCATCATGGCAGGCTCGCCGTGCCCGATCAAGACCATGGAAGAGGTCATTGAAAAGATGCACATGCCGGAAATCTGCATCACCTACGGTCAGACCGAGGCATCCCCGGCAACGACCATGTCCAAGACGACCGACTCGATTGAAGCGCGCGTCAACACCGTCGGCGGCCCGATTTTCGGCGTCGAATGCAAGATTGTGGATCCGGAAACCGGCGAGGAGGTTCCGGACGGCGTGGACGGCGAGTTCTGCGCCCGCGGCTACAATATCATGAAGGGCTACTACAAAATGCCGGAGGCAACCGCCGCTGTCATTGACGAGGACGGCTGGCTCCATTCCGGCGACCTCGCACGCAGACTGCCGGAGAGCGGCTATTTCAAGATCACAGGCCGCATCAAGGATATGATCATCCGCGGCGGTGAGAACCTCTATCCGAAGGAGATTGAGGACTTCCTCTACACGCATCCGGATATCCGCGACGTACAGGTCATCGGCGTGCCGGATAAGCAGTACGGCGAGGAGGCAATGGCATGCGTCATCCTGAACGAGGGCGCATCCGTCACGGAGGACGAAATCAAGGAATATGTCCGCTCGCATATGGATAAGACCAAGGTCCCGCGCTATGTGCGCTTCGTCGATGCGTTCCCGATGAACGCGGCAGGCAAGATTCTGAAATACAAGATGCGCGAGGAAGCAGTCGATTATCTGAATCTGCACGAGGCAAACAGCATTGTGACGGCGTAATATCCACCCCGACGCAAAACTATTATTATGATGCAAACAGGCGCTGACCGTTTCAGTCAGCGCCTGTTTTGTTGTCTATTTCGGGATTCTTATGTGCTAGCAGCCCTTAAGCAGGGTATGGAAACAGAGTCCATATGACAGACCATCGCACAGCGATACCTTATTTATCCGTTCAGCACCCAGACGCCGGCTGCCAGATAAGCGGCAAAGATGCTCCAGAGCAGATACGGCAGATTCAGCCATGCCGCTGCGCGCTTCACCTTTGCAAACTGAATCATCATCAGCGCGACCAGCACCGCCAGCAGAACGGCCGTCACCGCCGATGCCGCAAACAGCCGGAACCGGAAAAACAGGATACTCCATATAAAATTGACTGCAAGCTGCACCGCATAGAGCGTCAGGGCGCGGCGGCGGCGCATACCGAAGTCCGCCTCCCGCCAGATCAGATAGGCCGAAATGCCCATCAGCGCATACAGGATTGCCCACACAACCGGAAACACCGCGCCCGGCGGGGCGAACGGCGGCTGCACGATCTCCCTGTAAAATGTGGAATCAATGCCCGCAAGCAGCGCCGAAAGTCCGCCGGTCAGCTCTGCCAGCACCACGGAAATCAGCAATTCCGTCCAGTTCCATTTTTTCATAGCTGCACCTCGCATTCATCATTGCTATGAATAGCATATGCAGAACGGTGCGGGAATATACGCAAAAAAACAGACTGCTCCCTGCGGAACAGTCTGCTTGATTGATAAAGAGAAAACGGCAATCAGCGCTTGCTGAACTGCGGTGCACGACGTGCAGCCTTCAGACCGTACTTCTTTCTTTCCTTCATTCTCGGGTCACGCGTGAGGTAACCGGCCTTCTTCAGTGCCGGACGCAGCTCTGCGTTGAACTGAAGGAGTGCGCGTGCAACGCCGTGACGGATTGCACCGGCCTGACCGGTCACACCGCCGCCTGCAACGGTGCAGACAACATCGAACTGTGCACCGGTTTCGGTCAGCTCAAGCGGCTGACGGACGATCAGCTTCAGAGTTTCAAGGCCGAAGTACTCGTCGATGGTTCTGCCGTTGATCGTGACATTGCCGGAGCCCGGATACAGGCGAACTCTTGCAACGGAATGCTTTCTTCTGCCGGTGCCGTAGAACGACTTCAGCTTTGCTTCGTAAGAAACTGTTTCACTCATTGTTCAGGCTCCTTTCTTACAGTGTCCACAGCTCAGGCTTCTGAGCTGCATTCTTGTGCTCAGCATCTGCATAGACGCGAAGACGCTTCATCGAGGTTCTGCCGATGTGATTGTGCGGGAGCATGCCCTCAACAGCAATGTACATTGCATGTTCCGGCTTCTTCTCCATCAGGTCGCGGTAGGACACCTTCTTGAGGTGGCCGATCCAGCCGGTGTGCCAGATCTCAAACTTCTGATCGAGCTTCTTGCCGGTCAGAACTGCCTTGCCGCAGTTGATGATGATAACATGATCGCCGCAATCGACGTTCGGGGTGAAATCGACCTTGTGCTTGCCGCGGAGAATCGCAGCTGCCTTTGCAGCGACACGGCCGAGCGGCTGGCCTGCTGCGTCAATGATATACCATTTCCGGTTGATCTCTGCAACCTTCGGCATCGTGGTTGACATAGTAGTTTCCTCCATACATATTTTTCGGTACCGGAAGTGCGGGGCAATCCACGGGGAGGATTCTGTCCGATTTCCGGCGTGCTTCATTATTATACACGATTCGCAAACGGATGTCAATGGGCAAAATACCGAATTTTCAAAATATATCGCCCGTTCTCTTGTTTTCTCTGTATATCTCTCCGGTTTGCTCGTTTTCTCGTATTTCATTTCATTTTCCGAAGGCTGTGCAGATGATACGAAAAAGCACGTATCTCCGTCAGATTGGCGGGCGAAACAGGCAGCCCGTTTCCGGACTGCCTGCATTCGTGTTATTCTTCCTCGCCGATGGCGGGGAGTGTCGGATCCTTCACAGAGCTTGCGGTGATAACGTCCTCTGCTTCAAATGCGAAGATTTCGATTTCCGGTGCAATGTATTTCATGATGCGTCCTCCTGTAAGCTGTATTCTCTGGCAGCCGTTCCGTAAACGTACAGCGCCCTGACGACGGTTTTCAGTGCCTCATCGTCGGAATTTTTCATGACATAGTATCCGTAGGTCAGCGGGGAAAGCGTAAAGCTCGTTGTTGCGATCCTCGATGTGTCGATCTCGTAGTTGTCCAGTGATACGATCTGTGCCGCGGTGATCCCGCTCATGCTGTAATAGCCCGCATCAACCATGCCGCTGAGATTCGGCAGGTTCCCCTGTTCCGCCTCGACCGAGCGCCCTATAACATAAGGCATGAGCAGCCGGAGTTCAAGCCGGCTGTTCAGTACCAGCGACAGCCTTGCGCGGTGCAGCGGCTGCTTGTAAGGCTCGAAGCTGTCGAGCGTGACGTCACTGATGCCCTCGACCGCGTAATTCTTGCCGCAGAAATAATTGCTTGCAGCCTTGCAGTAATTGTCGAGCGATTCGACCAGTTTTTTCAGGTGTTCATCGGAGGCATAGTTCTGTGAATCGGCAATGTAATCGTTGACGGAATATTGGAGCTTTTTGCCCTCGCAGAGTGTGCCGTCGGATTTGTAAATGTCCATCCGGAGGAATAATTTATCCTCGATGACGAGTGTGACCTTGTCGCCGGCCTGTGTCGCATTGACGCCGAAGGACAGCTTCACGCAGTCCTTGTATTTGCCGGAGGAAATCGGAGTCAGGTCTTCCAGCTTGTATTCCTTTTTGGTGAAGCTGTCGGAGAGGATGAATTTTTCGACATGCGCAGAGTTCGGCTTCACGTAGAAGTTGAGGCCGATCTGGTCGTCCAGTGAAATGCTGACGCCCTTGACAATGTTCCGGCGCGGCTTGAAGGTCAAATAGCCGGGCTCATACGGCGGGTTGTCAATACGTGCGTATTCTATGGAGTGATTTTTAACGTCCGCATACGCTGTAAAGGCACCGCCTTTCAGTCTATCGTTTTCATAGAACAACCACGAATCACGCAACACGGAATCAGTATTCCACAAATCAGATACATAGATTGTTTCCAGATTAAAAGCCTCCTCAAACATCCCCTCCATCTTGGTTACTTTCGATGTATCAAAACTACTGAGATCCAGTGATTTTATTGCTGTCCAGTAAAACATACTGTTCATTTTCAGAACATTCGATGTATCAAAGCTGCTCAGATCCAACTCAGTAAGACGTTCGCAAGTATAGAACATGTAACTCATATCTGTCACGTTGCTGGTGTCAAGGTTGCTCAGATTCAGCGAAGTAATGTTGCAGTAACTAAACATACTGCTCATGTTTGTGACATGCGAGGAATCCGCTTTGGACAAATCAATTTCACGTAATGACGACCAGCCATCGAACAGATGAGAGCAATCCTCCGGCAGCACACAGCCTGCTTCTGTAACGACACGCTTGATTGTTGTGTTGTCCTTGTATACCCAAAGCAGTGGCTTTGTCACTTCTCCTGTCAGCGTCAGCACGCCTGTTTCTTCATTCAGCTGCACCGGCCTCAGCGGCACTGTGCCGTTCAGGCAAAAGTAACCCGGATTTCCGTCTTTGCCGTCAATGCAGGCGTATTGCTTATCTATGTGATTTTCATCATATCTCGTCCCGTTTCCGCCGACTAGTACCGGAACGTTGTGAAACATTTCAGTTGAATTTGTAACAGCATTTGTG
Source organism: Oscillospiraceae bacterium (assembly GCA_016281125.1). Classification (GTDB taxonomy): domain Bacteria; phylum Bacillota; class Clostridia; order Oscillospirales; family Ruminococcaceae; genus Firm-04. The sequence continues at coordinate 22,772 of JAEEIA010000040.1, read as the reverse complement.
TTCCACAAATCAGATACATAAACTGTTTCCAGAATCGGTATGGGTTCATAATAACTGGAGAAAGAACTATCCTCGTACCAATTCGGTTCAGCACCAAACATCCAGGAGTATTCTTCCCACCCATCGCACATGTAGAACATCCGCGTCATATCTGTTACTTTTGATGTATCAAAGCTGCTCAGGTTCAGTACCTGCTGACCTCTGAAGTTTGCGAACATCTCATACATACTTTCTACATTGGATGTATTGAAGTTACTTAGATCTACTGAAACCTCGCTGTTTGCGAACATTCCGGACATATATTTCACACCGGAAGTGTCAATACCGTTCAGATTGATTGATACTCTATGCTGCAAATCACTAAACATATCTGACATACTTGTTACATTAGAAGTGTCAGCTTTTGATAAATCTATTCTGCTTACACCATACCACCACCTATGATAATGATATTCGCGGTCACTGTCAGGCTCCCAGATGCATTCCCATTCGCCACCGTCGAAAAGATTACTGCAATCTTTGGGAAGAACGCAGCCCTCGTTTGCTACAATACTTTTGACTTGCCATGCAGGGTAATCTTCGTCATCATCCCTGATTTCTGGTGCGCGGTATGCCCAGATCTGCTCCTTTGTCACCGCACCGCTCAGCGTCAGCACGCCGGTTTCCTCATCCAGCGTCACGCTGCCCGCGGCATGTGCCGTCAGCGGTGTGTTCAGCAGTTCCGCGCCGCCCGGCACAACAGGCAAAGCCCCACACAGCATTGCCAGCGCCATGGCAGCAGCCGCTGCCGCCTTCGTTCGTTTCCTCATCATAAAACCTCCTTTTCGTATCAGCAAATGCACTTCGTCACACCGCACCCGCAGATGCGCTGTGCTGATTTTATTATAACATAATCAAATGATATGCACAACGGGCAAAGACAAGCCAAAAGTGTAGAAAACATCAGCGGAATTTGAACAGAATATAGCAGTAATATACAATTTTGCGTGATATTGCCGCATGATATGCCGATGCAGTGCCGTTTGCATGTGCCTGCCCGGAATCCCGGTTGTTCTGTCCGATTGTCCCCACCCTCTGCGTTTTCGCAATCCGCGACTTGACTTTGTATGCAGATATTGCTATAATGATAGTGTATGAGCCGATACAGACAGGAGGGATACACATGCCTGACTACACAACAGAGGGGCTTGCCGCCGAAATCTTCTCGGAGATGCTGCGCCGGAACGGAGAAGGCTTCACGCTCATCCGGGAGGTCGGCACCGTGACAGGGCAGCACGGCATGGAGGCACTGGTCGAAAATGCCGCCGTGTTCCGCGAGCTGGCAGACCGCTTTCCGGATCTGAAAATCACCTACCCGCAGACCGTGCTCTCCGAGGCGGACGCGCACACGCGGACGAATGCCGTCATTCAGGTGCCGGAGCCGTTTGCGGCGCATCACTGCGGCACGGCATTTCAGCAGATCATGCATGACAAATGGCAGCCGCAGCTCGACGAGCTGACCGCGGAGATCACCCGCAGGCTGCGCAGGCATGAGTTCAAAACCGCAAGGCTGTTCAGCGCCAATCCGCTGGCTGGCTCCGCTTCGTTCCGCGTCACGGATGAAACCGCGGAATCGGACATCTGGACGATCCTGCTGGAAAGCTGCGGGCTGTATCCGCTGCAGTGGGACGACGAGATCACCGGCATGGCGCTGCTGCTCTGCGATGCACTGAAAACCGCGCTCGCTGAGGAGAAACGCGAAATCCTGGAGGTCGCCGCCGAGCGCAATCCGGCAGAAAAATGCTGCACCGTCACGGTGTACTATTCCATGAAACAGGACTGAATCTATGCTTTCGTTTATCACAAATTCCCCGGCGGAAACCCATCAGCTTGCCAAGCGGATCGGGGCGGCACTCCGGCCGGGCACCTGCGTCGCCTTCTTCGGCGGGCTCGGCGCGGGCAAAACAACCTTTACAAGAGGACTTGCCGAGGGGTTGGGGCTGCCGGATCTGGTCAGTTCCCCGACCTTCGCGCTCGTCAATGAATATCACGCGGCGGGCTGCGTTTCGGTGTATCATTTTGATATGTACCGCGTGACCTCCCCGGAGGCGCTGGAAACAACCGGCTTCTGGGATTATCCGCTGGAGGATTCGGTCTTTGTGATCGAATGGGCGGAGAATATCGAGGAGGATCTGCCGGAGCCGCTGCTGAAAATCACGATCACCGGTTCAGGCGATCAGCCGCGGCAGATCACACTGGAAGGAGATGAGCTGCTTGATCATTTTAGCAGTTGATACCTCGGGCAGCACCGCATCCTGTGCCGTCACGGAAAACGGCACGCTGCTCGGTTACCGGATGCTGTATACCAAGCGGGCGCACTCGCAGATTCTGCTGCCTATGGTAAAGGATATGCTTGCGGAAACCGGACACACCGTGCAGGACGCTGACATCTTTGCCGCAGCAAACGGGCCGGGATCATACACCGGTCTGCGCATCGGCATTTCCGCGATGCAGGCGCTGGCCTTCGCGGGCGGCAAAAAGTGCGCGGGCATTTCCTCGCTGGAGGGGCTTGCATGGAATCTCTGCGGCAGAACGGGGATTCTCTGCGCGTGTCTTGCCGCACGAAAAAATCTCTGCTACTGCGCATTTTTTGAGAGCAACGGCAGAATCGTCACCCGCCTGACGGAGGACAGCATTCTGGAGGCGGGCGACATCGCCGCACAGATTGAGCATTACAATGAACCGGTCATGGTCATCGGAGACGGCGCCGCGATTCTGCACGAGAGCTGCGAGAGCTTCCTCGAAGCGCCGATGCACCTGCGCGACCAGTCCGCATGCGGCATCGCAATGGCCGCGATGCATACCGAACCGGTTTCTCCGGAGAATCTGACCGTCAGCTATTTGCAGGCAGTCAAAATCGGATAACTCACACTATTCAGGAGGTATACTATCATGATTGCAATCGGAAGTGACCACGCCGCAGCGGATCTGCGGAAGATCGTCAAGGAATATCTGGAGGATCAGGAGATGCCGTACATCGACTGCGGCACCGACGAATCCCCGAGCGACTATCCTGTCATTGCCAAAGAGGTCTGCAAGAAGATTCAGGACGGAGAAGCCGATATGGGCATTCTGCTCTGCGGAACAGGCATCGGCATGAGCCTGACCGCCAACAAGATGAAGGGCATCCGCGCGGCGGTCTGCTCGGAAACATACAGCGCAAAATACACCCGCCTGCACAACGACGCGAATGTACTCTGCATGGGCGCACGCGTGGTCGGCTCGGGACTTGCAAAGGAAATCCTCGATGCGTTTCTGTTCACCGAATTTGAGGGCGGACGGCATCAGCGCAGAGTGGATATGATTATGGAGCTGGAGAAATAAAGTATCTGTGATGCACGGATACTGCTGAAAGGAAAAACGTGATGCCGCGAGATAACTGCCCGGTGCAGCGCTGACAGAAGGCTGTATCGGGACACGATCATTCTGTCAGACTGCACCTTTTATATCCGTACAAATGAATATGATGAAAAGGAGCAGTTATGATGAACAAAACTGAATTACTCGAAAGCTGGAAGGCCGAGGAGCGTCAGGCACAGATGCGCGGCTGGGATTTTTCATACCTTGACGGCAGAATGCAGTCCGGGGACGACGACCTCCCGTGGGATCTCACAGAGGTTCTGCGGCGGTATCTTCAGCCGGATGACCATCTGCTGGATATGGACACCGGCGGCGGGGAATACCTGCTGTCAATCGGACACCCGCACGAAAACACCGCGGCCACAGAGGGCTGGGTGCCGAATATCGCACTGTGCAAAGAGCGTCTGCTGCCGCTGGGCATCGACTTCCGCCCCATGCCGGATGAATCCGCAATGCCGTTTGACGACGCGCAGTTTGACGTGATTCTCAACCGGCACGGCAGCTATGACGTCCGCGAATTAAAGCGCGTCCTGAAACCGGGCGGCGTCTTTGTGACGCAGCAGGTCGGCAGGGACAATGACCGCGAGCTCGTGCAGCTTCTGCTGCCGGATGTGCCGGTTCCGTTCCCGAAGCATGCGCTCGCAGAGCAGGCAGAACAGTTCCGGCAGGCGGGCTTTGTGATCCGCGAACAGGGAGAAGTGCATCTGCCGATCCGGTTTTATGACGTCGGGGCACTGGTCTGGTTTGCGCGGGTCATCGAATGGGAGTTCCCCGGGTTCTCTGTTGACCGCTGCATCGAGCAGCTTTTTGCCGCCGAACAGCTCTGCCGGGAACAGGGGTATCTTGAAGGGCGCATTCACAGGTTTTATCTGGTGGCTGAACAATAAGCAGCGGAACAGAAACAAAAACACAGTCCGCTTGCGCAGCGATACATATATAAAGGTCACACGGCTCCGCACGGAGCTGATGATAGATTTTATCTGAAAGAGGTTACAAACATGAAAAAGAGAAAAACAACGGCACTGCTGATCTCAGCGATGCTGAGTGTCAGTGCACTCTCGTTTCCGGTCGGCACAACAGCCGCAGCGGGAACAGAGATCAAGGTCGAGTTTGAAAGCGGCACGCTGACAGACTGCGAAAACCGTGAGCCGATCACATGGGAGCAGATCGACGAGGACGGCTTCGGCAATGTCTGTGACATGAAGGGCTGGTCGGGCGACAGCTATGTCTACATCGACCGCAAGGACGCCGCCGCGACCGTCACAGTCAACGCACCGGCAGACGGCTACTATGCGCTGAACATCTGCTATATCCAGTGCTTCGGCAATCCGGAAAAGCCTGACAAAACGCAGTATCTGCTGGTCAACGGCGAATCGCAGGGCGAAATCCTGTTCCCGTTCAACTCCGGCAAGGGCTGGGAGGAACTGCCCGCGGGCTACGTGCATCTGAACAAAGGCGAGAACACGATCACGATCAAGAGCTACTGGGGCTATACCTTCCTTGACTACATCCGGCTGACGGACGCCCCGGCCTATCTGACGAGCTTCACGCCGGACGATGCGCCGTGCAATCCGAACGCGAGCACCGAAGCCCGCAAGCTCTATGCCTATCTGCGGAGCGTTTACGGCAAGCATATCCTCTCCGGTCAGCAGGAATACTGCGGCTCACACAATTATAATAAGAATGCATGGGAATCGCAGGGCAAGGAGATTGACTATCTCGTTGACAACGAAGCGGAATTTGAGTATATTCAGGAAAAGACAGGCAAACAGCCCGCAATCCGCGGCATTGACTTCCTGTTCTATAACACGACAAAAGCCTACGAGGACGACGCGCCGGAGCGCGTGGTCGCTTGGTACAAGGACAAGGGCGGCATCCCGACCGTGACGTTCCACTGGAATGTCCCGACCGAAAAGGGCAGCAGCGAGGTCGCGTTCTATGTCGAATCCGCAGCAAACGGCGGCAATTTCACAACCTTCAGCGCTGCCAACGCAGTCAAGGAGGGCACATGGGAGCACGAGAAAATTGACGCCGATCTGGAAAACCTCGCAAAGCAGCTCGGCAAGGCGCGCGACGCCGGTGTACCGATCCTGTTCCGTCCGCTGCATGAGGCAGAGGGCGCATGGTTCTGGTGGGGCGCAGACGGCCCCGAGGCCTGCAAGGCGCTGTACCGCTACATGTGGGATCAGCTGACGAACAAGTACAAGCTGAACAACCTGCTCTGGATCTGGACGGGCTCGACCTCCGCACATGCGTCCGAATGGTATCCGGGCGACGAATACGTCGATTTCCAGGGCATTGACAAGTACAATGCGATCAATAACAACGACCCGAATCCGAGCGCGATTTCCGCGACGTTCTACTCGATGGTCGCGCAGACGGAGGGCCGCAAAATGGTCGTCATGAGCGAGAACGACACGATCCCGTCGCTGGAGAATCTGCTCAATGACAAGGCCGCGTGGCTGTATTTCTGCCCGTGGTATCAGCGCTATCTGACCGAGCTGACCGATCCGGCCGAGCTGAAAAAGATCTACACGAGCGATTACTGCATCACGCTGGACGAGCTGCCGGACTGGGACACCTACGATCCGGCGCTCCCCGCAGCAACCACGAAGCCTGCCGCAACGACCGCTGCACCCGCTGTGACAACTACGGCTCCGGCCGTTACGACCGCGGCTCCGGCTGTGACGACGCAGGCACCTGCCGCAACGACGGCCGCGCCGGAGAAAAAGCCGACGCTGCTCGGTGACGCAAATTGTAGCGGCACGGTTGATGTTTCGGATGCCGTGCTGATTGCAAGATTCGCCGCAGAGGACAGAACCGCCGAGATCACCGATCAGGGGCTTGTCAACGCGGACTGCGACAGCGAGCCCGGCGTCACCGGCACGGACGTCACCCGCCTGCTCCGGTATATCGCAAAGCAGTTCACGAAAGAAGAATTTGAGAACAAGTGATATTTCACAAAAATACTGCGAAAAGCCGCCGATCATTCTACCGGCGGCTTTTCGTCAGCTCTTGACAAACCGGCGAAAATTTTGTATAATGAAAAAGCCGCATGCTGGATGGTTTAAGCCGTAGTCTGCCCGTTTCCGGACAGAAACGCACCGTTCGCAGCGAGATTATGGAAAAGGCAGGTGCCACAATACCATGTATGCAGTCATTCTGACAGGCGGCAAGCAGCTGAAGGTTGAAGAGGGCAGCGTCATTCGCGTTGAGAAGCTCGCAGCTGAGGTTGATGATACCGTCACCTTCGATCAGGTCGCAGCCATCGGCGATGAGAGCGGTCTGACCGTCGGCGCACCGCTCGTTGACGGTGCAAAGGTCACCGCGACGGTGCTCGCAAACGGCAAGGGCAAGAAGATCCGCGTCTTCACCTACAAGCCGAAGTGCGGCCAGAAGCGTGCAATGGGCCACAGACAGCCGTTCACGCAGGTTCGCATCGACTCTATCAGCAAATAAGCACGGGCTATGCTGAAAGCGCATTTTATGCGTCAGAACGGGATGCTGATTTCCTGTACTGTTTCGGGACACGACGAATATACGGAGGATGCCGGTTATTCGGTGCTCTGTGCGGCTGTGTCCTCTGCCGTTCAGCTGACCTCCGCACTCCTTTCGGACTGCTTCGGCGCGCCGGAGGACTGCGTTACGGTCACACCGGCGGCAAACGAACAGAATCAGATCTCGATTCGGCTCGAAAAGCCGGATCCCGTGCATTCCAGAATCCTTAACGGGCTGCTGCTGCATTTTCAGGCACTGGCGGAGGACAGCGGAAACGCATTCCGCGTCACAGTATCCGGCTCCTGAGGCAGACAGCACAATCTGAAAACGGAGGTGTATTTCAATGATCCGTATTAGCATGCAGTTCTTCGCGCACAAGAAGGGCGTCGGTTCCACCAAGAACGGCCGTGATTCCGAGGCAAAGCGCCTGGGCGTCAAGCGCGGCGACGGTCAGTATGTGCTGGCCGGCAACATTCTCGTTCGTCAGCGCGGTACACACATCCACCCGGGCAACAATGTCGGCATCGGTTCGGATGATACCCTGTTTGCGACGATCGACGGTCAGGTTCGTTTCGAGCGTTACGGCCGTGACCGCAAGCGCGTCAGCGTCTACGCTGTCGAGCAGTAAGAAAAAGCACGGTACCGTGCCGGAGCGTTCCGGTGCGGTGCCGCTTATGCGATGACCGCATAGTCCCCTTGCTGTTCCGGCAGGGGGATTTCTTATGAGGTGAGTTTATGTCTATGTTCGTGGATCAGGCAAGGATCCGCATCGAGGCCGGCAACGGCGGCGACGGCGCAGTCAGCTTCCACCGCGAGAAATATGTCGCGGCGGGCGGACCGGACGGCGGCGACGGCGGCAAGGGCGGCGATGTCGTGTTTGTTGCCGATGACCATTTCACATCCCTGATCTCCTTCCGCTATAAGCGGAAATATGTTGCAGAGAACGGGCAGAACGGTGCCGCCAAGCGCTGCACCGGAAAAAGCGCCCCCGATCTGGTCATCAAGGTGCCGCGCGGCACGGTCATTCGGGAGGCGGAAAGCGGCAGAGTCATGGCGGATATTTCCGGCGATGAACCCGTCATCCTTGCGAAGGGCGGCAGAGGCGGCAAGGGCAATCAGCATTTTGCGACCTCGACCAGACAGGTGCCCCGCTTTGCAAAGCCCGGCTTCGACGGCGAAAAGTTCGACGTCATCTTAGAGCTCAAGCTGCTCGCAGACGTCGGTCTGGTCGGATTCCCGAACGTGGGCAAATCCACGCTGATCTCTGTCGTATCGGCTGCCAAGCCGAAGATCGCAAACTATCATTTCACCACGCTGGAGCCCGTGCTCGGTGTTGTCCGGCTCGATGACGAGCGCTCGTTCGTCATGGCCGATATCCCCGGCCTGATTGAGGGCGCTGCGGAGGGCGCCGGGCTCGGACATGCCTTTCTGCGGCATGTGGAGCGCTGCCGACTCATCGTCCATGTGATTGACGTTTCCGGCAGCGAAGCGCGGGATCCGATCGAGGATTTTGAAATGATCAACAAGGAGCTCCGCAATTTCTCCGAGGAGCTGAGCGAATGTCCGCAGATTGTTGCGGCGAATAAGGCCGACCTTGCGGACGAAGCGCAGATTGAACGGCTCCACAGCTATATCGCTGACAAGGGACTGCCGTTCTTCGTGATCTCCGCAGCCGCCGTGCAGGGCACAAGACCGCTGCTCGACGAGATTGCGGCGACGCTCGCAACACTGCCGCCGGTCAAGCGCTTTGAGCCGGAGGCTGTTCCGGAGAAGGCACCGGAGGAGCAGAAGAAGTTTACGGTCGAGATCGACAGTGACGGTGTGTATCAGGTTGATGCACCGTTCATGGAACCGATCATGCGCACGATCAATCCCGATGACTGGTCGTCGCTCCAGTATTTCGAGCGCGTGCTCCGCAGCAGCGGCATCATTGACAAGCTCGAGGCAATGGGCGCGAAGGAGGGCGTGACCGTTTCGATCAACGGTTTTGAGTTCGATTATGTCGATTGATTTTCTGGAAACGCAGCAGCCGCTGACACCGGACGAGGCCAAGCAGTACAGCCCGCTGACGCTCGCATTCCTGGGCGACAGCGTCTATGAGGTCATGGTGCGCGAAACGCTCCTGCGGGAGGCAAACCGCCCGGCCAGAGAGCTGCATCAGCAGGCCGTCGCCCATGTCAGAGCCGCCTATCAGGCGAACGCGGCAGGCCGGATTGCGGATCTGCTGACAGAGGCGGAAGCGGATATTCTACGCCGCGGAAGAAATGCAAGCGGCATCAGCGTGCCGAAGCACGCAACCCCGGCGGATTACCGGAAGGCAACAGGCTTTGAATGCCTGTTCGGATATTTATATCTCTGCGGGCAGACCGCCAGACTGCGCGAGCTCTTCGCCGTGATCTGGCAGGAAACTCAGCAGGAACACGATTTTTCAGAATAGGAGGCGTTCTTCATGTCCGGACATTCCAAGTGGAATAATATCAAGCGGAAAAAGGAAGCAACGGATGCCGTCAAGGCAAAGATCTTCACAAAGATCGGCCGTGAGATGATGGTTGTCATCAAAGAGGGCGGCCCCGATCCGAACAACAACAGCAAGCTGCGCGACCTGATTGCAAAGGCAAAGGCAAACAATGTGCCGAATGACAACATCGACCGCCTGATCAAAAAGGCAGCCGGCGACAGCGACAAGAACAACTACGAAGCACTGACCTACGAGGGCTACGGCCCGAACGGCGTGGCCGTCATCGTCGAGTGCCTGACCGATAACAAGAACCGCACCGCAGGCAATATCCGCCATTACTTCGATAAGTTCGGCGGCAACCTCGGCACCACGGGCTGCGTTTCCTACCTGTTCTCCCAGAAAGGCATCATCGTCATTGAGCATGAGGGCGAGCTGGAGGAGGACGCTGTGCTGGAGGACGTCATGGAGCTCGGCGGCGACGATATGACGTATTCCGAGGACAGCATCGAGATCGTCTGCGATCCGGCAGCTGTCAGCGACCTGCGCGAGGGTCTGACCGCAAAGGGATATCTCGTCACGTCCGCAGAGGCTGAGGAGGTTCCGAGCACCTATGTCACGCTGACCGAGGAGGAATCCCTCCGCAAGATGGGGCTGCTGCTTGAGCATCTGGAGGATGACGACGACGTCCAGAACGTGTGGCACAACTGGGATATGCCGGAGGAGGACTGAACGGTTCTTCCGCATCCCGGGCAGAATTGATCATACCATTCTCAGAAGGCACATCGGAAGATGTGCCTTCTTTTTGCGGGCAACACCCGCCTGAATTGATCTGAAGCTCTCCGGCAGGGGGCTTGTATCATAAAGAACACCGCTCTCCGCTTGCTTTTTGCAGTATAATATGCTATAATGAAAGCAGATTTTCCGAATATCCAATCAGCCGCATCACTGAAAAAGGAGTATCTCTGATGATTGCTACCGTCACCATGAATCCCGCCGTGGATTACACCGTTCTGCTGGAAGAACCGCTTGTCCGGAACAGCGTCAACCGCACCTCACACGAGCGCATTACCGCGGGCGGCAAGGGCGTCAATGTTTCGCTGATTTTGCAGCAGCTCCAGATTCCGACAACCGTTTACGGCTACCTTTCCGGCACAACCGGCACCATGATCGCGGAACAGCTCCAGCGCACCCAGATCCCGACGGACTGGATCGTGCTGCCGAACCAGATGAACCGCATCAATCTGAAAGTCAAGGATCACGACACGGTCACAGAGCTGAACGGCAGAGGCGTCGCGGTTTCCCCCTCTGACGCAAAGCTGCTCCAGGAAAAGCTGCGCAAATACGGCGACGGCGACTACATCGTGCTGGCAGGCTCCGTTCCTGCCGGAGCACCTGCTACCTTCTACGCCGACATGATGCACGCGCTGGCCGATACCGGCGTGCGCTTTGCCGTCGATGCAGAGGGCGAGGCGCTCCGTGCAGCACTTGCAGAGCATCCGTTTGTGGTCAAGCCGAATCTGCGCGAGCTCTGCTCCGTGTTCGGCATTGATGAGATCGTGACATGGTGGGATGCGCTCCCCTACGGCAGACAGATGATCGAAATGGGCGCGCAGCATGTGCTGCTCTCCCTCGGCGCAGACGGCGCGCTGCTGTTCAATGAGGAAAACCGCATCTGGCATCTCTCCGCACCGCACGGCGAGGTCAAGAACGCGGTCGGCTCCGGCGATTCGATGCTCGGCGGATTCCTCGCAGGCTGCGCGACCGGCAGAGAGATCACGGAGGCACTGCGCATCGGCATCGCAGCAGGCTCTGCAACCGCGTTCAGCGAGTGGATCGCAACGCGCTCCCGCATGGATAATCTGCTGAAAGCGCTCCCCTGCCCCACAGAACTGTTATGATCGTACTGATTTTGATTTGCATTCTGATCCCGCCGGAATTATACTGCATGGGGAAGCATTTCCGTGCTCTGCAGGAAATCTTCCGGCGCAGCAGCTACGATGGCAGATGCAATGGCATCGTGCTTTCGCGGAAGGAAGTCGGATTATTCGCTCCGCGCCGCTGGGAGTACACCGTAAAATACACGGTGAACGGCGAGACCTATATTTGCAGTTTCCGGCATCATGAACCGGATGATCCGATGCAGTCCGGCGAGGAGCTGCCGGTCATTTATCCATCCGAACATCCCGCCCGCGGCTGTGCGCTGCATGATACCGAATGCTTTCACTGGCGCACAGAGGCGCTGATCCGATACGGCTTTCTGATTGCAGGAACAGCCACTTTCTGTTCAATGCTCTGTATGGCGCTGCCCTCGCGGTTCCTGACAGCGGCAGTCACAGTCAGCGCACTGATCCTTGTTCTGTCACTGCTGCTGACCGGCGGTTTCATCATCGGGCTGCGCATTTTCTGGCACACGCAGAGCTTCCGGACGGTCGGCACCGTGCTTTCATGCACCCCCGGATTCAGAAAACAACAGATGATCCGGACAGTAGGATATGAATCAGACGGTGAATCCTTTGTTTTTACCGATACCCGTTCAAACATGAACTTTCACATGTATCAGTTCGGCGATCCCATTTCCATCCGGTATCTCAAGCGCGCACATTTTGTTGCAGAATGTAACGATCAATCCCTGTTCTGGAGCATCCTCGCCATTCTGTTCCTGCTGCTGTATACCGGCTTTTTGCTGTATTTTATGATCGGAGCTATCACAGAACATCTCTAAGGAGCACACGCCATGTTTTGGGGGCTTATCATCTGCATTGTGCTGGCAGTTGAGTTCTTTTTCATCATCCGGTGTTTTTTCCGGCTGCGGGAGATTCTGCGGCGCAGCACATATACCTACCGCACACGCGGCTCTGTCACAGAGGTCAAACAGATCAAAAGCGGCGAGGTTCCGAACTTCCGCTATACCGTGCGCTTTCTCGCTGACGAGCAGCCGTATCAGTTCCGGTTTGAACGCAAAGCGCCCGACGATCCGATCGCGGTCGGCAAACGCATTGTGGTTTATTATCCGGAAGGAAAGCCCGCTGCGGCATATGCAGCACTCGAAACAGACCGGTTCCAGAAGCAGTACGGGCTGACACTGGCGCATATCTTTCTGCTGTATCTGACAGCATTCGGTTCCGTCTTAGTCTCCGAATTTCTGCCGAAAAGCCTGCAGATGCCTGCTGCGCGGGGCAGTATGACGATCTGGATCGCAGCATGCCTGCTGTTCGCTGCATTTCTCATCTGGCATCGCATCTATATGCGGACGCAGAGCGCAAGCACCGAGGGCGTTGTGCTGCGGTCTGTGTACCACAGCTACAGAAGCAGTATGTCACACCGGCAGACGATCCGCTATACAGTCGGCAGCGAGACATATATCTTTACGCAAACCCAGACCGGCTGGTTTTCCAACTCGCACCGTCAGGGCGAACGCATCCCGATCCGGTATCTGAAAAAAGCGCCGTTCGCCGCGGAATGTGCAGATCATACAGAACTGCTGCCGTGGTTCGGCGTCTTCATGGCACTGTATTTTCCGGCGCTGATGCTGTTCTGGCATCTGACCGGCGCATAAATGCGAATGCGGCGAAATACTTGACATTTTTCCCGTTCTGCATTATAATAGAAGGGCATATTATGGAAAGGCGGTTTTTCGCATGAAAAATACGGATAAGCAAATGGATCAGCTCGTCGCGCTCTGTCAGGGTCGCGGCTTTGTGTACGCTGGCTCCGAGATTTACGGCGGCCTTGCAAACACATGGGATTACGGCCCCCTCGGCGTGGAGCTGAAAAACAATATCAAGAAGGCATGGTGGCACTTCTTCGTGCAGGCCAATCCGCACAATGTCGGTCTGGACAGCGCCATCCTCATGAATCCGCAGACATGGGTTGCATCCGGTCACCTCGGCGGCTTCTCGGATCCGCTCATGGACTGCCGCGAGTGCAAAACCCGTCACCGCGCGGATAACCTGATCGAGGACTTCGACGGCACAAACGTCGCGGGCTGGACGAATCAGCAGATGACCGACTACATCAAAGAAAAGGGCATCGTCTGCCCGAACTGCGGCAAGGCAAACTTCACCGATATCCGCCAGTTCAACCTGATGTTCAAGACCTTCCAGGGCGTCACCGAGGACAGCAAATCTGAGCTGTATCTCCGCCCGGAAACCGCACAGGGCATCTTCGTCAACTTTGCGAATATCCAGCGCACCACCCGCCGCAAGATTCCGTTCGGCGTCGGCCAGATCGGCAAATCCTTCCGCAATGAGATCACGCCCGGAAACTTCATTTTCCGCGTCCGTGAGTTCGAGCAGATGGAGCTTGAGTTCTTCTGCAAGCCCGGCACCGACCTGGAATGGTTCCAGTACTGGCGCGGCTACTGCAAGGACTTCCTGCTGAAAATCGGTCTCAAGGAGGAGAATCTCCGCCTGCGTGATCACTCCGCAGAGGAGCTCTGCTTCTATTCCAAGGCAACCACGGACTTTGAGTATCTGTTCCCGTTCGGCTGGGGCGAGCTCTGGGGCGTCGCAGACAGAACCGATTACGACCTCACCCAGCACAGCAACACCTCCGGCAAAACGCTTGATTACTTCGATCCGGAAACCAACGAGCGCTATATCCCGTATGTCATTGAGCCGTCCCTCGGCGTGGAAAGACTGTTCCTGTCGATCCTGACGGAGGCCTATGACAGCGAGGTGCTCGGCACGGACGACAAGGGCAAGGAGGATGTCCGCACAGTCATGCACTTCCACCCGATGCTCGCGCCGTTCAAGTGCGCCGTGCTGCCGCTCTCGAAGAAGCTCTCCGAGAAGGCACGCGAGGTCTACGATATGCTTTCGCAGTATTTCATGGTCGATTTCGACGACACCGGTTCCATCGGAAAGCGTTATCGCCGTGAGGACGAGATCGGCACGCCGTTCTGCGTCACCTACGATTTCGATACCGCAGAGAGCGACAACTGCGTGACCGTCCGCGACCGCGACACAATGGAGCAGGTTCGCATCCCGATCACCGAGCTTGTTGCCTATCTCATGGACAAAATCAAATATTAAGCAGCAGCCGGTATGTGAACGCATACCGGCTGACTTTTTGTCTGATGCTGTTTTTGTACAGGATTATATATCAGTTATTCGGTATCATATGTCATTGAATAATAATACAGAGTGTAGTATTATAGTATCTGGAAACCGGATTACAAGGGCTGCCGCAGGCGGCTGTTTCTCCCCCAAGGATCAGTCAGCCGGCAGTCCTCCTTCCCCAATTCAACCCAAAATGTAAACCCCATATTCTTTCCCTCTCTGCGCAGAGGAAGCAGATGCCTGACTTGGTATCTGCTATTATTTTTTTGCGGGCAGTGCCCGCCTCCGTTGATCCAAAGCGCTCCGGTCAGCCGGCTACTGCACAAAAGCTGCTCCTCTCTGCTTGCTTTTTGCCGTATAATATGTTATAATAGTATTATCTTAATGAAGCAGGGGCGAGGCATCATGCATCCGATTGAACATTTCAAGACCGTCACAAGGCACCGGCATATGGTGCTGCGGCACTGTATCAAGGCCGGGATCCCGATCCAGGGGCTGCTCCACGACCTTTCCAAATTCACGCCGACCGAATTCATTCCCGGCATGTGCTATTATCAGGGCACGCGCAGCCCGAATGAACAGGAACGCGAGCTGTTCGGCTATTCCGAAGCGTGGATGCACCACAAGGGCCGGAACAAGCATCATTTTGAATACTGGATTGACATCAATCCTGAAAGCAAGGTCTACGAGCCGGTCGAAATGCCCGTAAAGTATCTGATCGAGATGTTCTGCGACCGCGTGGCGGCGAGCAAAATATACCGCGGGGAAAAGTACAGGGACAGCGACCCGCTGGATTATTTTAACTCCGGCATGGAGCGCAAGCGCCCGATTCACCCGAAAACCGCGAAGAAGCTGCATTTTCTGCTAAAAATGCTCGCAGAGAAGGGCGAGGACAAAACCTTTGCCTATATCCGCCGCATGAAAAAGTAAACAGAATCGCATATCCATAACAAAGGCGTCAGCTGCAAAAACAGCCGACGCCTTTTCGTTTATTAAGCGGTATCTCCGATGGATTGATCATGGGGCTCTGCCCCAAGCCCTGCCAAAGGGAAAAATCCCTTTGGGATCCCGCAATAAGGAAAGCAGAGTAAATGCCTCATTTTCATCATAACGGGATTCTTAAGGGACACTGTCCCATAAGCGGGAGTTTGAGGGCAGCGCCCTCATTTTGAATCCGCCGGAGGCACTTCTGTCCGCCGGAGGCAAATCTGCCTTGACTGTGTTCAGCGCCGCAGCTTTCTGCCGCACATGGGGCAGTATCTGGCCGGACGCGTTTCCGTCACATCCGCATCGTTCCTGTATGAGCCGGTGATTTTTCCGGAACGGCTGCAAAACGGGCATGCCCACCCCGAGCCGCCGATGCTCCATCCGAGCACGAATCCGAATACCGCGCCGATAACCAGGCCGGTTGTGACCGGGTTTTCTGACGGCACAAAGCTCCCCGCGGCAGCCGTATGCACAGCCGCCGTGCTTATCATATGCACGATCTGTTCAGCCGGTACCAGTGTCATGATTACAGGCACGGAACACCACCCTTTCTCACAGAAACGGGACACAGCGCATCACGGCAGAACGGCAGCGGGAACCGTACTCAGACGCAGAAATAAGACTGTAAAGCAACGAACAAATTGCTGCGCATCTGCAAGACCGAACGGAAGGTTATTCCGGCCTTATTATAACACATTTCCCGCGGCTTGACAAGGCATCGGCGGGATTTTGGATGTTCCGTCAGTTTTCGTGCTGCAAATTTGGGGAGTATGCCGAATGACCGTACAAATCGCGGAAAAGTGCCTGAAAACCCGGCGAACTTGTTGGATGTTGCACGCAGTCACTCAAATTGCTCTTTTTTATATAAAGCAAACAGTTTCACATCGAAATTTGTTTATGAAAATATACGAGTTAGGTTCACTTTTGTGCATTGCGCGTTTTGGAAGAATGTGGTATGATATAAATACAGGCAAGGGCAAGCATGACGCGAACGGCCGCAGGGATCTGTCCCCGGGAACGGATCCTGCGCAAGAGAGAAAATACTGTCCGGCGGCAGCGTCACGGTCATGTAAGTCCTTGACATTTTTGACAAAATGTGTTATACTGAGAGTGTACGGGGGGGGATTTATACTCCCTGTACAGCAGAAAGGCGTATTTGTTGGAGTTTCGTGCTGATTCAGTACATGACCGCTGCATACATGCCCTTTTTTCTTCAGCCTTTCTGCTCTGCACCCCGGTACATGATGCCCCGGTCTGCTGTAAACCGGACAGGCATTTTGTATAAATCATGTATGTACAGGTTATGTAAGGAGGTAATTTCATGCACAGCACAACAAGAAAGCGCAGAGTTCAGGCTGCGTCGTTCATGCTCAGCGCATTTGCGCTCAGCGGGATCGCGTTCCTGAAACCTGCAACGCTCAAGGCTTCGGCCAACATGTCATTCCCGCAGAATGGCGTCAATTACTACATGGACGACGAAAAAAAGACCATTACGGCGGTTTCACTTGTCAATGAATCCGCCACCAGTGTCGTCTTTGAAACCAGATCGACGTTCTCGCCCGACACGTACACTTACGTCATCGGCGACAGCATGTTGAAGGGCAACACCACTGTCACCAGTATCAAGGTCAAGTCCGGCTTCAAGCGGATTGAAACAGACGCATTTTCGGGCGCAACAAAGCTGAAGACAGTTGATTTGTCCACTGCTACGCACCTGGAAACGATCGGCAACACCGCGTTCCAGAACTGCGATGCGCTGACTACGATCACCGGCGGCGAAGACTGCCCGCTGAAGTACATCAACTACTGTGCATTTTATGGCTGCGATGCACTGACCAGCGTGAATCTTTCCCAGTTCAAGAAGCTGTCTTCACTGGGCAACGGCGCATTCTATTACTGCTCTAACCTGACCACGGTCACGGTGCCGTCTTCTCTGGAATACATCGGCACACAGGCATTCCAGAACTGCAAAAAGCTGACCACAGTGAATCCGTTCGTTTTCAACGGCAGCCTCAGCGGGTATTCTCTGAAATCCATCGGTTCCAGCGCTTTTGAATACACCAACCTCAGAACCTTTGAGGTTCCGAACAAGTGCAGCACTATCGGCAAAAAGGCATTTGCAAACTGCACGAACCTCACCACCTGCTCATTCTACAACTGGGCTGTCATTAAGAATCTGCCGGAAAGCATGTGCGAAAATGACACGAGTCTGTACAGAGTCGATTTGCCGTATTCTCTGGAAACGATCGGCCCGAACTGCTTCAAGAACTGCACCTACAACGGCACCGCGTTATCCTATGTCGGAGAGGGCAAAACCGGTATTGCGTTCTTCTTTACGGATACCAAGCTGGCTATGAACCTTTCCACTTACAAGGTTGACAGCTATGTCAAGGTTGTGGATGCCAACGGCGCAGAGGCTGCCTGGGGCACCGCATTCCAGGGCGTTAACGCGCATTTCAAGGTTTACCCGAACAACAAGATGCATGTCACAAGAACCAATACCCCGAAGAGCATGCTGGCTACCTATAACACAAACAACACCAACGGCAAGTATGAATTCGTTTACTCGACCGGTAATGACGGCAACGGCACGCTCAGTGCAGGTCCGCAGAATCTCCAGGCTCCGATCGTCGGCAACGCGTACAAGGGCGACAGCACGTTCAAACTGACGACCGCACAGGATGAGAAATACGACCTGAAGGCTGTCAGACTGTATGATTCGACCGGCCACCGCATGACGACCGGTGAAAAATTCAAGGCCGGCCTCGGTTACTACTACGAGTACGACATCTATGCATCGGAGGACAATCCGGTTGATCTGGTCTACTGGGGCAGAGTCAATCATTATACGTGCAGCGGCGCAACCGCCGAGGCACTGGCCGGCACTTCGACCAGATCCCTCTACACGGGCCTCAAGAGCATTTCCCAGAACGCTGCGGACAAGGGTCAGACCTTCACCTGCTATGCAGTCGTGCATCCGAAATTCTACAAGGATTCCGAAGGCAATTATGTTTATCCGAACAGTGAAACCAGCAACAATGTGAAGACGCTCATCCGTCGTTATTCCCTCTCGCTCAGCCCCAGCGGCGGCGAAGCAAACACTTCCAGCTATGTCATCTATTCTCTGCCGGTTCCGGCACCGACCTACGGCCAGGATTCCATCGACTTTGAAGGCTATGTCATGGATACCAGCCCGTACTCCAACCTGACAGACGGAACCATTTACTACGGCACCCGCAAGACCGGCACAACCGGCGACATCAAATGGTGGCCTTATAAGGCAACCGGCCTCCTGCCTGAAACCGAGTATGATATGTTCGTTGGTGTTCAGGATTCTTCAACCGGTACCTACTACGAGGTCGGCAAGTTCGGCACCCGCAAGACCCCGGCACTCATGCTTGTCAAGAGCGCAAGCGCAACGCTGGAAGGTATGATCGGCCTGAACTTCAAGATGAACCTGACGCCGTCCCTCACGCAGAAGAGCGGCAGCTATGAGCCGTACATCTACCTGAGCATGACCGACCAGGTTTCCGGCAACACGCTGAGAACTTCAACCTCGGATGTGCCGGACTGCTTCTATCAGAACCAGTCCGGTAACTACGGCAACCTGTACAACGTCACCTTCCCGGTCGCTCCGATCAGAATGAACGACCCTGTTACCATCAAGAATCTGTACGGCAGCAAGGCCGGCAACAACTGGGGTCTGGCAGTCAGCAAAGCATCCAACCTCAAGGATCCCAGACAGTTCTCCTACACTGTTATGAAGTACCTGAACTCCATCATCAAGAATGCAAGCAATTACGATACTGAAACCGTGAACCTGATGAAGGCGACCAAGACCTACGGTATCTATGCACAGCAGCTGTTCAATCACAATTACGGCCAGGTCACCAGCGATGACCGCAGCTTTGCAAGCAGCTATGTGCAGAATGTCACGCTGAACGATGTTAAGCCGTACAAGGCAACCATCACCAAGAACACCAACAGACCGGAAGGCGTCATGGGCGCATCCATCATCGCAGTCTGCGATTCCACCACGGCACTCCGCATCAAGTTCTTCTTCGATGACGATGTTGATCTGGACAGATTCACCTACTGGATCGACAATGAGGAAGTTGAACTGGAATACGATTCCGCAAACGATTACTACTACCTCGAAATCTCCGGCATCGCTCCGACGCAGCTCGAAGTTGCACACAGCTTCAAGATCAATGAGCAGTTCGACGACGGCACCAATGCTTACTACAAGGTTTCTGCTTCTGTTCTGTCCTACTGCTACTCCTCGATCAACAATACCAATGCATCGACTGCCAACAAGCAGCTCTCGAAGGCACTCTACCTCTACAACAAGGCTGCTGATGCATACCAGGCAAAGTATGGCACAGCCAGCTGATTGACAGTTATCATTCGATTCTGATACTGTAATCCCAGTGAAAGGAGGTGAAAACAAAATGAAGTACGAAGCAGCTTCTCTTGAGATCTTTGCTTTCGAGTCCGAGGACGTCATCACGACTTCCGGCGGTCTCCAGACCCCGGACGCTCCGATCGAGGAGTAATTCGGGTAATCGGGTTATTATATCCGATCAGTACTGATCTCAACATCCGCGAACGGACGCCCGCAAACAATGCTTTTGCGGGCGTCTTTTCAAGGAGGAGGAAATTCCATGAAAAAATATGTAATCGCTCTGGCGGCGGTTCTGCTTTCCGCCGGGCTTGTGATATTCGCTGCTGTGTCCATGCACAGCCGCAGCCCGCAGGGCACTGCAACGGAGGCGGCGGTTTCCGGCTCCGGAACCACAGCCGTTACCGGCACAGCGCTCACAACGGCGCCGGGTGCGGCATCCGCAACAACTGCGAAAAAGTCTGCGGATCCGGATGATCCGGAGAACAGGGAAACGGCAGATCCGGACGGCGAAGCCCCGGATGACGATCCCGCAGAGGATCCCGCCGCTGCTGCGGATGATTCCCGCAGCGCCGTGCGTGAGGATCGGGAGAGCGCACAGATTTCCCCGTACTCCGACCGCGATCCGAAGAAAGAGGAACAGATGCGTCAGCCTGAGCCGGAGGAGCCTGAACCCGCGGTGACAGCACCGAATCGGACGACGAAGCCCCGCAATGCGGATGACAGCGGCCCGCGGTATTCTCCGGAGCAGTATACGATTCCGGATGACCCCGAGGAAGCTCCCCCGGAGGATCCGGACGAATTTGCCACAGAGGAAATGCCCATTGAGGAGAATGACTGATCCTGCTCCCATAAGCGATTCCATTGCCCCGCTCCCGGCGGAATGTGCCGGGAGCGGGGTTTCGCTTGGTGAAAAAGGGCTCTCCGCGCTTGGTTTTTCAGGAGCAGGCAGCGTGTCTTTGCATTCGCCTTGAAAATACGCCGCAGCTATGTTATAATAGAACAAAAGACCAAGGGAGGCAAGAGCATTGCTTCATGCAGCAAGAACTGAACGGGATTACGCTGCCGCGTTTATCATTGCGATTGCGGTCTCATTCGTTGTGAATATTCTGTCTCAGTTTTCTTTTTTTCCGCTTTGTATCCACACGCCGTCATCTATCCTGTACTGTTTTATCATAATCGGTTGGGCCGTGACTGTTGCACAGAGAATCATTCATCCGCGGATACGGCGGCATCTAACCGCGATTTCTGTTTTTCTGCTGATCCTGTTCATCTTCCGGATATGCCGGTGGAACCTGTTTGCACATTCTGCTGCTGCGGACCGTTACCTGTATTACCTATTATATATTTCATTTATTATGATGCCGATGCTTTCTCTGAGTGCCGCAGATTATGTCAGCAAGGATGAAAATGCGGATATGTCCGGATGCATCAGGGTACTCTGGGGCACGACAGGGATTCTGCTGCTCGGCGTTCTGACAAATGACTTTCATCATTTTGTGCTTTCATTCAGCAGAAAACCGGACGCAACGGATCAGATCAGCTACTGCTGGCTTTACTATGTGATATTTGTCTGGTCGTTCGCTGTCACACTCGGTTCCTTTCTTCTGCTCATCAAAAAATGTAAGCTGTCGCAGTGCCGCAGAAAATGGTATATTCCGATCATTCCGGCAGCAGCAGCCCTGATCCTTGTTGTGGTTTACTATCTCTGCGGCGGAAATTCACCGCAGATAGTTGGAATCAAACTTTACCACATACATGAGATCTACATCTTCCTGTACATGGGGCTGTGGGAAGGCTGTATCAGAATCGGTCTGATTCCGTCCAACACCGGATACAACAGGCTTTTTGAGATCACACATATCAATGCTGAAATCCAAAGCGCTGACGGAAATACAGTTTACCGTTCGGGCGATTTCTTCGATACCGGGGAAAATGCGGACTACCACCGCAAGACCTATACGATCAGAGGCGGCAGCGTGACATGGAGTGAGGACATCTCTGCCCTGAACCGGCTCAACAGCAGCATCGCGGACATGACGGAGCAGATCAAAGAAGAAAACGATCTGATCGAAGCGGAAAACAAATACACCGCCGAAAAGGTAAAATACGAAACACAGAACAGGCTCTACGACAAGATCGCGCACCATACGCACCCGCAGCTTGTGCGGATCGACGAGATCATGAACGGCAGCGGCGAGCTGAAATCTAAAATGAAGCGCTGTCTGCTGTTCGGAACATATGTCAAACGGTGTTCAAACCTCATGCTTGCCGCGGATCACAGTCCTGTGATGTCCACGGACGAACTGTATTTCTCGGTCAGGGAAAGTATGGAACAGATGCAATCACTCGGCATCGTGTGCGAGCTGACAAACGGCACGGCAAAGAAAATACCGTCAGGGAACATCATCACAGCATACGACGTGTTTGAAGCCGTCATTGAATCCGTCGCGGATCTTGCAAATGCTCTTTCTGTCAGAATCATTCCTGATGAAAATATGCTGCTTTCGATTGAAACAGATCACATCATCAGCACCGACAGCATCGGCATCATGGAAGTGTATCCGCTTGCTTACAGCGGAAATACAGATCATCTGTCTGCTGCGAAGGATGAACAGGCAATCAGCGATGTACAGAAACTTGCAGACAGGCTGAATGCATTTGAAGAATAATCCGAAAAAGGATAATATTCCGCATTTCAATCAAGACGGGGAGCTGTCAGTTGATGACGCACAGAACATCCTGATCTATTACGTCAACAATACAGTCGCAGGAAATGTCCTCACATGGGAAGAACTGCTCAGTAAAAAGTCAAAGGCACAACCGCGTCCGGATTTGCAAAAACTGCATGAGGATGTCTGGATTGCGGCTGACAGGTATCTCCCGGAAGCTGAAACATCGTAAATTGTTCATGTGAACAGTAGGATATCATAAACAGCAAATCACCGCCTGATTTCGGTCAGGCGGT